>NZ_AP024655.1:1847594-2463459 GCF_019977355.1 Arthrobacter sp. NicSoilB8 | reverse complement strand
CGCTGCACGGGCCGACCCGGGCGTTCTCCGGCACGTTCCTGATCTTCTCCGACTACCAGCGCCCGGCGATCCGGCTCGGTGCCCTCATGGGCGTGCCGTCCCTGTACGTCTGGACGCACGACTCCATCGGCCTGGGCGAGGACGGCCCCACCCACCAGCCCGTCGAGCAGCTCGCGTCCCTGCGCGCCATCCCCGGCCTGGACGTCGTCCGCCCCGGTGACGCGAACGAGGTCGCCGCGGCGTGGAAGGTCATGCTCGAGAACCACGAGAACCCGGCCGGCATCGTCCTGACCCGGCAGAACATCCCCACGTACGCCCGCGGCGAGGGTGACGCCGACGGCGACACCTTCGGCGCCGTGACCGGCGTCGCGAAGGGCGGCTACGTCCTGGCCGAAGCCTCCAAGGACGGCGCCACGGTCCCGGCTGAGGTCATCCTGATCGGCACCGGCTCCGAGGTCCAGCTGGCCGTGAACGCCCGGGAGGCCCTGCAGGCCGAAGGCATCCCCACCCGGGTCGTGTCCATGCCCTGCGTGGAATGGTTCAACAAGCAGGACGCCGCCTACCGCGAAGCCGTGCTGCCCGCCGCCGTGAAGGCCCGCGTCTCCGTCGAGGCCGGACTGGCCCTGGGCTGGAAGGAATTCGTCGGCGACGCCGGCCGTTCCATCAGCCTCGAGCACTTCGGTGCGTCCGCGGACTACAAGCGCCTGTTCCAGGAGTTCGGCATCACCGCCGAAGCCGTCGCCGCCGCCGCGAAGGACTCCCTCGCCAGCGTCACCAACTGACCCACCCCCTCGGTTCCGGGGGACGCTGTGCCCCCGGAACCCATCATTTCCAGGAGTTATGACATGACTACCCCCACCCAGCAGCTCTCCGACGCCGGCGTCTCGATCTGGCTCGACGACCTCTCCCGCGGCCGCCTGCAGACCGGCACCCTGGCCAAGCTCATCGAAGAGAAGAACGTCGTTGGCGTCACCACCAACCCGTCCATCTTCCACGCGGCCATCACCACCGGTCACGACTACGACGCCGTCATCGCAGCCCAGGCCGCGGCCGGTGCCACCGTTGAAGAGACCGTCTTCGAAATCACCACCACCGACGTCGCCGACGCCTGCGACCTCTTCGCTCCCGTCGCCGCCGCGACCAAGGGCGTCGACGGCCGCGTGTCCATCGAAGTGGACCCGCGCCTGGCCTGGGACACTGCCGGCACCATCGCGGAGGCGAAGCACCTCTACAAGAAGGTCAACAAGGACAACGTCCTGATCAAGATCCCGGCAACCCTCGAAGGCCTCGAGGCCATCACGGCTACTCTGGCCGAGGGCATCAGCGTCAACGTGACCCTGATCTTCTCGCTGGAACGCTACCGCGCCGTGATCAACGCCTTCCAGTCCGGCCTGGAGCAGGCCAAGGGCAACGGCCACGATCTGTCCACGATCCACTCCGTCGCCTCGTTCTTCGTCTCCCGCGTCGACGCCGAAATCGACAAGCGCCTCGACGCCATCGGCACCGACGAAGCCAAGGCACTCAAGGGCAAGGCCGGCCTGGCCAACGCCCGCCTGGCCTACCAGGTTTACGAGGAGCTCTTCTCCACCGAGCGCTGGGCCCTCCTGGCCGAAGCCGGCGCCCTGCCGCAGCGTCCGCTGTGGGCCTCCACCGGCGTGAAGGACCCGGCCTACCCGGACACCCTCTACGTCACCGAACTCGTCGCACCGGGCGTGGTCAACACCATGCCGGAGAAGACCCTGGACGCCACGTTTGACCACGGCACGGTCACGGGCGACACCGTCACCCGCGGCTACGACGACGCCAACGCGACGCTGAACTCCCTCGACGCGCTGGGGATCTCCTACAACGACGTCGTGGCACTGCTTGAGTCCGAGGGCCTGGACAAGTTCGTGGCCAGCTGGAAGGAACTGCTGGGCGACGTCGAAGGCGCCCTGGCCTCTGCACGGAAGGCTTCCTAACCCACCATGAGCACACTCAGCTACGACGCCACCGGCGCAGCCCGCCAGGCCCATGAGCAGCACCTCCCCGCACTGCTGGAGGACCGCATTGCGACCCGGATCTTCGCGAAGGACCATACCCTCTGGGGACCCGACGCCGAGGCCGAATCCGCTGTCCGGCTGGGCTGGGTCGAGGCGGCCACCGTCTCCCAGCCGCTGGTCGGCGACATCCTGGCACTCCGCGACGCACTGAGGGGCGAGGGCGTGACGCGCATCGTCCTGTGCGGGATGGGCGGTTCCTCCCTGGCGCCTGAAGTCATTGCGGGCACCGCTGGCGTCGAGCTGACCGTGCTGGACAGCACCGACCCCGAACAGGTCAGTGCCGCCCTGGCGGACCGCCTGGCCGAAACGGCGATTGTTGTTTCGTCCAAGTCCGGCTCCACCGTGGAAACCGATTCGCAGCGCCGGATCTTCGAGCAGGCTTTCACCGACGCCGGCATCAACGCGAAGAGCCGGATCATCATCGTCACCGACCCGGGTTCGCCGCTGGACAAGGCCTCGCGTGAGGCCGGCTACCGCGCCGTCTTCAACGCCGACCCTAACGTCGGCGGCCGCTTCTCGGCGCTGACCGCGTTCGGACTGGTCCCCTGCGGGCTGGCCGGCGTGGACATCCAGGCCTTCCTGGATGAGGCCGAGGAAGCCGCCGAGATCCTCAACGACGACTCCGAAGACAACATCGGCCTGGCCTTGGGTACCGCCCTGGGCGGCACGAGCCCGCTGCGCAACAAGATCGTCATCGCCGAAGACGGGTCCGGCATCGTCGGTTTCGCCGACTGGGCCGAACAGCTCATCGCCGAATCCACCGGCAAGCTGGGCACCGGCGTCCTGCCGGTGGTGGCCGGTCCCGACTCCCCCGAAGCCACCCTTGGGGCACCGGATGTCCTGGTCGTCCGGCTCGTCTCGGCTGACGCCGACGACGTGCAGCTGCGCGAGAACGAGGTCGCGATCGCCGGCGGCCTGCCGACCCAGATGATGGTGTGGGAATTCGCCACCGCCGTGGCCGGCCGGCTGCTGGGCATCAACCCGTTTGACCAGCCCGACGTCGAGGCCGCCAAGGTGGCCGCACGCGGCCTGCTGGACGCCCAGCCCGAACCCACACCCGCAGCGTTTGTTGATGGTGCCATCGAGGTCCGCGGCGGAGCCTGGCTTGGCAACGCAGCCACCGCGGCAGAGGCCGTCAGCGCCCTGCTGGCCGAGCTGGGCCCGGACAACTACCTCAGCGTCCAGGCCTATTTCGACCGGCTCGCCTATGCCAGCCTCGAGGGCGTCCGGGACGAACTGGCGGCGGTCAGCGGCCGCCCGGTCACCTTCGGCTGGGGCCCGCGGTTCCTGCACTCCACGGGCCAGTTCCATAAGGGCGGACCCGCGATCGGTGTGTTCCTGCAGGTCACGGCTGACTCTGCCACGGACCTCGCCATCCCGGACCGTCCGTTTACTTTCGGCGAGCTGATCTCGGCACAGGCCGCAGGCGACGCCCAGGTCCTGTCCGAGCACGGCCGTCCGGTCCTCCGGCTGCACCTGACCGACCGCGCAGCGGGCGTGAAGCAGCTCCAGGAGCTCGTCACGTCCCTCGCCGGCCACGCCGCATCTTCCACTGAAAGCTAAGGCACCCAAGCAACCATGCCAGAAACCTACAACGGCGGCAGGACCACGGCCGGCCGGAGGCGTAATCCGCTCCGGGACCCCCGTGACCGCCGTCTGAACCGTATCGCCGGACCGTCTTCGCTGGTCCTGTTCGGGGTGACCGGGGATCTCGCCCGCAAGAAGCTCATGCCGGCGGTGTATGACCTCGCCAACCGCGGGCTGCTGCCGCCGAGCTTCGCCCTGGTGGGCTTTGCCCGCCGGAAGTGGGAGAACGAGGACTTCGCTGCGGAGGTCAAGGAGTCCGTCAAGGCCTACGCCCGGACCCCGTTCGATGAAACGGTCTGGAAGCAGCTCTCCGAGGGCATCCGCTTCGTGCAGGGCGAGTTCGACGACGACGAGGCGTTCAAGCGATTGTCCGAAACGATCGATGAGCTCGACGAGCAGCGCGGGACCCGCGGCAACCACGCGTTCTACCTCTCGATCCCGCCGAAGGCCTTCGAGCAGGTCTGCCGCCAGCTCTCCAAGCACGGCCTGGCGCAGGCCGAGGGCGACAAGTGGCGCCGGGTGGTGATCGAGAAGCCGTTCGGGCACGACCTGGAGTCGGCCCGGCAGCTCAACGACATCGTCGAGTCGGTGTTCCCGCCGGACGCGGTGTTCCGGATCGACCACTACCTGGGCAAGGAGACGGTGCAGAACATCCTGGCGCTGCGCTTCGCGAACCAGCTCTTCGAGCCGCTCTGGAACGCCAACTATGTGGACCACGTCCAGATCACCATGGCCGAGGACATCGGCACCGGCGGCCGGGCGGGCTACTACGACGGCGTGGGCGCGGCCCGCGACGTCATCCAGAACCACCTGCTCCAGCTCCTGGCCCTGACGGCCATGGAGGAGCCGATCTCCTTCAACGCCGATGACCTGCGGGCGGAGAAGGAAAAGGTCCTCGCCGCCGTCAGGCTCCCGCACGATCTCTCCACCCACTCCGCCCGCGGCCAGTTCACCGGCGGCTGGCAGGGCGGCGAGGAGGTCCTGGGCTACCTGGAGGAAGAAGGCATCCCGGCCGATTCGAAGACCGAGACGTTCGCCGCGATCCGGGTGGACATCAACACCCGCCGCTGGTCCGGCGTGCCGTTCTACCTGCGCGCCGGCAAGCGGCTGGGGCGCCGGGTGACGGAAATCGCCGTCGTGTTCAAACGCGCACCCAACCTGCTGTTCCGCGACCACAGCGAGGACGACTTCGGCCAGAACGCCGTGGTCATCCGGGTCCAGCCCGACGAGGGCGCCACCATCCGGTTCGGGTCCAAGGTCCCGGGCACCCAGATGGAGGTCCGCGACGTCACCATGGACTTCGGCTACGGCCACTCCTTCACCGAGTCCAGCCCCGAAGCGTACGAACGCCTCATCCTCGACGTGCTCCTCGGCGAGCCCCCGCTGTTCCCCCGCCACGCCGAGGTCGAGCTGTCCTGGAAGATCCTTGACCCGTTCGAGGACTACTGGGCGTCCCTGCCCGAACAGCCCGAGCCGTACCGGCCCGGCAGCTGGGGCCCGGCCTCGGCCGATGAACTCCTTGCCCGCGACGGACGAACCTGGAGAAGGCCATGATCGTAGATCTTCCCGACACCACCACCTCCAAGATCTCCAAGAAGATCATGGCCCTGCGCGAGCAGGGCGGCGTGATCGCCCTGGGCCGGGTGCTGACCCTCGTGGTCGTCACCCGCTCCGGGCTCGAGGAGGAGGCCATCGAGGCCGCCAACGAGGCCAGCCGCGAACACCCGTGCCGGATCATCGTCCTCGCCGACGCCGGGGCCTCCGCCCCGACCCGGCTGGACGCCCAGATCCGGGTCGGCGGCGACGCCGGGGCCTCCGAGGTCATCCTGCTGCGCGGCTACGGCGAACTCGCCGAGGAAAGCGAATCGCTGGTCGCGGCCCTGCTGCTCCCGGACGCCCCGATCGTGGCCTGGTGGCCGCACGGCGCCCCCCGGAACGCCTGCCAGACCTCGATCGGGAGCATCGCGCACCGCCGGATCACCGACTCGGCCAACGAGGCCGACCCGGTCGCGGCGCTGGAAAACATCCGGGCCACGTACAAGGCCGGCGACACGGACCTCGCCTGGACCCGCCTGACCAACTGGCGCATCCAGCTCGCCGCGGTCCTGGACCAGGTCGACGACTCACCGGTCACCGCCGTCGCCGTCGAAGGGGCCTCGGACTCCCCCTCCACCATCCTGCTCGCGGCCTGGCTCACCCTGGCCCTGGATGTCCCCGTGACGATCGTCGCGGACCCGGCCGGCACCGGCATCCGCCGCGTCCGCCTCACCCGGCCAGGCGGCGACATCCAGCTCTTCCGGCCCGGACTGACCATCGCGGAACTGACCCAGCCCGGCCAGCCCGCACAGCGGATCTCCCTGCCCCGCCGCAGCCTCAAGGACTGCCTCGCGGAGGAGCTCCGCCGCCTGGACCCCGACGAAGTCTTCGGCGAAGTGATTACTATGGGACTGCCACGTACCAACCTAAGGAGTGTCCGTCCCAGTGAGCGCTGACCCCAGAGTAAGCATCCATCCTGACTCAACCGTCCTGATGGCTGCAATCGCCGCCCGCCTCATCACTAAGCTGGTCGATATCCAGGACCGGCACGGCGAGGCAACGGTGGTGCTTACCGGGGGCACGATGGGCATCGGTTCGCTCAAGGCCGTGGCTGAATCGCCGGCGGCGCCCGCCGTCGACTGGTCCAAGGTGAACTTCTGGTGGGGCGACGAGCGCTTCCTGCCGGCCGACGACGCCGAACGCAACGCCCGCCAGGCCGACGCGGCTCTCCTGTCCCATATCGCCGTTGATCCGGCGCGCGTCCACGTGCCCGGATCCGCGGATGATTTCGCCAGCCCCGATGAGGCTGCAGCGGATTATGCGCGCCGTCTGGCTGAGGCGGCCGCCGCCGAACATGCTGCGGACATGTCCGACGACAGGCCGGAACGTCCCGGGATGCTGCCCCGCCTGGACATCGTCCTGCTCGGTGTCGGCCCGGACGCGCACGTCGCGTCGCTCTTCCCGGAGCAGGCCGGCATCCGGGAGAAGGAACTGACCGTCGTGGGGGTGCATAACTCCCCCAAGCCGCCGCTGGGCCGGGTGTCACTGACCCTGCCGGCCATCAATACGGCTTCTGAGGTGTGGATGGTGGTTGCCGGTGAGGACAAGGCGGGAGCCGTGGGCCTGGCGCTTGCCGGCGCCAACCCTGTGCAGGTTCCCGCGGCCGGACCCCGCGGCCGCCGGGAAACCCTGTGGCTGATTGACGAAAACGCGGCCTCACGGGTCCCGGAGCAGCTCGTCCGGAAGGGTCCGTCCGGCGCGTAGCCGTTCCAGCGCTCCAGCCAGCACGTCTTCGGCGTCCTGGCTGGAGCGCCGTTCTTTAACGTATTCCAGGTGCGTTTTGAAGCCCTCGGCCGGCACGTCCTCGAGGGCGAATTTCGCTCCGTCGCGGGTTGCCGTGCCGCCGCAGCGACGGCAGTCCCACACCCCCGGGATCTGTTCCTCGGGCAGCTGCGCGAACACGAGCGAGGTTTCATGGCCTTTGGCGCACCGGTAGGAGACGCGAATACGGGGCTGGCGTGCGCCGGCCCCGTTGAGTGGTTCGTGGCGGGGCGAGGCCCCTTCGGTAGCGCCCACACGGATTCCTTTGAATCCGGAAGCAGAATGCAGCATCGGGAACTCCTGGCTACTCAGCTGGTGGAATGGTGCTTGCCTTCAGCAGTGTAGTTCGAGAGTTCCCGATGCAGGGAGGGCCGCAAGGCCCCTTATGAAGTTTTTGAGGACGACTCCTAGGAGTCGGCTCCGGTGCTGAACCGCATCAGCAGGCCCAGCGCAATGATCACGACGCCCCAAGTGATTCCGAGGATGACCGTGAAGCGGTTGAGGTTCCGCTCCGCGACACCGGAGGAGCTCAGGCCCGAACTCATGCCGCCGCCGAACATGTCCGACAGGCCGCCTCCGCGTCCCTTATGGAGCAGGATGAGCAACGTCAGCAGGAGGCTGGTGATGCCCAGGAGGACCTGCAGAATGACATGAAGAACGTCCACGACGGCCTTTCAGAAGATTTGGATTGCGGGGGCCAAAGCTGTGTCCGGACTAATCCGTCAACAGGTGACTCTCGAACCTGACAATATTAGCAAACTCGGCAGCGTCCAGGCTGGCACCGCCGACCAGCAAGCCGTCGACGTCGCGCTCCTTCAGGATCGAGGCCGCGTTGTTGGCCTTGACCGAACCGCCGTAGAGCAGCCGGGTCTTGGCCGCGACGTCGGCTCCGAAGAGTGTGGACAGTTCGGCACGGATGGCTGCGCACATTTCCTGCGCGTCCTCCGGCCCCGCGACCTCGCCCGTGCCGATGGCCCAGACGGGCTCGTAGGCGACGACGAGCTCGGCAGCCTGTTCCGGGGTGAGCCCCTCGACGCCGGCGCGCAGCTGGGCCAGCGTGTGATCCACGTGAGTGCCGGCCTGCCGGACCTCAAGGCCTTCACCGACGCACAGGACCGGCGTGATGCCATGCCGGAAAGCGGCCTTGGTCTTGGCGTTAAGGACGGAGTCTGATTCGTTGTGGATGGTGCGGCGTTCACTGTGGCCGACCAGGACGTAGCCGCAGCCGAGCTTGGCCAGGAACTGGCCGGAGATATCACCGGTATAGGCGCCGGAATCGAACTGGGAGAGGTCCTGGCCGCCGTACGCGACGGCAAGCTCGTCGCCCTGGACGAGGGTCTGGACGCCACGGAGATCCGTGAACGGCGGGAAGACGGCAACCTCCACCCGGCTGAAATCGTGCTTGGCGTCGGACAGGGTCCACGCAAGCTTCTGCAGGAGGGTGATGCCCTGGACGTGGTCCATGTTCATCTTCCAGTTACCGGCGATGAAGGGCTTGCGGTCGAATTTACCGTTGGTTGACGTGGTCACGTGATCTCCAAGAGTGCTTGTCGTGTGAACAGCCCGCAGGGTGCCCGGTTCCTTGCGGAGGGGCACCCTGCCGGCTTGGTTTCCTGCGGCTGGCGCTGATGTGCCGGGCCGCGGCGCTGGTAGTTGGCGGTCAGTGTTAGCGGACGGTTTTAACGGTCCAGGACGCTCAGGCCGGGAAGTTCCTTGCCTTCAAGGTACTCCAGGCTTGCGCCGCCGCCGGTGGAAATGTGGCCGAACTGGTCATCGGCGAAGCCGAGGGTCCGGACCGCGGCCGCGGAATCTCCGCCGCCGACCACCGTGAATGCGTCCGTCTCCGTCAGCGCCTGGGCAATCGCCCGGGTACCGGCGGCGAAGGCCGCGAATTCGAACACGCCCATGGGACCGTTCCAGAACACCGTCTTGGCGCCCTTGATCCGTTCCGCGAAGGCCGCTGCCGATTCCGGTCCGATGTCCAGGCCGATGCCCTGGGCGCCGAAGCTGCTGGAACCGATGGCGTCGGCCGCGACGGTCTCGTGCCCGGCGTCGGCGGCGAACTTGCTGGCCACCACAACGTCGGTGGGCACAACAAACTCGGTACCGGCGTCCGCGGCCCGCTTCAGGTAGTCCTGGACGACCGGGATCTGGTCCTCTTCGAGCAGGCTGCCCGCGACCTCGTGGCCAGCGGCCGCGAGGAAGGTGAACAGCATGCCGCCGCCCACCAGGATCGTGTCCGCCTTGCCGATGAGGTTGTCGATGACGGCGAGCTTGTCCGAGACCTTGGAGCCGCCGAGAACGACGACGTAGGGCCGCTGGGTGTCGGTGGTCAGCTTGCGCAGCACCTCGACCTCCGTGCGGACGAGGTCGCCCTGGTAGGACGGCAGCCGCGTCGCGACGTCGTACACGCTCGCGTGCTTGCGGTGCACGGCACCGAAGGCATCATCGACGAAGGCGCCGTTGTCACCCGTGAGGGCGACGAGCTCGTCCGCGAAGGCGCCGCGTTCGGCGTCGTCCTTGGAGGTCTCCCGGGCGTCGAAGCGCACGTTTTCCAGGACCAGCACTTCGCCGTCCTGGAGCCCGGAGGCCAGTTCCTTGGCCGACTCGCCGACCGTATCGGCGGCAAGCGAGACCTTGAACGCGGCAAGCTCGGCCAGCCGCGCGGCGGCGGGCTTGAGCGAGTACTTGTCCTCGGGGGCGCCCTTGGGGCGGCCCAGGTGTGCTGTAACCAGCACGCGGGCACCGGCGTCCGTGAGCTTCGCCAGCACTGGCAGGGAGGCCTTGATGCGGCCGTCGTCAGTCACTGTAGAGCCGTCGAGCGGCACGTTCAGGTCACTTCTGACCAGAACGTACCGCCCGCGGACACCATCAGCGATCAGTTCGTTGAGGGTGTGGAATGTCATGAGTCTTACCCTAGCCCAGCTTGGACGCGACAAGCTCCGTGAGGTCCACGAGGCGGTTCGAGTAGCCCCACTCGTTGTCATACCAGGACACAACCTTGACCTGGTTGCCGATCACCTTGGTCAGGCCGGAGTCGAAGATGGATGATGCCGGGTCACCGACGATGTCGGAGGAGACGATCGGCTCGTCCGTGTAGGTCAGCAGGCCCTTGAGCTCTTCGCTCTCGGAGGCGGCCTTCAGGGCGGCGTTGACTTCCTCGACGGTGGTCTCGCGGGACACCGTGACGGTCAGGTCGGTGGCGGAGCCGGTGGGGACCGGAACGCGGATGGCGTAACCGTCGAGCTTGCCCTTGAGTTCCGGCAGGACCAGGCCGATTGCCTTGGCCGCACCCGTGGAGGTGGGGACCATGTTGATGGCGGCGGCGCGGGCGCGGCGGAGGTCGTTGTGCGGGCCGTCCTGCAGGTTCTGGTCGGCGGTGTACGCGTGGATGGTGGTCATCAGGCCGCGCTCGATGCCGAAGGCGTCGTTGACTACCTTGGCCAGCGGGCCGAGGCAGTTGGTGGTGCAGGAGGCGTTGGAGATGATGTGGTGCGCGGCGTCATCGTACAGCCCGTCGTTGACACCCATCACGATCGTGATGTCCTCATTCGAGGCCGGGGCGGAGATCAGGACCTTCTTGGCGCCGGCGTCGATGTGCTTCTGCGCGTCTGCAGCCTTCGTGAAGAAGCCCGTGGACTCGATGACGATGTCGACGCCCAGCTCGCCCCAGGGCAGCTTGGCGGGATCGCGCTCGGCGAGGACCTTCACGGTCTTGCCGTCGACGACGATGTTGCCGTCCTTGACCTCGATGGATTCCGCCAGGCGGCCGCCCACGGAGTCGTACTTGAAGAGGTGAGCGAGGGCTTCCGGGCTAGTGAGGTCGTTGACCGCAACGATCTCAAGGTCTGCGCCCTGTGCGAGGGCGGCGCGGAAGTAGTTGCGGCCGATACGGCCAAAGCCGTTGATGCCAATACGGGTCGTCACGTTTTCAGTCTCCTTGGTGCTCTTGCGAGCACGACTAGTTGAGAAGGCGTTCAAGCCAACTAACAGATCCCGCACGCCATTGGGCAGAGATAATTACCAGATCGGAGGACGACCAGCCACGTTGCTGAAGGCTAACCGCCTTCCGTGATCCATCTTACGTTTAACTGGGACTGCCCCCGCAAGTGCGGGGGCAGTCCGTCCACATTTCGGGCCGAACGGCCCGTAATGTGAGGTTTGTTACAAGCAGGTGTCGGCCAGCTCACGCTTAGAGCGTGATGAGACCCGTCGCGTTCTTGCGGGCGGCGTCGAAGCGCTTGGCGACGTCGGCCCAGTTCACGATGTTCCAGAACGCCTTGACGTAGTCGGCCTTGACGTTGACGTAGTCCAGGTAGAAGGCGTGCTCCCACATGTCCAGCATCAGCAGCGGGGTGGTGCCAAGTGCGACGTTGCCCTGCTGGTCATAGAGCTGTTCGATGACCAGGTTGCCGCCGATCGGCTCGTAGGCCAGGAAACCCCAGCCGGAACCCTGCAGGCCCAGCGCCGCGGCGCTGAACTGGGCGCGGAAAGCGTCGAAGGAGCCGAAGGCGTCGTCGATGGCAGCCGCGAGCTCGCCCTCGGGCTTGTCGCCGCCGTCCGGGGACAGGTTCTTCCAGAAGACGGAGTGGTTGATGTGGCCGCCGGTGTGGAACGCGAGGTCCTTGGAGAGGCGGTTGATGTTGGCGAAGTCACCCTTTTCGCGCGCCTCGGCCAGCTGGGCGAGGGCGTTGTTGGCGCCGGCCACGTAGGCGGCGTGGTGCTTGCTGTGGTGCAGCTCCATGATCTTCGCGGAGATGTGCGGCTCCAGCGCCGCGTAGTCATAGTCGAGCTCGGGCAGTACGTACTCGGTCACAAAATCCTCCAATGTCGTGGACAGGTTGTCCGGTTCGGTATATCTCGGATTGTGCATCCGGGTGGCCAGGCACCCGGAAGTATGTGGTGAATCCGGGATCCGGTGGGCATAACCTCCGATGTCGCCGAGGTATTTCCACCGTCTGGATCCGATTCTAGGGGCGGGCTAGTCGTCGAGCATTTCCGGCGTCACATTGGCCTCCGTGCCAGGGATGCCGAGGTCCTGGGCCCGTTTGTCCGCCATGGCCAGGAGCCGGCGGATCCGGCCGGCGATGGCGTCCTTGGTCATGACGGGCTCGGCGAGGCGTCCCAGCTCGTCCAGGCTGGCCTGTTTGTGCGCAACCCTCAGTTCGCCGGCGTACTTGAGGTGGTCCGGGACGTCGTCGCCCAGGATTTCCAGGGCGCGGTCCACCCGGGCGCCGGCGGCGACGGCCGCCTGGGCCGAGCGGCGCAGGTTGGCGTCGTCGAAGTTCGCGAGCCGGTTGGCGGTGGCGCGGACTTCTTTGCGCATGCGCCGTTCCTCCCAGACCATGAGCGCGTCGTGGGCGCCCATCCGGGTCAGCAGCGCGGCGATCGTGTCGCCGTCGCGGATCACCACGCGGTCCACTCCCCTGACCTCGCGGGCCTTGGCCTGGATGCCGAGGCGGCGCGCGGCGCCGACGAGGGCCAGGGCCGACTCGGGGCCGGGGCACGTGACCTCCATGGCGGAGGAGCGGCCGGGCTCGGTGAGCGAGCCGTGCGCCAGGAAGGCGCCGCGCCAGACGGCCTCGGCGTCCGCGGCGGAGCCGTTGACCACCACGGAGGGCAGGCCCCGGACAGGCCGCCCGCGGGTGTCCAGGAGGCCCGTCTGGCGGGCGAGGGCCTCGCCGTCGCGGACCACGCGCACCACGTAGCGGCTGCCGCGGCGCAGGCCGCCGCCGGAGACGACGATGATCTCGCTCTGGTGGCCGTAGACCTCGGCGATCGCGGCGCGAAGCCGCCGGGCGGTCGAGGCGAGGTCGACCTCGGCCTCGATCACGATGCGGCCCGAAATGATGTGCAGCCCGCCCGCGAAGCGGAGCATGGCCGATACCTCGGCCTTGCGGACTGAGGATTTCTTGATATCCAGACGGGAAAGTTCTTCCTTGACTGATGCTGTCAGTGCCATGGCACCTTTCCTAACTATTCCCGAAAATATCGTGGTACGCCGTCGCCAGCCGCAACGGATCGTGGACCGGACGGCGACCAGACGCCCCCACTTTACCCAAGACCACCTCGGCACCGAGCATTCCGGCCGCGTGCTGAAAGTCGGGCACGTCCTGGACCGACGCCGGATCGGCCAGGACGACGTCGATCGTGAAGTCCGGCGCGTACTCGCGCAGCACCCGGAGGTGGTCGGCGGCGCTCATGCCGGCGGTCTCCTTGGTGTCCGTGGCGAGGTTCATCGTCAGGCAGCGCCGGGCCGCCGTGTTGCACAGGGCCTCGCGCATTTCCGGGAGCAGCAGGTGCGGCAGGACGGACGTGTACCAGGAGCCCGGGCCCAGGATCACCCAGTCGGCCAGCTCGATTGCGGTCAGGGCCTCCATGCACGCGGGCGCGTTCTCCGGCAGCAGCCGGACATGCTCCAGTGAGCCGGCCACGGCGCACCTGGCCTGGCCGGTCAGGGTCTGCAGTGCGGTGGTGCCGTCCGGGGCCGTAACCCGGACCTGGCCTTCGATGGTCAGCGGGATGCTGGACATCGGCAGGACCTCGCCGCGCGCGCCGAGCAGGGCTCCGGCCCACTTGAGGCCGGCGACCGTGTCGCCCAGGAGTTCCCAGAGCGTGACGATCAGGAGGTTGCCCATGGCGTGTTCGTCGAGGGAACCGCCGCGGCCCTTGCCGGGGGCGAAACGGTGCTGCATGACGTCCCGCCAGGTGCGGCCCCAGTCCGTGTCGTCACACAGCGCGGACAGGGCCATGCGAAGGTCGCCTGGCGGCAGGACGCCGTACTCCTCACGGAGCCGGCCGGAGGATCCGCCGTCGTCCGCGACAGTGACAATCGCGGTGAGCTCGGAGGTGAGCAGGCGCAGCGCGGACAGCGAAGCGGACAGGCCGTGGCCGCCGCCGAGCGCCACGACCGAGGGGCCCTTGTCCTGCTGGCTGGCGAAGGCCGCGCTGGCGGGCGGGACAAGGGGCAGGGGTCCGGTCAGCAGCGCCATTACTCGCGGCCCAGGTCCCGGTGCGTCGTGGTCACGGTGACGCGCGGGTATTGCGCCAGCCGCCGTGAAAGCTCCACCGCCACCGCCACGGAGCGGTGTTTGCCGCCGGTGCAGCCGACGGCGATTGTGGCGTAGTGCTTGTTCTCGCGCCGGTAGCCGTCCAGGACCGGTTCGAGGGCCAGGACGTAGCGTTCGACGAAGTCGCTGACGCCCTGGGCCTCCAGCACGTAGTCGCTGACGTCCTTGTCCAGCCCGGTATGCGGTCGCAGTTGCGGGACCCAGTGCGGGTTGGGAATAAAGCGGGCGTCGGCCACGAAGTTGGCGTCCACCGGCAGCCCGTATTTGAAGCCGAAGCTCATGACGTTCAGCCGGAGCGCCACGGGCCCGGTTTCGCTGAAGAGCTCGGTGATGGCAGTGGCGAGGCCGTGGACGTTGAGGGAGGACGTGTCCAGGACGATGTCGGCGGTGTCCTTCAGTTCACGGACAAGCTCGCGTTCGGCGGCAATGCCGTCGAGGATCCGGCCGCCGCCCTGGAGCGGGTGGGGCCGGCGGCCCTGCTCAAAGCGCCTGACCAGGACGCCGTCATTGGCGTCGAGGAACAAGACGCGGAAGCTCACGCCGGTCGCCTCCAGGGCGCGGAGTGCCGCGCGCATGTCGACGAACAGTTCCTTGCTCCGGACATCCATCACGACGGCGAGTTTGGACATCGAGTGCGGTGTCCGCGATACCAGCTCGGCGAGCGTGCCGAGCATCTGCGGCGGGAGGTTTTCTACGACATACCAGCCGTGGTCCTCCAGGGCGTCCGAGGCGGTGCTGCGGCCGGCTCCGGACATGCCGGTCACCACGAGCAGTTCCGCCTCGACGGGCTTGACGGGTGTCATGCCGTCCTCATCCGTCCCGGATCCTGCCGTCGACTCTGCCATCAGTGAAGCCCCATCTCTGCCTGTGCGATCTGTTGTTGCCGTGAAGTTCCGGCCGGGCAGCGGTGATGCCGCGCCGGGGCCGTTACCCAAGTCTTTACCCTAGCTAAGTTTGGCGGAGCTAGCTAAGCGTCGAGGATTTCACCGGTCGTCATGTTCACGGCCGGAACCGTGACGGCTTCTTCCCCGTCGGCGCTGAAGTGCCGGACGATCGCGGCGGCCAGCGACGGGCCGATCCCCTTGGCGCCGGTGAGTTCTTCCAGCGTCGCCGCCTTGATGCCCTTGACGGACCCAAACTCGGCCAGGAGGGCTTTGCGCTTCGACTCCCCCAGCCCCGGCACGCCGTCCAGCGCGGAGACGGTCATGGCCTTGCCGCGCTTTTGCCGGTGGAACGTGATGGCGAACCGGTGCGCCTCGTCGCGAATCCGCTGCAGCAGGTACAGGCCGGCGGACGCTCGCGGCAGGATCACCGGGAAGTCGCTGTCCGGCAGCCACACTTCTTCGAGCCGCTTGGCCAGGCCCACCACGTACACGTCCTCGATGCCCAGTTCCGCCAGCGCCCGGGCGGCGGCATTGACCTGCGGTTTGCCGCCGTCGACGACGACGAGGTTGGGCGGGTAGGCGAATTTGCTGCGCGGCGCCGGCGTGGTGGAGTCGGCGACCGCCGCGGCGGTTGCCGCTTCCAGTGCGGCCTGGTGTGCCGGTTTGGCCGCGGCTGCCGCCTGCTCGCGCTTCTCGTCGAGATAGTGGCGGAACCGGCGGGTCAGGACATCGTGCATGGCCGCGGTGTCGTCGGCGGCGGCTGCCCCGGTCACGGTGAATTTCCGGTAGTCGGACTTCTTGGGCAGCCCGTCTTCCACCACCACCATGGAGCCGACCACATTGGTGCCCTGGACATGCGAGATGTCGAAGCATTCGATCCGGAGCAGGGCGACCGGGAGGTCGAGGGCTTCCTGGAGTTCCTGCAGGGCCTGGGAGCGCATGGTGAGGTCGCCGGCGCGTCGGGACTTGTGGAGTTTGAGGGCGTGCTCGGCGTTCTCACGGACCGTGGACAGGAGTGCGGCCTTGTCGCCGCGCTGGGGCACCCGGACGTCCACCCGGGCGCCGCGCAGGCCGCTGAGCCATTGCGCGAGTTCCTCGGCGTTGCTGGGTTCGGTGGGAACCAGGACTTCGCGGGGCAGCCGGCCCTGCAGTCCGGCTTCCTCGCCGTAGACCTGCTGGAGCAGGTGTTCGACCAGCTCGGGCGTGGTGGAGTCCTCGACCTTTTCCACCACCCAGCCGCGCTGGCCGCGGATCCGGCCGCCGCGGACGTGGAAGACCTGGACGGCGGCCTCGAGCTCGTCTTCGTGCAGGGCGAAGACGTCCGCGTCCGTGCCCTCCGCGAGGACCACGGCGTTGCGTTCGAAGACCTTCTTCAGCGCCACGATGTCGTCCCGGAGGCGCGCGGCGCGCTCATAGTCGAGCTCGGCGACTGCCGCGGCCATTTCCCGTTCCAGCCGGTTGACGAACGGCTTGGCTTCGCCCCCCATGAAGGTGCAGAAGTCCTCGGCGAGGGCCCGGTGGTCCTCGGCGGAGATCCGGCCCACGCAGGGCGCGGAGCATTTGTCGATGTAGCCCAGGAGGCAGGGCCGGCCGCTGGCTTCGGCGCGTTTGAGCACGCCGGCGCTGCAGCTCCGCACCGGGAACACGCGCAGGAGGGTGTCCATGGTGTCCCGGATCGCGCCGGCGGTGTATGGGCCGAAGTACCGGGTACCCTTGCGCCGGTCACCGCGCAGCACCTGGACCCGCGGATACTTCTCCCCCATCGTGACGGCCAGGTAGGGGTAGCTCTTGTCGTCCCGGAACATCACATTGAAGCGTGGCGTGAATTCTTTGATCCAGGTGTATTCGAGCTGCAGCGACTCGAGCTCGCTGCCCACCACCGTCCACTCGACGCTGCTGGCCGTGTGGACCATCGCGTAGGTCTTCGGCATGAGCCCGGCGGGGTTGGCGAAGTAGGAGTTCAGCCGCGACCGCAGGTTCTTGGCCTTGCCGACATAGATGACCCGGCCGTGCGGATCGCGGAAGCGGTACACGCCCGGATTGGTCGGAATTTCACCTGTCTGGGGTCGGTAACTCGCTGGATCTGCCACGGTACAAGTCTACTGAGCCGCCGGAGGTGCCGGGCACCGGCCCCCGCCGGGGCCCTGGCCTCGGCCGGGGCCGGCGGTGCTGTTCGGCAGGCAGGCCGGCCAGCCGGGTGCTATTCGGCCGATTTGCTCTGGTTGTAGCTTGTGGAGCGTTCCTGGCCGCTCAGTTCAGCGATTGCATCCATGATGCGGTCCGTGACCTGGCGGCGGGCCGGCAGGGAGTGGTCCGGCCCGGTCTTCTCGAAGTACAGTGGCTCGCCCACTTTCATGGTGAAGTGCTGCGGCTTGACGGATTTGCTGTCCGCCGGCTGCAGGTGTTCCGTGCCGATCAGGCCCACCGGGATTACCGGCGCGCCGGTGGTGAGGGCCAGCCAGCCGACCCCGGTGCGGCCGCGGTAGAGGATGCCGTCGCGGGAGCGGGTGCCTTCGGGGTAGATGCCCACGCCGCGGCCGGCGTCGAGGATGTCCAGCAGCGTCTTCAGGGCCTGGACGCTGGCCGCCTGCTCGCCGCGCTCCACGGGAATGGAGCCCACGGCTTCGAAGAAGGACTTCATGACCTTGCCCTTGACGCCGCCGGTGGTGAAGTATTCGGCCTTCGCGAAGAACGCCACGGGCCGCGGCATGAGGGCCTGGACGATCACGCTGTCCAGGAAGGAGAGATGGTTCGGGGCCACAATAAACGGCCCGTCCTTGGGCACATTTTCCAGGCCGATGACCGTGGGACGGCAGGTGGACGATATGAGCCCGCGCGTGGTCCAGCGGATTACGTCAAACATTTCCATCGGTGTGCACCTCGTTCAGGGCTGTGGTCGCCGGGCGTCCGGCAAGTCGGGTGATCGTCGCGTGAAGCGCCGTGGTGGTGTGCACGATCTCGACGGCGCCGGCCGCCTGCAGTTCGCCGTCGGGCGCAAAACCCCAGCCTACGCCGATGCACTCCAGTCCGTTGGCGGCCGCTCCGGCCACGTCTTGTGCCCGGTCCCCCACCATCACGGCCCGGCCGGCCGTCGCGGGGGATGCTGCCGCCAGGTCCGCGAGGGCGGCCGCGACGATACCTGCTTTGCCTTCGGGCACAGGGACGGCTTCCCTGCGGCCGCCCGCCCCGCCGGCTGCCTCATCGGCCGCAGAGCCCCGGATGCTGTGAAAGAGCCCGGCGATGCCGTGGTGCGCCAGCACCGTGCGGGCCAGTCCCTCCGGTTTCTGGGTGGCGACGGCAATGGGGCGGCCGGCGGCCACGAAGTCCTCGAGGAGGGCGCGGATTCCCGGGTAAAGCCGGCTCTGCGCGATGCCGGTGGCAGCGTAGTGCGCGCGATAGATCCTGATGACATCCTCCAGAAGCGCCGCCGGGACGCCGGCGACTTCAGTGAGGGAATGACTCAGCTTGGGTCCGATCATGGCGTCCAGCCGGGATTTGTCCGGAACCGGCAGGCCAAGTTCGGTGAGGGCCGCTGCGATCCCGCCGGTTATCCCTCCGGCCGGATCGACAAGAGTGCCGTCAAGGTCGAAGATTACGGGCACTGTTGTATGCGTCACCGGCTTAGTTTCTCACGAGTGCGCGAATGCCTGAAATTCGCATGCGCCTTCAGGCATACATCAGGTATGCCCCCGTCGAGGACAGCAGGGAAATACCGTGCCGCAGCGGGGGAAGCGCCCGCCGCAGCCACGCACTTCCCCGCCCGCTTCGCCTGCGGCCGGTCTCTTGGGACGGTCCCAGAGGTCAGAAGCTCAGGCCAGGAGCTCGGCGAGGAACGCGGCAGTGTGGCTGTCGGTGGACTTTGCGACCTGCTCCGGGGTACCCGAGGCGACAACCCGGCCGCCGCCCGAGCCGCCGTCCGGGCCAAGGTCCACGATCCAGTCCGCGCTCTTGATGACGTCGAGGTTGTGCTCGA
Organism: Arthrobacter sp. NicSoilB8; assembly: GCF_019977355.1. NCBI lineage: Bacteria > Bacillati > Actinomycetota > Actinomycetes > Micrococcales > Micrococcaceae > Arthrobacter > Arthrobacter sp. NicSoilB8. The sequence goes on along the minus strand of NZ_AP024655.1, from coordinate 2,444,546 downwards.
TCGTGATCACCGTGTTGCCCTTCTCCACGAGGCCCTGCAGCACCATGAGGAGCTTGCGGATGTCCTCGAAGTGCAGCCCCGTGGTGGGCTCGTCCAGGACATAGACACTGCGGCCGTTGGAACGCTTTTGGAGTTCGGCGGCGAGCTTCACGCGCTGGGCCTCGCCGCCGGAGAGTGTGGTGGCGGGCTGGCCCAGCCGGACGTAGCCGAGACCGACGTCGACGAGCGTGTTGAGGTGCCGCGCGATCGGGGAGAAAGCCGCGAAGAACTCGGCCCCTTCCTCGATGGGCATGTTCAGCACGTCCGCGATGGTCTTGCCCTTGTAGTGGACCTCCAGGGTTTCACGGTTGTACCGGGCACCGTGGCAGACCTCGCAGGGGACGTAAACGTCCGGCAGGAAGTTCATCTCAATCTTCAGGGTGCCGTCGCCGGAGCAGGCCTCGCAGCGTCCGCCCTTGACGTTGAAGGAGAACCGGCCCGGGAGGTAGCCGCGGACCTTGGCCTCGGTGGTCTCGGCAAAGAGCTTCCGGATGTGGTCGAACACGCCGGTGTAGGTGGCCGGGTTCGACCGTGGGGTGCGTCCGATCGGGCTCTGGTCGACGTGCACCACCTTGTCCAGGTGCTCGAGGCCCTGGACGGATTTGTGCCGGCCGGCCACCTGCTTCGCGCCGTTGAGCTTGTTGGCGAGCACCTTGTAGAGGATCTCGTTGACGAGGGTGGACTTGCCGGAGCCGCTGACACCGGTGACGGCGGTGAAGAGACCCAGCGGGAAGCTGGCATCAACGTTGAGGAGGTTGTTCTCCTTTGCCCCGACCACCTTGAGCTCGCGCTTCTTGTCGTACTTGCGCCGCTTCTTCGGGATCTCAATTTTCTTCCGGCCTGCGAGGTAGTCGCCGGTCAGCGAGTCCGTATTTTCCAGCAGCGCCTGGTAGGAACCGGAATGGACCACCATGCCGCCGTGCTCGCCGGCGCCCGGTCCGATGTCCACTACCCAGTCGGCCTCCTGGATGGTGTCCTCGTCATGCTCCACCACGATCAGGGTGTTGCCGAGGTCCCGGAGCCGGGTGAGCGTTTCAATCAGGCGGCGGTTGTCGCGCTGGTGCAGGCCGATGGACGGCTCGTCCAGGACGTAGAGAACGCCGACCAGGCCGGAGCCGATCTGCGTGGCAAGCCGGATGCGCTGCGCCTCGCCGCCGGACAGGGTCCCGGACGGACGTTCCAGGTTCAGGTACTCGAGCCCGACGTCGAGCAGGAAGGTCAGCCGGGCCTGGATTTCCTTGAGGACCTGGTGGGCGATCTGGGCTTCGCGCCCGGTCAGGACGAGGTTGTCGAGGAAGTGCGCGCATTCGCGCATGGGCAGCGCCGCGACCTCGGCGATCGACTTGCCGTTGATCAGCACCGAGAGCGACGCGGGGTTCAGCCGTGCGCCGTTACAGGCCGGGCACGGGACCTGGCGCATATATTCCTCGTAGCGGTCACGCGCCGAGTCGGAATCGGTTTCGCCGTGCTTGCGGTGGACGTACTGCACCACGCCCTCGAAGCCGGTGCTGTACTTGCGTTCCCGGCCGAAGCGGTTCCGGTACTGCACCACCACCTTGTGGTCCTTGCCGTGCAGCACCGTCTGCCGGACATCGGCGTCGAGCTTCTCCCACGCCGTCGTCATGGAGAAGCCGAGCTCCTTGGCGAGGCCGCCGAGCAGCCGGTTCCAGTACTCGGTGGTGGCGGTGCCCAGCGACCACGGCGCGATGGCGCCCTCCGCAAGCGAGAGCTCCGGGTTCGGGATGATGAGTTCCTCGTCCACTTCGAGCTTGGTGCCGATGCCGCTGCAGGCGGTGCAGGCGCCGAAGGGGTTGTTGAAGGAAAAGGAGCGCGGCTCGATTTCGTCTATGGCGAGCGGGTGCTCGTTGGGGCAGGCAAGGTGTTCGGAGAACGCCCTGATCCGCTCGGGGTCATCCGCGTCGAGGTCGACGAATTCGGCGAGGACACGGCCCTCGGCCAGGCCAAGGGCGGTTTCGACGGAGTCGGTCAGGCGCTGGCTGATGCCTTCCTTGACCACGAGGCGGTCTACCACCACTTCGATGGTGTGCTTGAACTGCTTGCCCAGCTTCGGCGGATCGCTCAGCTGGACGAGCTCGCCGTCCACACGGGCCCGGGAGTAGCCCTTGGCGGTGAGTTCCTTGAAGAGGTCGACGAACTCGCCCTTGCGGCCGCGGACCACGGGTGCCAGCACCTGGAAGCGTGTGCCGTCCGGGAGCTCGAGCAGCTGGTCCACGATCTGCTGCGGGGTCTGCTTCGTCACGGGCTCACCGCAGACGGGGCAATGCGGCCGGCCAACACGGGCCCAGAGCAGGCGCATGTAGTCGTAGATCTCGGTGATGGTGCCGACGGTCGAGCGCGGGTTCTTGCTTGTGGACTTCTGGTCGATGGACACCGCCGGCGAGAGTCCTTCGATGAAGTCGACGTCGGGCTTGTCCACCTGGCCGAGGAACTGCCGGGCGTAGGCCGAGAGCGATTCAACGTACCGGCGCTGGCCTTCGGCGAAGATGGTGTCGAACGCCAGGGAGGACTTGCCGGACCCGGACAGGCCGGTGAAGACGATCATGGCATCGCGCGGCAGGTCGAGGTCGACGTTGCGCAGGTTGTGCTCGCGGGCCCCCTTGACCACCAGCCGTGTCATGTCCGGGCGTTTGACCGCGGGACGGGACGGGACGGCCTCACGGGCTGCCAGCGGTTCGATGGCGGACTGGACTTCAACGGCTGGATCTTCAGCTACAGCTTTAGGCACGAATCTAATGCTAATCGAAAACTTCTTCGAAAAACTATTCCGAGCGCCGCGGGGCGGCCCCGGATGTGCTAGTGCCGGTCGTAAGCGGCGGCCAGCAGCTGCACCGCCTCGGCGAAGCTCGCGCCCTGCGCCTTGGCGGCCGCGGCGAACTCGGCGGCGGCGGCAGACAGCGAGCTCCAGGCGGCGTCGCGGGCGCAGACCACCGTGCCGTTCCGGCCCCGCGTCACCACGACGCCGGCCGCCTCCAGTTCCTTGTAGGCGCGCGCCACCGTGTGGGGTGCCACGCCCAGTTCGCCGGCGAGGCTCCGCACCGCCGGCAGCCTCGTGCCGGGTGCGAGTGTGCCGTTGTCGGCGCGTTCAATGACGTAGAGCCGGAGCTGTTCGAAAAGCGGGACGGAGCTGGCCGGATTGGTCCGCCAGGCACCGGGGAAACGCTCCCCCGCGGTGTCGGCGGGGCTCACAGTTCCGGCTCCGGGGCGGCAGCCACCTGTTCGCGACCGGCGAACTGTGCCGCATACAAATCCTTGTAGAGCCCGCTCCTGGCCAGCAGCTGCTGGTGGGTTCCGTGTTCAACGATCCGTCCGTGGTCCATGACGAGAATTAGATCAGCGTCACGCACCGTGGACAAACGGTGTGCGATCACGAAGCTAGTGTGACCTTGCCGCAGCCGCTCCATTGCGTGCCGGATCTGCACCTCGGTGCGGCTGTCAACGGAACTCGTCGCCTCGTCCAGCACCAGGATGCTGCGCCCCGCGAGCTGCGCCCGCGCGATCGAGACCAGCTGGCGCTGCCCCCGGCTCAGGGAGTCGCCGTCGTTGCCGAGCATCGTGGCGTAGCCGGCCGGCAGGGACCGGACAAACTGGTCCACGTGGCTGGCCCGGGCCGCCTCGACGATGTCGGCGTCGGAGGCCCCGGGCCGGCCGTACTCGATGTTCTCCCTGATGCTGCCGGTGAACAGCCAGGCGTCCTGCAGCACCGTTCCAAAGATGGACCGCAGCTCGTCCCGCGGGATGCCGGCAATGTCGGTTGAGTCCACCAGGATCCGCCCGGAGTCGAGCTCATAGAAGCGCATCAGGAGGTTCACCACGGTGGTCTTGCCCGCCCCGGTGTGTCCCACGATGGCCACAGTCTGGCCCGGCTCCACCGTGAAGGAAAGGTCCTGCACCACGGGGGTCCCGGGGCTGTAGCTGAAGCTAACGTGCTCGAAAGTGACACGGCCCGCCACCGTGCCCGGATGCGGTGGCACATGGGCGCCGCGTCCGTTCGGGGATTTGCGCCCGTTAGGGGATTTGCGCTGGCCGGTGGATTTGAGCGCGCCAGGGATTCTTCGCGGAGCACCTGCGCCGCGGTGCTTGCCGGCGCCGTTTGCTGAACCGGCCGGCACCCCGGTGTCCGGCGGGATCTCCGGAGCGTCGAGCAGCTCAAACACACGCTCCGCGGAGGCCAGGCAGGACTGCAGGAGGGTCAGCATCCCGCCGATCTGGCCCATCGGCTGGCTGAACAGGCGGGAGAACTGAATGAAGGCCTGGATGCCGCCGATCGTCATGGCCCCCGCCGTCACCTGGAGCGCCCCCACAACAGCCACCGCAACGTAGTTGAGGTTGGCGACAAACACCATCAGCGGCTGGACAATGCCGGACAGGTATTGGGCGCGGGCACTGGAACGCGTCAGCTTGTCGTTGCAGTCCCGGAAGCTCGCCGCCGACTCCTCCTGCCGGCCGAAGGCCTTGACCACTTCGTGACCGGTGAAGAGTTCCTCGAGTTGGGCGTGCATGGCTCCTGTGCTGCTCCACTGCTCCGTGAAGTGCGCCTGGGAATGCCGGGCCACCATGACAGTGATGAAAGTGGACACGGGCACGGACAGGACCGCGATCAGTGCCAGCAGCGGCGAGAGCCACAGCATCATGGCGAGTGCGGCGGAGAGCATCAGGACCGACATGATCAGCTGGTTAAGGAGCTGGTTGAGGGCCTGCGAGATGTTGTCGACGTCGTTCGTGGCCCGGCTGAGCACCTCGCCGCGGCGCTGTTCCTCGAAATGGCTGGACGGCAGCACATGAAGCTTTTTTTCCACGGCGCCGCGGAGCCCGTAGCTGAGCCGCTGAACGGCGGTGGCCGTCAGGGCGCCCTGGATCCAGCTGAACAGCGACGCCCCGACGTACATGGCGGAAACCGCCAGTAGCCGTCCCGCCAGCACCTGTTCATCGAGGGAACCGCCCAGGAAACCCGAAACGACGACGTCGGTGGCCTCACCCAGGACTTTGGGGGCCGCCACGTTGAGTGTCACGAAGGCACATGTGGCCGCGATGACACCGGCCATCCGCCACTTCAACGGCCGCAGCAGGCCAATCAGCCGGCGCGCGGCCCGCCACTTGGTGCGCTTGTCAGCCTCCGTCCCCGCAGCCGTCCCGGCCCCCGTGCGGGATGCCCCGCCGCGGCTCACGGGGCTTCCTCCAGCACGAACTGGGAGGCGGCAATTTCCCGGTAGCTTGGCGAGGACTCCATGAGTTCGCTGTGTGTCCCCTGCGCGACGAGGCGGCCGCCCTCCAGCACGAGGATCAGCCCGGCGTCCACGATTGTTGCCACCCGTTCGGCCACGATCAGCACGGTCGCCGAACGCAGCAGCGGCTCAATCGCCGCACGGAGCCTCACATCCGTGCCGTAGTCCAGGGCCGAGAAACTGTCGTCGAACAGGTAGACGGGGGCGTCCTTGAGCAGGGCCCGCGCGATGCACAGGCGCTGCCGTTCGCCGCCGGAGAAGTTGGTGCCGCCCTGGCTCACGGGCGCCTCGAGCCCGAGCGGCAGGTCGCGGACAAAATCGGCGGCCTGGGCGGCCCCGAGCGCCTGCCACAGTTCCTGGTCCCCGGCCGCGGGCGACCCGAGCCGGAGGTTTTCCGCGACCGTGCCCGAAAACAGGTGAGACTGCTGCGGGACCATCGAGATGAGGCCGCGCAGGACATCCAGCGGCATGGCCCGCACGTCGCGGCCGCCGATGCTGATCTCGCCGGCGGTCGCATCCAGGAACCGGGGCAGCAGGTTCAGGAGCGTCGTCTTGCCGCTGCCGGTCGCCCCAATGATCGCCGTCGTGGTCCCCGGTGCGGCGGTGAAGGAGACGCCGTCCAGCACGGGTGCCTCCGCGCCGGGATAGGCGAAAGTCACGTTCCGGAACCCGACGGCATTCCCGGAGCGTGCGGTGCCAGGCAGCGCACGGCCACGCAGCGCACGGCCAGGCCCTGCGGCGCCGCCATCGGGCGTGGCGGGAGCGGCGGGTGCGGCCGGGTCCGCGATGGCCGGCACGGTGTCCAGCACCGCGCGGATACGTTCCGCGCACGCCGCCGCCCGCGGAGCGGTCATGAACACGTACATCGCCATCATGATGGCGATCAAGATCTGCAGGATGTAGGCCATGAACGCCGTGAGGGCACCCAGCCGCATTTCGCCGGCGTCGATCCGGTGGCCGCCGAACCAGACGACGCACACGGAGGACAGGTTGACCACCAGCATGATCATCGGCATCATCCCGGCCACCAGCAGGGCAGAGTGCAGGTTGTTGCGGGTGAGGTCCTTGTTCGCCTCGTCGAAACGGCGCATCTCGTGGTCCTGGCGGACAAAGCCGCGGATCACATTCGCGCCGATGATCTGCTCGCGCAGCACCCGGCTGATCCGGTCCAGGAGCCCCTGGCCCTCACGGTAGAGGGGAATCAGTCGGCGCACGATCATGGCCATGATCACCGTGAGGATCGGGATGACCGCGACCACGATCCAGGACAGGACGACGTCCTGGTGCACGGCCAGCGCGATGCCGCCGATGAAGATGGCGGGGGCTGCAATCAGCATGGTGAAGATCAGGACGGCGAGGTTTTGGATCTGGGCGACGTCGTTGGTGGCGCGGTTGACGAGGCTGGGCGCACCGAAGACGCCGACCTCCTGGGAGGAGAAGGACTGCACCTTGGCGAACAGTTCCCCGCGCAGCTGGCCGCCGAGGTTCATGGCGACAACGGCGCCCAGGTATCCGGCCGCGATGGCCGTGACCACCTGGACGGCAGCGATGCCGGCCATCCAGCCGCCGAGATGAAGGATCTCCCCCGTGTCGCCGCCGATGATGCCGTCGTCGATGATCGCGGCGTTGAGGGTGGGCAGGAGCAGGTTGGCGGTGGTTTGCACGAGCTGGAGCACAACGATGGCCAGCACGCTCCCCTTATGCGCGGACAGCAGCCGCGTCATCAGGCCTGTTAGCACCGAACCTCCATCACTAGCCCAGGGCCCGGAACGGGAAACAGCCTAACGGCTGCCCCCATGCCGCCACGTCATTGTAAGCCCCATTCCGGAGTGCCTCGTGTCACGTCCAAGGCACGCAGCTCACGCGCGTTTTTGCGCCACCGCGAACGTGCGCCGGAACGGGAAGACCGTCCCGTGCCGGCCCGCGGGATACGCGGCGTCCAGCCGCGCCGAGTACTCGGCCTCGAACTCCCCGGCCTCGTCGTGCGGCAGCGCCGCCAGAACCGGCCGGAGCCCGGTGCCGCGGACCCATTCCAGCACTGGGTGGGAGCCCGGGAGCAGCTGCAGGTACGTGGTCTCCCAGGCGTCGGCGGCGCAACCGGCGTCGAGCATGATCTGCAGGTACTCCGCCGCCTCCCCGACGACGTCGTCGTGGCGGAGCACCCCGGCGAGCCGCCCGGCCCAGGCCGGGGACTCCGCCAGCTCCCGCATTATGGTGTGGGAGGGTGCGTTGAAGTTCCCCGGCACCTGGAGCGCGAACCAGGCGCCCGGTTTGAGCGCATCGAGCCATGCCGGCAGCAGTTGTCGGTGGCCGGGCACCCACTGCAGGGCGGCGTTGGTGACCACCACGTCCGTGTCGCCGGACGGCAGCCAATGCTGGATATCGGCCAGTTCGTAGGAGAGATTGGCCGCCGCGGCCGCATGGCCCCTGGACGCGGCCAGCATCTCCTGCGACGAGTCCAGGCCGACCACCTGCGCCCCGGGCCACCGGTCCGCGAGGGTCGCGGTGAGGTTCCCGGGACCGCATCCGAGGTCGACGACGTGCCGCGGAGCTTCGGCATGAATCCGCCCGGTCAGGTCAAAGAAGGGCCTGTCCCGGTAATCCCCGAACTGCACATATTTTTCGGGATCCCACTTCATGGTGCCTCCAGTCCCCGGCTCTGCTGTCCTGTCCGGCTGTTCTCCTAACCGAAGCGTAGTCCGGCCCCGTTGGCCAGCCAAGGAGGCACGCACCCGGCGCGCGCGGCGCACGGCCCGCCGGTGCCGCGGGCATTGAGCGGGCACTAAGCTGGAAAGCAATGAAACTCGTTGATCAGCTCCCCGCCCCGGCCGCCCGAATTCCCGGCAGGACGGCCCTGGACCCGGACGAGCTCTACACCCGGTTTGTGGAGTGGACCGAGACCCGCGGCCTCGCCCTTTACACCGCCCAGGATGAGGCCATCATGGAGCTGGCCGCCGGCTCCAACGTCATCCTCGCCACGCCGACCGGGTCCGGAAAATCCCTCGTGGCCATCGCCGCGCACTTCCAGGCCATGGCCCGCGGAGCGCGCAGCTACTACACGGCCCCGATCAAGGCCCTGGTCTCGGAGAAATTTTTCGCCTTGTGCGAGATTTTCGGGGCCGAAAACGTCGGCATGATCACCGGTGACTCCGGCGTCAACCAGGACGCCCCGATCATCTGCTGCACCGCGGAGATCCTGGCCAACATCGCCCTCCGCGAGGGCGCCGCCGCAGAGCTCGGCGCCGTCATCATGGACGAATTCCACTTCTATTCGGACCCGCAGCGCGGCTGGGCCTGGCAGGTGCCGCTGCTGGAGCTTCCCCAGGCGCAGTTCCTGCTCATGTCCGCCACCCTCGGCGATGTCAGCCGCTTTGAGGCCGGGATCACCCAGCTGACCGGCCGCCCGACGACGACCGTCAGTTCCGCCGAACGTCCCATTCCGCTGCACTACTACTACGAGCAGACCCCGGTGCACGAGACCCTCGAAGAGCTTCTCGCCACCAAGCAGGTCCCGGTCTACGTCGTTCATTTCAGCCAGGTCGAGGCGATCGACCGGGCCCAGAACCTGATGAGCATCAACGTCTGCACCCGCGAGGAAAAAGACAAAATTGCCGAGCTCATCGCCGGATTCCGCTTCGCCGCGGGCTTCGGCAAGACCCTCAACCGGCTGGTCCGGCACGGGATCGGCGTCCACCACGCCGGCATGCTGCCGAAGTACCGCCGGCTCGTCGAGCAGCTCGCCCAAGCCGGGCTGCTGAAGGTCATCTGCGGAACCGACACCCTCGGGGTGGGCATCAACGTGCCCATCCGCACCGTGCTGCTCACGGCCCTGAGCAAGTACGACGGCGTCCGCACGCGGCTGTTGAACTCCCGCGAGTTCCACCAGATCGCCGGACGGGCCGGACGCGCCGGGTACGACACGGCCGGAACCGTGGTGGTCCAGGCCCCGGAGCACGTGACGGAGAACGTGAAGGCGATGGCCAAGGCCACGGCCAAGTTCGGCGACGACCAGAAGAAGCTGCGCCAGGTGGTTAAGAAGAAGCCCCCGGAAGGCTTCGTGTCCTGGGGCGAGCCGACGTACAAACGGCTCGTGGAGTCTGTTCCGGATCCCCTCACGTCCAGTTTCACCGTGACCCACGCGATGCTGATGAACCTCATGGAACGCCCGGGCGACCCGTTCCAGGCCGCCCGCCGCCTGCTTACCGAGAACCACGAGACCCGGTCCTCCCAGCTGCAGCTCATGAAGAAGGCCCTGGGCATCTACCGCGAGCTGCTCGCCGCAGGCGTCGTGGAGCGGATCCCCCCTGAGGAGCAGGGAGCTGACGGCCGCACGGTCCGGCTCACCGTCCACCTGCAGGCAAACTTCGCCCTCAACCAGCCCCTGTCCCCCTTCGCCCTCGCGGCCCTGGAACTGCTGGATCCGGAGTCGCCGTCGTACGCCCTGGACGTCGTGTCCGTGATCGAATCGACCCTGGAGAAGCCGCGCCAGATCCTGTCCGCACAGCAGAAGAAGGCGCGCGGCGAAGCGATCGCAGCGATGAAGGCCGACGGCATCGAGTACGACCAGCGGATGGCGATGCTGGAGGAGGTCACGTACCCGCAGCCGCTCGCGGCGATCCTCGGCGAGGCCTTCGATGTCTACCGCAAGGCCGCGCCGTGGGTCGGCGACTTTGAACTCGCACCCAAATCCGTGGTCCGGGACATGTACGAGCGCGCCATGAACTTCGGTGAATTCGTCCAGTTCTACGGCCTGGCCCGCTCGGAGGGAATCGTGCTGCGCTACCTCGCGGACGGCTTCAAGGCCCTGCGCCAGACCGTCCCGCAGGACGCCCTCCGCGAGGACCTCGAGGACCTCATCGCCTGGCTGGGTGAACTGGTGCGCCAGGTCGACTCGAGCCTGCTCGACGAGTGGGAAGAACTCACGTCCGGCGCCGCGCCCACACCGCACGACGCTCCCCCGCCCCCGCCGCCGTCGCTGACCTCCAACATCCGGGCCTTCCGGGTGATGGTGCGCAATGAGATGTTCCGCCGCGTGGAGCTGTTCGCCGATGAGGCCGCCACCGCCCTGGGTGAGCTCGACGCCGGGTCCGGCTGGGACGCGGAGCGCTGGGAAGACGCCCTGGATGATTACTTCGACGAACACAACGACATCGGCACCGGCCCGGACGCCCGCGGACCCGGGCTGCTGATCATCACCGAGGAACCCGGACTGTGGAAGGTCCGGCAGATCTTCGCCGACCCGGCCGGCCACCACGACTGGGGCATTTCCGCCGAGGTGGATCTGGAGGCATCCGATGAGTCCGGGACCGCCGTCGTTCGCGTCACGGACGTCAACCGGCTCTAACGCCGTGCCTCTGTCGCCGGGCCTCTGGCGCCGGACCCGGCGGCGCCACACGCCGCGGGTAAACTTGGACAATGAGTGTAATCCGGCCTGCCGCCCCGCATGACGTCCCTGCCATCCTGCAGATGATCCACGACCTCGCCCTCTACGAGAAGGAGCCGGACGCCGTCCGGAACACTCCCGAGATGCTCACCGAGGTCCTCTTCGGCGAGAACCCGCGGGTCTTTGCCACGATGGCGGAGAACACTGCAGGCGAGGTCCGGGGCTTCGCGCTCTGGTTCCTGAACTACTCCACGTGGGAAGGCGTCCACGGGATTTACCTCGAGGACCTCTACGTCAGGCCCGAGGCCCGTGGCGAGGGCCACGGCAAGGCGCTGCTGCAGCACCTGGCCGCGACCGCCGTCGACCGCGGGTACGCGCGCGTGGAGTGGAGCGTCCTGGACTGGAACGAGCCGTCCATCAACTTCTACAGGAAGCTCGGCGCCGCCCCGATGCAGGAGTGGTCGACGTTCCGCCTTACCGGCGCCGCGCTGGAGGCGTTCGGCAGCTCCCGCGCCGATTCCCGTGGCAATTCGCGTGCGGAGGCCGCCCGTGGCTGATCTTCCGCTGACGGGGCTCATGGGAGCGGCCCTCCTGGAATCTGCGCCCGCCGCCGGGCACAACGTCCGGCACACCGTCCGGGCACGCCACACCTACCGCGGCATGCGCACCGCAGAACACTACTTCCAGGTGCCCCTGGACCATTTCAGCGAGGCAGGACGCCGCGGTGAATCCGTCACGGTGTTCGCACGCGAGTACGTGTCCACGGAACACAGCGAGGACGAGGCAGCCGAGCTGCCCTGGCTGCTGTACCTGCAGGGCGGCCCCGGCGGCAGGGGCAACCGGCTCCCGGCCCTGGGCGGCTGGAGCAAGGCTGCCGCGCGGAACTTCCGCATCCTCATGCTGGATCAGCGCGGCACCGGACTGTCCTCGGCCGTTGACCGCAACACGCTCCCCCTGCGCGGCACCGGGGCGGAGCAGGCCCGCTACCTGACGCATTTCCGTGCCGACTCAATCGTCGCCGACGCCGAGGCCATCCGGGCGACCCTGGGCTCCGCCCCCTGGACCGTCTACGGCCAGAGCTACGGCGGCTTCTGTGCGCTGAGCTACCTCTCGTTCGCCCCCGAAGGACTCCGCGAAGTGCTCGTCACCGGCGGCCTGCCCCCGCTGGGCGGCTCCGCGGAGCGGGTGTACCGGGCCACGTTCCAGCGGGTCGCGGCCCGGAACGCCGAATACTTCGCCTGGTACCCCGAGGACCGTGCCGCCGTCACCCGGATCGCCCGGCACCTGCGGGACACCGAGGAGTTCCTGCCCGACGGCGACCGGCTCACCGTGGAACGGTTCCAGATGGTGGGCTCCTTCCTGGGCGGCAACACCCGGGTGGACGCGCTGCACCACCTGCTCGAGGACGCTTTCGTGTCCACGCCCGGCGGCAACCGCCTCTCCGATGCCTTCCTGGACCAGGTCCGGGGCCTCGTGTCCCGGGCCGCCAACCCCTTGTACGCGCTGATGCACGAGTCCATCTACGGCCAGGCCGGAGCCACCAACTGGGCCGCCTGGCGGGTGCTGGAGGAATTCCCCGAGTTCCGCCCCGACGCCGGCGAACCTCTCCTGACCGGGGAAATGGTCTACCCCTGGTACTTCGAGCAGGACCCTGCCCTGCGTCCGCTCCGCGACGTGGCCCACCTGCTCGCCGAGAAGGACGACTGGGCGCCGCTGTACGATCCGGAACGGCTGGCCCTCAACACCGTGCCCGTCGCCGCGGCCGTCTACACCGACGACATCTACGTGGACCGCGGTCTCTCCCTGGAAACGGCGGCCGCCGTGCGCGGCCTGCAGGTGTGGGAGACCGACGAGTTTCACCATGACGGCATCGCGGACGACGGCGAGGCGATCTTCGGCCGCCTGCTGGGCATGGCCCGCTCCGCCCGCCGCTGACCGGACTGCCCTGACCGCAGCCGGGTGCCCCCTCGAGAGGGCATATAACGGCAGTGATTTCTCCCAACACTGCCGCGATCTGCAACCTCGGCGCCGGCTAGGCCGTCAGGCGTGCCCCGCGGCCCCGCGCCACCGCCGGGACGGCGACGGCGAGCACCGCCGCGGCCAGTGCGGCCGCCGCGAGGTTGAGGCCCTGGTAGCCGACCCCGCTCATCACCAGGCCGGAGAAGCCCGCGCCGAGTGCCCCGGCGGCTCCCATGAGGGTGTCCGAGACGCCCTGGACGAGGATCCGGTCCTCGGCGGAAACGCTCTCGGCGAGGAGCGTGGAACCGGCGATGGTGGCCGCCGACCAGCCCAGGCCGAGCAGCACCAGTCCCACCGTGACCAGGGCAGGCTGCTGCTGTCCGAAGCCCGCGACGCAGACGGCGAGCAGAATCAGCCCGTGGCCGAGGACGATGACGGGGAGGCGCCCGGTCTTGTCGGTGAGCCAGCCCATCACCGGTGACAGGGCGAACATGCCGGCGATGTGCAGCGAGATGGTGAAGCCGATCAGGACCAGGACATCCGTGCTGGCGGCATGCACGTGGCCCGCCGGCATGCCGGCCATCGGCCCCTCGGTGACGAGTTGGAGATGCAGCGGCGTCATCGACATGACGGCCACCATGCAGCCGTGCGCGGCCACGATCGCGAACAGGGCCAGGCGGGCGCGCGGCGAGTTCCCGACGGCCCGGAGTCCGGCGCGCAGGCCGTGCCGGCGTCGGACGCCTGTGGCGCCTTTCGCCGCCTGCGGCTCGCCTGCGGTCCGAAGCCGGGCGGCCAGCAGCAGTGGATCCGGCCGCAGGCCGATCGTCAGCAGCAGGGCGGCCAGAGCCAGCCCGGCGGCGGAAAACACGAACGGGCCGGCCAGCGCCGGCAGGCCCAGGGCCTCCCCCACCGCCGCCCCGGGACGGATCAGGTTGGGTCCGGCGACGGCGCCGATCGTCACCGCCCACACGACGATGGCCAGCGAGCGTCCGCGGTGCCCGGCGTCGGACAGGTCGACGGCGGCGAAACGGGCCTGGAGGTTGGCGGCGGTCCCCAGACCCAACAGTGCGGCTCCGAGCAGCAGCACCGGGAAGACGCCGGACACTGTGGACGCGATGATGACCAGGGACCCCGCGAGGGCGGCCAACTGGCCGGTGACAAGGGCTGCGCGGCGGCCGCGGCGTCCGGCCAGGCCGGCGAGCGGCAGGGCTGCGACGGCGGCGGCCAGCGTCACTGCTGTGGTCACCGATCCGGCCCAGGCGTTGGAGCCGGAGAGCTGGACGGCCAACAGCGAACCCACAGAAAGGCTGGCGCCGCTGCCAACGCTGCTCAGGAGCTGCGCAACGCTCAAGACGGAAACGGTACGGCGCTGGACCCTCTGCAGGTCCAGCGCCGTACCGTCATGTGGTGCCGGGTAGAAGGTCTTCACGGTCCGAGCATAGCGCCTCGGGCCTGCGCCGGCGCCGCCCGGATCCGCCGCCCGGATCCGCCGGCCGGGGCCACCGGCCGGGGACCCGCGAGGCCGGGGCTACTCGACGTCGCTCAGGCTCTTCCGGGCGTCCTCTTCCAGCCGGGCGTCCAGCTTGGATTTGGACGCCTTGGAGCTGACCAGGCTGGCGACGACGGCAATGATGATGGTGCCGATGATCACGCCGAGCGAGACGTATGTGGGGATCTCGGGAGCCCATTCGATGTGCTGGCCGCCGTTGATGAAGGGCAGCTCGTTGACGTGCATGGCGTGCAGGACCAGCTTGACGCCGATGAACGCCAGGATGACGGACAGCGCGTGCTTGAGGTAGATGAGCCGGTTCATGAGTCCGCCGAGCAGGAAGTAGAGCTGGCGCAGACCCATGAGGGCGAAGATGTTGGCGGTGAAGACGATGAACGCGCTCTGGGTCAGGCCGAAGATGGCCGGGATGGAGTCGACGGCGAACAGCAGGTCCGTCATGCCGATGGTTACGAAGACGATCAGCATCGGGGTGAAGACCTTCTTGCCGTCCACCACGGTGCGGAGCTTGCCGCCGTCGAACTTCTCGGACATCGGCAGAACCTTGCGGATCCGGGCGATCAGCGGGTTTTCCTTGTCTTCCTCGTCCTCGCCCTCATCCTGGGCCTGCTTCCACGCGGTCCACAGCAGGAAGGCGCCGAAGATGTAGAAGACCCAGCTGAACTGCTCGATCACGATCGCGCCGAGCATGATGAAGATGCCGCGGAGGATCAGGGCGATGATGATGCCCACCATGAGCACTTCCTGCTGGTACTTACGCGGTACCGAGAAGCGCGCCATGATGATGATGAAGACGAACAGGTTGTCGATGCTGAGGCTGTACTCCGTCACCCAGCCTGCAATGAACTGCCCGCCGTATTCCGGTCCGGTGAAGGCGAACATGGCGCCGGCGAACACCAGGGCCAGGGCCACGTAGAACGTGACCCACAGTCCGGCTTCTTTCATGGAGGGCTCGTGCGGGCGTTTGAGGACCATCAGCAGGTCGATGGCCAGGATGACGCCGAGGACGACAAACGAGCCGATCTCGAACCACAGTGGAAGTTCGGGCACGGGGAAAGCCTTTCGTAGGGTACGGCAAAGCGGTGTAAGTCTCTCCGACCGCCGGCGCGTGATGCCGCCTGGCTGCCCGCTACGCCCGGCACGGCATCGTAGCCGTGCGTGTTGACGATCGTAGCGCTTGGGATACTCCCCTACGTCTGACCGAGTTTACCCTAGGCGTGCCCCGCCGACTGCATTTGCCGCAGCTCCTTCTTCAAGTCGCCCACCTCGTCGCGGAGCCGGGCCGCGAGTTCGAACTGCAGTTCCCCGGCCGCGGCGTGCATCTGCTCGGTCAGCTGTTCGATCAGCCCCACGAGGTCCTCCGCCGGGGCGGCAGCCAGACCGTCTTCCCGGATCACCGAGGCGCCCTTGCCCTTGCCGCGGTTCTTGCCGGCCGCGGCCAGTAGCTCGCGGGTGTCCGCGTCCTCCTTGGCCAGCTGGTCGGTGATGTCCGCGATCTTCTTCCGCAGCGGCTGGGGGTCGATGCCGTTCTCCGTGTTGTAGGCAACCTGGATGGCGCGCCGGCGGTTCGTCTCGTCGATCGCGTGGGCCATCGAGTCTGTGATGCGGTCCGCGTACATGTGGACCTGGCCGGACACGTTTCGTGCCGCACGGCCGATGGTCTGGATCAGGGAGGTCGAGGAGCGCAGGAAGCCTTCCTTGTCCGCGTCCAGGATGCTGACCAGCGACACCTCCGGGAGGTCGAGTCCTTCCCGGAGCAGGTTGATGCCGACCAGGACGTCGAAGACGCCCATCCGCAGTTCGCGCAGGAGCTCCACCCGGCGCAGGGTGTCGACGTCGGAGTGCAGGTACTCCACCTTCACCCCGTGGCCCAGCAGGTAGTCGGTGAGGTCCTCGGCCATCCGCTTGGTCAGGGTGGTGACCAGGACCCGTTCGTTCTTTGCCGTGCGGGTGCGGATTTCGCCCAGCAGGTCATCGATCTGGCCCTTCGTGGGCTTGACGATGACCTCGGGGTCGATCAGGCCGGTGGGGCGGATGATCTGCTGGACGAAGCCGTCGGACTTGCCGAGCTCGTACTTGCCCGGAGTGGCGGAGAGGTAGACGGTCTGGCCCACCCGTTCGAGGAACTCGTCCCATTTCAGCGGCCGGTTGTCCATCGCCGAGGGCAGCCGGAAGCCGTGGTCCACGAGTGTGCGCTTGCGGGACATATCGCCCTCGTACATGGCGCCGATC
This sequence comes from Arthrobacter sp. NicSoilB8, assembly GCF_019977355.1. Classification (NCBI taxonomy): domain Bacteria; kingdom Bacillati; phylum Actinomycetota; class Actinomycetes; order Micrococcales; family Micrococcaceae; genus Arthrobacter; species Arthrobacter sp. NicSoilB8. Next base: position 2,428,183 of record NZ_AP024655.1, on the reverse strand, counting down.
TGCGGGACCGTGACGTGCGATTCGTCGATCACCAGGAGGAAATCGTCCGGGAAGTAGTCGATGAGGCAGTGCGGCGCGGTGCCGCCCTCGCGGCCGTCAATGTGCCGGGAGTAGTTCTCGATGCCGTTGCAGAAACCCATCTGCTGCATCATTTCGAGGTCGTAGGTGGTGCGCATCCGCAGCCGCTGGGCTTCGACGAGCTTGTTCTGGCTCTCCAGGACCTTGAGCCGCTCGGCGAGCTCGTCCTCGATCTTCTTGATGGCCCGGCCCATGCGTTCGGGACCGGCGACGTAGTGCGAGGCCGGGAAGACGTACATCTCGGTCTCGTCGCGGATCACCTCGCCGGTCAGCGGGTGCAGGGTGTAGATGTTCTCGATCTCGTCGCCGAAGAACTCGATCCGGATGGCGAGTTCCTCGTACATCGGGATGATTTCCACGGTGTCGCCGCGGACCCGGAACGTGCCGCGGTGGAAGTCCATGTCATTGCGGGTGTACTGCATGGCGACGAATTTCCGGAGCAGGTCATCACGGTTCATCTCCGATCCCTTGCGGAGCGTCACCATGCCGGCGATGTACTCTTCCGGGGTGCCGAGGCCGTAGATGCAGGACACCGTGGCGACCACGATGACGTCGCGGCGGGTCAGCAGGGCATTCGTCGCGGAGTGGCGGAGCCGTTCGACTTCCTCATTGACGGAGGAGTCCTTCTCGATGAAGGTGTCCGTCTGGGGCACGTAGGCCTCGGGCTGGTAGTAGTCGTAGTAAGAGACGAAGTATTCCACTGCGTTGTTGGGCAGCAGTTCCCGGAATTCGTTGGCGAGCTGCGCTGCGAGGGTCTTGTTCTGCACCATCACCAGCGTGGGGCGCTGGACCTGCTCGATCAGCCATGCCGTGGTCGCGCTCTTGCCGGTACCCGTGGCACCAAGCAGCACCACGTCCTTCTCGCCGTTGCGGATCCGCTCGGTGAGTTCGGCGATCGCCGCCGGCTGGTCTCCCGCGGGCTGGAACTCGCTGATGACCTCAAAGGGTGCCACGACACGGTTGATCTGCTGGGCAAGGCTCATGTATCTAATCTACCGCCGGCCCCCGACAGGATGCCCTGATTCAGCTTTGGGCAGTACCGGTGCGGGCAGTACCGGTGTGGGCAGTACCGGTGCGGGCGTCATGGCCGGCGGCAGTGGCGGCGACGGCCGCTTCGCCGGCGGTGCCGCCGTCGTCAGTGTCGCCGTCGTCAGTGCCGTCGTCGGAGGTGTCGGTGTACGACGGCGGCTGCCAGCCCGTGCGCTGCACCCAGGCTTCCATCCGGGGCCAGGCGTAGCCGGTGAACCAGCCCTCCTTGTCCGCCGCGTAGCCTGCTGTGGATTTGTCGACGCCGTGGAGCCCGGCAACCCGCTGCTTCTCGGCGACGTAGTCCGACCGGGCCACGGCATCGGCGCGGAGCCAGTCGCGGAAGCACAGGGCGTACCGCCAGCCGGGCGAGCCGGCGACGCGGATGTGAAGGTTGACCGGCCTGCCGGGATCGGCGTTGCCGTGGAGCCGTTTGGACCAGTCGGCGGGGTCCGGGTGCGAGGGCTTGGGGTTGTCGGAAATGATGCCGGGCCAGCGCGGAAATCCCGCCCCGGCCAGCAGCGGCGCGAGCCGGTCCGCGCCGTCGAGGTCGCTCACGCTGAGCTGCAGGTCGATCACGTCCTTCGCGTCAAGCCCCGGGACCGCTGTGGACCCGATGTGGTCCACGGCCAGGACGTCCTCCCCGACGGCGGCGCGCAGCCGGGCGATCAGCCGGCCGGCCTGGGCGGCCCAGGACGGATCAGCACGGGCCAGGACCGGACCGCCGGTCCGCGGGGCGATCTTTTGCTCCTTGAGGTTCAGTGCGAACGGCGTCAGCCGTCCCTCCCACAGGGCGTCCACGGCGCGGCGGAGCATTTCCGGGGTGCCCGAGTTGTCCAGCACGACGTCCGCGGCCGCCAGCCGCTCCTCCCGGCTCGCCTGGGCGGCCATCCGGGCGTGCGCCTCCTCGACGCTCATCTTGCGGTGTTCGGCCATGCGCCGGAGCCGGACGTCGTCCGGGGCGTCGACCACGACCACCAGATGGAAGTTTTTCCCTTGTCCGGTCTCCACCAGCAACGGGATGTCCTGAACCACGACGGCGCCAGCCGGGGCGGATGCCACCATCGCTGCGGCGCGCTCCCGCACCAGGGGATGGATGATTCCGTTGAGGACGGCCAGGCGTTCCGGGTTGCCGAAGACGAGGGCGCCCAGCCGGGGCCGGTCCAGCCGGCCGTCCGGCGTCAGGATGGCGGCACCGAAGGCGTCGACCACCTTGGCCAGTCCGGGTGTGCCCGGTTCCACGACCTCCCGGGCCAGCGCATCGGCGTCGACCAGCACGGCGCCGCGTTCGTGCAGGCGCGCGGCAACCAGGGACTTCCCTGAGGCGATCCCGCCGGTCAACCCGATCTTCAACACGACACCAGCCTAAACTGAACCGGTGGCAGATGAGACGGATTACCCCGAGAGCAGGACTTCCGTATACACCACCCTTGCTGCGGGACCCGGCTTCCGCCACGAAATCGAAGTCAAGCGGTCCCGGTTCATCACCGTCCTGGCGCGCACGGCGGACGAAGACGCCGCCCGCACCGTCCTGTCCGGCCTGCGCCGGGAATTCCATGACGCGCGGCATCACTGCTTCGCCTTCGTGCTCGGCCCTGACCGGAACGTGCAACGGTCCAACGACGACGGCGAGCCGTCCGGAACTGCCGGCATCCCCATGCTGGAGGCGCTGCTGAAGCGCGAGACCGCACCCGGCGTCGCCGACCTGAGCGACGTCGCCGCGGTGGTGGTGCGCTATTTCGGCGGGGTCCTGCTGGGGGCCGGCGGCCTGGTGCGCGCATATTCCGAATCGGTGTCCGGGGCGCTGGAGCTTGCTCCGCTCGTGCGGCGCCGCCGGCTGCGGATCTGCTCGGTGCCGGTGCCTCATGCCGCGGCCGGGCGGCTGGAGAACGATCTGCGCGCCGCGGGCTATGTTATGGCCGAAACCGGTTATGAGGCGCAAACTACTGTCCTGCGGCTGGCGCTGCCGGATGATCCGGAGGAGCTGGCCCGTGCCGCGGACCGCGTGGCCGCGATGACTGCCGGCAGCGCATCAGTGTTCCCCGGAGAAACGGAGTGGATCGATGTCCCCATCAGCTGAGCCGACGCCCGAGGTTGCCCTGATTGACGTCACCGAGGCCGTGCTTGAGCAGCTCCTCGAGCTCGCCCTTCGGGAGGCCGACGCCGACGAGGTCACCCCGCCCCTCGGCACGGCCGCCGGCTGGAACACCGACCGGATCAGCTGGTTCCGCGAATTCCACCGCGCCGCCGCGGCCGGTCTGGACGGTCCCGCGCGGCAGAAGAGCTGGGCCATCGACTGCGGCGGCCAATTGGCCGGGTCTATCCGGCTGCAGTGGAAGGGCGCTGAGCCGACGGATGCTGCCGGCGGGGGCGTGGCCGGCGGGCCCGGTTTGCCCGGTGGCGGGGCTGGTGCTGGGGGCGGGTTGGCCGTTCTGACCGGTGTCTGGGCCGCAGCTGATGCTGGCAGCGGGGTTACTGGTGGCGGGGTTTCTGTTGGCGGGGTTTCTGGTGGCGGGGTTTCTGGTGGCGGGGGTTTGGCCGGCTTGACCCCTGGCGGGGCCGGTAGCGAGGCCCCGCCTGATGCTGAAGCCGGGGGTGCTGGTGGTGCGGGCCTTGGCAGTGGCGGCAGCGACGCTGCTGGCGGCACGCTCGAAACCGGAATCTGGCTGGCCCGGAGCTTCCGTGGCCGCGGCGTTGGCCGTGAAGCGCTGCGGCTCGTGAAGGACCGAGCTACGTCGGCCGGGGCAGCCGTTCTGGTGGCCGACACCACCGCCGGCAACGTGGGCGCCCTCGCCCTGCTGAAATCCGCCGGCGCCGAACTGGTGGCAGGTGCCGCCTCGGACAATGCGACAGTCCCGGTGAAGGGCAGGATCCCGCTGCGTTGACATCTTCGTGCCCGGGCCAACCCCGCCACCACCGGACATGCCCCGCGCTCACCGCGAAGAATGGGCATAGTGCGCCTGTGCCCATCGGGCGAACCCAGGACTGGACATGCCCTCCCGCAGCCAACCCTTCCACCACCGGACATGTCCCGCGCTCACCGCGAAGATGGGGCATAGTGCGCCTGTGCCCATCGGGCGAACCCAGGGCTGGGCATGCCCTCCCGCAGCCAACCCTTCCACCTCCGGACATGCCCTCCGCTGCGCGAGTCTAAAGTGGCAGCACCAGCCTGGTTCCTAGGGGGCGATTTCCCAGACACGTCCGGTGGGTCGCGAAAAGAGGAGGTGCGGATGCCCCACAGCCGGTCCATCGGGGCGCTAAGGTCGGCTCCGCGGCGTGACAGCTTGGCGCAGATGACGTCGACTTCGTCCACTTCGATGGTGAACTGAAAGCGTGCGCCGGAATCCGTCTTGGCGACCATGGTCGGTTCAATGAGACCCGCGGCCTCGTCGACGTCAAGCAGATTGATCAACGTGTTTGCGAACTTGAAAACGGCAGAGACATCGTCTTCGAAGATGAGCAGCAGCCTGAATATGTCCTGGTAAAAGCTCTTCGCAACGGCAAGGTCTTCCACAACAGGGTGACGGCACCAATGCCCCGCGGCCACGGACCCGCGGTTTCCGGCCGTGTCCTGCGATTCAACGGTGCCTAATGCTTCAGCCATGGAAGTTTCCGGGTCTTCGGCCGGAAATCTCAACCTGCCGAGCCTGCGCCTGACGCCGGGTAGCCGTCAAGGACAGCGCCGCGGGCCCATTCCCGCGGACAGCTGTCCGTCCTGGGCGCACAGCCAACCTTGTCGCCCAGGTGTCCGGGTGTCCAAGAGGCGGGGCCAGAGATGGACATGTCCCGCGCGCCGGGCCAGGAGCGGGCATGATGCCCACATGCCCACCGGACCAGTCCTGGAATGAGCATGTCCCTAAGGGTTTTGCGGCAAGGCCGGACATGTCCGGAATCAACGGAACGGCATCGCTCTCCGGCCAATGAGCATGTCCGTAAGGGGTGCTCCCGAGGAATGGACATGTCCCATGCGCGGGGCCAGGAATGGGCGCCCTGCCCACATGCCCTCCAAACGGGCCCAAAAATGAGCATGTCCCGGACAGGAATGAGCATGTCCCCAAGGGGAGGGCGCGACGAATGGGCATGTCCCGTGGGGACTGCGGCCGCGGAGCATGTCCCGCAACACAAACGTGGCCGCCCACGGCCGGGGAACGCAAAGGTGGCCGCCCCAGAGGGACGGCCACCTTTGCTGTGCGCCTGACTGCTGCGCACCTTGGTTATTGCGCACCGCGACGGTGCCGCTTCAAGCTACTTACTGCCTGGTCTCAGGGAGCGGACTCCCCGAGGAACAAGGGCAATTAGTTGCCGGTCAGCTTCTCGCGCAGAGCCGCAAGAGCCTCGTCCGAGGCAAGCGTGCCTGCACCGGCTTCGGCGGCAGCCGGCTCGGAGGAGTAGCTGGTGGTGCCGGAGTCGCTCTCACCGGACGTTGCAGCTGCAGCGTCGTCGGCAGCGTGCTGGGCAACCTGCTTCTTGTGGGCTTCCCAGCGGGTCTGGGCGTCAGCGTACTGCTGCTCCCAGGCGGCGCGCTGGTTCTCGTAGCCTTCAAGCCACTCGTTGGACTCCGGGTCGAAGCCCTCCGGGTACTTGTAGTTGCCCTCTTCGTCGTACTCGGCGGCCATGCCGTAGAGTGCCGGGTCGAATTCGGTGCTGTCGGCGTCGACGCCCTCGTTAGCCTGCTTGAGGGAGAGCGAGATGCGGCGGCGCTCGAGGTCGATGTCGATGACCTTGACGAACAGCTCGTCGCCAACGGAGACAACCTGCTCGGCCAGTTCAACGTGACGCACGGCGAGCTCGGAGATGTGGACCAGGCCTTCGATGCCGTCTTCAACGCGAACGAACGCGCCGAACGGAACGAGCTTGGTGACCTTACCCGGAACAACCTGCCCGAGGGCGTGGGTGCGGGCGAAGGTCTGCCACGGGTCTTCCTGCGTAGCCTTGAGCGACAGGGAGACGCGCTCGCGGTCCAGGTCGACCTCGAGAACCTCGACGGTGACTTCCTGGCCAACTTCGACAACCTCGGACGGGTGGTCGATGTGCTTCCAGGACAGCTCGGAAACGTGAACCAGGCCGTCTACGCCGCCCAGGTCCACGAAGGCACCGAAGTTGACGATGGAGGAAACGACGCCGGGACGGACCTGGCCCTTTTCCAGCTTGTTGAGGAACGTGGAGCGGACCTCGGACTGGGTCTGCTCGAGCCATGCACGGCGGGAAAGAACAACGTTGTTGCGGTTCTTGTCCAGCTCGATGATCTTGGCTTCGATCTGCTGACCGATGTACGGAGCAAGGTCGCGCACACGGCGCATCTCGACGAGGGATGCGGGCAGGAAGCCGCGCAGACCGATGTCGAGGATAAGACCACCCTTGACAACCTCGATGACGGTACCGGTGACAACACCGTCTTCTTCCTTGACCTTCTCGATGTCGCCCCAGGCACGCTCGTACTGAGCGCGCTTCTTGGAGAGGATCAGGCGGCCTTCTTTGTCTTCCTTGGTGAGCACCAGGGCTTCGACCTGATCGCCAACGGAGACGACGTCTCCGGGGTCAACGTCGTGCTTGATGGAAAGCTCGCGGGAGGGAATGACACCTTCGGTTTTGTAACCGATGTCGAGCAGAACTTCGTCGCGGTCGACCTTGACGACGGTACCTTCGACGAGGTCTCCGTCGTTGAAGTACTTGATGGTGGCGTCGACAGCTGCGAGGAAGTCCTCAGCGGTACCGATGTCGTTAATGGCGACTACGGGGGTACCGGGCTTCTCGGTGGAGGTGATGGTCATGTAGTAGGGGCTCCGTTGTGGATAGTTAGTCGGTCAGGCAAACCGCTTTGCCCGCATTATGGAATGCAGGCCAAGAATACGGCGTAACAACAAGTGATCCGCCGGGTCATCCTGATTTTGTGGATTGTAGATGCGCGCACGTAGTACACGCCCGTTTAGTCTAGTCGTTTCCGTGAACGCGGGTCAAAGCGCCCAGGGCCGTTCCCGCGGGGGCCGGCCCCGGGCCGCGCGGCCGGCCGGCTAGAAGTGGGTGGGGCAGTGCGGTGAGCGTTCGACGGCGAACATGAGTCTCGCCGTCAGCGCCGCCCCGGTTGTGTGTTCGGTGATCCGGCCGGCGGCTTTCAGCGTCACGGGACAGACGGCTCCCAGGTAGATGGAGCCGAGGTCCGCGACGTCCAGCGACAGGTCCGGCAGGGCCTCCGGAGCCGGCGTCACCGAGGCCTCTCCCCCGCTGACCGTCAGGGCGAAGGTGCCGGCGGCGAAACCCAGGCTGTCCCGCACGGCCAGAACCAGGGTTCCGTCGGTCGAGTAGCGCCGGGCGCCCAGAACCCGCGCGGGGTCCAGGACGCGCAGCCACAGCATGTCCCGGTGGTCCGAGGACTCGACGCAGCGGGGATCCTCGAGGGCCCAGGTCAGGGGGTCGTCCACCGGCGCCTCCTGCCAGCTGATCCGCTCCACGAGGTCGATGCTGCCCAGGAACTGCCACAACTCCAGGTACGCGGCGTCGGTCGCCGCCACGAGGTCGACAACCTCCATCGTGTACGGCTTGGTTTCCCAGCCGGCGAACTTGTAGGCCACATAACCGTCCACGGTGCCCGCGGCGTCGTAGTGCAGCGCACAGCGAATGGCCTCGTCTTCGCCGCCGTCGCGGCTGAGCATGCCCGAAGACCGCAGCCGGTAGGCCTCCTGCCGCGAGATCGACCCGGGCAAGGCGCTGTGGACCCGCCCAAAAACTTCCGGGGCAAGGTCCAGCAGGACCTTGCGGTCGGCGATCTCCACCGAGCCGGTGGGCTCGTGGCGCAGCCGGAAGCGCGGCCCGGTGTCGACCTTGATGCTGCGCTCAAAGGTCGCCACACCGTAGCCGAACCGGCCGTAGATCGACGCCTCCGAGGCCGTGAGCGCCGCCATCGCGACGCCGTCCGCCTTGGCCGCGGCGAGGTCACCGGTCATCATCCGCCGCAGCAGGCCCTGCCGGCGGTGGGTCCCGCGCACCGTGACGGCGGTGACGAGCTGGGCTTCCAGCTGCCGGCCGTAACCGATGTTCAGGTCCTTGCGCAGGGTGGCGAACGTCGCCACCGGGACGTCCGCTGCCAGCGAGTGGGCCGCGACGGCCCCGGACTGGTAGACGCCGGTCATCTCACGGTCGTCCACGCGGTACATGGCCATGACCTTGTCCACGAAGTCGTCCTTGCGGGGCTCGTCGTAAAAACCGATCCCGACGCCCCGCAGCCACGCGGCGCCCCGCGCGTAGTCCGGCGAGTCCTTTTCAGCCGCGCGGAACCGCCTGAGTTCGTACTTTTCTGCCACGTGTTTCTCCCCCTGAGAACTGCTGAGAACTGCTGAGAACTGCTGAGAACGACTGAGAACTGCTGAATCCCGCGGTCCCGGCGGCGCCCGAACCGGTTAACCGTTAGTGGCCGGCCTCGTACCAGCTGGAGCCGATGCCGATCTGGACGTCTAGCGGCACGCTCAGGTTCGCGGCCGAACCCATCTGCTCGGTCACAAGCCTTTCAACGGCCTCGCGCTCGCCCTTGGCGACTTCGAGGACCAGTTCATCATGGACCTGCAGCAGCATGCGAGATTTCAGGCCCTGCTCGGCCAGCGCGCCGGAGACGCCCAGCATGGCGCGCTTGATGATATCCGCCGCGGACCCCTGGATGGGTGAGTTCAGGGCCACCCGCTCGGCTATTTCGCGCAGTTGCCGGTCGGTGCTGGTCAGGTCCGGCAGGTAGCGGCGGCGGCCCTCGATCGTGGCTGTGTAGCCGTCGATCCGGGCCTGTTCCACGACGCCTCGGAGGTAGTCGCGGACAGCGCCGAAGCGTTCAAAGTATTCCTTCATGAGCGTCCGGGCCTCGTCCACGGAGATTTCCAGCTGCTTGGAGAGCCCGAAGGACGTCAGCCCGTAGGCCAGCCCGTAGGACATCGCCTTGACCTTGGAGCGCATGGCGCTGGTGACCTCGGCCGGCGGCACGTGGAAGATGTGAGAACCGACGAAGCGGTGCAGGTCCTCGCCCTCCTTGTATGCCGCGATGAGGCCGGCGTCGCCGGAGAGGTGCGCCATGATCCGCATTTCGATCTGCGAGTAGTCCGCAGACAGGAGGCAGTCATAGCCCTCGCTCACCACGAAGATGCTGCGGACCCGGCGGCCCTCCTCGCTGCGGACCGGGATGTTCTGCAGGTTCGGGTTGTTGGAGGAAATGCGGCCGGTGGCGGCCACGTTCTGCGCGTAGGTGGTGTGGATCCGGCCGTCGTCCGCCACGGACTTCTTGAGGCTTTCCACCATCTGCCGCAGCTTCGAGGACTCACGGTGGGCCATCAGCTGAACCAGGAATTCGTGGCCGGTCTTCTCCAGCAGCGTCTTGAGCGAGGCCGCGTCGGTGGTGTAGCCGGATTTGATCTTCTTCGTCTTGGGCAGGCCGAGTTCGTCGAACAGCACGGTCTGCAGCTGCTTGGGCGAACCGAGGTTGACTTCGTGCCCGATCGCGGCGAAGGCCTGCTCCTGGGCGTTGTCGATCACCTTGGCGAGGTCGGCGAGCTGGTCGTCCATGCGCTCCATGGAGACGGCGATACCGGTGAGTTCCATCTGGGCAAGGACCCGGCCGACGGGCAGTTCGAGGCTCGTCAGAAGCTCCTGGGCTTTGCGGGCCCTCAGTTCCGTTTCGAAGTGGTGGCTCAGGACATGCACGACGGCGGCCTGCTGGACCAGCGCGCCGGCCGCGGCGGCCTCGTCCTCGCCGCCGAACGCGAGCTCCAGCTGGCCGGTCTTGGCCGCCTCCGTGGACACGGTCATCTTCAGGTGGTGCTGGGCGAGTTCGGCCAGTTCATAGCTGCGGCGGTCCGGCTGGATGAGGTAGCCGGAGATCGCCGTGTCGTCCACCACGCCGTCGAGATCGAGCCCGCGGGCGGTGAAGGTCTTCAGCGCGGGTTTGAACCCGTGAATCACCTTCGCGGCGCCCGGATCGCGGAGCCAGGCGGCCAGTATGGCGTCGGCTTCGGCGTCCAGGCCGGTGAGCTCGATGTACGCGGCGGCATCCTTGCGGACCACGGCGAGGGCTGAAGCGTCGTCCACGATCCGGCCGGGCACAAACTCGAGGGCGAGGGCCGAGCGCAGCCCCGTGCCGGCGTCGAAGAACGCCTGCAGCTCGGCCGCGGAGCCCAGGGTCGAGTACTCGGGCACCTCGATGCTGTCCGGTTCGCCTTCGGTGGGCTCGTTGCCGTAGAGGGCGAAGAGCCGGGTGCGGAGCGTCTTGAATTCCAGGCGGTCGAAGATTTCCTCGATCGCGTCGTGGTCCGGACGCGGCTCCTCCAGGTCATGGAGGGTCACGGGCAGCTCAAGGTCCGTCAGGAGGCGGTTGAGCCGGCGGTTCCGCTTGACGGAGTCGATGTGCTCGCGGAGGGCGTCGCCGACCTTCCCGCCGATCGAGTCGAGATTCTCCAGGATGCCTTCGAGGCCGCCGTACTGGTTGATCCATTTCGCGGCCGTCTTTGGTCCGACGCCGGGAACGCCCGGTAGGTTGTCCGCGGTCTCGCCCACGAGTGCGGCGAGGTCCGAATAGCGCGGCGGCGAGACGAAGTACTTCGCCTCGATCGCATCGGCGTCCATCCGCGGGATATTGCTGACGCCCTGCTTCGGGTACAGGACGAAGACGTTGTCGGTAATGAGCTGGAAGGTGTCCCGGTCGCCGGAGACGAGCAGGACCTCGAAGCCGGCCTCATCGCCCTGGGCGGCGAGGGTGGCGAGGATGTCGTCGGCCTCATAGCCGGGCATCTTGATGGTCTTGATGCCCCAGGCGGTCATGACTTTTTCGATCAGGTCGATCTGGCCGCTGAACTCGCGGGGGGTCTCGTTGCGGCCGCCCTTGTACCCGTCGTACTCGGCCTTACGGAACGTGGTGTCGTCCGAGACGTCAAACGCGACGGCGACGTGCGTGGGGTTTTGCTCCTTGATGAGGTTGATCAGCATGGACGTGAAGCCGTGGACGGCGTTGGTGTGCTGGCCGGTGGAGGTGGCGAAGTTTTCGGCGGGCAGGGCGTAGAACGCGCGGAACGCCATCGAGTGGCCGTCCAGGACCAGGAGCCGGGGCTGGTCCGTGAGGGGTATCACGGGCGCCTCGGTCGCGGAGACCTCCGACAACACGCGGCGCGGTTTCTTGGCACGCGCCGCGGCCGGGGCGGCTGGCGGCTCGGCCACCAGCACAGGGGCGGCAGCGCCTACGCCGGCATCTGCGCCGGACGCGATGACATCACCTGCGCCAGGGGCCGTGATGGGGGATGGGGCCGGTTTGGTAGTTTCACTCACAGGTGCCAGCCTAGTTCCCATGATGGACAATTTCACGCCGGCCCCGTACGCGGCCGAGCTCACAGCCGCCGGCGTTCCCGAGGACATGCACGATTGGCTGGGCCAGTTTGGCGTCGGCGCCCTCGTGGTGAAGATGGGCATCCACTTCCTGGAAATGAGTCCGGAGCGGACCGTTGCCACCATGCCGGTGGAGGGCAACACGCAGGTTGCCGGCATCCTGCACGGCGGGGCGCACGTGGTCCTGGCCGAAACCCTGGGTTCCTTCGCCGCCGGCCTGCATGCGGGTCCCCACCGGCAGGCGCTGGGGATCGAGGTCGGAGCGACGCACCACCGGGCGATTTCCGAAGGCACCGTTACCGGCACCTGCACGGCCATCCACCTGGGCCGGACCCTCACGACGCACGAGATCGTGATGACGGACGAGCGGGGCCGCCGGCTCTCCACGGCCCGGATCACGAACCTGATCCGCGATATCGCGCCCTAGCAGACGCTAGGAGGTGCGGCCGGGAAAGCGGTAGCGCAACTCCACGATGCCGCGCCCCATGGTCCGGGACGAGGTCAGCTCCAGCGGCGGCGTCGGGCCCGTCATGGGCAGCAGCGGCTTGCCGCTGCCCAGCACTACGGGAATGACCGAGAGGATCAGTTCGTCCAGCAGGCCCGCGTCCGCGAATTGCGCTGCGAGGACTCCCCCGCCCACAACCCAGACGTTCCGGCCGGCGGCTTCCTCCGTGAGGTCGTCGACGAACTCGCGGACGGCCCCGCGCACGAACGTGACGTTGGCGCCCTTCGGGGCAGAGTGTTCGTGGTGGGTGAAAACCCAGCAGGGCGTGCCCGGGTAGGGCCAGTCGCCCGGTTCGTGCGCGAGAAGCCAGGCGTAGGTCTCGCCGCCCATGACGATGCAGCCGACGTCGGCGAGAAACGCGTCGTAGCTGTCCTGGCCGCCCTCAAAGCCGTCAAACTGGAGCAGCCAGGCAAGGTTGTCATCGTCGGTGGCGATGAAGCCATCGAGTGAGGATGCCACGAAGTACTGAAAGCTCGCCATGGACCCCAGCCTAGCCAATGCGGCCCCGCGTTCCCATCCCCGGATGCCCGGACACCGGACAGACGGACGCCCGGACACCGACCCCGGAGGGGAGAAGCGTCCGGAGCCTCTTTGCGGAGCTTCAGCTCATGTGTGGAACTTCAGCCTATTTGTGGAAGTACGGAATGATCAGGTAGAGCCCGAAGAGGATCGCGGCGCCGCACACGGCGAAGCACGTGTATGCCATTGGCCGGGTCCAGGACGCCGGAGAGTTTTTGGTGTCGCCCGCGATGGCTGTCAGCCGGACACCAAGGGAGTAGAGCACTACGACTGTCACTGCGGACACGAGGGTGGCACCCGCCACGCTGACAAGTTCCAACCACTTCATCGCTGGGCACCCCCATTCTTGATCGCCTTCGCGGCGGACTTCTTCTTACGGAATTGCACGGCTTGGCCCACTTCCTCGATCTCGACGGCGTTGTGGTGCCCGACATGGGATTTCCGTGAGTGGACGAACATATAGGCCACTGCGGCGGTGCCGGCCACAGCCGCGATGACCACCCCGACGACGCCGGTCTGTACGAGCATGGTGGTCAGCGCGCCGACGATGCCGGCCGCCGGGAGCGTGAACAGCCATCCCGTGGCAATCCGGCCCGCGGTTCCCCACCGCACGGTGGTGCCGCGGCGTCCCATGCCGGAGCCGATGACCGAGCCTGACGCCACCTGGGTGGTGGACAGGGCGAAGCCCAGGTGCGATGAGGCCAGGATGGCTGCCGCGGTGCTGCTCTCGGCGGAGAAGCCCTGGGCGGGCTTCACTTCGGTGAGTCCGGCGCCCATGGTGCGGATGATCCGCCAGCCGCCGGCGTAGGTGCCGATGGCAATCGCGAAGGCGCAGGCCGTGATAACCCACCACTGCGGGCCGGAGCCGGCGGGCTGGGTCCCCGCGGAGATCAGGACCAGGGTGATGATGCCCATGGTCTTCTGGGCGTCATTGGTGCCGTGGGCCAGGGCCACGAGGCTGGACGTGAAGACTTGGCCGGTGCGGAATCCGCCGCGCTTCTGGGTGAGTTTGTCACCCGTTTCCGGGTCGTGGCGGGCGGTCAGTCCGTAGGCCAGCCGCGTGCACAGGTAGGCCACGCCGCCGGCGATGATCGGCGCGAACACGGCGGGAAGAATGACCTTCTGCAGGAGCGACTCGAAGTTGACGGAGTGAATGCCGATGCCGGCGATCGCGGCGCCGATCAGGCCGCCGAAGAGAGCATGGGAGGAACTTGAGGGCAGGCCCTTAAGCCAGGTGATCATGTTCCAGAGGATGGCGCCCATTAGCCCGGCGAAGATGATGTCCGGCGTGATTTGGACGCCGTCCGCGCCCTCCTTGATGATGCCGCCCGAGACGGTCTTGGCGACTTCCGTGGAGAGGAACGCCCCCACGAGGTTCAGCACCGCCGCGAGGGCGACTGCCGTCTTCGGTTTGATGGCACCGGTCGCGATGGGGGTAGCCATGGCGTTCGCGGTGTCGTGAAATCCGTTGGTGAAGTCGAAGAACAGCGCCAGCAATATCACTAGCACCACCATTACGGTGATTTCCACCTGTTGCCCAATCTGCAGTGTCCATGGTCAGCAGTTCCATCCCCGGTGCCGCAAGGCCACCGCGCCCATCTGATGCCTATCCCGATGAACGCGCAGTGGTCGCTAAAGCAGCTTGAAACCTTATCGATGGTACGTGGGAATGACGGCAGGGCAAAACATGCCGGAAGACCCTAATTTGCGGGCCCCTCGCAGGGGGCCGGCTTTCATGGCGGCGGAGCGACACGGGTCACAGGACGCTAGACCACCCGGCGCACGTCAGGGGCCGGACCGGCGTCGAGCATGGAGGCGATTTTGTCCTCGAGCGCGGCGAGCGTAGCCTCCGGCAGGACGATAAGCCCGTCGAGTTCCCGGCGGGCGCGCCGGTAGGCCGTCTGCCGTTCGGCGGGAGTCGCCGCTGCGTCCGATGCGATCCTCAGGAGCTTCCGGGCCGTTTCCAGGCGCTGGCGTTCCGGGCCCGTGAATTTGCTGTCCCGGATCCGTTTGGCTTCCCGCTCGGCGACGTCGAAGGCGAGCTCGAAGCTGGTGACGGCGGCACGGTACTCCGCGAGCCGTCCGGCAGTCCTGATCTCGCCGGGAGCGGCGGGGCGCAGGCCGTCGGCCTCGCGCTTGGCCCGCAGGAAACCCACGGTCAGGGGCTCCCGGACGTCGGTCATCACAGGAAAGTCGATCAGCTTCCCCACGTCCAGTTCGTAGTCCAGCCAGCGCCTGTTGACGCTGTCGTGTGCCCTCATGAGGTTCAGCACCTCGGCCTGGCTGGCCTGCTCCGCCTGCGCCGCCTGGTTCTTGAGCGTATAGAGCTCCACCCGGCGGCGGTGCCGGCGCTCAGCGGCTTTGGACCAGGACCGTGCCCAGCCGCCGACCAGCCCGCTCATGGGGAAGACGAGCCACCAGAAGTGGGTGACAAAATTGAAGAAGGGGTCCACGGCAACATCCTCCCACCCGCCGGCGGCGGCGGAAAGCCCCCTCCGCGAAGGGGGCTTCCCAGCCAATTACGGGCCCTGCCGGGGCAACGGACCACTTGCCGGGGTCAGTCCTGGTGCTTGACCTTGTGCACCCGCGTGACGATAGTGGGGCACGGCACGTTCAGCAGGACAGCGTGAGCCGTAGAGCCGAGCACTGTCCGGGAGAATCCGCCGCGCCCGCGGCTTCCGATCACCAGCAGCCTGGCATCCGCAGCGATGTCCACGAGGGCCTTTGCCGGTTCGGTGTTCGTCTCAAGTCGCTGATGGACGACGAGGTCGGGATATTTGTCGCCGAGTCCGGCCACCGATTCGGCGAGCACAATCCGGTTCTCTTCCACAATGCTCTCGGCCAGGCCGCTGGAGGGCAGTTGCTTCTCCACCCACCGAGCGGGGCTCTTGAACGCGAGGACCACGCTGAGTTCGTCCCCGCCCAGGTCGGCTTCTGCGGCCGCGAACGCGACGGCTTGCAGCGACTCCTCAGAGCCGTCGACGCCGACCACCACGCCTTTGGCTGCGGCGCCAGGTTTCGCCGGCACGACGGCGACCGGGCATTCCGAAGCGGCGACGACCTGCAGGGCGCGGTCCGTCATGGGGCCGCCGTCGATCCGGCGCTTCTCATGCCCGCCAACCACGATCATGGTTGCCTCTTTGGAGACCTCCCGCAGCACGGAGCCGCCGCTGCCATGGCGGAGCTGGATGTCGACCTTGACGTCCGGGGCCTGCTCGCCTGCACTCGTCTGCGCTTTTTGCAGCAGCTCCATCCCCGATTCCCGGATGAGCTCGTGGTACTGGAAATCCGGGGACATCCAGCGGTCATCCACAGCGTGGACGGCGATGACCGGAAGCTTGTCCCGGGCCGCCCGCTGAAGGGCCCAGGTCATTGCGGCGTCGCTGCCCGCAGACCCGTTGATACCGACGACGATTGCTTTACTCATTCTGAATCCCGCTCTTCCGAAGTGGAGTGATGGCCACGCACCGCGTAACCTGACAAGTCCCCTGACACTTCAGTGTGCTCCGCCTGCCAAAGGCAGGCTTAGGGCCTTAAGCCCCTCACTTGCCCTCCATCGCCGCGCCCCGGCCTCGCGCCCTGGCCTCACACCCTGGCCTCACACCCTGGCCTCACACCTAGCCCCGACGCTGTCCCTGATCCCGGCGGAGAGGCCATTGTCCCGACGGGAGCCGCATCGGCCTAGAAGCCTGTGGGCTCGGTTTCCAGTTCCGGTTCCCGGGGCGGCCCCTCATGATGCACCGGCCTCAGCGCGGCGGTATGTTCAAGCCAGATCAGCGCATCGTAGCGCTCCCCCATCCGGGTCGGAACGTAGTTCCCGGCTTCCCGCTCCGGGTGGTACACGACGCCGATCGCCCGGTGCCCGAGCCAGGTCGAGAGCCACGGCCCGGTTCTGTCGTCACCGAACTCCAGCACGGACGGCACGCCGAGGGCCTGGTGCAAGAAGTCCTCGTGGCTGCCCGGGCGCGCTTCCGGCACCGTCAGGATGCGCTCCGGGCGCCCCCACGCGTCGGCGGCAACCACGGATCCCCGGTGCGCCGCGAAGCCGACCAGCAGCACCCCTTCACCTGCATGACGTTCGCGCAGCAGCTGTCCCACATTGACCAGGCCGTCCTGCGCCATGTCGGTGGCCCGCGCATCCCCGACGTGCGTGTTGTGCTCCCAGATCAGGCCCTTCGACGCCGGGCCGAGGTGCCTGCTGACCCGGTCGATGGTGTCCGCCATGTGATGGTCGCGGACGTTCCAGGACTGCCGGTCGCCGCGGACCATGATGCGGTAGTAATGCTCGGCGTTGGCCGCCACTTCGGCGTTTTGGACGGCGTCGAAGGCGTCCTCGTCGTGGGGGCCGGGACTGAAGACCCGGTTCCTGACCTCGGTGAGGAGGGCCACGACGTCGGCCTCGCAGGACTGCGGCACCAGCCGTGTGCTCCACGCGTACTGGTGCGGGTCCTCGTGATGCGGCAGGAAGCACTGCCAGGCACGCATGGCCGCCGGCACGGCGTCGGGGACGTTCTCCTGCAGCCAGCTGATGATTTCCCGCAGCGAGTCCCAGAGGGAGTAGACGTCCAGTCCGTAGAAGCCCACGCGCTTGTCCATGGGCCGCGCCGCGTTCCAGGTGCGCAGCCAGTCCAGGAAGGCCGCGACTTCCTCGTTGGCCCACATCCAGGTCGGCCAGCGTTCGAAGCCGGCCAGCAGGGCGTGGACCCCCTGGTCCTTCCCGTCCTGGCCGCGGACCCACCGGTTGATGCGCCAGCAGTCGGGCCAGTCGCCTTCCACCCCGATCCAGGTGTAGCCCTCCTCTGCGATCAGCCGCCGGCTGAGGGTGTCGCGCCAGGTGTAGAACTCGTGCGTTCCGTGGGACGCCTCCCCGATGGCGACAAACCGGCAGTCGGCAGCCCGCCGCACCAGCCCGTTGAGGTCCCGGTCGCTTTTCAGCGGCCGGGCTAGATCATGGATCTCCTTCAGTACGGAGGTCCGGGTGACGGCGCCGGGGTTCATCGCGGATCCTCAATGTCGATCGTCTCCAAATGCTCGGGAACCCGGGCCCGCCAGCCGAGCTCGCGTTTGATCCGGATACGCAGGGCATCGGACGCGTCGGGGTCGCCGTGCGTGATGTAGGTCATGCGGGGCTCCTTTGCTGCCGCTCTCATCCACGCAATGATGCCGTCGGCGTCGGCATGCGCGGACAGGCTTTCCATTTGGATCACTTCCGCCCGCACCGAGACGTCCTCCCCGTAGATGCGCAGTTCGCGTTCGCCGGCGGCCAGGGTGGCCCCCCTGGTGCCGCCGGCCTGGTAGCCGCTGAGGATGATGGCGTTTTTCGGGTCGGGGCCGTAGGCCGCGACGTGGTGCAGGATCCGTCCGCCGGTCAGCATGCCGCTGGCCGAGATGATGATCATGGGTCCCCCGCGCAGGTTCAGCAGTTTGGACTCGTCCACGGTGCGGGTGAGCTTGGCCAGCTTGTACATTTGCGTGTATTCCTCCGGCTTGAGCCGGTGTTCTTCGGGGTGGCGCTGGTACATTTCCGAGGCATCGATCGCCATGGGGCTGTTCAGGTATACCGGGATGCGCGGAATCGCGTTCTTTCGGACGAGCCGGGACAGGTACAGCATGAGCGTTTCGGCCCGCCCGACGGCGAACGCGGCGAACATGATGACCCCGCCGCGCTTCGCGACACGGTTGATGATCTCCCCCAGCTGCTTCTCCGGATCCTCGGTGGAGTGTTTCCTGTTGCCGTAGGTGGACTCGGTCACCAGGACGCCCGTTTCGCCGAGCGGCCGGGGCGGATACATGAAGGGATCATCGGCACGGCCCAGGTCTCCGGTGAAATGTACGGAATGGGAGCCGAGCCGCACATGGACCTGGGCGGCGCCAAGGATGTGCCCGGCGGGCACGAACGTCAGTTCCAGGCCCCCGCCCAGATCAAGGGGATCGTCAAACCCGCACACCTTGAAGCTGTTGAGGGACGCCACGGCGTCGGCCGCCGTGTAGAGCGGCAGCGCAGGATCGTGCGCGGAGGAGCCCCGATGCGAGGCGTACCGGGCTTCCTCCTCCTGCAGGTGGCCGCTGTCCGGCAGGATGAGTTTGCAGAGATCTGTGGTGCCGTCCGTGGCGTAGACGGGGCCGTCAAACCCGTCCCTGACCAGGGCGGGCACGTAACCTGTGTGGTCCAGGTGCGCATGGGTCAGGACCACGGCGTCGATGGACCGGGGTGGCACCGGGAACGGTATCCGATTGCGCTCGCGGCTGCGCTTGTAGCCCTGGAAGAGCCCGCAGTCCACCAGCACGCGCCTGCCGCCGGCGTCTATCAGGTAGCGGGAACCGGTCACGGTGTCGGTGGCACCCAGGAACTTCAGGCTCGGCTGCTGCTGTTTCATGGCGCTCCCGTGGACCTCTACCCCGTAGATCTGTGCAATGCGCGGACCTGTGAGATGCGCAGACCTGCGGCTCGCGGTGTACGCCTCAGCTTCCGCCCGGGTCCGACGGGTGCCAAGGGCCTAAAGTCACCTCCGGCCCGGCAGTGCCGCCGCACGGCGGC
Organism: Arthrobacter sp. NicSoilB8; assembly: GCF_019977355.1. Taxonomy (NCBI): domain Bacteria; kingdom Bacillati; phylum Actinomycetota; class Actinomycetes; order Micrococcales; family Micrococcaceae; genus Arthrobacter; species Arthrobacter sp. NicSoilB8. The sequence continues at coordinate 2,409,170 of NZ_AP024655.1, read as the reverse complement.
ACTGCCGGGGGCTCCGAGGGGACCGCGGGCCGGGGCCGCCCCCGGTAGGATTTCCTGACGGGTCCTGCCGGGCCCGAGGCCGGAAGCCCGGCGCACCCCAGTGGCGAGGACACACCATGAGCACCAGATCCGCCGGGCCCCGGCGTCCCGACCGCCCCTGGACCCGGCATTACAGTCCCGGGGTTCCCGCCGATCTCAAGATTCCCGCGGGATCCCTTGTGGACCTCATCGACTCATCCGTCAGGCGCTACGGGCACAAGACGGCGCTGGAATTCTTCGGGGCGCGGACCAGCTACCGCGAACTCGGTGCCGCCATCAGCAGAGCGGCCGCAGGCCTGATGAGGCTTGGCGTCCGGGCCGGTGACCGGGTGGCGCTGGTTCTGCCGAACTGTCCGCAGCACGTCATCGCGTTCCATGCAGTGCTGCGCCTGGGCGCCGTCGTCGTCGTCGTCGAACATAATCCCCTATATACAGACCGTGAGTTGCGTCATCAGTTTGAGGACCACGGCGCCACCGTCGCGGTGGTCTGGGACAAGGCCGTCGACAAGGTGCGGCAGTTGCCGGCCGACGTCGGGCTCAAGAGCATCATCTCCGTGGAGATGATTCCAGCGATGCCGTTGCGGCAGCGGCTGGCGCTGCGGCTCCCGGTGCCCGCCGCCCGCGCGGCCCGGGCGGCGCTGGCCGCCGGCAAGCACACGCCCCGGCACGTCCCGATGCCGGCGCCCCGGACCGTGGTGCCGTGGAAAGAGCTCCTGGCCGCCGGCGAGCTGAGGAAGAAGCATCCGCGCCCGGCCGCCGGTGATCTCGCCGTCATCCAGTACACCAGCGGCACGACGGGCCAGCCCAAGGGCGCCATGCTGACCCATGCCAATTTGCAGGCCAATGCCGCACAGGGGCGCGCCTGGGTGCCCGGGCTCAAGGACGGCCGGGAGTGCGTGTACGCGGTGCTGCCGATGTTCCACGCGTACGGTCTGACGCTGTGCATGACATTTGCCCTGAGCATCGGCGCGAGGCTGGTGCTGTTCCCCAAGTTCGACGTCGATCTCGTGCTGAAAGCGCACAGGAAGTCGCCGGCCACCTTCCTGCCGGCGGTGCCGCCGATCTACGACCGCATCGCGGCCGCCGCGGCGGAGCGCGGTGTCGCGCTGGACAGCATCCGGTTTTCCATCTCGGGGGCGATGAACCTGCCGCTGGCGACGGTGGAGACCTGGGAGCGGGCGACCGGGGGCTACCTGATCGAGGGTTACGGATTGACGGAAACCTCGCCCATCGCCCTGGGCAATCCCTTCGGTCCGAGCCGGAAACCGGGGACCGTGGGTGTCCCGTTTCCCCTGGCCGACATCCGCGTGGTGGACCCGCGGAACGTCCTTCTGGACCGGGCGCCGGGCGAGGAAGGCGAGCTCCTGATCCGCGGCCCTCAGGTCTTTGCCGGCTACTGGAACCGGCCGAAGGAGACGGAGGAGGCGCTGCTGGAAGGGGGCTGGTTCCGCACCGGGGACATTGTGTCGGTGGACAAGGATGATTTCGTGACCGTCCGGGACCGGATCAAGGAGCTGATCATCACGGGCGGCTTCAACGTCTCCCCCACGGAAGTGGAGGACGTCCTTCGCGAATACCCCGGCGTCCTGGACGTGTGCGTGGTGGGCCTCCCCCGCGCCGGCGGCGGCGAAGACGTGGTCGCCGCCGTCGTCGCCCCCGCGGGCTCCGACGTCGATCCGGCGGCACTGCTGGCGTTCGCCCGGGAGAACCTGGCGGCCTACAAGGTGCCGCGCCGCATTGCCGTGGTGGACGAACTCCCGCGTTCACTGATCGGCAAGGTGCTGCGCCGCGAAGTCCGGGACGCACTCGTGGCCGGCCGGTAGCGTTCCCCTTGCCCCGGCCGGCCACTGGTGCGGTCAGTGTCCGGGCTCCTCAGCGTCCGGGCTCCTCAGTGTCCGGAATCGTCGGTCCCCGTGTGGTCCGTCCCGGTGTCGTGCGAGTGAGTCCCGCCGTCCTCCGGCGACGGTTCGGGTTCCGTTGCCGGTTCCGGTTCGCGGGACATGTCCACTCCCTCGCCCGTGGTCGAGCGGGGAGCCAGCGCAACGTCGGCCGGATCCCCTCCGGCGCCGCGGGCCATGCCGTTCCGCACGGATTCCACCAGAGCGTCGCTGAGCAGCGGTCCCGTGTACGTGACGGTCAGGACGCCGCTGCCCAGGGACGTGGCGTAGTTCCCGAGCGCGTCCGAGAGTATGCCTTCCTCGGCGATGGCAGCCGTCAGGGCTGCCGGATCCGCCGCGGCCACGGTGAACCGGAGGTCGTGGACCAGGACTGACGAGACATGGACGTGCTCCACGCCGGGGTAGCTTCCCTCCGGACCGAAGGCCACTTCAGCCAGCTTCTGTGCGTCGTCGCCGGTGCTGCCGGGCGGAAGCGCCAGGATCAGTTCCGGCGAGATGTGCTCCAGGATCGCCGGTTCGAGTACGTCCGGGGCGATGTCGGAGAGCACGACGCCGCCGGCGGCTGCGGCCTGCTCGAGCCGTGCGCGCGCCGGGCCGAGGTCTGCCCCGGCGGCCGGGTGGACGGCGATGACCGCGCGCCGCCGCACCATCAGCCCGTCGTGGCTCACGGCCGGACGGCCGTTGCCGACGTCGGTCCCCGTCTCTAGGGAGACGGGCGCGGCGCTGCCCGCCGGCGACGGCGCGGGCGGGGCCGGGGCCGGCGTTCCGCCCGTGCAGGCGCTCAGCGCCAGCACGAGCAGGGCCGCCACGCCCATTGTCCCAACGCGGCCCATCTCAGGTCCCCGCGGGCAATCCGGGCCGGTACACCGGCGGGAACGCGTTGGCGGCGGTGGTGTCCAGGACCGGCGGGTCGGAGGTGATGGGGTCGTTGGCGCGGAGGTCGCCCACGGAGAACTGCACCATCATGTCGTGGTCCTCGTGGACCAGGTTGTGGCAGTGGATCATGTAGCGCCCACCCCCGCCGGTCCCGGTGTCGAACTGCATGAGGGCCGTGATGGACTCGTTCTCGCCGGCGTAAAACACATCCTTGGGGCCCTTCTCCCAGGCAAACGGCAGGCCCCCGTTGGTGTTCCTCGCGATGATCTTGGCGTCGATGAGGTGGATGTGCACCGGATGGAACCAGCCCCCGGACGCGTTGATGATGGTCCATTGCTCGACGTCGAACGGCTGGGGGTTGCCGAACAGCTTCGTAAATCCGGATTTCTCCACATCGGCCCAGGTGACGCCGTTGACGGTCCACTGTCCGTTGGCCCGGAAGAATTTCAGCTCTCGCTTTGCCTTGGCCATCGCCGGCGTAAGGCTCATGGTGGGGATGCCCCCCCGGGCCGCGTTGACGGAGCCGCCGTCCTCGAGCGTGGTGGGGATGCTGGAGATGGAACCGGCCCCCGAGCCGGAGTCGGCCACCACCTGGAAGCGCATGATCTTGTTGGTGTTCGCGAAGTCGATGTTGTTCTTGTTGCTGAGGTTGCGCAGTTCGATCAGCTGGCCGGTCCGGTATTTGCGGAAGTCGATCAGGACTTCATAGCGCTCGGCCGTCCCCTGCCGCCAGGACTTCACGGCCTGCACGCTGGGAACCATGCCTGCGTCCGTGGCCACCACGTAGACGGGGTCCCCGGTGGACAGTGTGGGCCGGTACGACCGTGAAATCGAGGCGTCGAGCACCCTGAACCGGTAGATCCGCGGCTTGACCTTCATGGTGGGCCACGGCACCCCGTTGACCATGATGATGTCGCCCCAGAGGCCCTTCTGGTCGTTGTCGTTGTAGGCGAGCGAGCCGTCGGCGTTGAACATGGCGTCCGAGATCATGAGCGGGACGTCGAATTCACCCTGGGGCAGCTGAGCCCGGTCGTACTTGTCGGAGAGCGGGTAGAACCCCGCGAGCCCCGAGTACACGTTCTGGGCGGTGATGTGATGCTTGTGGTCGTGGTACCAGAGCGTCCGCGCCGTCTGCCAGTTGGGATAGTGGTAGTTCTTGACGTTGCCCGGGACCGTGATGTCGTTGGCGTAGCCGTCATACTGCGGCAGCGACGCCGAGCCGTGCAAGTGGGTGACCGTGTCAAAGCGAGCGGGTTGTAGAAGCCCGGCAGCGGGCAGAGCGTTGCGGATCCGCACTTCGATCCGGGTGCCCTGCGTGGCTCGGATGGTGGGGCCGGGAAAGATGCCGTTGTAGCCCGCGACCGTGGTGTTCAGGCCGGGCACGAACTTGGCCTGCCCGAGCTTTTGGGTGAGGGCGTACTTGGCGAAGGGACGGGCGGGGTCGCCGCCGTCGAACCCCGTCTGATAAGGGACGAGTTCTGGCGGGCGGCGGAAGACGCCCGCGTAGGGTACGGGCATATTCTGGGGTGCAAGAAGGCTGGCGGCCACCGGAAGCGACGCCGGCGCGGTCGGGCTTGCGGTCGGTAGGTCGTCATCGCCGCCCTTGAATCCTGCAAGGCCGAGGGCGCCGACGGCTCCCAGTTTAAAAATCTCTCGTCGTGTAGTCATGGCCCCTCCAAGTGGGCAATCGAACTGAATACCGAGTCGAAAAGTATCTTTCGAACAAGTGAGGAAGCCGGCTGGCGGACCACTGTGGCCCGCCAGCCGGCGTTCTCGAACTGCTATTACAACGCTGCCCCCGTGGTGAACGTCCACGTACGGGTGACCAGCGGGTTCCCGGCCAGGTCACGGACGCCAGCGGTGCCACCGGTGATGGTGACGCGGTACTGGGTGTTCGCGAGCAGGCTGGTTCCGGGGTTGATCGTCAGCACCCGGGTGATGGTGTCGAACGCGATTGCCGAGGCAACCTCCGCTCCGGTGGAGACCTGATTGATCCGGACCGTGCCGGCAACCGTGAAGCCGGTAATGGCCTCACTGAACGTGGCGGTCACGTTGCTGTTGCGCAGCACGCCTGTGGCTCCCGAAACGGGTGTCGTGGCGGTGACGGTCGGGGCCGGGCCCGTGGTGAACGTCCACCTGGTGAGCGTGATCGGGTTGCCCGCCAGGTCACGGATCCCCGAGAGGGTCACCGTGTACACCTGGTCCGCGGCCAGCGTGGCGCTCGGGTTCAGAGTCGCAACCCTGGTGAGCACGTTGTACGACACGACGGCGGGGATCAGGGTAGTGCCGAGCCGCAGCTGGAACGTGGTCCCGCTGACTCCCGTCACCGCCTCACTGAACGTTGCCGTCACATCCGCCGCCTGACTTACGGAGCGGGTACCCGATCCGGGTACGTGCGACGTCACGGTAGGAGCCACGAATTCCGTCCGCGGTGTCACCGCTGCCGTTCGGCCCGAGAACCGGCCCGTACCAACAGCGTTGACGGCGGCGACGTCAAACGTATACGCCGTTCCGTTGGTCAGTCCCGTCACGACGGCGGTTCCAACGTTTCCGGTGACCGCCTGCGTGCGTGCCAGGACGGTTCCGGCGAAGGCCCGCACCGTGTAACCCGTGATGAGGGATCCGCCGTTGGAGGTCGGCGCGGTCCACGTCACCGTCGCCGAGGCGTTCCCGGCCGTAGCCGTCCCGATGACCGGCGTTCCCGGTATGCCCGCCGGCCTTACCGCTGCCGTCCGGGCTGAGAACGCGCCCGTACCGACCGCGTTGGTGGCGGCGACGTCGAACGTGTAGGACGTCCCGTTGCTCAGACCCGTCACGACGACGGTTCCGACGTTTCCGGTGACCGCCTGCGTGCGGGCCAGGACGGTTCCGGCGAAGGCCCGCACCGTGTACCCGGTGATTGCCGATCCGCCGTCGGACGCCGGTGCTGTCCAGGTCAGGGTCACCGAAGTGTTCCCTGAGGTGGCAGTCCCGATGGTCGGCGCTCCCGGCACGGTCGTCGTCGTCGGAGTCACCGTGTTGGAGGCTGCCGAGAACGGACTGTCGCCGAGGGCGTTGCTGGCCAGCACCTGGAACTGGTAACGGGACCCGTTAGTCAGGCCGGTCACCACGAGGCTGGTGGCGCCTGCCGGGGCAGTGCGCAGGGCACCGACCTGGACGCCGGCTGCGTTCGTCGTCACGTCAAGCACCTTCACCGAGAAGGTGTCGGCGATGCCGACGGTCGGAGCCGTCCAGGTCACCGTCGCCTGCCCGGCGCCTGCGGTTGCCGCACCGATGGCCGGAGCGTTCGGCAGGACGTTGTCGGAGAACTGCAGGAACTCGATGTTGCGGATCGTGTCCGTGCCGTCGGCGCCGACGTTGTCCACCACCGTGGTGGTTGAGCCCGCCGAGCCCACAGTGCCGTTGCCGCCGGTCGTGGTGACGGTGTAGTTGGCCCGCGGGCCGGAGAAGATCGCGACGTCCCGGTTACCCGTGGTTTCCAGGGCCGTGGGGGTCACGATTTCGCGGACAGCCACCAGGTTCCCGGGGTTGACCACGCCGGCAGCCACTGCGGCCGCCAGGGACAGCGGGTTCCCCGTCTGGTACTGGCGCTCCATGAGGTCGGTGGTGCCGATCTCGACGCCTGCGTCGTCCCGCACGCTGATGCGGATCTTCAGGTACCGGTCACCGTCGATGACGTCGTTGCCGCCGCGGCCCTCGATCTTGTCGCTGCCAAGCCCGCCGATGAGGATGTTGCCATCGCCCCAGACCGGACCGGTCAGCGGGCAGACGCCCATCGGTGACAGCGCAGCCACGGGAGCCAGCGGCGTTGACGGGGCCGGGAGGATGGCCGCCAGGCCGGCGACCCGGTTGATGCCCGTCTGGTCGAGGACGTCGCAGCCACTGAAGCCTGCACCACCTACGGTGCTGGGCACTGCGTCGTCGCCCCGGATGACGTCATCGAACTTCGAACCCGAGTTGGCTTCCACTTCCTGCCAGCGGTCGCGGTTGACCACGACGGGGAGCGGGACGCCGATCAGGTTGTTGTTGATCTTCATGTCGTCGTCCGCCGCCACGGTGTCGTACTGGTGCGTGGCCCAGTCGAAGCCGGCAGCACCGGCGTAACGGTCGATGGCGGCGTTGCTGGACATGATGTCGTCGCCGCCCTCGGCGTCGTAGTCGTTTTCACCGACCTGGCCGACGAAGATGTCGTTGCCGGGCTTCGTCTGCGCCGGGTCGTCGAAGAACGGTGCGCCGTGGTCGCCGATCAGCAGGTCCTGGCCGGATCCGCCTTGGATCCAGTCGTCGCCGCCGTCGCCGAAGGTCGCGTCCGCGCCGTCGCCGGACTGCACGAAGTCGTTTCCTTCGCCGGCGAACGTTTCGTTATCGTTGGCGCCGCCGTTCGTGAAGTCCTGGCCGTCGCCGCCCATGTTGATGTCGTCGCCGATACCGGAGTTGAGGTAGTCGTTGCCCGGTCCGCCCTTGAGGACGTCGGCGCCGGACAGGTCGGTGACCCGGTCGTTGCCGTCGCCGCCGAGTGCGATGTCGTCGCCGCCGTTGCCTTCAATGACGTCGTTGCCTTCGTTGCCGAGGAACGTGTCGTTGTCGTTGCCTCCGGTGACGCGGTCAGCGTTGGCCGTGCCGTTGTAAACGGACTGGCCGTTGATGCCGCTGGGATCGACCGTGTTCTTCTCCATGTACTGGATGGTGCCGTCAGGCTTGCGCAGCAGAAGCAGGTTCTCCTGGCACTCGGTGGTTACGTCATCGGCGACCGTGGTCCCCGAAGTCGTGTAGCCCGCCGGCGTGCCCGCCAGGTTGCCGAGCTGGAACTTGCAGTCGGCGGTGGCAAACGCATCGGCCTTGAGCGAGTGCGCGTTGGTGTTGCGCATGATCATCTCCGCAAAGGAGTTGCTCTCCAGCTGCGCCCGCAGGTTCATGCCGGGGGTGCGCAGGAGGTAGTAGAACCTGTCACCGTTCTGCAGATCGGTCAGCTGGTTTTCGAACACGTAGTTGAACGTGCTGCCCAGGAGTCCGCCGAAGAGGTTCGTCTTCTCCGCCAGGCCGCCGACCCAGAGATCAACCTTGTTCAGGCCGGTCTCCTGCGTCGCCCACGGGCCGGCACTGTTCAGGAAGTCCGTCATGTCAGCCGTGGGAGGGGTCGCCAGGGTGCCCGGATCAACGATCGCCTTGGCCGCTGCCCGTTTGCCCGCCAGCGTGGTTTCGCTGGTGATGGTCGGGTAGGTGCCGTAGGCGGCGACAAAGTTGATCAGCGATTCCGGGTGCTTGAGGTTCTGCCCGAAGTCTGCCCAGCTCGTGTAGGGGGCCAGCTGGGCGTCGCCGGTGGCGTTGTTGATCTGGCGCCGCAGCTCGTTGAGCGGCGGTACGCCTTCGGAGCGTGCGCGTGTCATGTTGATCGTTGCCAGGTCCAGGGGAAGGCCCAGCAGGTTGTTGCGCAGGGTGCCCGTCACGAACTCATCGAGTTCGTTGCCGACCTGGTCGCTCATGCCCATGACGATGCTGCCGGCGGCCTCTTCCGAGGTCAGGGACCCCGCCGATCCGCCGTTGGTGTACTCGGGCGGGTTCAGGAAGCCGTGCAGCAGGGAGATGGAGTTGTCACTGCCGTCCCCGTTGGTCCGGGAGATCGTCTCGGTCAGCATGGAGTGGCCAAACCGGTAGACCGCATGGGCGAACTCCGCCTTGATGGCCGAGTCGAGGTCGGTGTGATAGACGTGGAACGGCTGGACCGCCGGCTGGACCTTGCGGGCGAACTCCTCGAAGACGAGGTGCTGGTATTCCATTTCCGTGACGAACCGGGCCGCCTGGAACAGGCGCTCGCCGTTCCATCCGTTGGCACCGGCAGCCAGCTTCCACTCGGCCAGCGCGGCAGCGCCCGTGGTCGAGGTGTCGTTGGTCAGGGTGTTCTGGATGTCCGCGACAAGGCGGTCATGCTCCGAGTGGAATATCTGGTGGATGGTGGTCAGGCCGATGTTCTCATTGACGCGACCGTCGCCGGCACAGAAGTGCGCGTTGAGCATTTCGTCGTCGTAGGTCCCGGCGGGCTGGTTCGCGAAGTCTGCCGAGGCCGTCGTGTCAGCGTCCGGAGTGGGCGCGACCGGCGGGGTGGCAGGGTTGCGGTCCGTGTCCTGCGGTGACGGATCGGCGTTGTGCGCGATGTCGGTCAGGAACGGGGTGTCGAAGTACCGCACGTTCGCCGGCACCGGCACGGGGTTTGCCGTGTCGCCCTCGACCAGGCCGGTCAGGGTGACATACTGCGGCAGGCCGCGCGCGGGTCCGGGGATGAACTTGCCGTACGGATCCGCGGCGATCATCGGGATGTTGGTGACATCCTTGTCCTCGAGCCTGAGGCCCAGGAAAATTGCCGCCTGCGCCTTGACGTCCGCCCACGTCGCCATGCCGCCCGCAGTGGGGCCGGCAGGACCGCCGAGCAGTTTGCCGGTTGCGACCGGCCTGCCATCGGCGTTGTTGATGTATTCCCGCAGGAACACCTGGTGGGAGGGGTGGGACGTGTACGTCTGGGACTGGTCCACGTAGGGCGAGTCCGTGTTGGCCGCTTCCTGCACGTCATCAGCGGTGCCCAGGACGCCGTCCGGGCCGGGCTGGTTCTGTGCCCGGGTGAGGACCATGAACGCATTGGGGCTGTCGGGGGCCACCTCGTCGCCCGTGCCCGCCTTGCCGTCAGGTCCCACTGTGATCAGCGGGTCGTCGGCCTTGAGCGGAACGAACACCGTTCCGCCGCCCTTGACGGTCTGGTCCACCCCGTGATCGAAGAACTGCCCGAACAGGGTGAACAAGGAGTTGTACGGCGGGGAGAGCCCGACGTCGGTGGTGACGTTGGGGATGAACAGCGTGTCCCCGGTGGGGACACAGCCGGCCGGCACAGCCACGACCGGCGGAGTCGCCAAGGGGTCAGGATCGGTGGTGCAAGGGAACAGCCCGGGATTGCCTTGGGTTCGGACCGGGAACCCGGCAGCGGCCACAGCGGCGGGATTGGTGGATGTCTGGTCCACAATCAGATTGCTGATTTGGCGGGGCTGGGAGTCGAACACATTGCCCGACTTTTGCTGGTACGAGGACGGGCCGGCGGGACCGAAACCGGCCGGCACCGAATCCGCGTTACCGAATGACGGCGTCGTCAAACGCGGAAAAACCTGATCGGCGGCCCCGTAGGTTTCGCGGCCGGCGAGCAGGTTGTTGCAGGAGCCGTCCACTGTGCGGAGGCCGTACGAGGTGAGGGCGTCGGGAATCTGGTTGGGGCCCCTTCCGACGAGCGCCCCGCAGGGGCCGGTGGCCGACGTCGTGTTGGCGACGTGCGCCTCGGCGATCTTGATCTGCTTGAGGATGTAGGCCAGGTCGGCCGCGGTGACGGTGAAGCCCGCGCCGACGGGTGCCGGCGCTGCGTTGGCGCCAAGCGCCGTGGTGGTAAGCCCGATGAAACTCAGCAGGGTCATCGCTGTCCCTGCGGCAACTGCGCGGGTTGGCCGGCTAAAGACACGTCTTTGGCCATCGACCTTCCTGCATGCGAACAAATTCATTGCACACCTGCCTCCTTGAGTGAGTGATTGTGCAAGAGTGCTGGGTGTTTCCTTCGGGAAAGCTGGGACTTTCCGATTGCTTGAGATGCGGACCGCGGTCCGGTGATTTCCGTTGCTTCCGGCCACCCGGATCACCGGCTGCGGGTACGCGCGCCGGCCCCCGAGGATACTCGGGCCGAGACCGACGGCGGCACCGTAACCTACGCGGGCAGTACTGCGCCGACGGGACGCCGGCGGATAACAGACGGGTAACGGGTACGCCTGCAGGACCCGACTTTTGGCCTGTTGCTACTTGCGGTCTACGCACGGCGAATACTCAGCTTGCGCCATGTCAGCTCTGGTATAAGGGGGCTTACTCCGGTGCCGGACGGTGCCTGAGTCAGGGACGGGCCAACTGCTTGCGGCACTCAGGTCTAGCTGATAGGCCTGACGGTAGGGTGCATAGTGGCACATCAGCGTGCCGTCCTGTCCGGGCGGCGGTTGCAGAAGGGAAGTTCACGTGACTCGCAAGACTCCTCAGGTCGAGGAACCGTCCGAGAAAGAGCTTGTTGTCGAGAGCGGGCCGAAGAGCTGGGCCGCCGGAGTCCCAGGCGTGTACCACTCGATGAAACCGGCTATCGAGCAGATGGGGCTGAACCGGACCCGCAAGACGGTCATGGCCATGAACCAGAAGGACGGCTTCGACTGCCCGAGCTGCGCGTGGCCGGACCCGCACCACCGCAAGGCGTTCGAGTTCTGCGAGAACGGGGCGAAGGCGGTCACGTGGGAAGCGACGCCGGTGGTGGTCCCCGGAAGTTTCTGGGCCGAGAATTCCGTCAGCGAACTGCGCGGCCGGTCCGAGTACTGGCTCGGCATGCAGGGCAGGCTCACGGAGCCGGTCTACAAGCCGGCCGGCGAGGACCACTACAAGCCGGTCAGCTGGGACGAGGCACTCCGGCTTGTCACCGACAAGCTCAAGGGGCTGGACTCCCCCGACCAGGCGGCGTTCTACACGAGCGGGCGGACGTCCAACGAGGCGGCCTTCCTGTACCAGCTGCTGGTCCGCGGTTATGGCACCAACAACCTGCCGGACTGCTCCAACATGTGCCACGAGTCCTCGGGCTGGGCCATGGGCCAGACCATCGGCATCGGCAAGGCGACCGTCAGCTTCGACGACTACGCCAACGCTGACCTGATCATCATCATGGGTCAGAACCCGGGCACCAACCACCCCCGGATGATGACTGAGCTTGAGAACTGCAAGCACAACGGCGGCGAAATCGTGGCCGTCAATCCGCTTCCCGAGGCCGGGCTGCGCCGGTACAAGAACCCGCAGCAGGTCAACGGGGTCATCGGCCACGGCGTCCAGATCGCGGACCAGTTCCTGCAGATCCGGATCGGTGGGGACATGGCGCTGCTGCAGGCTGTCTCGAAGCGCGTGCTCGACGCGGAGGCGAAGAACCCGGGGACTGTCCTGGACCACGCCTTCCTTGCGGAACACTGCGAGGGGCTCGAGGAGCTAAGGGAGCATCTGGCCCGGCTGGATGAGCGCGCCGTACTGGAAGCCACGGGCCTGCGCAGCGAGGACATCGACGAGCTCGCCGCCCGTTACCTCAAGGCCGAGAAAGTCATCATCACCTGGGCCATGGGCATCACGCAGCAGAAGAAGGGCGTGGCCACCATCAAGGAGATCATTAACCTCCTGCTGCTCCGCGGCAATATCGGCAAGCCGGGCGCGGGGGCCTCCCCCATCCGCGGGCACAGCAATGTGCAGGGCGACCGAACCATGGGTATCTGGGAACAGATGCCGCAGTCCTTCATGGATGCCCTCGGCAAGGAGTTCGACTTCGAGCCGCCCCGCGAGCATGGCACCGACTCCGTTGAGACCATCAACCGGATGCGCGCCGGCGAGATCAAGGTCTTCGTGGCCCTGGGCGGGAACCTTGTGGCGGCTATCTCGGACACGAATGCCGCCGAAGCCGCGATGCAGGAAACGGAGATGACAGTCCAGATCTCGACCAAGCTGAACCGGTCCCACACCGTGACCGGCCGCGAGGCGTTAATCCTTCCCACGATGGGCCGGACCGAGATTGACATCCAGGAATCCGGGCCCCAGTTCGTGTCCGTGGAAGACACCGTCTGCGCCGTGCACCCCTCCTGGGGAAGCGTCGAGCCGGTGTCCCATCACCTGCTGTCGGAGCCGGCCATCCTGAGCCGGCTGGGCAAACTTCTGGTGGGCAACAAGATCAAGGCCGACTGGGACGGCTTCGAAAAGAACTACGACCTCATCCGCGACCACATTTCGCGGGTCGTGGGCGGTTGCGAGGACTACAACCAGCGGATCCGGCAGGAAGGCGGCTTTGTCCTCGCGAACGGCCCCCGCGACTCCCGCACGTTCCCCACTCCCACCGGCAAGGCCGTGCTGACGGTCAACGACCTCGAACTTGTCGACCGGCCGGCGGGCACCCTGATCCTGCAGAGTATGCGCTCCCACGATCAGTTCAACACCACCATCTACTCGCACAACGACCGCTACCGGGGCATCAAGAAGGGCCGCCATGTGGTGTTCGTGAACCCGGACGACATCGCCGAACTCGGCCTTGCTGACGGGCAGTACGTGGACATCCGCGGCGTGCACAAGGACGGCGAGGAGCGTGTGGTCCGCAAGTTCCGCGTGGTGGCGTATCCCACGGCACGCGGCTGCGCGGCGGCCTACTACCCCGAGGCCAACGTGCTCGTCCCGCTCAACCACACGGCCGAGGGCAGCAATACCCCGATCTCGAAGGCGGTCATTGTCCGGCTCGAGCCCAGCTTGGACCAGACGCCGGACGGCGCGGCGGCGGTCCCTGCCAGGATCACCTCGCCCTAAGCGCACGCGTGCCCAGGCCGGGGCCACGGGACATGCCCAGTCCCGGCCCCGGCCACTGGACATAACACCACTATGCCCACCCCCGGGCACCACCGCTGAGCATGTCCCACGGTACGGATCCGGGCAACGGAAAGGCCGCGGCCCCGATGGGAACGCGGCCCTATCCGGGATCGGGTCCTGTTCGGCCGACTCAGCCCGCGGCACTCGGCCCAGACGGCGGCCAGCCTGCGGCAGAGGCGCTACTGGGCCCGCTTATTGGGCCAGCCTGCGGCAGAAGCGTTGCTGGGCCTGCTTATTGGGCCCGCTTGGTCCAGCCCTCTTCGTCCGGACCGCCGGACTCGCCATGCTCGCAGAGCTCAATGACTTTGTTCGCCGCGGCGTGCACGGCCTCCTGGGTGCCCTTGCGGCCGTTGGTGGATGCGGTGCCGGCAGCGTAGCCCACGATGAACGCGCTGATGGCATCCGCATGCGGTCCAACGGCTTTGACGGATTCATCGGCGACCTGGACGATCTTGTCGTGGTCGACTTCCAGGTCGAGGATCTGCAAGGCCTGGATGAGTCGACTGCTCCAATGCCGCAGTGAGCTGTCTTCGTCTCGGGACAACGTCATTGCTACTCCTTCTCGCGGGGTGAATGGATCGTCTAACCCTCAAGGGTTAGCACCCGGCCCGGCGTTGCGCAACGCGACACAGCGTCAGGCGCCTGAGCTCCAGAGCGCCACGTGGAACTTGGACCCCCGCCGTTCCAGCCCCCGCGAACCGCCGGGAGCGACCATGGCCGCGGTCGCATCGGCAGTGGCGGCAAACCTTTGCAGGGTCCGCGCCATGGTGGTGGCCCGGCGGCGGTCCAGGGTACTGGCCCACCAGAGTCCGGCGACCGGCGTCCCGGCCACCGGCACCCGGACCAGTGCGCCGCTGCGGATTTCAGCCCGGACAATGTGTCCGAGCGCCATCATGGTTCCTTCACCCGCCCTGACGGCGGCCAGGGCCTCCGTTTCGCTGCTCAGCCGGACGATCTCCGGCGCCACCCCCTGGGCGGCCAGCCAGCGGCCCTCCTCGCTGGCCGCCTGGATGCCGGCGGGGCCGGCAAACCACGGCCTGGCCAGCAGTTCGGCCAACGCGACCGGCCCGTGGAGCGAGGCGAGGGCATGCCCGGCGGCCGCCACGACCACCCGCTGGTACCGCAGGAAAGCGACAGAATCGAGGCCGACGTCGCCGGTACCGTTGAGAGCTGTACCGTTGGCGGCGGCGGGCCGTGCACCCAGGGCGATGTCATAGACGCGTTCCAGCATCAGCGGCGCAATGTCCTCCGCATCCTCCACGACCACATCGACGACGGCGCCGGGAACCCGGCGGGTGAAAAGGTCCAGCAACCGCCCGGCAGCGTGCTCCGCAAACGGCGCGGTCGCCACGATCTTCAGGCGCCCGGTCTCGGTCTGGGCGTGCGCTACCTCCCACCGGGCCTTGTCTGCAAGGCCCACGATGTCCTGGGCGTAGTCGGCAAGTGCCCGGCCGCCGGGGGTCAGCGCGATCCCGCCATGGGCGCGCACAAACAGCGGGTCGCCAAGGTCCTGCCGCAGGGCTGCGAGCGCCGTCGAAACGGCGGGTTCGCTGACTCCAAGGTGAGCCGCGGCGGCGTGAAGTGAACCCAGCTTGGCTACCAGGGCGAACGTGCGCAACTGTCCCAATGTCATCGCCACGGCTTCATAACCTTTCGCTTATGACGATATTGACACTCCGGTTCACCCGGGGCAAGACTGACCTCAATCCGGCGCTCGACAACCGCTACACCATGCCGCCGGCACTTCGGAGTGAGGTAGGGACTATGCAGATTCCGGCTCCATTTGACTACGTGCGCGCCACCACGGTGGACAACGCGCTGGAACTTCTCGCCCGCTACGGCCCGGATTCGCGCGTGGTGGCCGGCGGCCACAGCCTCCTGCCGATGATGAAGCTGCGTCTGTCCCGGCCCGAATGGCTGATCGACATCAACGACCTCTACGAGCTGGACTTCATTCTTCGGGACGGCGACAAGCTGAGGGTTGGCGCCCTGACCCGCCACACCACCTTGCTGGAGTCGGACGAGGTTGCCACCCTGTTCCCCCTAGTGCGGGATGCGGAATTGGTGATCGCCGATCCCGTGGTGCGCAACCGCGGCACTATCGGCGGCTCACTTTGCCAGGCCGATCCAGCCGAGGACCTCTCCACCGTTTGTGATGTCCTGGCTGCCCAGGCAGTGATCCGCGGGCCGGGCGGCGAGCGCATTGTCTCCATGTCCGAGTTCCACCGCGGACCCTATGAAACGGCGGTCGGGCCGGATGAGCTGCTCGCCGAACTCAGGTTCCCCATCCGTCCCCGCTCGGGTAGCGCCTATGAGAAGGTCGAACGCCGGGTGGGAGACTGGGCCGTCGGCGCCGCCGGCGCAGCCGTCTCCCTCGCCGCTGACGGGTCTGTTGAGGACGCCGCCATCGGTCTCACGGCCCTGGGCCTTGACCACACGGTGGCCGAAGCCGCGGCCGTGCTCCGCGGCAATCGTCCGGACGAGGAGCTGTTCGCCGAGGCCGGCAGGCTGGCGGCAGCAGCCTGCAATCCGGTACCGGACCAGCGCGGCCCGGTCGACTACAAGCGGCATCTCGCCGATGAGCTCACCCGGCGGGTACTGCGGCGGGCCTGCGCCCGCGCCGCCCAGATGCAGGAAGGCTGAACGCCATGCAGATCAGCATGACCGTCAATGGCAGCGACGTCACGAGCGAGATTGAGCCCCGCGTGCTGCTGGTCCACTACATCCGCGAAGTCCTGGGCCTCACGGGTACGCACTGGGGCTGCGACACGAGCAACTGCGGGACGTGCGTGGTCCTGATGGACGGGCAGCCGGTCAAGTCCTGCACTGTCCTGGCCGCCATGGCCGCGGGGCACGACATCCGCACCGTCGAGGGACTGGCCACCGGCGGCACCCTCGACCCTGTCCAGCAGGGCTTCATGGAGGAGCACGGGCTGCAGTGCGGCTTCTGTACCCCCGGGATGATGCTCACCGCCCGTGCGCTGCTGGATAAGAATCCGCACCCCGACGACGCCGAGATCAGGCAGGCCATTTCCGGCCAGATCTGCCGGTGCACGGGTTACGCAACGATTGTCCGCTCGGTGCAGTGGGCCGCCGCCCATCCTGCCGGCAGCGGCCCGGACGATGCAGCGGCGGCAGAGGACGCCGCGGCAGAGGACACGGAGGTGAAGGCATGACCGTCATCCATGACCGGCCGTCAAACCCGGCCGCCGGCGACGCGGACCGCCCGATCGGCTATGGCCGCATCCAGCGGAAGGAAGATCCGCGCTTCGTGCGCGGCAAGGGCCACTACGTGGACGACATCGTGCTGCCCGGCATGCTGCACGGCGCCATCCTGCGGGCCCCGGTGGCGCACGCCCGGCTCGTGTCCATCGACACCACCAACGCCCTGGCCCATCCAAAGGTGGTGGCAGTCATTACGGGCAAGGACCTTCTGGGCCTGAAGCTGGCGTGGGCGCCGACGCTCTCCGCGGATGTCCAGGCCGTCCTGGTCACCGACAAGGTCCGGTTCCAGGGGCAGGAGGTCGCGTTCGTCGTGGCCGAGGACCGGTACGCCGCACGGGACGCCCTGGAGCTGATCGACGTCGAATACGATGTCCTTCCCCCGCTGGTGGATGCCCGCAAGGCGCTGGACCCGGACGCCCCGGTGATCCGGGACGAGATCGAGGGCCGGACGGACAACCGGATCTTCGACTGGGAGATGGGCGACAAAGCCGAAACCGATGCGGTGTTCGCGTCCGCCGACGTCGTGGTCAGCCAGGAGGTGGTGTACCCGCGGGTCCACCCTGCACCGATGGAGACCTGCGGCGCCGTCGCCGACTTCGACGCCGTCAACGGCAAACTGACCCTCTACGAAACCACCCAGGCCCCGCACGCCCACCGGACCCTGTTCGCGATTGTCGCCGGCATCCCCGAGCACAAGATCCGGATCGTCTCCCCCGATATCGGCGGCGGCTTCGGCAACAAGGTGGGCATCTACCCGGGTTACATCCTCGCCGTCGTGGGCTCGATCGTCTCCGGCCGCCCGGTCAAATGGGTGGAGGACCGCTCGGAGAACTTGATGTCGACCTCGTTCGCCCGGGACTACATCATGCAGGGCGAAATCGCGGCGACCAAGGACGGCAAGATCCTTGCCCTGCGCACCCACGTGCTGGCCGACCACGGAGCGTTCAACGCCACCGCCCAGCCCACGAAGAACCCGGCCGGCTTTTTCTCCATCTTCACCGGCAGCTACGACCTTCAGGCCGCCCACTGCTCCGTCACCGGCGTCTACACCAACAAGGCGCCCGGCGGGGTGGCGTATGCGTGCTCGTTCCGCGTCACCGAGGCCGTCTACCTGGTCGAGCGGATGGTCGACATCCTGGCCCGTAAGCTGGACATGGACCCGGCGGAGCTGCGGCTCAAGAATTTCATCAAGCCGGAGCAGTTCCCCTATGCCAACAAGACCGGCTGGGTCTACGACTCGGGCAACTACGAGGCCGCGATGCGGCTGTCGATGCAGCTGGCCGGGTATGTGGACCTCCGGCGCGAGCAGGCCGAAAAGCGCGAACGCGGGGAACTCATGGGCATCGGGGTCTCGTTCTTCACGGAGGTCGTGGGCGCCGGCCCCCGGAAGCACTTCGACATCGTGGGCCTTGGCATGGCCGACGGCGCCGAGCTGCGTGTCCACCCCACCGGCAAGGCCGTGGTGCGCCTCTCGGTGCAAAGCCAGGGTCAGGGCCACGAGACCACGTTCGCGCAGATCGTGGCCGAGGAGCTCGGCATCCCGCCGGAGGACATCGATGTGGTGCACGGGGACACGGACCAGACCCCGTTCGGTCTCGGCACCTACGGCAGCCGTTCGACGCCGGTCAGCGGCGGCGCCGTGGCCCTTGTCGCCCGGAAGGTGCGGGAGAAAGCCAGGCTGATCGCCGGGGCCATGCTCGAGACCCGCCCGGAGGACCTTGAGTGGGAAAAGGGCCGCTGGTTCGTCAAGGGCGACCCCAGCGCCGGGAAGACCATTGCCGAGATCGCCATGGGCGCCCACGGCACCGTGGCGCTGCCCGAGGGCGTGGACGGCAACCTCGATGCCGAGGTCACCTACGACCCGCCCAACCTCACCTTCCCGTTCGGAGCCTACATCTGCGTCGTCGACGTCGACCCCGGCACCGGACAGGTCAAGGTGCGGCGCTTCATCGCGGTGGATGACTGCGGCACGAGGATCAACCCGATGATCATCGAGGGCCAGGTGCATGGCGGACTGACGGACGGCGTCGGCATGGCCCTGATGGAGATCATCGAGTTCGACGAGGCCGGCAACTGCCTCGGCGGGTCTTTCATGGACTACCTGATTCCCACGGCCATGGAGGTACCGGACTGGGAGACCGGATTTACCGTCACGCCGTCCCCGCACCACCCGATCGGGGCCAAGGGCATCGGCGAGTCCGCCACTGTCGGCTCACCGCCGGCGATCGTCAACGCCGTCGTCGACGCCCTGGCGCCGTACGGCGTCACGCATATGGACATGCCCTGCACACCGGCCCGTGTCTGGGCTGCCATGCAGGGCCGGCCGAGGCCGCCGATCTGATGCCCACCGTCGCAGAGGCCCTGGCCGCCAGGGCGGAAGAACTCGCCGGCCGCCGTGAACCGTTCGTCCACGCCACGGTGGTCCGCGCCCAGCATCCCACGAGCGCCCACGCCGGGGACACGGCCTTGGTGCTGCCCTCCGGGGAGATCCAGGGCTTTGTGGGCGGAAACTGCGTCGAGGCCTCGGTGCGCGAGTACAGCCTGCAGGTTCTGGCCTCCCAGGAGCCGCTGTTGTTGCGGGTGCTGCCCGGAGAACCGTCCCGCACCGCCGAGGAAGGCGCCGTCGAGGTCTCCAACCCGTGCCTCAGCGGCGGCGCGATCGAGATTTTCCTCCAGCCGCGGATCCCGGCGCCCCGGGTCCTGGTGGTGGGCACGACGCCGGTGGCGCAGGCCCTCGCAACGCTCGGCTCCGGCGTCGGCCTGGACGTCGAACTCACGGACGGCGACTCCGCGGACCCGCGCCGCGATGACGCGGCACTGGTTGTCGCCTCGCACGGCAAGGCGGAGGAGGGTGCCTTGGAGGCGGCCCTGCGCGCGGGCGTCCCCTATGTGGCCCTCGTGGCCAGCGGGACACGCGGCGCCGCCGTGCTGGAGTCCCTCGACGTCGATGACGAGCTGCGACAGCGGGTTTACACGCCGGCCGGACTGCGGCTCGGTGCCCGGACGCCCGGAGAGATCGCTTTGTCAATCCTGGCCCAGCTGGTCGGGGAACGGTCCAAGGCGCGGCGCGCCGCCCCGCCCGTGGCCGGCACCGCCGCGGAGCCAGTGCCGGCCACCGCGGTGGATCCGGTATGTGGCATGTCCGTCCCGGCCGTCGAGTCCTCCCTGCATCTGGACTACAACGGGGTCAAGGTCTATTTCTGCTCGCCCGGTTGCAGGGCCGCCTTCCGCAAGGATCCGGAGCGCTATGCCCTCGCGACCTGAACCCCTGCGACAACCCCTGCGCCCGGGCGGTAGCCCCGGTTCCCGGACAGCAGGCATCATCCTCGCCGCGGGGGCCTCCCGCCGCCTTGGCCGGCCCAAGCAGCTCCTGCCCTACGGCTCAGGGGTTCTGCTGGATGCCGTCCTGGCGACCGTCCACAACTGCGCCTTCAGCCAGACGGTACTGGCCCTGGGCGCAGCTGCGGCCGAGGTGCAGCGTGCCGTCGACACCAGCGGCTGCGACGTGGTGCTCAATCCGGACTTCGGCGACGGGTGTGCGTCCTCGATCGCCGCCGCCTTGGCCGCCGTGCGCCCGGACACGGATGCCGTGGTCCTGTTGCTCGGTGATCAGCCCGGTGTCAGCGCCGCAAGCGTCCGGGCCGTGCTCGACGCCCTCCAGCCAGCAGGATCCGGGGCCGCTGCCGCCGCCGGCACTGCCGCGGGCACCGCGCAAACTGCCCAGGTTGCCCGGGCCGGCATCGCGGTGTGCCGCTACGACGACGGCGTGGGCCACCCGCTGGCATTTGCCCGTCGGCTGATCCCGGAGCTGGCCGCTCTCCACGGGGACAAAGCAGTCTGGAAGCTCCTCGAACAACGGGCTGATGACGTCGTCGAGGTCCGGACGCCGGGCCCCGTCCCCCTGGACGTGGACACCGAGGAGGACTATCGGCGGCTCCTCGATGGGCTGCAGGGGGTCAGATGACGACGGCGGCGCGGGCCGGCGCGGAAGAGGACGTGCGGCGCCGGGTCCCGGACGTCCCGTCACTGATGGCCGCACTGGACCGCAACAACTACCTTGCCGACGTCGGGCTGGCGACGGCGTTGTTCCTGGCCGTCCGCCTGCCGCAACCCATCCTGCTGGAGGGCGAGGCGGGAGTAGGGAAGACCGAGGCGGCGAAGGCCCTGGCCGAGCTCCTCGACACACCGCTGTACCGGCTGCAGTGCTATGAGGGTATCGACGCCGGTGAGGCGCTCTACGAATGGAACCACCAGCGCCAGCTACTCGGCATCCGGCTGGCCGAGGTACGCGATGCTGCCGTCACGGAAACCGACCTGTTCGCGCCCCAGTACCTGCTGCGGCGGCCGCTCCTGCAGGCGCTTGAGCATCCCGGGCCGCGGCCTGCCGTGCTGCTTCTGGACGAGATCGACCGCGCAGACGCCGAATTCGAGGCCTTCACCTTTGAGCTGCTGGCCGAGGCCGCGGTCACCATCCCTGAGCTGGGCACCATCCGCGCCACCCATCCCCCGATCGTGATCCTCACGTCCAACCGGACGCGCGACCTCCACGACGCACTCACCCGCCGCTGCCTGTACCACTGGATCGACTATCCCGGTCCCGCCCGGATCGCCGAAATCGTGCGCCGCCGGGTGCCGGCCAGCAGCGGCCCGCTGGCCCTCCAGGCAGCGGCCGTCATTACCCGGCTGCGTACCCTGGACCTGGCCAAGCCGCCCGGCATTTCCGAGGCAATCGACTGGGTCTCCGCCCTCGCCGTGCTGGGAGTTGAACACATCGACCCCGGGACCGCCGAGCAAACATGGGGATCCATCGTCAAGAACCGCGACGACCTCGAACTCGTCGGCTCCCGCGGGGCAGCTTGGCTTGTGGAGGGCACCGATGGCTGACGAGACCCGGGCCGCGGGGCCGCAGCCGCCGCGCGTCGAGGCAGCCGCCTTGTCCGCCGCGTTTGTCACGGCCATCCGCAGGGCCGGCCTGACCACGTCGCCGGACCGGGCCGCCCGGCTTGCCGAGGCGCTCCACCTGATTCCGCCGGCCGGGCTTGACCAGCTGTACTGGACCTGCCGTGTGGTGCTCGTGTCCGCGCGCGAGCAACTGCCCCTGTTCGATGCCGTCTTCGCAGCCGTCTTCCGCGGGTTCGCCGCCCCGGCCCGCCCCGGGAGCCCGGCCGGCCCGGCAGTGCCGCCGCCCGGGCCTGATACCCGGACCCGCCCCGCAGCGCCGGACGCCCGGGCCCGTGGCACCGCACCTGCCAGCACCCCCGGCACGCACCGGCAGCCGCACGTGGCCTCCCCGGGCCGGGACAGCACCACCGAGCCCGGCCGCGCCGGGCAGGAGGCCGTCCTGGCCATGGCGTCCGCGGACGAACACCTGCACGAAACATCCTTCGCCGAACTCTCGCCCGAGGAAGTCGCGCAGGTGCGTCGGCTGGCAGCGGCGCTGCTGTTGGCCACACCGCTCCGCCTAAGCCGGCGTACACGAGCCTCGGCGCACAGCACCGCGCGGCTGGACGTGCGGGCGACGGTCCGCGCCGCAAGGCGGTCCGGTTCGGACGCTCCACGGCTGCTGTATGCCCGCCGTCGCAAGCAGCGCCGCAAACTGGTGCTGCTGTGCGATGTTTCCGGCTCGATGGAACCCTACGCCCGCATCTTCGTGTCCCTCCTGCAGGGGGCGGTGGCCGGCGCCGGGGCCGAGGCCTTCGTTTTCTCCACGCGGCTGACCAGGCTGACGCGGCAGCTCGCCCTGAGGGATCCCGACGAGGCACTGGCCCGGGCCGCTGCCTCCGCGCCGGACTGGGCCGGCGGAACCCGGATCGCGGAAAGCCTCCGGCGCTTTGTCGACGAGCATGGCCGCCGCGGACTGGCGCGGGGCGCGGTGGTGGTGATCTTTTCTGACGGCTGGGCCGACGAGGATCCGGAGCAGGTGGCGGCCCAGATGGCCCGCCTGCGCAGGCTCGCCTACAGGATCATCTGGGTGAATCCCCGCAAGGCGGCGCCGCAGTACGAGCCCCTCGTGGGCGGCATGGCGGCGGCACTACCCTACTGCGACGCCTTCGTCAGCGGTCACAGCTACAGGGCTTTGGCAGAGGTGGCGGCCGCAATTCGCGGCAACGGCCAGGTTTCGGATCAGCGGTACATACGAACGAGAGGCAAGGGACCAGCTTATGCAGATTGACAGCACGTTCTCAGTAGTCGCACCGATAGACCGGGTGTGGGACACGCTCATGGACTTTGAGCGGGTGGCGGGATGCCTTCCCGGAGCCAAAATACTGAACAAACTTTCCGAGGACGCTTACCAGGTGGGCATGACGGTAAAGCTCGGCCCGGTAACCATGCAGTACAAGGGCTTGCTGAACGTCATCGAACGCAATGCGGCAGAACACCGCGCCGTCCTCGGCGGCAAGGCCCAGGAGACCCGCGGACAGGGCACCGCTGAGGCGACCGTGACCCTGGTACTGGCCGAAGCCGGCATGGCCACACGGGGGTCCGTCAGCGCGGATCTCGCGCTGTCCGGAAAGGCCGCTGCCATGGGCAAGGGCGTGATCGGCAGCGTCACGGAACAAATGATGGCCCTCTTTGCCGACAACCTGCAGGCCATGCTGGCAGAAGGAGCTCCAGCCGCCCCGGTAGCTGTGCCGGAACCGGTCCCCGCGTCGGCTGCGGTTTCTGCTCCCGGTTCTGCTGTAGGTTCCGCTGCAGGCCCGACGGAGGCGGCGGCACCTTCGCTGCCCGCCGGGCCCGCGAAAGCCGGAGCCGCCGGCGCCGGTTCCGCCGGCGCGGGTTCCGCCGGCGCGGGGCGGCAGGCCGCACCGGCCGGCAGCCTGGATGCCCTGAGCCTTGCCAAGGGCATCGCGGCGGACCAGCTGTCCAACCCGGCGAAGGTCCTCGGCGTCGTCGCCGTGGTGGCGTGCATCGCCTACTGGGCCGGCCGGCGTTCGGCGTTCCGGTTGCTCCGCCTGTGCGGAAGGCTCTGAGGAGCGCCGATGCGCGATGTCCTCGCGGCCATGTTGCCGGACTGGCGGAGAGGCGCCACGGCGGGCCTGGCCACTGTCGTGAGCACCTTCAAATCCGCGCCCAGACTCCCCGGAGCGGCCATGCTGGTGACGGCCGACGGCGAGGCCGTGGGCTCCGTCTCCGGCGGCTGCGTTGAGGGTGCCGTCTACGAGCTGGCCAGCCAGGTCAAGGACGAGGGCGGGCCCGCCCTGGTGCGCTACGGGATCAGCGACGACGACGCCTACGCGGTGGGCCTGACCTGCGGGGGGATCATCGACATCTTCGTCGAACCTGTCTCACGGCAGCACTTTGCCGAGCTCGACGACGTCGCTCAGGACATCGCCGCAGGGCGGCGGGTGGGCGTCGCCACGGTCATCGAACACCCTGATGCCAGCCGGGTGGGGCGGCACCTCATCGTCAGGCCGGAAGGGTTTGAGGGCGACCTGGGTTCGGAGCGGACGAATCACGCGGTGGGCGATGACACCCAGGGCCTCCTCGCAGCCGGGCGGACGGGAATCCTCACCTACGGTGTCGACGGCGAGCGGCTCGACACTGGCATGCGCGTCTTCTTCGCCAGCTATGCTCCGCCGCCGCGAATGATCGTCTTCGGCGCCATCGACTTCGCCGCGGCACTGGCACGGCTCGGCGCCTTCCTTGGGTACCGGGTGACCGTCTGCGATGCACGCCCTGTCTTCGCCACGCCCGCGAGATTCCCCGATGCCGCCGAGGTCATCAACGCGTGGCCGCACCGCTATCTGAGCGACCAGTTTGCCCAAGGACTGCTGGATGCCAGGACCGTGCTGTGCGTCCTGACCCACGATCCGAAGTTCGATATCCCCGTCCTTGAGGTTGCACTGCGCGGCGGCCCGGTGGCCTTTATCGGCGCAATGGGATCCAGGCGCACGCACGAGGACAGAATGGCACGGCTGCGTGAGGCGGGGCTGAGCGAGGCCGAGCTGTCCAGGCTCCACAGCCCCGTGGGCCTCGATCTGGGCGCCCGCACCCCCGAGGAAACGGCCGTATCCATCGCCGCAGAGTTCATCGCCCAGCAGTGGAGCGGCAGCGCGAACCCCTTGCGGGAACTCGGCGAGCGGATCCACCACGACGAGCAGCTGTGACAGAACTGCCATGACAGTGCAGCCATGATGGCGAACGAGGCCCTGCGCTGGATAGTGGCGGTGCTGCTGCTGGCGGCAACGCTGTACGCGGCGTTCCGTGCCGTGACGGTCCCCGGCCCGGCGGCCCGGACCAGCTCGGTGCTGCAGGCCCTCATGACGGCGGCGATGGCTCTCATGCTTGTGCCGGGGAGCCAGTGGCCCCTCCTGCCGCAAGTGCTCCTGTTTGCCGTCGGGGCCTGGTGGTTCATGCTCCAGGCCGTTTCCCGCCGCGTGCGTGCCAGGGACGATAAGTCAACGGTGGGACGCGTGAAACTTATTTACCATGCCGCGGCCATGGCATCGATGGTATTCATGCTTGCCGCAGCGGGTTTCTGGCCGGTCCCTCCGTCCGGAGCGATTCCATCAGCGCTGGATCGCCCGGTCCCGGCACCCCACCACGGCGCCTCGGCAGCCGCTGCGCTGGCGGCACCGGCCCACGGGTGGAGCGTTCAGCCGGCCCTGGTGCCGGCTGTGGCTTCCGCGCTGGCCGTGGTCTTTGGCCTGGCCAGTGTGCTGTGGGCCCTCCGGCTGATCCTGCAAGTCCGGGCGGGATCCAGCGGCCGGTTTGTGCCTGCCGCGTTCCGATCACACCCCGGGGGTCTGCGGGGGCGCCGTGCTGCCGCCTTCCGGGACGTTGCCGACACCGCGGTAGAGGTCGTGGGGGCCGCCGCCCTGGCCCTCATGTTCGCCGCCTGGGCCGTCTGAGCCCCTGTTGACCAGCGCGCCGGATCGCCGCTAGAGTCCGGCGACGGCCACCGCGGGGGTCAACAGTGCACGGTACCGGGCAGCGTGGCGCTCGAGTTCGTCGGCGTCCACCCGCGGGGCCGCGTGCAGGACGAGCGGCTCCGCCATGTCCAGTCCGCACAGGTGCGCGGTGGCGTCTAGGGGGCGCAGGAGTTCGTCCATGGTGAAGCGGTTGTGGCCCCCGGGAGCGTAGGAGGATTCCGGCCCTCCGGTCGACAGGACCAGCTGGAGCCGCTTTCCATGCAGCGCGTCGCCTCCCGCTCCATAAGCGAAGCCGTACGTGAGCACCCGGTCCATCCACTCTTTCAGGATCCCTGGCACAGAGTACCAGTGCCACGGGAACTGCCAGACGATCGTGTCGTGCCCGCGCAGCAACTCCTGCTCCCGGACGGCATCGATCCGGCGGTCCGGGTAAGCGGCGGAGAGGTCGTGGACAGTGACGCGTTCCATGTCCCTGATGGCGGTGGTGAGGTGTGCGGTGATCCGGGACGCTGCCAGATCAGGGTGGGCAACGAGGACGAGGGTGCGGGGTGGAGTCATGGAAGGTTTGTGCTTCTTTCTGAATCGGATTCGAGGCCGACCAGAGCCGCGCTGACCTGCCAAAGACGGTCAGCATCGGCCTGGCTGTAACTGCGTTTTGATGATTTCTTGGGTGTGCTGTCGGCGAAGTACTGTCCCGTGACGTTTTCAAGTTCGGGCGCCGAGGCGAGATGGATGGATGTCTGGGCACCTTGCTCCGGAGTTTTCATCCACCGCTGGACGAGCGGCGTCAGGAACCCCTGCAGCGGGCCCGGATCCTCGGCTCCGAACGCCGTTGCCACCACGCCGGGGTGCAGCGCGTTGGCGGTGACTCGGGTGCCGTGGAGCCGGGCGGCAAGTGCGTAAGTGAACAGGACGTTGGCCAGTTTCGATTGGTTGTAGGCCCGCTGCCCTGAATAGGAGCGTTCGGCCTGCAAATCCGTGAAGTCCATGCGCCCCATGGACTGGGCGCCCGACGAGACCGTCACGACACGGGCCGGTCCGCTCCCGTTCAACCGCTCCAGGAGAAGGTTGGTGAGCAGGAACGGCGCGAGGTGGTTAAGGGCAAAGGTGTACTCGAGTCCGTCAACGGTGACCCGGCGGGTGTTCCAGAAACCGCCGACGTTATTGGCCAGTACGTCGAGGCGGTCCAGGCTTTGCAGCACATCGGCGGCCAGGCGGCGGACCTCCTGCTGGGAGGAGAGGTCTGCGAGGAAGACCTCGACAGGTGCCGAGGCCACAGCGCGGATCTCCGCCGCTGCCCGGGCAGCGCGGTCAGCATCACGTCCTGTGATGGCTACCCGCGCACCCCGCGCGGCCAGACCCAGAGCCGTGGCCTTGCCGATCCCGCCGGTGCCGCCAGTGATCAGTACCGTCTTTCCGGCCAGTGGCTGCATGTGGGCCTCGCTCTCAGAATTGGTTCGCCGGATACATGCGTCAGTGGGTGCAAGCGTCCACACTGTGAACGAAGCTACCAGACAGAACTGTCTGTACACAAGCAGCGGTCCGGCACGCGCCAATCCATGTTCGCGGCGCCCAGGGCGCTAACAGGAAGTGCCGGCGGATGCTCCCGCTCACGTCGACCCCGGGACTCGTCAGCGGCCCGGATCGAGAGTCGAATTGTCGGGGAAAGCCGGCGGGTGCTCGATTCACTGGACGGATGAGTCCTACACTATAAGCCACGCTGGGACGCAATCCTTCCGGGGGAAGCAGGACGGTATGGCACCCACACAGCATGGATATTTCCTGAAGGGCCCGGAAGTCCAAGGTCTTCTGCGCCCCCGCCTGATCCCGTGCGTTGAGGGCACCCCAAGCGCGAGGCTAGGACTCGTGATCGCACCGCCCGGAACGGGTAAAACGACTCTCCTGGCGCAATGGGCGGCGCACCGGTCCTCCACGGTGGCGTGGTTCCGGTCGAGCCCGCGTGACGCGCAACCGGGCCGGATGCTCACCCGATTCGCCGCCGCCCTCGCCCTGGCTGCAGACGAGGCGTCGCCCCGGTCATTCGCCGAAATGGAACTCATGGCCGGCCGGCTTGATAAGCCGCTCGTCTTCGTCGTGGATGACCTGCATGCGCTTGCCCATACCTGCGCGGAGTCGGAACTTGAGCGGCTGCTCGCCCTGAACTCACCGCAGGTTCACTTCCTCGTGGGCAGCCGCCGCCCGCCACCGTTCAATCTTGCCAGATCCGAGCTCCCCGCCGCTGTGACAGTTTCCGGTGATGACCTGCGCTTTCGCGCCACTGAAGTGGACCAGCTTTTCCGACATATGTACAAACAGCCCCTGAGCCCGGCGGGGACGCTGAACCTGGCGCTGAGGACAGATGGCTGGGCCGCGGCGCTGCACCTCTTTCATCTGGCAACGAAGAACCGTTCCGAGGTGGAACGCAGGCGCGCGGCCGAGTCGCTCGGCCCGGCGCCGCAGTACGTCACGAGCTACCTGACACACCATTTCCTCGCCGGTGTGTCAGAGGACATGGAACTGCTGCTTCGCCACAACTGCCTGTTCGACGTGCTCACTCCGTCCCGCTGCGATGCGCTCCTTGAGCGCCGTGACAGCCGTCAACTGCTGGAGCGCCTTGAACAGATCGGTGTCGTTTCGAGCGAGGATGGCGGGGCAACGGTGCGGGCACCTGAGGTGCTTCGGCAATATTTCGTTGCGGCGCTAATCGAGGCGGAGCGCGGCCTGCCGCACGGCACACGTGAGCGCACGGCGATGATCCTGGAACAGGAGGGAGCCTTCGGCCCGGCACTGCAGGTCCTGGCAGAAGGCCAGGAGTGGGAGAAGGTGCGCGGCCTTCTGCACAGGGCGCGGAACGCAGCCATCCAGCCTGGTGCGTGCGCATGGGCCGCCCTTCTTCCACGGCCGGCCGTGCATGATGATGCCGCGTTTGCGTTGGCCTCGTCACGGCAGCTCGTCGACGACGGCTGTGTGGCAGCCGCCTACAGAACCGCCGCGCAGGTCCCCGCCCTAACCAGCGATCCCGAGTGGCTTGCACTGGCCCGGAACCTTCAGCTGACGGCCGCCTTGTGGGCCGGCGGCGCGCCCGCCAACGGCCCCGGCCCGGCACACGGCTTGCGGGACGCGACCCGGGGCAATCCTGGCGGCGTGGCCCGATCCATGGGCGATCCCCGCCGGCCTCAGGAATTTCTGGCCAAGGGGCTGGCCTACCTTCTGGCCGGAGATCAATGCTCCTCCCTCCCGCCGCTGCGGCGGTGTGCCGGACTGCTCGACGACGACCCGGGCGCCGCGCTCGCCGCACAGCTTGCGCTGGCAGTATTTGGGCCGGAATCGGCTGATTCGGGCCCTGGCGGACCTGCCGCCGAACTGGACGCCGTCCAACGGCAGGCAGAACGCCGCGGTTTCACGTGGCTGGCCCGCGTGGCGCAGGGTGTCCAGGCCGGCCTGGCGGGATCTTCCAGTTCCCAGGACGCCGTCCGGACGATCATTGACAGCTGCGAGCGGCGGGGCGATGACTGGGGTGCGGCGTTAGTGGCCGCTTCCGCAGCCCTGATGCAGTGGCGCGCGGGACACCCGGATATCCCGGCGTTCGATGCGCTGGCCGGACGATTCCGGCGTCTCGATGCCGGGGCACTGGAAGCCTGGGCGCAGTCGGCGCAGGCCCTCGTCAGTGCCACGATGGACCTGCCGGCTGCCACGGAGGAGTCGCGTTCCGCGGAGGCGTTCGCGCGGGCGGCGGGTGTTCCCGGCGCCCTGGCGGTCGCCTACGCGGCCGTGGCGGTGCAGTGGCCGGAGCACTATGGCGAACTGATGAATGTGGCACGCGAGACCGGCATGTCGGCCGGATTGGTATGCCGCCCCTGGACGTGGATGTTGCCGGCACCGCCGGCGCTCGCGGCCCGGTGCGCCCTGCCCCGTCCTGAGCCGGCGGCCCGCCGCGCGGACCGGTACGTCGGCGCTCCGGTAGTTGAGGTAGCCGACTGCTCGGCCCTGCCAGCCCTACAGATAGGCTGTTTCGGCGGATTTGCGCTCCTCAGTGACGGAGCTGGCGTGAACCTGTCCAGAGTGCGGCCCCAGGCACGGACCGTGCTGCGGATTCTTTCACTGAATGCCGGCCGCCCGATTCACCGCGAACGGCTTGCGGGGATCCTGTGGCCAGACCTGGACACAGCCTCGGCGCTTCATGCGTTGCAGGTGAGTGTGTCCAGTTTGCGGGGAGCTCTCCAGCCTGAGGGACAAGCCGACGGCCAGCAGCTCCTCGTTCGGCAGGGCGAGGCCTATGCCCTGGTACTCGGCAAGGGATCAGTGTTCGACCTCGCGGATTTCGACCGGACAATCCATGATGCATCACTGGCACGGTCAGCGGGAGACAACGCCACCGCCGCCGAAGAGCTCCGCCGCGCCGTCCAGCTGTACACCGGCGAGGTGCTTCCGGAAGATGGCCCCGCGGAGTGGGTGAGCGCCACCCGCGAACGGTACCGCCTGCGTGCCGCCGAAGCTGCGGCGTCGCTGGCGGGTCTGGAGCTCCATCTGGGCAATCCAGACGATGCCGCCGCGGCAGCCACCAGGAGTGTTGAAATTGATCCTTGGCGGGACGAATCATGGCGAACCTTGGTCGAGACCTTCCGGCGGCTCGGGGATCCCGCCGCAGCGGAACGCGCGCAGAGGAGATACGACCTCATTCTGAATTCCCTGGGTGTGCCAGCGGCATCTGCACTTTCGGGCACGGAGGTCACCGCCGGCCAGCGAACTGGACGTCCGCGACGGACACGTGTCCCCCCTCCGGACCGGCCGATTCCAGGATCCTAAGCTTCACGGCGGAAGTCTGGTCCGCTCCAAAGTAGAAACTCTGGGGACCGGACACGCTGTCGCTCAGTTCCACAGTGAGGGAGGCTTGGGCTCCGTCGCTCCGGATGGCGACGATCTCGACCTTGACCGGCCTCCGTTCCTTGGCGGGGTCTTGATCCGACCCGGACGCAACGGAAGTGATGACCACGTACGTCAAGCGGAACGGGACGCCGAAACCGGCCTCAAGGTAGTCAACACCGCCGTTGGCGGGGCCCTCGGACGCCCATGAGCGAACAGACCCGTCGAATGCCCGTTCCGCACCGCGTCCGCGCTCGGCGCTCGACGCCTGTGGGTTCTGGACAGAAATCGGTTTCTCCCAGATTTCGTCCACGACGCGCGTCACGGACGCGGCGATCACGTCCCGGCCAACGTAGGCGACGCCACAAAATAGTCCCAATACCGTGAGGAACGACACGGTCCCCGCGGGAAAGTGCCTCTGCTTCCGCCATCTGGGCCGGGTTCCTGCCGGCAGCGCAGGATGCTTCGTGCGGCTCAGGATCTGCCGCCACCATGGCGGAACGGGCGGTGCAGGAGCTGCTTCCTTCAGGCTCGCCCCGCATTGTCGACAGAAGTTCACTTCCGGCTTGTTCCCCGCCCCGCACCGGCGACAGATGAGTCCGCCCGGAAACTGCGGCGGTTCGTCCTGCGGTGCGTGCGGCATGGTCCTGTGTTGAACGCGGTCTCCCTCCCTCCCGGGTTGGCGCTCTTCCGGTCCGGCGCCGCGGGTCGCGGCGTCCCGCGTCGCCGTGACTCCGATGCTCCCGGGAGCAGTCACACGGGCGTTGCCCGCCGCGTGCGCCCCCGACGTCGCTCCGTCGGACGGGAGGTCCTGCAGGTCGCGGGTCGCAGTGACCGGTGTTCCAGCACCCGGTGATCCAGCACCCGATGATCCGGCGTGCCGGGCATCCGACGGCCCGGGAACTATCGGAAGCTGCGCCGTCGTCACGTCTGGACCTGAGCTGGTGCTCGGGCCTGTCCGGACCGGGCGTTCTTCTTCTGCCTCGGGGGGCGTCCGCTGCCAGACAAGGTAGGCTCCACAATTGCTGCAGAATCGCTCGCCGTCGTTGTTGCGGGCGCTGCAGTCTCCACAGATCAGCACCGTGGGCTCCTCAGGAATCGTGTGCGTCGGGGGCAACCACGGGCACGATCTCCAAGGTATGGGGAACATGCGCGGGCTTCACGGCATTGACAATGCCCTCAAGGCGCCGGATGTTCACGTCCTCCCGGGCAGCAGCGTAAACCCGTATGTGCAGCATCGCAGCGGACCGGCCCGGCAATGCCGCGCCCGGCGTCGAGGACCAGGTGGTGCCGCCGTTATCTTCAACTTCGACGCCCACCACACCTCCGACGGCGAGCCTGACTGCGTCGGCGACCCCTGCAACGGTGCCCCGTCGCCGGTGGATTGCTGCCGCGTGCGCCACCACGTCGCGGCGCCGTGCCGTGGACCATGACTCGTCCAGGCGTACCCCCACCCAATCGGCCAGCCAATTCAGGAAGTCTTCGGGAGCCAGGCTGGGATTGAGGTAGGAGTCGAGGCCGTCCAGAGTGGTAAATACCGGCGCTAGGGCGTCGTCGAAGGCGAGCAGGAACCGCTGCAGGAAGGCGTCTTCCTGCAGCACGGCCGGCAGGCCGGCGGCCAGCGGCACCGCGCTGGGCAGCCCCTCCACCATGCCCCGCATCTCAGACCCCTTCCGTCACCCGGACACGGTGGTCAAAGGAGAACACCAACGCATTCCGTTCCAGTTCAACGCGTTGCTGTGGCTCACCGCGCCGGCCCGTGACGGGGTCGGCAGCGAACACGAGCACTTCGTCCACGATTTCGGTTCCGGCGAGCCGCTGGAGCACCGCATGCACTTCGCCGGCCTGCACAGGACGGCCGAACGGCCATCCTTCGCCGTCCGGACCGCCCCGGATTGGATCAAAATACTCGTAGAGCGCCCGTAGCGCGTTACGTTTCAGCGCCTCGCGCGACACCCTGGGCCGCGTTGTGAGTTGGGCGACGACGGTAACCCCGCGGTAGTACGGCGGTTCCACCACGACCCTGGTACCCACCGGACGGCGTGCGTCCAGATACGCTGCGACCACAGAGAGCGTCTGTGCGTCCGGCACCAAATCCTCGAAGGTCAACCGCTGATCTTTGTCCGGGACGGCCGCCGGAACCACCAGCACCCTGACTCCGCCAGCTTCGTCGGGACCGTTGGCCGGGATGCACCGGACCCTGGCAATATCCGGGGCGGCGCGCTTCGCCAGTTGTTCGTAATCTTCGGCCGTGATGGCCCGGTCGCGGGTCCGCAGCGCAAGGGGCCCCCGGAGCTTGGCCTGTTCGATGGTTTCCGGAGCCACCCCGCCGTGGGCGGCACGGCGGTTCTCAACGCTGTTGACAAAGGGAATGCTGGATCGCAGCACTGAAAGCGCCCTGGCAGCAACGTTACCCGCCGGTCCCCCGCCCGTGCGGTACTGCGGAACCCTGACTGGGCTGCCGGCAGGCGGGACGGCACCGTAATGGCGCAGTGAGCCGTCGGGCTCCCGCACCGCCGGCGGGAAATGGACCAGGCCGGCCGTACGGTCGATGGCAACGACCCGGTCCTCAGGACCGCATCCTGCGAACGAGTCCACCTCGGTCCACGTATCCCAGCCGGAGCCGGAGGCGATCTCCACCACGAACGGCTCGCCGCCGGGAACTACGGGGTGACGCCCCAGTTCAAAAGACTGTCCCGGGACACCTTCAGACATCCCGATAACCTCATCGGCAATCGTCTCTGCATGGACGCCGGGAACAGACCCGCCGATAGTGAAAGCGCTCGCGGAACGCACGGTGGGGGACGCACTGTAGGGCGGGTAGCCGTCCTTCGGATCCACCACGCGGCATCGCAGCCAGCCCGCTCGTACTCCCCCCATCAGCGAGGCCGTGTGCGTGTGCGGCACATGGATGATCACGTCGCCCGGCCGGTTGAGGCCGCCGGTCCCGTCGCTGTCCAGCTCGCAGGACGCCCAGCCGTTTCCATCCCAGGCCTCCCAGACCAGCGGCGGGTTGCGGGGGTTAACGCCCACGCCTCGGACCTCGCACGCGAACCGCAGGGCCACCGCGCAGGAGGGCGCCTGATCGTTCAGCCCCAACAGCAGCGAGTCCCCCGGCAGCGGCGGCGTGCCGAAGCAGGCGAAGTCCCCGTCCCCGTGCAAAGCCTCGGAATGGAGCACCGGGACTCCGCCGCGGCCCTGCGTCAAAACGTGCGCTAGCCGTCTGGGCGGCACGGCCAGGTCCCGCGTCGTAGAGAAGACCACTGCCTCGTCCGATTCGGTGCGCCGGGTCGACACCTCTGTTCCTTGCGGAATGACGACGGTGTCCGGCTGCGGTGCTGACAGCCACATCAGCAGCTCAACTGAGGCGGCGGTCGGCGGGTGCAGCGTGACGCCGAGGAGCTCCAGGAATGCGATGTACAGGCGGTCGGGTACGCGGTTGAGCCGGTAGAAGAGCTGATCAACCATAAACGCGAAAGATTCGATCAGGGTGACGCCGGGATCGGAGACATTGTGGTCGGTCCACTCCGGGCAATACTGCGCGACCATGCGTTTGGCGTCGTCCACAAGGTCCTGGAACCGGCGGTCATCGAGGTTGGGTGATGGGAGCATTAGGAAGCGGCCTCCTCGCCGGTGCGCGGAATGACGTAGAAGGGAAAGACAAGGTTCCGGGGGTCGTTTGTTCCCCGGACGGTGTACTGCACATCGATCAGCAGCACTCCGTCGCCGGCCCCGTCAAAATGGACCAGCACCTTTTCGACGTCGATCCGGGGTTCCCAGCGGTCGAGCGCCACCCGGACCGCGTAGGCGATGTCGCCGGCTGTTGCCGCGTCTGCGGGTGCGAAAACATAGTCATGGACCGCGCAGCCGAATTCCGGGCGCATCGGCCGCTCACCCGGAGAGGTCGCCAGGATGAGGTGGATGCTCTCCTCAATCTCGCGCTGGTCATGAACGAGGGCGATGCTGCCGGTCCGGTCAGTGCGCAGCGGGAAAGCCCAGCCGGCTCCGATGAATTCCTGTCCCACCTTGCTGCCTCCTATCCCCCAGCGGGCTGTCCACTGCTTTGGGGCTCAGTTGATGCGGACCAGGCCGCCCTTGACCGTGGTGGTGGCGCCGCCGGACAGCTCGGCCGTTGCGTCGCCAGCCACCTTGACGCTCGGTGCCTTCACTTCGGCCGAGCCGCTGCCCGTGATCGTCACCGTGGCGCCCTTCAGGTCAAGGCCTGCGGCGGCTTCCACGGTCACGTTCTTGCCCTTGATGACCACCTCACCCGTAGACGTTGTCACCGAAACGTCCTTCCTGGCCGTGATGTTCACGGGGCCCTCGGACAGGATTTCGATCTTCGCGTCCGGTTTCTGCACGAGCGAGACTTTTTGCTTGCCGCCGTTGGTGCTCACGGTGAGTTGTTCGCCGTCGGGCGATTCCAGGAACTCCACCAGCATCCCCGTGCGGGAGACAAACGCGCGGCGCTGCACCGCGCCGTCGGTGGAACCGACGTGGTCCGACCAGGGTTTGTCCGGCTTGTCCTTGCCGTTGAACAGGCCGCCGAGCACGAACGGCTGCTGGAAGCTCCCGTGGCCGAAGGCCACAAGGACCTCGTCACCGACTTCGGGGAGGACGACGGCGCCGCGCGAGGCGCCGGCTCCGGCCTGGACGGTGCGCGCCCACCAGCTCTCGTAGGTGTCGGACAGGACCGGGAACTTCACTTTGACCCTGCCCTGGTTCTCCGGATCCTTCGCGGCGGTCACCACGGCATTGACGACGCCGGGAACCGGAGCCCTGCTGTCCGCCCCGGCGGCGACTCCGTAGAGTGAACGCTCGGACTCGTGGCTCACGGCGAACGTGGTGAGGTATCCCGTGTCGGGGCTGAAGTCGTGCCGGGAGGAGCTCAGCGTGTAGCTTCCGTCAAAGGGCTTCCCGGCCCCGTTCAGGGTGACGGCAGCTCCGGCCCGCAGCTTGGGGTTTCCGCGGGCGACGCCTTCCAGTTCAGCGAACGCCCCGCTCAGGCGGGAAGCGATGGCCGCTGCGGTGGCGTCGCACTGTGCCGCCTGGTCGAAGGCCGTAGCCGGAGCCACGTACCGGGGGCTGTCGAACTTCTTGGCAAGGGCACCGGGAGTCACCTCCGGCAGCTTGGCGCTGCGGGTCTTTGCCGGCGCGACGGCGACAATCGCCCGCTTCGCCGCGACGTCCCAGCCCCTGACCTCGACGTCGGGGACCTGATCAGCGGAGGTGACAGTTCCCCGCAACGACACGAGGTTCACTCCCCGTTGGAGCACAAGCGGCTCGTTCCTTGCCCCGCCGGCATCCGGCGGGGCTGTTGCCGCATCCGTCGACGCGGTGAAGTGCAGCGCGCCGCCGGACACGGAAAGCACCACACCGGCCTCGACGGCCAGCCTGTGCAGGAAGTCCCAGTCGCTGATGCCGTCTTGTGCGACGTGCTGCAGCACCGGTCCTTTGGCGTCGATCGTGCCGGCCTGGATTCCGGCGCGCCGGGCCACCTTGCGGACAATGTCCGCCGCGGTGCTCTGCAGGTAGGCCTCAACGCGGCGTCCCCTGAACAGGCGGTGGGAATGGTCCAGGCCCCGGACGATTGTGTACAGGCCGTCGTGGTCCATTTCCGTTTCGAGGGCAGTGACTTCGCCGGACAGTAGCGGCGCGGGGCCTCCGGGGCCGCTTTGTTGAACGAACAGCTTGACGGGCGCCCCGATGCTGATCCCGCCCTTGTCCAGCACGGTGGAGTACTCGTCGCTGAAGCGGAGCAGGAAAAGATCCGGAACATTGCTGCTGTCATCGACGTAGCCGGATACCAGCCGCGCGGCAATGTCTGGCGGAAGCGGCTGCCCGGCGACTTCCACCAGCAACATGTTGCTGAATTCTTCACCATGCGCCACGGAGCACCTCCCGCCCCTGGGCGGGGCCATCCCGCAATGCCACGGAGGGCAGCTCATTGACTGCGGGCAGCAACACGGAGGTGCCGGAGCGCAACCGCATCGGATCGTCGATGCGGTTGGCGGCCGCGACCGCCCGCCATAACGACGCGTTTCCGTATTCGTTGTAGGCGATGCCGGCTAGGGTTTCGCCCTCAATGAGGACATGCACGCGTCGCGGCACCAGGCCGCCGGACGTCGGGTTCTGCTTCGGCGGATCACCCGCTATCTCTTCAAGCGCCACGGTACAAGTGGCGCGCACCGGGACCCCTGCGGCAGTGAAGAGGGTGTACTTGACTTGCACGCTGGCGATGTAGGACAGCGATCCCGTCAGCTGCCCCCAGCGGAAGAGCACCCATGGCGGAGACCCCTTGTTCTGCTTCAGGGACGCAGGGGTTGGGGTGCAACAGGAAAATAGCTTTTCCACCCGTTTGACCACCGCGTCGTCCTGCTTCGCTGAAGCGTCAAAGAACATCTCCAGGGAGAGCTTGGAAGGCATCGGCCCGTTGTACTGCGGCGGCCCCGCCTTCTTGTTGCCCTTGGCAGTATGCCGGGTCCAGGACGCCGCCTTGCCCAGCGTCAGCTCCTTCGGGTTGAACTGAAAGTCGATCCTCCCCAGCAGCGGTCCGGCCTTGTCCAGCGAGCCGTCTTTTGATGGTTCGAACAGTTCCAGGTAGGCGTGGGAGAGCTTCAGTGCCGCCTCTCCGCCGGCGCCTGCAGGGCCGGCCGCGCTGGCTCCCGCCGCGGGCGCGGCGGCGGTGCTCGACGCCCTGCCTGCTACCGCGCTCGTAGTCACGTTTGGCTCCTTCGGCTAGCGTGTCTTTGAAACAAAGCCATGGTGGGCGATCTCCAGCGTCTCCATGACGACCTTCGGCTGGTCAGGGTTCAGTGACGGGCCCTTCCACCGCACCGGGACGACGTCGTAGAGCTCCCAGCCGGCGATCTTCCGGCCGTTGCCGGTCATCGCCTCGATGATGCCCGTGCACCGGGTGTAGCCGGAGGCCATGTCGGCGAACCACTTGGCAATCTTTTCGGTGTCCCGCCCGAGCGGCCGGCTCAACGTGATGTTGGGATATTTGAGCCGCGTGGGCAATTGCCAGATGAAGGAGTTGTTGCCTCCTTCTTCACGGGACTCGATCACTACCTCACAGCCCAATCCTTCGCAGGTGGTGAAGGTTCCGAGATCCAGATTGTCCAGCGCCACGGTGTAGCGGACGCTGACCGCCGTATCCACATCCTCCAACATGATCTTCCTCAGTTCGTGTCTGTCCGTAGACCGCGGCGCTCGCGGTCCAGCAGCATTTCGGCCTTGATGCGCCGGATCAGCGGTCCGGCAAGCCGCTTGGCGAGATCCTCAAGCTGTTCAGGTGTCGCCCCGGCCGGGATGCCCGACGCCGCCGCTCCCCTCGCTGCTACTCCCCCCGCTGCCTGTTCTTGCCGAGCTGCCCCGGCCGGAGTGGCGTCGGTACCGCCCTGGACCGGAATACCGCCACCGGCCTCTTCCGTCGCACCGGACGCCGATGCCGGCACAACCGGCATGGCGGATGGGGAATCCATCCCAGGGTGCCCGGTCTCACGCTGAACAGCCTCACCGCCCTCGTCCTGATGCGGAGAAGGAAAAGCCAGACTCAGGATTGCAGCTTGTGACATTTCCGATCCGGATCCAGCGACGGGATGGGCTGCCGTGCCGGTCGGGCCCATGGTGAACGATGTGTTCGGGAAATTTCCCAGCGTCGCCGTGCGCTCCGGCGTCGAACCGGCTGCTCCCGTCACCGGGCCCGCGGGGGCGCTCAAGCGCTGCACACGGGCCCGCTGTTCTCCGCCACGTGGTTGCACAGGCGCGGACGGGATGAGCATTTGCGTCGTTGCAACCGACCCGGCCGGGAACCGGGCCGCAACGGCGTCCGACGGGCCCGGCCCCACTGCCGGATATCGTTCCACTGAAATCGTCCGCTGAATGACCCTCCCGACGGCGGCGCTCGGTCCGGGAGGGGCGTCCGGCTCTTCGCGGGAGGCAGCACCGGCCGCCCGGCCGGATTCAGTCCGGAAATCGAGTTCCCCGTCGACGTCGAATCCACCGCCGGCGCCAGGGAGCATGTCTGCAGAGGGAGCGAATGCCGCTGCCGCGGCAGCGACGCCCCGTTGGCCTTCATCGGGCCCGGCAGTGTTCGCCGGTAACTGTCCTGACAGCGTGGCCGTGGCCGGCACCAAGGCGGTACGCGGCGCGGGCGCCGCTACGGGCAGGGTGGTCAGCGGTTGCCACGTAGCCGGAGCGGGGACCGGACCGGTGGCGGAGACAATCCGCAGGACAACCGGTCCGGCCGTGGTGGGGATTGCCCGGGCCTTCTGGTCGGGTGCCGGACTGGCGGGCCGCTGGATCCCGAGCGAGTCATGCGGAGTGGATGACTCGTTAGTTGCCGGGTTCCCCGCATCGGTCCGGCCGTCGACGCGTGGGGCGTCGGAGGACGATTCGGCGCTCGGACCGGGGGCAGGCTCAAGCGCGATGGCGGGAACGGTCCGCTCCGCCGCGCTCGGGGCCGTTTCGCCTGGGGCATCGTTGCCGATGCTGCGTTGAACTGCAGGACTGTCGGCCGGCATGGTCTGCCGCTCGGCGGCCGGACCCAACACGAGTGGAAGGGCAGCGGCTGCGGCGTGGGGCCGCTCATCGGCCCGCGGTATGTCGGGATGTGCTGTCAGGGCGCGCTCGGGCGGCCCGGTCACAGGCCGGGCCGTTTCAGGCACCTCGGAGAAGGACACCGCTGGGAAAGACATC
Source organism: Arthrobacter sp. NicSoilB8 (assembly GCF_019977355.1). NCBI lineage: Bacteria > Bacillati > Actinomycetota > Actinomycetes > Micrococcales > Micrococcaceae > Arthrobacter > Arthrobacter sp. NicSoilB8. The sequence goes on along the minus strand of NZ_AP024655.1, from coordinate 2,370,256 downwards.
GCTCGGAACGACGCCTCGCCGAGAGTCGCCACGGAATCCGAACCGTGGCCCGCGTCGTTGACTTCGGACACGGGGTCGGCGGCTGGCCCGGAACGGGAGACGACCGGCATGCCTGCCGGATTTCCTTCAATGATGCGAGGTGCGGGACGTTCCACACCGGCAGAACTGTCGCCTGCCGGGTCAAGGGCGCCCGAAGACACAGTGGCCGACAGCAGCGGCGCCGCCCCATCATCCGAAGGCGGCGCACCTTCCGAAGGCACAACCTCCGACGGCGGGGATATCGTCGCTGCTGCAGTCCCGGTGTCGGCCTCGGGGGCCGGCTCGTCAATTCCTGGGTCCGGCTCCGGCTCGGTCTCGAAGTTGGGCGGATCCGAAGACACTGCGGCTGTGGTCTCGGGACCGGTAGCCGTTCCTGCTCCAGCGCCCGGAGGGATGGCGTCGGCGGCGCCACGAGTGTTGGCGTCAGCGGCAGGTGGACCCGCGGGCGGGCCCGGAGGCGGGAGGTCCGGTGTCCGCTGGACTGGCAGCGGGAAGGCGCCGGAAGTCGCGCCGGGGAACGCAACGGCAGCCGTCCCGGAGAACGGCATCGAACCCGTCCCGCGGAAGGACTCAGGCGACTCGGCCGGTTCCGTGAAAGACAGCGGCATGCCGAGTCCCAGCCTTGGCGGGTGCGGCGCCTGCCGGATAGACGGCGACGAGTCTGCCGCAGCCGATGTCCGCTGCACGGCCCCTGCAGACGGCAGAGGAACGTACGTGGCACTTCCGTCGGAGGTGCTGCCGTCGGAGCGCCCGGGCAGGGCCTGGCCGGATGGTTCCGGGTGCGGAACCGGCATGGACACCGGACGGCCCAGAGATGGACCCGCTGCCTGCAGCGGTTCCGCATCGACATGCAGCACCGGAAAGGCCTCCGGTGGCGCCGCGAGCAGGGAGCCGCCGTCCAGGGAGCCGTTATCCAGGGTTCCACCATCCAGGGTTCCACCGTCCAGCGCGTCCCCATCCGGCCGGCCGCCGGACTCTGCGCGCTGCGCCGTCGTCGGCAACCCGCCCAGCCTGCCCGGCAACGGACTGATGCGTGGCGCCGGAGGCGGCAACAGCGTCATCTCCATTGATGGCGCAGCGTAGCCGCCGTAGCCCGGAACCGGGCCGCCGCCGTCGACGTCGATGACCCCCGCCGGAGCCTGTGTGCTGACCAGATGGGACATGGGGCCGGTGAACGACGGATCGCCCCACGAGGCGAGGGAGCCGGCGAAGTGGTCCGGGTCCGACGTCAGCTGGATGCTTCCGGTGCTGCGCTGCATCGGCGGCAGGAACGCCCAGCCCGCGGGCGCAACCGGAGGCTCAATAGCCGCTGGTGCCAGCGGCTCGCGCGGTGCCCTGTCCGTCCGGGGCTGGTCCGTCCCGCGTTGCCAGGGCCACCGCATGGTTCACCGCTCCTGGGACAGTCGCGTGTTGATTGCCGCGATCTCGCGGACATAGCGAAGCCGTTGTCCGTGTTCCAGATCCAGGATGTCATCGAGGGGCCAGTGGAAGTGATAGGCCACGTACGACACCTCCTCGTAGATCCGGTCCGGCGCGTACGTCATGATTCCCCCAGGCGGCCACCGGCGAGGTCGGCGGTGAAACGGTGGGAGCACTCCGGGCACGTGACGGCGATGCGGGTATGGCCCTCGGCATTGATCCGCCGGTAGAAGTCCTGAAGGAATGCGACGTCGGAGGCGAACATGTTTTCCACGACGGCGGAGGTGACGGCCCCCAGCGTGCCGAGCGAAGTAATGACTCTGCCGAGCAGGACCACTGTCGTATACGCCGCATTCTCCTGGACGCGGGCGTCATAGAGCGGCAGCAGTTCGTCGCGCGCGGTCGCCAGCCGCATGACGCCGGATTTGTGGACGGTCCCGTCCTGGTCCACGTAGCCGCGGGGAAGCTCGAAATTGAACTCGGTACGAAGCGGCTGGCGCCCGTTGTCCGGCCTCCGGTCAGCCGGAACACCGGAGGCAAGGGCCTCCGGGTCCGGCATCACCACCGCGCCATGTGTCCGCTGCATCACGAGATGGTGGATTCGTCGTAGCAGATGACAAATTTTTCCGTGGCCTGCTCAGTGGCGCCGGCCTTCAGGGAATTCAGTTCGACGCTCTTCACCCAGCAATTGACGAAGTTGTAGGTTTTCAGCGTCTCGCCCTTGTAGTCCAGGAGTGAGACGGCGGCAGTCTTGCGTGCCCCGGCAACGTCCCCCTCCATGACCTTCTTGAGCCAGTCGGTCACGGTTTTGCTTTCGGTCAGTCCCCTGGTGACCGTCAGTTCCCCCGCTTTCGGCCGGCCGATGAGCTGCCGGACGACGTATTTGCCGTCCTTCGTCTGCTGCTTCAGTTCGATCTTGTCGACCTCGGTCTTGAGGCCGCTCACCTCGATCACCCTCGGCACTTCAATGCCGTCAATCGTGACCGTGAATCCATTCGCTGATGAGTTGTCAAAATCGCCGAGGGCCATGGTCTTGCTCCTTTTGAACTGGGATTACTCGCTCACGAGGCTGGTGCCGCCGGAGAACTGGGACAACTGGAAAATGACGAACTCGGCCGGTTTCACCGGGGCCACGCCGATCTGGCAGACCACCTGTCCGGCGTCGATGCCTTCTGCCGGGTTGGTCTCTTCGTCGCACTTGACGAAGAACGCCTGTTCGGGTGTGAGTCCAAAGAGGGCGCCCTTGCGCCATTCGTTAGTCAGGAAGGCGCTGACGGTCCGGCGTATGCGCGCCCACAGCGCAGGGTCGTTCGGCTCGAAGACCGCCCACTGGGTGCCCTGCAGGATGGACTCCTCCAGGTAGTTGAAGAGGCGCCGGACGTTCAGGTACCGCCATTCGGCGTCGCTGGACATGGTGCGCGCTCCCCAGACACGGATGCCGCGGCCCGGAAAGGTGCGGATGCAGTTGACGCCGATGGGGTTCAGCAGTTCCTGTTCGGTTTTGGTGATCTGGGTCTGCAGGCTGGTGACGCCGCGAATCACCTCGTTGGCGGGCGCCTTGTGGACGCCCCGGGTGTCATCGTTGCGGGCCCAGACGCCGGCCATGTGGCCCGACGGCGGGATGAACCGGTTTGTTCCCGTGCTGGGGTCGAACGCTTTCACCCATGGCCAGTAGAGTGCCGCGAACTTGGAGTCGTAGCCGCCGCCGTCCATGCGCCAGTTCTTGATCTGCTGGGCGTTGAGATTGGGCGGCGGATCGATGATGGCGATCCGGTCCCCCATCAGCTCGCAATGAGCAATGACGGCAAGCTGGACGGCTTTGACCGTTTCCAGATCGATGGCGCCTTGCTCGTAGGCGGCCAGGAGGTCCGGAACGGCCACCATGGTCACCTCGTCGACGGCCTCGAGGCCACTGAACCCGGTGCGGTCGGCGGCGTCGCCGACGTAGTCGTCCACGTTCAGCTTGTCAGCTGTTGGCGGTTCTGGCTCCGGTTCCGGTGCGACCAGCTGGATGGTCCCCTTGTCCGGTTTGACCAGGGCGCCGCCTGTAGCTATCTCCTCGATGGTGACGATCTTCGACTCGGCGCTGATCTTGGTGGCGACGTTGTTAGTGCCACGTTTGGTGGTGACGTTGTCCCAGACCTCGGGCGGCTTGCCCTCCACCGTGATGACGATCTTGAACTGGTCCTCTGACGGATTCTCACCCCCCGGGTCTGCGATTTCCACGCTGACGGGCTTCGGGTTGGCCGCACTGGATTTGGCCGTCAGGCGGTACCCGCCGAGCTCGGCCGTCGGGGACGCCGTCACAGCTTTCGGCTGCTGCTTCGGTTTGTCCTCCCGTGCTCCGTCGGCGCCGATCCGGACCACGTAGCAGTTCCCTCCGCCGTTGAGGAAGTAGCCGTAGACGGCGTGGGCAAGATACGAGCCCGGAACGAAGTCTCCGAAGGTTTCGGAGAACTGGGTCCAGTTGGACACAAGGGTTGGTTCATTGTCAGGCCCCTTGGCGGCAAGCCCGACGAATGCAGCAACTGCCGTGCCTACTCCCTCGATTGGACGAGTGCCCGCTCCGACCTCGTTGACGTACACACCTGGCGAAAGATAGTTCGGCATTTTGTCTCCTCAGTGAACCCAAAACGTGGTTCAAGGGTCCCGCGGAGAGGTGTGCGGCGATACGGCCATCTGGATGCGCTCATGGGAAGGATGGGGTGCACGAAGGGGCAGTGAACGGTAGCCCTTGCGTCCGCCATGACAAGCGGTCCATCCGCGACTCGTGTGCCCGTTGCCTGCCGGCGCGCGGAGCTTGCTTCCCCCGGCGCAATCTTCTTCCCTCCGGACGGCCTGTGGAGTACTTCGCCCCTTACCGCAACCCGTTCGGGCCAGTGAAGTCCTTCCCGACTGGCGGATCGTAGTGGTCACCCAGCGATTGCTTCGAGTCGTTACACGCCTTGCAGAGGAGTTGGAGGTTATCGATGTTGCCATACCAAGAGACTCGATCGGTCTGGCCGCTATTGTTACCTGGCCTGCTTGAGAGCGATGCATCTCCGTTCTTCCAATGAGTCGCCGCACCGACGATATGGTCGACAGCGTACCCGTCGGCAAAACGTGCCAAATGTGCATACCTGTTGCGCTGCACAACGCCCGGACACCAGAATCTGTCAGCCACCTTGGTCGGATCCGGGTAGCGGGCGTTCCTCTCGTTGATCGTCTTCTGCCGAACGGCTCCGACGTGTTGCTGGTACACGCGAGACGGACCATAGAAGGTTTGGCGTTCCTTCCTCCGATAGTCCGGGTGCACCTGGTCATCAAGTACGTACTTGCCACCTGTCAGTTCGGAGATGTCGAAAGTCTTCCCGAGGTCGATCATTTCCGCCTCAATTTGGTCCACCGTGATGATCATGCTCGACTCAGTGTCACGGATACGCTTCATGTCGTCGCCGATCTGCATCGCTTCAAGGAACAGAGACTCAGCGCGCACGACCTTGGCGCGTGCCGTGCTCAACCTTCCGAGGACTCCCGGGGTGCCCTTCGCCTTCGAGCTGCTAGCCGCGCGGTCGATGCGCGCAATCAACTCAGAGGGTGTGCTGGCCAACATCACCTTGTATCCTCCGCTTCGCTGGCCGACAAACAGTTCGTGGGTCCTGCCCTCCATAGGCACGGATCGCTTTCTTGCGAGGCGTCGGAAGAAGGTATCGCGAATCGCCGCGACTCCTGTAGTGACCTTTTTCTTGGCCCAGGCCTTTCCGGCCTCTGCTTTGCCCTTCACCCATGCCTTGCCCGCGGCCACCTTCGCCTTCACCTTCCCGGCGAATCCCTTGATCCCGCGGATGATCGGGCCTGCCAGCTTGAGGCCGGTCTTGATCACGAAGTCGAGGGCCTTGTTGACCGGCTTCTGCAACGTCTCGATGATCTGGCGGACCTTTTGGCCGATGCCGCCGATGCCGATCACGCTCGCCAGGAAGCCGATGAGGATCGGGACCATCTGGCCCAGGACGTCTTCGATCTTGTTCACCACGCTGCTGACGTTGCCGCGCACGATGTCGGCGACCGAGTCGATGATCGTGTTGACGAACTTCATGATCCGTTCGGCGTTGGTCACGAAGAACATCACGACGTCGTAGATCAGCTTGCAGGCCTTGATGAACGCCGCGGCGGGGTTGAGCAGGCCGATCAGCCAGGTGATGCCGGCGGTGATGATCTTGGTGATGACGAAGTCCTTGACCTGCTCAAGGATCATGTCCTTGATGTTGCCGAGTTTCTCCAGGAGCATCTGCCACAGGCCTGCGAGGCCCTGGCTGGCGATGACCTGGAAGATCTCCACGCCCTTCTCCACGGCGGCCATCGCCTTCTCGCCGATCTGCTTGACGATCCTGTTGCGGATGTTGGCCCAGGTAAGCCCGAAGATCGAGGCGAGCAGCTTGATGATGCCCTTGATGTCGAAGGTGTCCGGAAGCTCGACGCCGCCCTCCGCCAGCGCGCCGAACAGCCAGCCCATCAGACCCTTCTTGAGGTGGCCAAGAATGTTGTCCTTGAACTTGAGGATGCCGCCCTTTACCCCCTCGATCAGGTTCCCCAGGAACGCGACAGGGTTCTTGATGATGTCCCCGACGACGCCCGCAGCCCGGGAGAGCACGTTCCTGAGCATTGCGGCGAGCTCGCGGATGGTGTTGATGATCGCCTTGATCGCGCCGATCGCCTTGTCCACCAGGCCCTTGTTTTCGGCCTGCAGGGCTTCAATCCGCTCGTCGAGCCCCTTGCGCGCCTCGACGTACTTGGTCGCCAGTGCATCAACCACCGACTCCTGCTTGGCGTTGACGTCGCTCTCGAGCGCGTCGAACTTGTCGCCGATTTCCTTCGTCGCCTCGGACCCGACCTTCTGCAGGTCGGAAGGGAGGCTCTTGACGTAAGACGCGATCTCGGTCTTGCCCCTCGCGATCCGCTGCTTGGCAGCAGTCAGGTCGTTGCCAACAATGTCCGCCACGTTGGAGATCACGACGTTCATCTGCCTGAGATACAACTCGCGGCCAGCCTCGTAAAATTCGTTGACCTTCGCCGGCATGCCCGCGATCTTGTCCCGCAGCCAGCGGTACCCGCCGAGCCAGCCGCCGTACCGGTCCTTCTTGTACGCGGACATCTTCGCCCCAACGTAGGCCTCGAACATCGACCGGGCAGCGGCCTCGCCTGTCTCGAACGCCTTATCCACCTTGGGATCGATCCCGTCGAGGGTCTTCTTCACCTCGGCTTCGGTGGCCGCAAAGATGCTCTGGACCTTGGCCGTGACCTCCGCGCGCTTCGACTCGTCCTTGGACTTGGTCTTGCCCTTGTCTGCCACCAAGTGCGCCAGCGCCGTGGCCTTGGCAGTTTGCATGCCGTTAACGCCCGCCGCGGTCTGCGCGCCGGCCTCCGCTTTGCCCTGCTGAAGGACCTGCTGCTCCTGCTGGCGGAACTCAGCGGGCGCGGTCCGGGCATGCTCGGCTGCGGCGTTCTTGTCGGCGAGGCCCTGCTGGAACTCAGGCTCGTTGGACTGCGCCAGCTGCGGCTCGCTGACCCCGGCGTCGGCCATCTCCTGGTTGGCTTGGTGCGGGCCGGCGGCGAGGTTGAGCTGCTCGGCCGGTGCCGGTTTGGGCACCGCGCCGGCGGCCGGGACGGGCGCGGCCTGCCCCGGCTGCTCCTGGGCCATCGGGGTGACCGGCTTCGGAACAGCCTTGGACTGGTCCGGCGGAGCCCCGGTCGCCGCTTCGATGTCCTTGGCCTGTCCCGCTTTCCCCTGCCCGACCAGGCCCTTGACCTCCCCCTTCGCCTCACCGGCTTTGCCGGACTTTTTGTATTCGTCGGCTTCCTCCAGGGTCTTCGGCGACTTCGCCTCAATCGCGGCCTTGACCGCTGCGATGAAACCCTGCTTGTCGAAGGTGCCGGGCTGCTGGGCATCCATGGTGTCGACCTTGGCTGCTTTGGCCTGCCCGGCGACGTCGTCGGTAGGCGGCAGCGCGGCCCCTTGGGCCTCCCTGGCCTTGGATGCAGCAGGCGGGTGGGCCTTCTTGGCCCGCGCGAACCCTTTGATGCTGCCCGTAACCCGAGTAAAGGCCGGATCTTCGTCAGGGCGGACAGGGGACGGCGCCACGGGAGGCTGAAAAAGCTTGTCGGCAGGCAGGGCAGCCGGTGCCATGATGGCCGGGGCTGCTGCGCCCCCTGCGGGAGCCGGGCCAAGGGCCTTTCCTCCTGCCACGTCTTTGCCCTGTCCACCCACCTTGGCGGCTGCAGCTTTCCCGAGCGGGCTCACGGCAGGGACCGGCTTGGGTGGCGGCACCGGCTTCTTGGCAGGCACAGAGCCGGGGCCGAATCCCGTCTTCGTCACCGCGAGCGCCGCGGCCGGAGGCTTGGGCCCCTCAAGTTCGACGGGCACGCCAACCGCCTTGGCGGCCTTGAGCCCCTTCTCTACCGTGGCGATCGCGGGCTCGTCCCTTCGGATCTCCTTCAGGGCTGCGTCGATCTCGGTCGCGGCCTGCTCCGCGGGCGACTTCAGCTTCGCCGCCACGAGAGCGCCCACAGCGGCGTTGCCGGCCAGGCGCTGAAGCGCCAGAAAGGCGTTCGGCCCGACGGCGGTGCCTGCCGGCCGGCCGGTCCTCGCGCGGCCCCCGGCGAGCGCCTGGGTCGCCTCGGTTCTCGCGGTCCCTGTCGCCTGGCGTGCGACGGTCGGCCCAACGCGTTGCGCCGGAACCTTGCCGGATCCGCTCTTGAAGGAAGTCGCCATGGACCGCTCCCGCCGGGATCAGCCCGGCTCTTCCTCTTCCGCCTCGTCGCGCTGCACGGCCCGCGCGTCAACGAAGGATCCTTGGGCGGTCTCCTCCTCTTCCTCTTCTCGCTGCAATGATTCCTCTCGCTGTAGCGCGGCGCCTTCGGCAAAGCTTTCTTGGGCTGTGTCCTGGTCAGCATCGCGCTGGACGACGGCGGCGCCCGCCGCGAAGCGCTGTGCCGCCGGGACGGGTGCCGACATGGCCCGCTCGGCTGTAGCGGCCGCCTCACGTTCAAACCTGTCGGACGGATCGCTCACACGCACACCTGTACCTGTGGCGGTCCCGTCCACCGGGCCGCTCCGCTGCTGGACCACATGTGTGAGTTCGTGGGCGATCATCGTACGGCCGGCGTCGGAGCCGGGATCGTACTTGTCCCGCTGGAACACGATATTGGAACCCACCGTGTAGGCGTGGGCGTTCACCGACGCCGCGGAATTGTGCGCCGCCTCGCCCGTATGGACACGGACGTCGGAGAAGCTGTGGCCCAGGCGGCCCTCCATGTCGGCGCGCACCGGCTCCTCAAGCGGCTGCCCGGCTCCAGACGCGACGACGTCGAGCACGGGCGACCGGTCCTCCTCCGCGAGGCCGCGCACACCGCTGTTGCCGACCGTGCGCTGAAGGGCCAGCATGCCCCGGGATCCGACGACGTCGGTCCGGCCGGCGGCCGCCGCCCGGTACAGGACTGCAGGATCCGCGGCTTCCACCCGCGCCGGTTTGGTGCCCACACCGTCGACGTCGGACTGGTCATGGTCGTGGCTGTGCATGGCGCACCCCTTTCATCAGACCTACACCGACGATGCTCCCGGCGATTCCGGCCCGCAAGCGCCGCCACGGCGCCGGAAAGGGCAGCCGCTCTTGCCCAAAAGGGCAGCGGGCGCTCTTAGGCGCCGGATTTCCTCGCAGTGGAGAGCATCCCCCAATACGGGCCGAACTCGCTCTCCAGGGTCAGCCTTCCCAGCTTGCGGTACTCGCGCTGCACTGCGGTGACCAGATGTGCCATGGTCAGCACTCCGCCGTCATCTGCTGCCAGGTACGCGCCGGTCACGGCGGCGGACCTGATGGCCCCGCCGGCCAGTTCGAAGGCCTGCCCCAGGAAGGCGAGGTCGATGTCCGCTGCCCGGTCGATCGTCCGTCCAAGGCACCGGTCCCAGAGCACGCTGCGGTGCGCGGCATCAGGCAGCGGAAAGTCCACGACGACGTCCAGCCGGCGGGTGAACGCCTCGTCGATGTTCGCCCTCAGGTTAGTTGCCAGGACGGCGAGCCCGTCGAACGTCTCCATCCGCTGCAGCAGGTAGGCGCTTTCGATGTTGGCGTAGCGGTCATGGGCGTCCTTGACCTCGGATCGGCGCCCAAAGACGGCGTCGGCCTCGTCGAAGAGCAGCACCCCGTTGACCCCCGCCGCCGCCGTGAAGATCCGTTCGAGGTTCTTCTCCGTCTCCCCCACGTATTTGTCGACAACGGTGGCCAGGTCCACGACATACAGGTCCAGTCCCAGCGCCCGGGCGACCACTTCGGCGGACATCGTCTTCCCGGTCCCGGAATCTCCGGCAAACAGGGCCGCCACTCCGTGCCCGCGGCCGGCTCCCGGCCGCATGGCCCAGTCACCGAGGACCTTTTCCCGGTGCTTGGCCCGCAACGCCACCTCCTTCAGGGCCAGCAGCACGGTATCGGGAAGGACCAGGTCATCCCAGCCCACCACCGGCTCCACCCGGCGGGCCAGCCGGTCAAGGGCTGATCCGTTTTCGGCGCGTGCCCCGGCGCTGAGATGCGACGCGGTGATCCGGCCGTCGGCAGTCAGGGCGGCCTGTACCTGAGCGGATCCGGCGGCCCGTGCAACCTGCTCCGGGCGCAAGCGGAACGCCGAGGTTGCTGCTTCCACGTCCACCCCATTGAGAGGGCCAAGCGCGGTCTGCCACAGGTCCGATCTCTCGGCCGACGTGCTGACGGGAACCTCCACCAGCAGCGGCGGACGGCTGGTCCACGCCGGGTCCCACGCAGCGTCCCCGATGAGCAGCACGGGCTGCGGTTCGGCATGCAGGGCCTCCAGCACGGCGGGGCGGTCCGCCACGGCAGCAAGGGGCCCTGCCACCAGTCCGGCGCCCCGGAGCCTGGCTTCCCTTACGGCGAGTTCCGCCAGTTGGAGCGGATCCCGTTCGGCCGCCAGCCGCACCAAGTCCACATACACGCCGTCGCATCCCCTGGCCCGCAGCGCCTCGGCTGCCAGCACACGGCCGGAACCGGTGGCAGGCTCCCGAAGATAGACGAGAAGGACACCGGCTCCTAGTGCCCGGGAAAGCGGTGCAGCGTCACCCCAGCTCACGGCCGGGCGTTCGGTCAGCACGGCTTGGAGAGCAGGTTCTGCGGTGTCATCGCCCAGCAGATGCCCGACGACGCGGTCCGGCACCCGCAGTGCCCGCCCGGGCAGCGGGCGCTCGGCGTCCTCGACGACGAGCAGCCCGCCCGTGATGAGCGGGCCGGACAGCAGCCGGGCCCTGCCGTCTGCTGCGGACAGGGGTGTGCCGCAGAGCGCCAGGGCGACGGCCACGGAGGGACGGCGCCGGGTGACGTCGTCGTTCAGATAGCCGAAGAGCTGCTCGAAGCGCGGGTCCAGGTCGGCGGCGAGCGCGACAAGCAGCAAATCGATGTCCAGGGGCAAGAGCCCGAAGTTGGCGCCGAGCTCCCGGAGCCGCAGCTGGTGCCCTGCTTGTTCGGCGTCGTCCGCCAGTTGTTCGCACAGCAGCTGCCGGGGTGCGAGACCGCCGGGTCCCTCTTCGCGACTGTCTGGCTCGAGGGACGGGTGCACGTCCCCTAGCAGTCGGTCCACGGCCTCATCGCTGAGATAGAGCCCGCGGAAGGGGTCGTCCGGCTGGGGGTCTTCGGCACGGCGGGCCGCCACGAGCAGGCGGATGCGTTCCTCCACCACTCCGACGCGGCCGAGCACGTGGGCGAGGCTGGGGTTCGCAGTCATCTTTGCTCCCACCGACCGATCACCCTGCCGTCCGGCGGGGCCCGCGGACCGCTGCAGGCGGGGCGGTGTGCTGGCGGCGGCCCACGTCGGCGGCGCCACCCGTGAGGTCGGCCATATCCACCTGAGTCCCCTGGGACGCCGGCGGACCGGCCTGGTAGACAATGCCGGTATCGACCGGGGCGATGACCACGATGTCGAGGGACGGCTTGAGCTCTCCCCCCAGGGCGGACCACACATCGGCGAACGCACGGTCCTCCGGCGGGGGAAGCCCTACCGTCACGGGCACCACCAACCCGGTCTCCGCGAGCGGACCGACCACGAGGTCGTCCGGGAGCGCGTCATACTTGAGGAAACAGCGCAGCAGCTGGTCAAGCAGGCGGTGCTCGTCTTCCGGGCGCTGAGTCCACGCCGTGACCAGGTAGGACAACTTGAAATGGCGGGGAGCGGGCCGGCGCGTTCGGACGTAGCCGTCATCTCCTCGTTGCTCGGACAGACCGCGTTCCCTGCGCCGGACGTCCTCACGGATGTCATAGAGGTACAGGTTGACCGTCGGGGCGTTGCGCCGGGCGGCCCAATCCTTGGTGGGCGCGTCGAACACCACGTCCACCTCAGAGCCGCCCAGGGCCTCGTTCCGTACCAAGGTGCGCAAGGCGTCGTCAATCTGCGCGATCACGGCTTAGATCAGTCCCTCCCGCAGCGCGTATGCGACGGCGTGGGACCGGTTGCGCAGCTGGAGACGCGTCGTCACGTCATGAACGACGTTCTTCACCGTCCGCTCCGAGTAGGACAGCTGGTTCGCGATTTCGGACGTGTCCAGCCCATCAGCCAGCAGCCGCAAGACCTCCACTTCCCTGGGTGCCAGGCCGGTAAACATGATTCCGCGCGGCCCCAGAACGTGCCGCTGCAGTTTGCCGACCTGATCCAGGAGACGGCCGAGCAGATCCGGAGGCACGCTGCCTTCACCGGCGGCGGCGGCCGTGATCACCGCCACCAGGCGATCCGGTGTCGCTTCGCTGCGACGGACCAGGCCAACCACCCCCGTTTCAACTGCCTTGACGAGGTCGCCGTCGTCGAGGTGGCCCGCCACAAGCACGGCGCGGGACAAACCGCGCCGCTGCACAACGCGGAGCAGCGTCAGCGCGTCATCGTCTACCGAGTCCGTTACGACGACGACGACCCGCGCCTGCTCGGCGTCGTTTGCCCTGACCACCCGCACCTCGGGGCGCGCCCGCAGCTCGCTGGCCACGCCCGCCTCGGAGATCGGGTCACGCGCGTGGACCCGGACAGTTATTGGTTCCATGAATCCTCCCATCGAGAATGCGGGGCTGACTGGGTGTGGCACGGGTCTGCCGTACTTGCCTGTTCCATCCCGCTGCATCGACCATAGCGGGCGGTGCTCTTCGTGCAGTCAACACAGGCTCAACGGGCAGCGGCCTTGCCCGCAAGTCCGGCCGACAGTGGTGCTGCGCCCACGGGCGTCCCCGTAGCCTCGGAGTACGGATGTGGTCCTTTCGTCGTTGGACGCGGAGCAGGTCCGCAAGGAGGAGCCATGAGCACCACTGCAACATTGGATTCGCCGTTGGTCAGCCTTGAGGCCGGCGCCAAGGCGGCTGTTCCGCTGCACATCCGCAACGACGGCGAGATAGTCGAGGAGTACAGGCTCCAAGTCGTGGGGCCGAGCGGCGCCTGGACGGAAGTGGTACCCGGAATCGTGTCCCTCTACCCGGGCCAGGATGCCACGGCTTCCGTGGAGTTCCGGCCGCCGCGGTCCTCCGAAGTCCCGGCCGGCGAGTTCCCCTACGCGGTTCAGGTGTTGCCGACCGAGCATCCTGAGGATGCCGTTTCGCCGGAGGGCGTTTTCCAGCTCCTTCCCTTCCACGAGACAAGGGCTGAACTGCTGCCCCGGCAGTCCCGCGGGTGTTTCGGCGCCCGGCACCGGGTCGCCGTAGACAACTACGGAAATGTGCCCATCACTGTCACGCTCACCGGTTCCGACCCAGGCGATCTGATGCAGTTTTCCATCCGGGAGCCGGCTCTGACCGTTGCCGCCGGAACTGTCGAATTCGCCCGTGTTCGGGTGCGCGCGCGCAGAACGGTCTGGCGCGGGATGCCTGCCGTGCACCCTTTCACGGTGGCTGCCAAGCCCGCGGACGGCCCCCCGGTCGTGCTGGATGGAATCCACTTGCAGGAACCTGTCCTGCCGCGATGGATCGTCAAGGCCGTGCTCGTCCTTGTGCTTTTCGCTTTGGTCCTGGTGGCCCTGTGGTTTGTGCTCCTCCATCCTCCGGGGGAAACTCGTTCCTCCGGGGTGGACGCCCCCCGAGCGTCAGCCAGTCGCACATCCGCTGCACCGGCTTGGCTATAGGCGCCCCCATGCCCACCGGGCCAGCTCTCCGCGCAGGAGACACGGCACTCTGCCCCTTGTCCGACGGTCCTAAGCCGCATGTCGGCGGACCCGTCACCCCTGCCGCGGCCGTTGTGACCGTTCTCATCGGGGGGATGCCGGCCGCCGTCGCGAACTCAATGCCCGGGGGCATCGTCTGCGTTTCCCCTGCACCGAACGGCATCGCCAGCGGCAGCCTGACCGTGATGATCGGTGGCTTTCCCGCTGCCCGGGTGGGGGACCTGAGCCTGCACGGGACACCCATCGCTCCGGGTCCGGGGTGCCCCACCGTCATTATCGGAGGATGACCGCGGTGGAAGATTCGGCCGGTATGTAGTCGCCGCAACGCCCTGGCGCGACGTCCCTCCCTCGGGTGTCCTGCAAGCCACTCAGCCCGGCTTGGAGGGATCGGACAAGGACGGACACGGCGTTCCAGTCGGGGACTGGGTCACCGTTGGAGTCTCTTCCGGCCTCGCTCCCAGCGTCGGCGTCGTTGTAGGGGAAACGCATGCCTCCGGCTGGAGCCCGGCGGCCGTTATACACGGCGCCGGGCTCCCGCCAGGCTCCGCCGGTGGACACGTCACACACGGCGACGGCGACGGCGTCCCGTTCGGGTCCGGCGGCGGACACGTCACACACGGCGCAGGCGTCCCCTCCGCAACCGGCGGCGGACACGTCACACACGGCGCAGGCGTCCCCTCCTGTCCTGGTGTCGGACAGGTGATACAGGGTGGCACCGGCGTCGTGCCGGATACCGCTGTCGGCGATGTGCACGCCGGGGTTGGCGTCTGGGTAGTCACAGTGGGCGTCGGGCTGGTCGATCCGCTCGATTCAGTGGACGTCGGGCTAGTCGACCCGGTCGACGGCGGACTGGTCGAGCCACCCGACCCGGTCGACGGCGGACTGGTCGAGCCACCCGACCCGGTCGACGGCGGACTGGTCGACCCGCTGGTCGCATTGGCGGATCCGGTAGTAATCGGGGGCGACGATGCAACGGCAGAAAGCGGTTCCGTGGGGGGCCCGCAACCCGCAACGCCAAATTGGAGCAGGACGAGCAACCCGATGCAAGCAGCGTATCCACGACGATTACCCATATTGCGTCCCGCTCCGCTCGTAGTCGGTTCGCCAGCTCAATTCCCTGCGCGGCAGGGCTCTGGCCCACTACGCATCCAGCTTGCGGTTCGCACCCGAAAGGAACACGCCTCGACGGGGCACACTTTCGGGCAGACTTGACGGCCGTAATGTTTGAGACCGCAGACGGCGCGCGAGCCGCTGCCAGGGTTCGGGGTTTGAACCAAGGCTGAAGCAACGGTGCCCACCCGCTGAGGCACCCGGGCCGCCGTCGGGCGTAAGCTCGTGGCATGGCGAGATACTTCGATGTGCACCCCGAGAACCCCCAGTCGCGTTCGATCCTGCAGGCAGTGGAGATCGTGCGATCAGGCGGCCTGATCGCGTATCCCACCGATTCCTGCTACGCCCTCGGCGCGCAGTTGGGCAACCGGGAGGCCCTGGACCGGATCAGGAGCATCCGCCATCTCGACAGCAAACACCACTTCACCCTGGTCTGTAAGGACTTTGCCCAGTTGGGTCAGTTCGTGCAGATCGATAACGATGTGTTCCGCAGCATTAAAGCCGTGACCCCCGGCAGCTATACCTTCATCCTGCCCGCCACCCGGGAGGTCCCCAAGCGGCTCCTGCACCCGAAGAAGAAGACGGTCGGCGTGCGGATCCCGGACAACCATGTGGTCCAGGCACTGCTTGCCGAGCTCGGGGAGCCGCTGTTGTCCAGCACGCTGTTGCTTCCGGACGAGGAGGAACCGCTCACGCAGGGCTGGGAGATCAAGGAGCGCCTGGAGCACGTGGTGGATGCTGTGATCGATTCCGGTGACTGCGGTGCCGAGCCAACAACGGTGATCGACTTCTCAAGCGGCGTCGCGGAGGTCGTCCGGCGGGGCATGGGCGACCCCTCCCGCTTCGAGTAAGAGCAGGTGCCGGCTAGCCGGATTCCGCCGCGCGCACTTGCCGGTTCCGCAGCCAGCGACGCACGAGGTCGATGGCGGCGACCAGCCCGGCGAGGGGCGACAACACCGCTGCCGCGTAGACGAACAGCAGCCAGGTCAGCGTGGTCACCGGTGACTGGCGGGTGCTCAGCAGCGACAGTCCGCCGAAGAGGCCAAGGACCCAGAACAGAATGACCCCTGACAGCACTGCTGCCGCGGGGAAGTACTCGTTCGTGACGACTTTCTTCAAGGTTTCCATGGGCCCTCCTCACACCCTGCGGCGGGACTGTCCGCCAGGGTCCTTCCCAGTATGAGGCCCGGCGTGGCGGATTCTCCGGAGAATCCCGGCCACGTGACGAACCTAACTCCCTGCCCGCTTCCGGGTACCGCGCAGGCGGTCATCTTTGCTATCAGTCCGGCCCGGGCGAAGCTCCGCCGACAACGTTCGACGTGCAGTGCCTTGCCGGCCTACGGCCCCGGAGCGTTAGACGGCCGCCCGGACACGCTGCAGGAAGGAATCGAGCACCCGCCCGGCGTTCTCATGCATGCGCCGCGACTCCGCCGCCGGCAGTTGCCGGCTCTTGGGCCCGTTGAGCCGCTCACCCAGATAAAGCAGCGCCGCCAGCACCTCGGAGAGCTCGGAATTGCTTTCGGCACGCTGCCGCAGGAGCCTCAGATGGGCCTCCTGCAAGGCCGGCCCGGGCGTGCAGCCAAGGTCGCGGTCAAAGAGCCGACGGCAGCGGTCGTAGGCCGCGAGGCCCTCTGCCGGCAGGCCGGCCTGTTCATAGGCTGTCACCAGGACGGTCCACGCCCGTTCGTTGAGGGGCTCAGCCCTGATGGCCGCCTGAACAAGGTTGACGGCGTCATCCGGTTTGTCCAGCAGGGCCGCCGTTTCTGCGGCGAGGATCTGCAGTGCCACCTTGTCGGCTGCATGGCGCGTGCGTGCCTCTTCGGCCCAGTCGGAAGCCAGTTCGAAGCCAAGGAGCGGCTCGGCGGAGATCTCCAGGGCCTCAAGCAGCAGCGGGTACGCCTCAGCGGGAGGCAACTCCCCGGCGTCCCGGACCAGCCCACGGAACCGGAAAAGGTCCAGGTCCACGAGGCTGGGGTCAAGGACGTAGCCGCTGTTGGCGGTGCGCAGCGGGCCGGTCTTGGTCTGGCCCGGCTGGATGGCGCGCCGGATCCCGCTGATATAGCTCTCGAGCGTCGCCACGGATCCATCGCTGGCGCCCGCTCCCCAGAGAAGGTCGATCAGGCGGGTCTTTGACACGGGCGTGCCAAGGTTCAGCAGGAGGATTTCCAGTATGTGCCGGGGCTTGCATCCCCCCATGTCGGCGGCGGTGAGCGCGACGCCGTCCCGGCGAACTTCGAATGATCCGAATAAGCGGACCGAAATGGAGGGGGCAGTTCCCGTTAGGCTTTCCACGATGTTCTCCGATTTCCCCAGGTAAAACGAACTCAATCGTCTGTGAAGAGCCGAATCAACCACGGAACCAGGCCGTACTGAGACTCTGTTCCCTCCGGCTTCCAATGACACCGTGACACGCGGAACTTGGCGCAACAAGGCATGCCGCTACCCGAAATTTCGCCCAGAAAAAGACGCGTACAGGCCTCAGTACCGCCGAGTAAGGCCGCGCAGCGTCGCGCAGGTATTTACGCAGCAAAACAAGTAATTCCGCGCGGCGCCGCGACGGGAATATAGGTAGTTCGCGGGACGCCGAGGATCGGCTCCGGCAGGATAACTCCATCGAGTGGAATCGCTACAGCCCCACTGTCGGGGCTGGATTTCGGCTACTGGTTGTCGGTCATCTCCGCCGGCACCGCCACCAGTCGCAGTTCCGCACCGTCACGGAGCACGGCAAGATCCAGCGGTTCCCCGATCGCTTCCGCAAAGAGCAGTTTCTGCAGGCTCTCGGCATTGGAAACGTACATCTGCCCGACCTTCAGGAGGATGTCGCCGGCCCTCAGCCCGGCGCGTTCAGCGGGCGAACCGGGGAGGACTTCGACCACGAGCAAGCCCTCCCTCCGGCCGGTCCGGACGACGGCCCTGGGCTGAAGCTGGATAGGTGTGTTCACCAGGCCAAGGTAGGCGCGGCGCACACGGCCGTCCTTGAGCAGGGAAGCGATGATCCGCCGGGACGTGGCGTTGATGGGAACGGCCAGGCCGAGCCCCACGCCGGCCACTGCCGTATTGATCCCTACGATCCGCCCGCGGGCGTCCGCCAGCGCACCTCCGGAGCTGCCGGGGTTGAGGGCTGCATCGGTCTGGATGACGTCCTCGATCACCCTTCGGTTCCGTCCGGACCAGACGGGGATGGAACGGCCCAGCCCGCTGACCACTCCGGCCGTGACGGAGCCTGAGAGCCCGAGCGGATTGCCCACGGCGATGACAAGCTGGCCGACCCGGAGCAATTCTGCGTCGCCCAGTTCAGCCGGCGCCGCCGTCGGTGCCCTGCCGTGGACCACGGCAAGATCGGAGAGCGGGTCGGCACCCACCACTTCCACGGCCGTAGTGGTGCCGTCAGCAAAAGCCGCATTGCCGGACTCTGCGCCACCTACCACGTGGGCGTTCGTGAGCAGGTACCCGTCCGTGGTGAAGAGCACGGCCGACCCCGCACCTACCCTGAGCCGGCCGGCACGCCCGCTGCCGGTCATTTCAAGCGCGGCGACGTGCGGAGTTACAGCCGCCGCCACGCGGATGACTGTTGCGGAATAGGAGTCCAGCGGGTCCTCGAACACTTCGGATCCGGATGCCCTGCTGATAGCTTTGGCCACTGTAAACCTCCTGCGAACCAGTTCTCATCCAAGTCAACCACCGCCGCCCCGGCGGTAGTCCTGGAGCGCCTACGCCGTCAGAGAAATACGCCGGATGAAGCGGTTGCGGTGCAACAGTTCAGCCCGGCACGGATCCGCGACTAGGCTCGGACGTAGATCCGCACGACAGCCCAGGAGAACCTTCGTGAAACCAGCGTCCGCTTCCCCCGCTCAGCTGCCCCGGCAGGGTCTGACCTGGGGCATCAAGCGCAGCTTTATGGATTACATCGCGGGGCTCCCGGACGGTGCCGTCTCCGCGGCGGACGGTGCCACGGTTACCGCGTCCGGTGAGTTCTGTTTCTCCCCCGCCGGTTCCGAGTACGATCCCGCCCGCGGCACGGGCGTGCTGCGATTCCGCGGCGACGTTCGCGTCGCAGGCCATCACGGAATGATGTTTGTCCGGCTGCTGGATCCATGGGTCGAGTTCACCGCGGGCCACGGCGTCCTGTCCATCAGCACCGGCGACGACGGCGGGAAGGAACGCACCGACGTCGGAACCCTGCGCACGGCCGCGCCCCGCAACATGGACGGGTTCCTGGTCTGGGAGCACGTCGACGTAGCCGTATCCGAGGCAGGCTCCGAACTGTTCGACGGTCAGTACGCCGCCGGCCAGGCGATGGATCCTCTGGTCATCCGCGTCCCTGCACAAGCCTAAGGGGCTGTGCCGGCGTGGCGGAGCCGAGCCGGGACGCACCCGTGCTGGGCACCGGTCCCTTCGTCTGCAAGGATGTGAACTGTCGTGGCGCCGTCGAGGGCCGAACTTCGTCGAAGGAGACCCCCATGGTTGAACCTGTGCTGATGGATCAGCTGGCCCGCGGACACGTGCTCAGTGCCCTGTCGGATCAGGGAATCGTGCGGGAAGGCCCGGACCGGGCCGCCTTCGAAGAGCGCTTTGACCGGCACTTTCCGTCCTTGTTCCGGCTCTTCCACGATCTGTACGGCACACGGCACGACTGGCTGGACCAGCTCACCGAACTCGTCATGCAGTCTGCCCGGTCCTGGGCCGAGAGGCCGGCCGATCTCAAGGCCCTCGACGCTAAACGGGAACACAACAGCGGATGGTTCCAGGCCAACACCATGCTCGGCGGCGTCTGCTATGTCGACCGGTATGCGCAGGACCTGGCAGGCGTCCGCGCCCGGATCCCCTACTTCAAGGAACTCGGCCTGACCTATCTGCACCTCATGCCGCTCTTCCTGACCCCCGAACCGCATTCCGACGGCGGGTATGCCGTCTCCAGCTACCGGGACGTCAACCCGAAGCTGGGCACCATGCAGCAGCTGCGCGACCTTGCCACCGAGCTGCGGGCGAACGGCATCAGCCTGGTGGTCGATTTCATCTTCAACCACACCTCCGACGAACACGAGTGGGCCCTGAGGGCGGCCGCAGGCGACCCGGCGTTCAGCGACTTCTTCTGGATCTACCCGGACCGGTCGATGCCGGACGCATTCGAGCAAACCGTGCGCGAGATCTTCCCGGACGACCACCCCGGCTCCTTTATCGAATTATCTGACGGCCGCTGGGTCTGGGCCACCTTCCACACGTTCCAGTGGGACCTGAACTATGCCAACCCGGAAGTCTTCCGGGCCATGGCCGGTGAGATGCTGTTCCTGGCCAACCAGGGCATCGACATTCTCCGGATGGATGCCGTCGCCTTCATCTGGAAGCGGCTCGGCACTCCGTGCGAAAACCTCCCGGAAGCCCACACGCTGCTGCAGGCCTTCAATGCCGTGTGCCGGCTGGCCGCGCCCTCGCTGCTGTTCAAGTCCGAGGCGATCGTCCACCCCGATGAGGTGGCCCGCTACATCGACCCCGCCGAGTGCCAGCTGTCCTACAACCCCCTGCAGATGGCACTGATCTGGGAGGCACTGGCAACCCGCGACGTGTCACTGCTCTCGCAGGCCCTGGAGCGGCGGCACACCATCCCGGCCGGCACCTCCTGGGTGAACTATGTCCGCAGCCATGACGATATCGGCTGGACGTTTGCGGATGAGGACGCCGCCGAACTCGGCATCAACGCCTTCGACCACCGCCGCTTCCTCAATGCCTTCTACGTCAGCCGGTTCCCGGGGAGCTTCGCCCGCGGCGTGCCCTTCCAGGACAACCCCCGGACCGGGGACTGCCGGATTTCCGGCACGACGGCATCCCTCTGCGGGCTGGAGGGCGGGACAGCCACGGCGGTGGACCGGATACTACTGGCCCATTCGGTGGCATTCAGCACCGGGGGCATCCCGCTGCTCTACCTCGGCGACGAGGTCGGCCAGCTCAACGACTACCAGTACGCCCTCGAGGAGGGTCACGAAGCGGACAGCCGCTGGGTGCACCGGCCGCATTACCCGGCCGCGGACTACGCGCGACGCAACGACCCGGCCACCCCCGCGGGTGCGGTCTACGCCGGGCTGCGCCGGATGATTTCCGTACGCTCCGCGACCCCGGAACTTGCCGGGACAATTTTGCTCGGATTCGCCACGAACAACCCGGGGGTCCTGGGATACCAGCGTCCGGGGGACGGAACCCTGATTTTGGCGCTGGCCAACTTCAGCGACGAGCCGCAGGAGGTCGCGGCGGTGACGCTGTCCGGCTTCGCGCCCGACGCCGTCGACATCCTGGCCGGCGCCGACGTGCACCTCGACGCCGGAATCGTCCTGGATCCCCTGAAGTTCGTCTGGCTCCGGGTGACGCCGCGCCTGTGAGGCCGGTGGTCGTGCTTCAACGGCCCGGGACGCAAGGGGGCTCAACAGACCGGGACGAGGTGCGCCGGATATCAGCCGCAGCACTGTAGGGAGGCTGCTGTGGGGCCTGTGCAGAGGGACCGTTCGGAGGCGCTGTGCGGAGAAGGTCGTGCCCGGCCGCACGCTGGTTGAGGAGAGCGTGCGGCCGGAAACTGTGGACTAACGGCTGCCGGTGCACCCGGCGGCCCGTATCCGGGTCCTGGTCCAACTTTCCCGCATCCCGCTGAGAAGAGACTGAGAGGCTCCTCTCCCGAAGAGGCCGCCCCCGGGGCGGACCCCCGAGGCGACCATGCTACCCGCGGACCGCCTCCGGCCAGGGGCGGGAGGCCTGCGGGGGCCGGGCGCGGGCCGCGGCGCCGCGGCCGCAGTGGTTGTCCGGAGCCACGCCTTGCCGCATCCTTGGAGCATGGCACTAGGCAAGCGAGCCACATCCGGCAGAAGCGAGCATCGTTGGGGCGTGCGGAAGCGCTCGACGGCGGTGGCCGTCGGAGTCGTGGCCGTTGCGCTGTTGCTCGGCGGCGTGCTCCTGCTCGTACTGCTGCAGACGTCCCTGGCCAGGTCGACTGACACCGCCGCCCGGCAGAAGACCCTGGACGTGATCGCCGAAATGGAGGACCTGGACGTCGCGGACGCCAAGGCGTACATCATCGAAACGGCGCATGCCGGCCAGTTTGTCCAGGTGCTGGACGCCAGCGGGTACGTCCTGGCGGCCTCTGATCCGGAGGTCGCCAACGCCCCGCTCTCAGCCCAGCGGCCTGCACCGGGGCAGACCATGACGCAGGATGTCTCGAGCCTTCCGAGCATCGGTGACGGCGACGACTACCACATCGTCACCGTCGGCGCCCGGACCGGAACGGTCAACTACACCGTGGTTGTGGCCCAGGCGTCGCAGATCCAGGCTGACACCATTTCCACGGTCGCATGGTTCATGCTGGGCGCCATGCCGGCCCTGCTGGTCACCGTGGCAGTGTCCGTGTGGCTGTTGGTGGGGCGTTCCCTCCGCCAGGTGGAGCGGATCCGGGGCCAGGTGGCCCGGATCAACGCCGAGCGGCTGGACGGACGCGTCGATGTGCCGCCCACCAACGATGAAATTCAGGCCCTGGCACTGACCATGAACACGATGCTGGACCGGCTGCAGGCCTCGGACAGTGATCAGCGCAGGTTTGTCTCCGACGCCAGCCACGAGCTGCGCAGCCCGCTGGCCACTCTGAAGGCAGGAATCGAGATCGCCGCCGCTGATCAGACCGGGGCGATGTGGCTCCAAATGAAGGATGTCCTGGCCGAGGAGACGGCCAGGATGAGCTTCCTCGTGGAGGACCTTCTGACGCTCGCGAAGGCAAACGACGGCGGGCTGAAAATAGAGCAGAAGGACGTCGATCTTGACGACGTGCTGGACCAGGAGATCCGTCGGCTGCGGTCCACCAGCCGGAAGCAGATCACCGTGGACCTCGTCCCGGCACGGATCCGCGGTGACTCCCGCCGCCTGGCGCAGGTCCTGCGGAACGTCCTGGACAACGCAGATCGCCACGCCCTGACCCGAATCGCCGTGGACGTCCACACCTCCGGGGACCAGGTCATCATCACGGTCGACAACGACGGCGAGTCCATCCCGGAGGCGGACCGGGACCGGATCTTCGAACGTTTTGTGCGGCTCGACGGAAGCCGCTCGCGTGAAGGTGGCGGCAGCGGACTGGGCCTGGCCATAGCGGCCGGCATCGTGGCCGCCCATCACGGCACCATCCGTGCCACGGACGCGCCGGCAGGGCTCTGCCGTTTTGAGATCGCCTTTCCCAACCCTGAGCCGGCTGAACCGGCGGGCCCGGCGGCCGTCAGTCCCCGGGGACTCCGGCGTCACGGGTCCCAGGCGTCGGGTCGGCGCTGAGCAGATAGCCCATGCCACGCACGGTGGTCAGGGTGTGGAGACCGAAGGGGACGTCGATCTTGCGCCGCAGGTAGCCGATGTAGACCTCCACCACGTTGTCCGCCCCCTCAAAGGCCGGGTCCCAGACGTTTTGCAGGATCTCCGGCTTCGAGACGATCTGGCCGTGCCGTCGCATCAGGTAGTGCAGAAGCCCGTATTCGCGCGCGGTGAGGCTGATAGCGGTTTCTCCGCGCCGGACACTGTGACTCCCGGGGTCCAGTGACAGGGTGCCGAGGGTCATGATGACGGGCCGGGCTGGTGCTCCGCGCCGGATTAGCGCCCTGATCCGGGCCACCAGGACCAGGAAGCTGAAGGGTTTCGTGAGATAGTCATCCGCACCGAGGTCGAACGCATCGGTCTGGTCGTACTCGCCGTCCTTGGCCGTCAGCATCAGCACCGGAGTCCAGACTTTGCGCTGCCGCAGTTCTTTCAGCACGTCATAGCCGTTCATCCGCGGCAACATGAGGTCCAGCAGGATCGCGTCGTAGGCGTTCCCGACCGCCGCCGCGAGTCCGCTGACGCCGTCATGGGCCACGTCAACGACGAATCCCTCGTTCTTCAGTCCGCGGCGGACTGTTTCCGCAAGGGCGTGCTCATCCTCCACCAAAAGAATCCGCAATCCGGGACCCCTCTCTCTAAGAGAAGTATGGCCCCTTCCGGGCCGGCCCGAGGGGAATCCGGCGTGTCCCGGCGCGTGTCTGAGCTTCTCCTGGGTCCGGCTATGCCTGCCGGGCGGGCCCGAAGAGCCAGCCGGAAACGTCGCTGCGCAGGATCATGTAGGGTCCCCCGGTGGAACTGACGCTGCCGTTCGGGACGTAGTATCCGCGACCGGCCCCGGGGCCGCCCGCGGCGCGATCCAGGGCGTCGGTGAGCCGCCGTGTCAGGTGCCCACTGGGCCCCACGGATCGCAATTCATCGAGTTCGTCCGGTGTGAGCCGTCCCAGCACTGCAGCGATATCGGCCATGGTGGTCCTCCGGCGGATGGTGCGGTTGGTGGGGTTGGTGCGGATAGCGGTCAAGACAGATCGTCCCTAAGGACTCAGGCTAGGGCACACACATTAACGCCACATGACGCCCTGGTGACCAGTGGCGAACGGGACGTGAACGGCGGCGCCGCGGGCTGCCGCCCCCGGGTGTCACGAGAGTCACTGCCGCTACGGCCCCGCTCCCCAGCATTTACACGGTGTAATGCTGTACCGTTCAATCCCGGAGATCCGCCAGAGACTCCAGACCAAACACCACAGCAACGGAAATGAGTACCACCAGGTGGCAACCGATTATGACGAAGTACGCTCCGACGTCGCGGAATCACGCAACGCTTCCCTGGAGGCCCTCCGTTCGGCGAACGCGCCCGACGCCCGAAGCGTCGTCCGGGAACTCGACGAGGCTGACACGTCCGAAGGCGTAGAGCTTCCGGGAGCAGACTTGTCCGGAGAGGAACTGACCGTCACGGTCATCCCGCAAAAAGAGGACGAATTCACCTGCTATTCCTGTTTTCTGGTGCGGCACCGGTCCCAGCTCGCCAAGGAGAAGGGCGGCCACGCGTACTGCGCGGACTGCCTCAGCTGACGAACTCCCGCGGGAGGAGTTCAGTCCGGAAGAAGTAGCGCCCGCCTGCCGAATGCACTTCTGTAACATGCTTCACAATAGTGTCCTTAGGACTCCGGACATGACCCGCCGGGGGCGGTTCGGCTACGCTCCTGAATGACGATGCGGCGAGTGCCGGCACGTGGCCGGAGGCAGACCCATGCGTAACTCCAACAGCAAGTTGACGGACCCGGCTGTTGTGACGCCGTCGCACGCTGCCGCCAGCGTCCCGGGACCTTCGGACGATGCGGCGCCGCTGCCGGCTGGGGGGCTGACCGCCCCGCGAACTCGGACCGGAACGCACCCCCGTGCCGGGAGCCTCAAACGCGAGTGGTCCAGGGTCTTCACGCTGATGCTCCTGGCCCTCCTCGCGGGCGTGGCGGCGACTGTCGTTGGTGTCCGTGTTGTCACGGAGCAAATCCAGCACGCCACCGCGCAGCACCGCCTCGAGTCGGAAGCCGTCGCCGAGCTGAGGGCCGGCCTTGATGCCCACGAACAGGCGGCACTGCAACTGCTGTCCGCGGTGCCGGTCGACACATCGGCTTTCTTGCGGCAGCAAAATGGCATTTCCGCCCAGTTCGATACCGCCGCCGGTATCCTGCCGGACGAGCACGGCATGCGGGCCACAGTCGGCGAGGCTCGGGCCGCGTGGCAGGAAGGCCTGTCCGCGCATGGTCTCTGGGGCGAGCAGGCGGCCAGGCTGCAAGGCGATCACGTCGCGGAGACCCCTGCTTTCGCCGCTTCCGGCGCCAAAGCCCGTGCCCTGCTGGCCGAGGTCCGACGCGCCTCCCTCGACGCTCTCGACGACGGCGTCGCCTACGGGGCGCAGCTTCAGCAAATGGTGGTGGCCGGCCGCGCGGCCCTCTTCACGCTGGCCGGGGCGGGCGTGCTCTTTTTCCGCCGCAGGATGACAAAGTACCTCGTGCGCCCCGTCGAGGAGCTATACCGGGGAGTCCTGAAGCTGCAGTCCGGCGATTACAGCCACAGGATCAACGTTGTCCGCAATGACGAACTGGGTCAGTTGGCCGGGGCATTCAATTCCATGGCAGCCACAGTGCACGACAGCCACCTGGAACTGACTTTCCGGGCCACCCACGATCCCCTCACCGGTCTGGCCAACCGGGCAGTCCTCACCGAACGCCTCGCGGCCGCGTTCGGTTCGGGAGCCGACGGGGCGGCCACCGAAGGAGCCGACACCAGCCGGCCCGGCAACGGAAGCAGGGACCATCGCGCGGGCCTGTTGATCATCGACGTCGACGATTTCAAGGACGTCAACGACTCGCTGGGCCATGAAGGCGGCGATGCGCTGCTCATACAACTCGCTCAGCGCCTACGGCGCTGCGTGCGCGCCCACGACCTCGTCGCCCGGCTTGGCGGGGATGAATTCGCGATCGTCGTGGTGGACGATCGCGGCACGGCCACGGGCGACGTCGCCGGCCGCGTCCAGGACGCACTGCGTGATCCGTTCTCCATCGGTGACGTCCGGCTGAAGGTGACTGTCAGCATGGGCGCCGCCCAGCGCGGCGCCGAAACGGCGGATCCGGCCGAGCTGATGCGCCAGGCAGACTTCGCCATGTACATGGCCAAGCACGGCGGCAAGGGGCGTTACCAGCTCTTCGATGCGCGGGGCTATGACGAAATGACGTACCGGGCCGCCCTCCGGGCCGACCTCGCCACGGCCGTGCAGGCCGGACAGTTGCGCCTCGACTACCAGCCGGTGGTTGACCTGGGGACCGGCGGGATTGTCGGCGTGGAGGCCCTCGTGCGCTGGGAACACCCGACGCTCGGCCGGCTGGGACCCGCAGACTTCATTCCCCTGGCCGAGGAAACCGGTGAGATCGGCTCCATCGGCTGCTGGGTGCTCGACACCGCAAGCCGTCATGTCGCCGGCTGGCGGCGCTCCCCTGGCACGGCCGCTGACATCTGGGTTTCGGTCAATCTCTCCACCCTTCAGTTATCCAGCGACCGGAACCTCGCCGCCCTCGAACGCATCCTGGCCAACCCCGCGGCCCAGGCTGACAAGGTGATCCTCGAGGTCACGGAATCTGCCCTGGCCACGAGTTCCGACGGCGGGGTCGGCGCACTCAACCGGCTAAAGAGCTTCGGCGTCCGCATCGCTATCGACGACTTCGGGACCGGGTTCTCGTCGCTCAGCACTCTCGCGGTGCTGCCGGCGGACATCCTCAAGATTGACCGGGCGTTCCTGGCCGGGCTGCCGCAGGACGCTCCGGCTGCGGCGATGCTCGAAGGCATCCTGGAGGTGGCCCGGAAGCTGAATCTGGCCGTCATCGCCGAAGGCATCGAGGACACCGGGCAGCTGGAGCTCCTGCGTTCCCTGGGCTGCGACATGGGGCAGGGCTTCCTCCTGGCCGGGCCCAGCCCGTCCCCGGTTCTTGAAGCGCTGCTGGCCTCCGGGGCGGCTCTCCATCCACCGGCCGGAATAGGTGCACCGGCGGACCGCGCCTAGGCACCATCTTCCTCAGCTTCCTCACACACCCGGGAAGACCAGCGATGGTTCGTCTGCGGTGGCGAGTGTCAGGACGGCCTCTTCGACTGTTTCGTGGTCTTCGAGTTCGTGCTCGACGCGGCGCAGGGCCACGGCGACATCATGTTCGGGGTGGTCCCCCAGCATGTCCACTGCCGCCACGACGTAGAGCTTGCGCGGGCCTACGAACTCCAGATGCAGGTAAGTGATGCGCTCGATCTCCGGGTGCCCGAGGAGGCGCCTCGCCATGCTTTCTTCGATATCGCTCGTCACTGCCTGCCCGACCAGGAAGCGCCGGTTCCGTTCGATCAGCACGAAGGCGACAGCCGCGAGCAGGATGCCCACAAGAATGGAACCCACGGCGTCCGGCACGGAGGACCCCGTGAGCTGATGAAGGGACATACCGGCAAACGCGATGACCAGGCCGATCAGCGCGGCCGCATCTTCGGCAAAGACCGCACGCAGTGTGGGGTCGGAGCTCTTGAGGACCTGCTCCAGCGTGTTCCTGTCCAGCGCACGAGCAGCTTTGCGGCTCTGCCGGAAGGCCTGCGTGAACGATACGCCTTCGAGGACGAAGGCAACCGCCAGGACGACGTAGGCGATTGCGTAGTCACCCGCCGGCTCAGGCGTGATGAGCTGTTGGATGCCGTGCATCACCGACACCACTGCACCGGCCGTGAACAGGCCGAAGGCGGCGAACATGGACCACACGTAGGCCTCACGTCCGTAGCCCATGGGATGCGTCTTGTCCCGTTTCCTGGCCGCCTTGCGTTCGGCAACAAGCAGGAATATCTGGTTGCCGGTGTCGGCCCAGGAATGCGCGGCCTCGGCAGTCATGGAAGCCGAGCCGGAGATGAGAGCGGCAACGGTTTTGGCGGCAGCGACGAGTACGTTGGCTGCGAAGGCGATGAGCACCGTGAGCGATACGGGCCCGGACTTTTCACGATTCACGCAATATTCCTTCCTGGAGCCGCTGAAATGCGTGCCAGTGACTACGCTATCCCCCCGGCCCGGCCCCCGGACATCGCGCCGCGGAGCGGCCCTTGGGGCAGGCGGCACTTGGGGACGCACCCCGGAGACAGGTCCCGCTCCCGGCCGGACCAATTTGTACGGATCCATTTGTGCAGTTCCATCCGTACGGTTCGGCTCCTGCCCTCCTGCCGGTGTAATTCGTGCCGGTTTCATTCGTGCAGTTCCACTGGTGCCGGTTCAATTGTCACCGGGCAGGCGCACAATGAAATGAGCACGTTCCATTGCAAGTTGTCCCATAATCGGTTCGGGGTGGTGCGCCATGAATGCTGGCCGGAAGCTGTCGTCGCTGGGGATGGCTTTGATCTTGTTGGGGACCGCCGGGTGCGCGGGCGGAAGCGGCATGCCGGCGTCGGCGTCCGCGTCCAGTCCCGGTTCCGGTTCCGGTTCCGGGGCCAGTCCGGCGGCGGGCACGGCCGCCGGGACCATCACGATCAAGGACTTCGGCTACGGCGACCCGCTGACCGTGGCGCCCGGCGCGACGGTCAGCATCACCAACATGGATACGGCTGCGCATACCGTCACCGCCGACGAGGGCTCGGCGTTCGACACGGAGGTCAAGGGCGGCGGAGGCACCGCCACGTTCACCGCCCCCACAAAGCCCGGTTCCTACCCCTTCCACTGCACCTTTCACCCGGGGATGCACGGGGTGTTGATCGTCAAATGAACGATCGTTAAATGAGCGCCCAAAGCCACCCCGCACGGTCCGTAGGGGCCCACGGAACCGGCATGACCCTGCGCATCCTCACAGCCGGTGCCTTGTTCATCGACGCCGGCATCCACCTCCACCTGGCCCCCGGCTACCAGGCGGGGAACTCCGCCGGGATCGGCCAGGGCAACCTGTTCCTGCTCGAATCGGCCGCGGCTGTGTTCGCCGGGTTGTACGTGCTGCTGCGCGGCAGCAGAGCCGCCTACGCCGTCGCGTTCGTGGTCGCGTTGAGTGCCTTTGTCGCCGTGGTCCTGTACCGCTATGTGGATGTTCCGGCGTTCGGGCCTTTTCCGGCCATGTACGACCCCGTCTGGTTCTTCGAGAAATCCGTCAGCGCGGTGGCCGAAGGTGCCGGAGCAGTTCTGGCGGCCGTCGGCTTCGCGCGGGCCGGACGGCGGACGCCCCGGCCGCGCACCCACTCCCCGAGTTGAGCGCACCGTGTTGAGCGCACCGAGTTGAGCGCACTGGCGTGAGAGTACCGGCGTAAACGCCCGGAAGGGGGCACCGGTGCCGCTGCCGGCGGGGCGCCGGAGAGGCGTCCGGAAAGCCGCCCCCGTAATTGCTAGCATGTTGGCGGGGTGGTTCAGGCTGAAGTCGTTTGCAGAGGGCACGAAACTGACGGGCAACACGTCCGGAGGCTCTGCGCGCAAAGCGCAGGGCCAACCGGCATGAGGGCAACAGTCGAAGGCGCACGCCGTGCCGTGGCCGATGCCGGAGTTGCCGTCACCGCCTATCTGCTGGCTTGGGGCTGGCTCGGCGCAGCAGTCCTAGCCGATCCCGGGCTCTGGGCTCTGGCCTTTGGGGCCGGCGCCGCCGTGATCATGCGCGCGGCAGGCTCCGTTCTACGGCGCAATCCCCGGTTTTCGACGCCCGCGGACCGAGTCACTCTGGGCAGGGCCGTCGTCGTGGCCTGCTGCGCTGCCCTGACCGCAGGCGCCTCGTTCGCCGGAGCCCGGGTAAGCGCCATGGTAGTTCTCTTGGGTACCGCGGCGTTCCTGCTCGATGCCGTGGACGGATGGGTGGCCAGGCTGACGGGATGGGCAACAGCCGAGGGGTCGCGGCTGGATTCGGATACGGATGCCGCGCTGGTCCTGGTGCTGTCCTGCGCGGCGGCGGGGGTCTTCGGCCCTTGGCCCCTGGGCATCGGCCTCATGTACTACGCGTTCCTCGCGGCAGCATGGTTCCGGCCGTCGCTGAAGAAACCGCTGCCGTCCAGCCCTCTGCGCAAGCTGATTGGAGCCATCCAGCCTGCGGCCCTGCTGTTCGCCCTGTTGCCCGGCGTCCCTGCCGGGCCAGGTGCCGTGGTGCTCGGCCTGGCGCTGGGGCTGCTGGTCTATTCGTTCGGCAGGGACGTCGTCGAGTTGGAACGGCTCCGTGGCCCGGTCCAAACGGCGGAGGCCGGCGAGGAATCGGCGGCGTTCCGGAGCTCAGCCGGGCAGGGGCCCAGCCGGACGGGAGGGTAAAGGCCTCGGCCCCAGGTCCTCTGCCGCCGGGCCCTGGATGACAGCGCCGTCCGCGGCAAACCGGGAGCCATGGCAGGGGCAGTCCCACGTCACGTCGTCCGCATTGAACTCGACCGTGCAGCCCAGATGCGTACAGATGGCCGAAACGGCGTGGAGGTCGCCGGCGTCGTCGGCATACACGGCGGTCTTGTGGCCGCCGATCTCCACGACAGTGCCTTCGCCCGGACGCAGGCCAGCAAGGGCTGTTTGTTCTGTCTGTGCTGGTTGTTCCGGTTGTTCGCTTGTTTCTGCTGGTACCGTTTCGGGTTGTGCTGCTTCTGCTGGTTCCAACCGCTGTCCCTCCCGGCCGGCCCGGCCTGCCGGAGAAATCCGGCTGGTGTCGAAAACGGCGGCCCAGGGGTTGTGCCGCCCGGACAAGGTGTCGGCCAGAATCAGCGCCCCGGCGGTGCCGTTCGTCAACCCCCATTTCCGCAGGCCGGTGATCACATGGACGTGGGCCGCAGTAGGGGACAACGTTCCCACGTAGGGCAGACCGTCGAGGGGCATCACGTCCTGCGTGGACCAGCGGAAGCTGGTCACCCCGGCGCCGAGGCGTTCGCGGGCGAATGCCTCGAGCCGGCGGTACCGGAGGGCGGCGTCGCCGGTCTCGGTGGCCCGGTGGCCCTCACCGCCGGTGAGGACATACCTGGAACCGTCGACGTCGATCGCCAGGATGGAGCGCATCGGTTCGTCGACGCTGATGAAGGTCCCGTCCAGGCGCGCCGATGGGGCCTGGCTGGCGACGATGTAGGAACGGTGCAGGTAGCACCGCTCGGCAAACAGTCCGGGGTCGCCGATGGGGAAATTGGCGGCCACGATCACCTCGCGCGCCCGAACGGTCCCGCCCCCGGTCTCGACGACGGCGGGGGCACCATCGCGGACAGCGGTGACACGCGTGTCCTCGAACACGTGGCATCCGCTCCCGTCCACGGCGCGGGCGAGGCCCTGGAGGTATTTCACGGCGTGAAACTGCGCCTGGTGGTCGAAGCGGAGCGCGCCGCGGACGGCGAACGGCAGCGGCACGTCGGAGGTGAAGGTTGAAGGCAGGCCGAGCCGTCCGGCCAGGGCGGCCTCGTCGCGGATCCGGGCGAGGGCATCGTCGGATTCCGCGTACGTGTAGTTGGACACCCTGCGGAAGTCACAGTCAATGCCTTCCTCCGCGACGACGCGCGCAATGTGCTCGACGGCGGCCTGGTTGGCCTGCCCGTAGCTGCCCGCGACCTTCGGCCCGTGCCGGTCCGCGAGTTCGGTGTAGACGAGCCGGTGCAGGGAGGTGATTTTTCCGGTGGTGTGCCCTGTGACGCCGGTGCCGATGCGCGCGGCCTCGAGTACGGCGACCTTGTGCCCGGCACATTTGAGGGCCAGCGCCGCGGTCAGGCCGGCGATTCCTCCCCCAATTACGGCGACGTCGACGTCCAGATCCGTCTCCAAAGCGGGATAGGTAGTAACTCCGGCGGTCGCGACCCACAGGGAAACTTGTCTTCCTTCAAGCCGTCCGGTCATGGTGCGGCACTCCGGCGTGCATGTCTTCCCTGTCCCGGCATCCGAACGGCTCCCCCTGCCGGCCTACAGGCCCTCGACTGCTTCCAGGCGGCCGGAACGAACGGCCTCGGCGAAGGCCTGGTAGTCCTTTTCGTTCTGGTCGGCGTAACGCTCGGAGAAGTCGGTGATCGACACGTCGAATTTGTCGCTTTTGCCCAGATACGCGGAGATCGCGATCGGGTCACCTGAGCGGGCGTGCGCGCGCGCCAGTGTCCATCCGCAGGCCCCGGCATAGAACCGCATTCCGAGCGGTTTCATCGCTTCCACAACGGCGGATCCCTTCATGTCACGCAGTTGGCGCCAGTACAAGTACCGGTTGTCCTGCGCGCCCTTGGTCCAGCCGAGGAAGATGTCGCTCGCGGCCTGCATCATCCGCTGCCCCTGTACCACGCGCTCGCCCGGCTGTTTGAACCGGCTCTTGGGCAAGTGGTCCTCGAGCACTGATCTCGTGGCCTCCTTGACCTGCAGGAACAACGGATCCTCTGGATCACGCCCTTGAAGCAGGGCGATGAACGCCCGAGTGCCGACGCTGCCGACGCCCACCACCTTGCGGGCGACGTCGATGATTTCGAAACGCTCAAGCAGATGACGCCGGTCATCCGGCAAGGACGCCCGGTAGGACCGCAGCTGCACACGGATAACGTGCTCAAGCTCATCGGCAGACATCCCGAACGATGCACCCAGTTCCCGGGCCGGGATCACGATCGGCGGCTGGCTGACGATTCGGTACCTCCCGTCCACACGCTCGCCCAGCTTAGCGAGCGCCTGCAGGCTGTCCCGGGTATGGGCTTTCGCAACGTTTGCGCGCGCCGTCTTTTCCATGCCCTCGGCGGTCTTCTTCTGCGCTTTGCCCTTCTGCGCGCTCACGGCCAGTTCCATAGCTTTCATCAACTGTTCCTCGGACAGCTTCGCGTACCAGATGTCCAGGGTGCGCATTTGCGCGAACTGGGCCATCGCCTCGCGGTAGGCCCGGACCGCGGTGAGGGTCATGTCGCGGGTTTCGTCCTGGGTGAATGCGTTGTTCCGCGCCGCGATCGTGAAACTCGCGGACATGCGCTTGACGTCATACTCAAACGGTCCGGGAAGCGTCTCGTCGAAGTCGTTCAGGTCGAACAGCAGGTTCCGCTCCGGCGAGGCGAAGACACCGAAGTTGGACAGATGGGCGTCCCCGCACAGCTGGGCAATCAGGCCGGCCCGCGGCGTGTCCTTCAGGTCGGCGGCCATGATCTTGGCCGCACCCCGGTAAAACGTGAATGGTGAGACCATCATCCGGCCGTGCCGCACCGGCACGAGGTCCTGTTCCCGGGTGAGGTTCTGCTCCTCGAGGAGCGCGACGGGATCCGGGCGGTCCGGCGCGGGAACCCAGCCGGTGTGGCTGGAGACGGGCGTGTCCTTCCGGCACTCCTTGCCCTTCGCCTCACGTTCCTTGACGCTCGGGTGCTTGACTTTGGTCTCGGCCATGATCGGCGACCTCCCTTTGACGTCAGGAACCGCCACCGGCACGGGTTGCCTGGGTCTGTCCTGCTGAGCGCGCGAACGCGCATGGGTCGAGCTAATGCGATTCTGGCCCCGAAGCGGCCCCCCGTCAACGCGATGCCGCTGTCTTGCCGGACCCCATCACTGCACACTCACGGCCCGTCCGTCCCGGAGCCCGCTCGCTGGCAATCGGCTCATCCCGTTCGGGTGATGTCATCCCGGGCCGTATCGGGTTACGTTGCAGACGAGTCGTGGCGGCCCGTCCGCGTCGCACCGCTCCCCCGCAAACACCCCGCACCAACACTGCAATCAATTGGAGACATGACCATGGCCGAAGCAGAAGCCCCCGTACTGGAAGCCCTCGCAGACATCACTGCTGTATCGCTTGAGCGCTCCATGCTCGATCCTCGCGAGTTGATGCTGGCCCGGATTGCGGCACTCGCCGCGGTCGATGCTCCGGCCGCCTCCTACCTGTTCAACGCCGGTACCGCGGTGGACGTCGGCATCACCCTGGAGGACGTTCAGGGCGTCCTCATCGCTGTCGCTCCCATCGTCGGCACTCCCCGCATCGTGGCGGCGGCCGGCAACGTTGCCAGCGCCCTCGGCTTCGCCGTGGAAATGGCCGAGGCCGAACTCGAAGCCGAGGCCGAGGGGTAGGGGGCAAAAGGGGTTGAGGGCTAGAGGGGTCCCCGACAGGCGGACTGCGCGGTAGCGTTTCCTTAGACCCGCGCGTGGCGGCGTCTGCAGTCCCCGCTGCATCGGCCACGATGCCCTGATCAAAGGCGCCCCATGAATAAGAACCGGCTGGAAGCCTTCAGCGACGGTGTACTAGCCATCGTGATCACCATCATGGTGTTGGAGCTTCGCGTCCCGGCTGAACCCACGTGGCCGGCGTTGTTTCATGAGCTCCCAACGATTCTCAGCTACGTGCTGAGCTTCGTTTATGTCGGGATCTACTGGAACAACCACCACCACATGCTGCATCTGGCCGGGAGGATCAACGGCGGCGTCCTCTGGGCAAACCTGCATCTGCTGTTCTGGCTGTCCCTCATCCCGTTCACCACACGGTGGATGAATGACGCGGGTCTGGCGGAAGTCCCCGTGCTGGTCTACGGACTAAACCTGCTGCTTGCCGCCCTCGCCTACTACATCCTGAAGTCGGCGCTGATCCGCCAGCAGGGCCGGGGCGGTGCCCTGGATGTGGCCATGGGACAGGACTGGAAGGGCAAGGGATCCCCGGCGTTGTACATCGCGGGGATGGGGCTGAGCCTGGTGAACCCGCTCCTGGGAATCGCCGCCTATTCCGTGGTCGCCGCGATCTGGCTCATCCCCGACCGGCGCGTGGAGCGGTTCATCGCACGCACCTGAATCGCACACCCTTCAATCGCATGCACCTGCGGGTCACGAGCGGTTACTGCCGGACGCGGTGGGCCAGCGAGGCGCTCAGGAACTCCAGATGGACAGGAGTGGGCGCCAGCACGTTCGCAGCATAGCCGGGGTGCTTTCCTACGTACTTCTTGATGTACGGGCACACGGGAACGATCAGGAGGCCCGCGGCAACTGTCTCATCCAGCGCCTGTGCCGCCAGCACACCCGCCAGCCCCCGGCCGCCATATTCCTCGCTGATCACGGTGTGGTAGAAAATCCGCTGATCCGACCCGACATCATCCACGTACGCGGCCTGGCCGATCACGGCGTCGGCGTCGAGCACCTCGAACCGGCTGCGGTCCGGGTTGTTCCTGATGGTGATCGTGGTCAATGTGGTCTCCTGGGCTGGAATCGGGCGTGCTCTTGGTCTGGCTGGCGTGTATGGCCGGGGAGGCGCACCACTTAGCCGCGTGGCTTGATACGGGCATTCGGCAGAGCCGGGGCCGGAAGCGCCGCAGGCTGACCCGGCGGAAACGGGCCGAACCGCAGGTCCGAGGATCCCCCGGTACCCGCCGCAGGCGCTGCAACCACCTCAGCACCGATCTCGGACTGCCACTGGGCCCGGTACGCGACGATCTCCTCGTGGCTTCGTCCGACGAAGTTCCACCACATCACAATCTTTTCGCCCAGCGGCTCCCCGCCGATCAGGAGGACGCGGGCTCCGTCGCTGCCCGCGGACAGGGTGAGGGACCCGTGACCGACGGGTAAGTACGCGAGGTTGTCCTTCGGGACCGGGTGTCCTTCCAGGACCAGGCTGCCGGAGTCCACCAGCAGGCCGTGCTCAAAGGACGCATCTGTTTCGAGCGTCAGTTCCGCCCCCGGGTCGAGCAGCAGCTCCGCTCCCAGCAGGGGCGTGTGGGTGGTGACGGGCGAGACGGACCCGCGGAGCGCACCCAAGAAGACACGCAGGGTCCAGCCTCTGCCGCTGACAGGCTCCGGACGATAGTGCTCAAAGGTGGGGGCCATGTGGCGCGCAGTGTCTGGCAGCGCAACCCACAGCTGTGCACCGTGCAGGACCGTTGTGTCCGGGGTGGAAAATTCCGAGTGGCTGATGCCGCGGCCGGCGGTCATGAGATTCACTTCTCCCGGCCGCACCGCTGCGTGGAAACCGGCCGAGTCCCGGTGTTCGATCTCCCCGGTGAACAGCCAGCTGACGGTTTGCAGCCCGGTGTGCGGGTG
This sequence comes from Arthrobacter sp. NicSoilB8, assembly GCF_019977355.1. Taxonomy (NCBI): domain Bacteria; kingdom Bacillati; phylum Actinomycetota; class Actinomycetes; order Micrococcales; family Micrococcaceae; genus Arthrobacter; species Arthrobacter sp. NicSoilB8. Next base: position 2,334,257 of record NZ_AP024655.1, on the reverse strand, counting down.
GCGCGGGACCTTCATCCCGCCCGAATCGCCCACCCGGTCCGGACCGTAGTGGTCCAGGAAGCACCAGGCGCCGATGAGGCTGCGCTGGCGCTGCGGAAGCGTGCGCCGCACGTCCATTGCACGCGGGCCGCCCAGCGGGACCTGCCGCGGAACCAACAGCTCGACGCCTGAACGGGTCTCGTCGGCTTCACAGAGGATTTCCTGCGGTGCAACTTCGGTATTGCTCATGATGACAGCCTAGTCTCGAGCGCCCCGGGGGTCAGCCGCCGCGACACGGCCGGAAGCACAAGTCTCAGATCCACGCCGAGCGCCGCAAGGGTGGTTCCGCGCCGCCCGGGCGCTGGACCAGGATCTGGTTCACGCCCGTGATGCCCGCTTCAAAGCCGAGGGCGCTTGCTGCCATATAGAGCCGCCAGATCCGGGCGCGTCCCGCGCCGGCGTAGCGCACGGCCTCGTCCCAACGCTCCTCCAGGTTCCGCACCCAGGCCCGGAGTGTCAGGGCGTAGTGGCGCCGCAACGCCTCAACGTCCAGGACTTCCAGGTCCGCCGATTCAAGTGCGGCCACCATGTCGGAGAGGCTGAGCATCTCGCCGTCCGGGAAGACATACCGGGGAATGAAGGAGTCCGGGTCCGGTGCGGCCGCTCCGGCGTTCCAGGAGATCGCGTGGTTGAGGAGCCGGCCGCCCGGGCGGAGCAGGCCCTGCAGCCGGGCAGCATAGCGCTGGATCTGCTCGCGTCCCACGTGTTCGGACATGCCGATGGAGCTGATCGCATCGAACGGACCGTCGTCCACGTCGCGGTAGTCCTGCACCCGGATGTCCACCCGGTCCGTCAGTCCGGCGTCCGCCGCCCGTTTGCGCGCCAGGGCTGCCTGTTCGACCGAGAGCGTCACCCCGACGACGTCGACGCCGTAGTGCTGCGCGGCGTGCAGCGCGAAGCTGCCCCAGCCGCACCCCACGTCCAGTACGCGCATCCCCGGCTGGAGTCCGAGCTTGCTGCAAACCAGATCGAGCTTGGCCGCCTGAGCTGCTTCCAGGCCGGTGTCCTCCGTCTCCCAGACCGCGCACGAGTAGACCATGGACGGCCCGAGGACGAGCGCGTAGAAGTCGTTCCCGACGTCGTAGTGGTGGGAGATGGCAGCGGCGTCCCGCCCCTTGGAATGCCGCCGGCCGTACCGGCCCACGCGTGCTTCCTCCGGCGGCGGCGCCGGGTTCGGTCCCAGTGTGCCGAGCCGGACGGCAGTCTTGAGCAGCGCAAACACTTCTCCGGGGCGCGGCGGCCGGAACGGGCCGGGCTCGGCGAATTTCCCGGCCGAACTGAGGGCGGCGAAGGCGGCGAAAATGTCGCCGGGTGCCTCGATATCACCGGCAACGTAGGCCCGGCTGAGTCCGAGTTGCCCGGGTGACCACAACATCCTGCGAAGTGCCCGCCGGGACCGGAAGACAACAACCGGGGCGTCCTCCGGTCCGGCTTCCGTGCCGTCCCAGGCCCGCAGCCGCAAGGGAATCCCGTCGGTGCCAAGGACGATCGCTAATGCGTCGGCCAGCCGTGATGCCGCAGTCGTGGATTCTGTCATGTCCAGTGCCTCATTTCCGGTGTCTCGTATCCGGTGGATTGGGCAGCGCCCCCGCCAGCACAAACATAAAGGCAAGTCCTGTCCTGAAGCCAGAGTTTAGGTCCTTATTGCTTCCCGCCGGGGCAGGCCGACGTCGTACGGCTCTGGCGCTACAGAGTTCGGTTGCCTATCGTGTGTCCCATGACTGAGTCCTTCTCGTCCCTCGTGGACACGTTTAAGAATGTGGGGGTGTCGCGGGCGTACGGCCCCGCCGTGAACGTCGCGGGCGAAGAGATTATCCCCGTGGCGGTGGTGTCCTTCGGCTTTGGTGGCGGGAACAGCCCCGAAGACGGCCAGCCCGGCAGCGGGGGCAGTGGCGGAGGGGGCGGAGGCTTTGTGCTTCCCCTGGGCGTCTACGCCAAGGGGCCCTCCGGCCGCATGACGTTCCGACCAAACACGGTGGTGGTGCTTGCCGCGCTGGTTCCGCTGGTGTGCGCCGCCGGCGTTTCCATCCGCGGCATTCTCCGTACCGCCCGCTCCCGCGGCTAGGGCGTGGCCCGCGGGCCACGGGTCGCGCCGCAGAAGTGTCGCGCCAAATCGGGGCGTCGGAGGCTGGACCTCCGATGCCCCGTGCCGGCGACGTGGTCAGGCCATGAGCGCCTGGACTGCCACGTAGGCGGCGATCACCAGGACCAGGATGCCGAAGCCGCGTTTGAGCACCCTGTCCGGGATGCCGGTGCCAAGCCTGCCCGCGGCCAGCGAGGCGATCATTGCCGCCCCCGCGAAGGTCCCCGTCACGGCCCAGTCGAGGTGCAAGTCGCCGAGGTGCGCCGAGAAACCGGCCAAGGAGTTGATGACGATGATCACCAGCGACGATCCCACCGTCAGCGCCATGGGGAGGCCCAATACGAGGGACAGCGCGGGGACGATCAGGAACCCGCCTCCCACACCCAGCAACCCGGTCAGGAAACCGACGACGGCGCCCGTGGCGACTGCCTTGGGCAGGCAGCTGCGCCAGTTGACCCCGCCGCCGGGCAGCGCGCAGGCCCCGCCCCGTGCCTGGGTGGTGCGCAGCATCCGGAGGCCGGCGAGAACCATGATGGCGGCAAAGGCCGCGAGCAGGACCTTCGGGTCCAGCAACCGGTTGACCATGGCCCCGAGGTAGGCGGTTGCCATCCCGGCTGCGCCGATGATCAGCGCAAGCCGCCAGTTGACGCCGTTCCGCAGCCTGGGCAGGACCGCGACGGCGGAGGAAGCCCCGACGACTACCAGCGAGCTGGGGATGGCCGCGGCAAGCGGAATTCCCACCCCGTACACGAGGGCGGGCACGGCCAGGATCGCTCCCCCGCCGCCGACCAGGCCCAGGAGTCCGCCGACCAGCAGACCGAACGCCGCCGCGGTGACGATCACGCCGTGGCGCCCAGTCTCTGCAGGGCTTGGTGCGCGGTGGGCTCGTTGGCCGAACGGTTCCACGGCATCCTTGAGAGGACCTGGCCCATGGCGCAGCTGTTCGTGGCGGCAGAGAACGTCAGGCCGGCGCCAATCCCGCCGGCCACAAGGCCCAGTTTCGGGGAAATGAATTTGCTGCCCAGGACGCCCGCGAGAACCAGCGATCCCGCGGCCATGCGGACCTGACGTTCGAGAGCCCAAACGCGGCGGCCCCTGACGACGTCGCCGCCGGCCGCCTCGTACGACGGGACCCCGCCGGTGAGGACGCTGGCGGCCAAGAGGCCCGCGGCACCCAGCTTGTTCCGTGCCTGTTCAGCGCGGTTGCCGGACTGGCATACGAGGACGACGCGGGTGCCGAGCTTTGCGGCGAATTCGGCGGCGTGCTCGCTGAGCATTCCGAGCGGGACGTGGTAGGAGCCCTTGATGTGCAGGGATTCGAACTCGGCGCCGCTGCGGACGTCGATGATCATCAGGTCGTCGTGCCTGTCCTGCCAGTTCTTCAGGGTTGCGGCGTCGATGGCTTTGGGGGTTGTTCCAACAGTCGTGGTCATGATCTCTTTCGATGGTGCGGGGGGTGACGGCCGGTGGGCCGTGCATGGACATGCCATGCCGGCGTCGCAAGGCGCGGCGTCACAGGGCGGTGAGGTGCCCGGGCGGCTTGGGGGAAACTGCCCGGGCGGTCAATGGCGGCCGGATTACCCGGCCAAGCTGAACTACCCGGCCAAGGCCGAAGCCTGCTGGCGGGCGGCCCAGGCGGCGTAGCTGCCGTCGAGTTCGACGACGTCGTAGCCGGCCCGGCGCAGGGCGCTGGCCGCGACGGAGTTGCGGACGCCGCTCTGGCAGTAGGACACGATGGTGCCGTCGGCGGGGAGCTGGTCCAGGTTCCACATCACCCGGCCGCCACTGAGCTGATGGGAACTGGGGATGTGTCCAGCGGCGTGTTCGGTGCGGTTGCGGACATCCAGGACCATCGCGGCGTCAAAGCCTTCGAGGTCTTCGGGCTGGATCAGCTGCGGCGTGCTGGAGGGCAGCCCCTCGAGGCTGGTGACGTAGCCGGCGACCTGGTCGATGCCGACCCGGACCAGGTGGTCCCACATCTGGTGCGCGGCGGCCTGGCCGGGGGCCAGCAGCACGAGCGGATTCGTGTCGGTTTCCGGGTTCACGACCCAGGCGCCGAAGCTGGCGGTGGACTTGCCGGCGGGGATGTTCAGGGATCCGGTGACGGTTCCTGCGTGGACCTCGGTGTTGTGGCGGGTGTCCACGAACGTCAGGGTGTCCTCTTCCAGGCCGCGGGCGACGTCGGCGGTGGCGAGTTCGGTCAGCGGCTTGCGTTCGCCCATGACGGCGGGGCCCTCACGGTTTTCGCGTTTCATCCGGCCGAAGTAGGCGTGGGCGTCAGGCTGGCCGTCGAGGAGTTCGGCGACGAAGCCTTCCTCGTCGTTGGCGGCCAGGTAGGGGCCCCACCACGAGTAGAGCCGTTCGTAGCCGACCGTGGACGAAGGGATGGCGCCGAGGGCCTTGCCGCAGGCGCTGCCGGCCCCATGGCCCGGGTGGACCTGGACGTGGTCGGGCAGGGTCAGGAACTTATCCCGCAGGCTCGCGAAGAGCTGCCGCGCGCCTGCGAAGCGGGTGTCGATGCCGCCGGCTGCCTCGTCCAGCAGGTCCGGGCGGCCGAGGTCGCCGGAAAAGACGAAGTCACCGGAGAGCAGGTAGCCGGGAGTGTCGGCGAACGCGCCGTCGGTGATGAGGAAGGACAGGTGCTCGGGGGTGTGCCCCGGGGTGTGCAGGGCCTTGACGGTGATGTTGCCGAGGGTGATCTCGTCGCTGTCGTTCAGTCGCTCGGCCTCGAAGCCGTACTGCCAGTCGGTGCCGCCCTCGCCGGAGACGTAGGCGGTGGCGCCGGTCGCGGCGGCCAGTTCACGGGTGCCGGAGAGGAAGTCTGCGTGGATGTGGGTCTCGGTGACGGCCACAATCTTCATCCCGTTGGCTGCCGCAAGCGTCCGGTAGACGTCGATGTCGCGGCGGGGGTCGACGACGACGGCCTCGCCTTTGGCCTGGCAGCCGATGAGGTAGCTGGCCTGGGCGAGGTCTTCGTCGTAAATGCGCTCGATGAGCATGTAGCTCTCCTTCAGGGACGGGGCTCGGTGGGTGATCCGGAGGAGATTTCCTCCTCGTCACATATCCAGAATAATACCCCCAGGGGTATCTTTACAAACCGGCATTACGCAGTCACCCCCTCCTTCCCCGGCCAACGCCCCAAGGATTCCCCAAGCAGGGCAGTGCATCGTGTGGCGTGGGCGGCCTGGGTCTCGGGCAGCTCTGGGAACAGGCGTCGGACGGAAATGATCGACGATGAAGAATTTCGCAACTGCATGCGCCGCGGCTGTGGGCGTCGTGCTCGTGACGGCAGCCTGCGCAGCCCCTGCGGCCACGCCGGGTCCCACGACCACTGTGACGGCCACGCCTCCGCCGTCGGTGGTGGTCTTCGACCCGCAGACCAGCGGCAAGGTTCTGGCGGAGCGGATCAAGGCCCGCGCCAAGCCCAAGGATCCCGGTGTCACGATTTCCGGGGTGGAGTGCAAGAACTTCCCGGACATCAAAGTAAACACGCATACGGACTGCCAAATGGTGGTCAACGGGGTCAAGCGCGGGTACCGGGCAACGTTTACCGAGCGCGACGGCCACTACGAAATCAAGGCGCAGGAACTCACGTGGTAGGCGGGACGGAATACGACATGGAGGGTTCCTGGTCGTCGTCGGCGTCGACCCATGCCGCGAAGTCCTTCAGCGACATGAAGCAGTAGTAGTCGCAGTACCGCAGGTTCTTCTTCTCCGCCTTGCTCATGCCGGTAATTCGTTACGGCGGCGGACGCGGATTGGATCGCGACGGCGGCCGGGCCGGAAGGATCGTCCCGGCCTTGATGAGCCGGTTCTATTCGGCCGGTTTAGCTGCGGCAGGGGCCGGGCCTGCGCCCGGGCGGTTGCCGGCGTCGGCGATGGCGAGCGTCAGGTTGGCGACCACTTCCTCCGGTGTGCCCGACGCAGCCAATTCGGTGAAGTGCTCGTATTCGGGCATCGATTGGTAGCCGGCACGCAGTGAGGTGAGCTCCTCGAGCGTTTCCGTGTCAGTTCCGCGTGCCAATACTCTCCGGTGGGCCTGTTCAGGGTCGATGACGAGGTGCACCACCGCGTCTGGCTGCGGAAGCCTCGTCAGGAGGAAGGGAAGGAGCCGGCCCCGCGGAAGGCCCCGCGCCTCCCGCAGCGCAAGCTGGCAATGCAGGTGCCGGTCCATGATGACCAGGCCGGGACGCCTGTGCGCCCTGGCATGGGAGACCACGACATTTGCTGTGCGGATAACCGTCTCCACCGCATCCGCCAGCCGCGGGTGGAGTTGTATGCCGAACTGCGTGCTCAAGAGGGACATCCTGCGCCGGCCTGCGTAGTTTCTGAGCAGAAGCGCTTCCGTGCCTGCCCGGCGCGCGGCTGTGACCGCTGCCCGTGCAGCAGTTGTCTTCCCTGATCCATCAATTCCCGTCAAGACAATCAGCAATCGAACTCCTTCTCATCGTGGGGTGTTCGCGCCCGGGATCCGGCTAGCGATCTTCCGGTGGCGGGGCCGCACCAACGGGAGTCGTGTGCACCACCCACAGCCCAGGACACCGCCAGCTTGTAGCCGCCGCAGCCCTGCCTACTACTACCAACGGTAGAAGCCGCTAATTCGTCCCGCGACGGAGCAGTGAAGCGTGCCACGACCAGAAAGGCGTCGGTGAACGGCACGGCCCGCGGGGATACACACGGCGCACCGGACCACCGGCAAATGGCCGGCAAATGGACGGCGCAGCCGGCGTAGTGGATTCGGCGCTGCCGCCGGCGTAGTGGATTCGGCGCCGCGGCCGGCGTAGTGGATTCGGCGCCGCGGCCGGCGCGGTGGATTCGGCGCTGGCTCTGCCCCGCTGCTCGGGCCCGACGGCGGGGAGCCCGCCACAGTCACCCGTTGCTGCGGGCCCGGCTGGGCTGCACCCGCGGCGGCTCCCCGGGCATCTTGGGGAAGTCCGGCGGGAAGGGCAGCTCCCCCAACCCGGTCTCGAGGTCCCGCTCCCACCATTCCAGGAGGCGATCGATGGTGCCCGAATTCGCATGCATGCCGGCCCACGGATCACCGGTTGCCTTAAGCCGCTCCGGCACGGTCATGATGGTGAAGGCAGCAGGATCGGCGGCCTCGAGCTCCTCCCAGCGGAGCGGGCACGATACCGCCGCGTTCGCGAGCGCGCGCGGGCTGTAGGCCCCCGCCATCGTGCGGTCGCGGTTCGCCTGGTTGAAGTCGACGAAGATACGGGCACCCCGTTCTTCCTTCCACCAGGCGGTGGTGACCTGCGCGGGCAGGCGCCGCTCGAGTTCCCGCGCTGCAGCGATGACAGCGTGGCGCACGTCCAGGAATTCACGGACAGGCTCAATCGGGGCAAAGACATGGAGCCCGCGGCTGCCCGAGGTCTTAATGAAGGCTTCGAGCCCGGCCTCTGCGAGGACGCGCCTCAGCTCCCACGCGACCGGCACGGCTTCCGCGAACCCGGTGCCGGGCTGCGGATCGAGATCGATCCTTAGCTCGTCGGGGTTGTCGGGATTGCCGGCCCGGGAAGCCCAGGGGTGGAACACCACCGTATTCATCTGCACCGCCCACACCGCGGCGGCGATCTCGTCGATGACCAGCTGGGGATGCGAGCGCCCGCTGGGATAGGCGACGTCGACCGACCGGATGAAGTCCGGTGCACCCTTGGGCGGGTTCTTGGAGAAAAACTGTTCGCCTTCCACCGTGTCCTTGAAGCGTTGAAGGGTCAGCGGGCGGCCGCCGTTCGCCGCGAGGAAGGCGTCCCCGACGTCCACGATGTACCGGGCAAGATCCAGCTTGGTCAGTCCCGGCCCGGGCCAGAGGACCCTGCCCGGGCTCGACACCCTCATCTCCCGGTCGCCGTGCGGACCGCTGACAGTGAGGTGCGCTTCTTCCCTGGCCATGGGGACAACGTACTCCGGCGGCCTGGGCAATTGAAGAGCAAAGATCCCCAGCGACCGCCGGGAGGCACCGACGACGGCGGGCAGCGCCGGCGGCGGATCGACGTCAGCGCCCGCGCGTCGCCGCCGTCGCCGGCTTTGCAGTCACCGGCGACATCGCCGTTGCCATCGTCTTGTCCCGGAGAAGCGGAACAGTCCGTGGCACGGCATGATGGACGCATGACCACCACCGAGTACCCGATCACCATCGACGTCGGTGATGCCACCGTTTCGGGTGACTTCGCCGACCCTGCCGGCGCTTTCGCCGTCCTGGTTGTTGCCCACGGTGCCGGCGCGGGAAAGGACCACCCGTTCCTGTTGGGCTTCACCCGCGCCTTGAACGCCCTGGACGTGGCCACGCTGCGATTCAACTTCCCCTACCGTGAGGCCGGCAAGAAATTCCCGGACCGGCCGCCGGCGGCTATCGCCGCCTGGCGGGCCGCCATGGACGTCGCCGCTTCGCGTTCAGCCGGCCGGCCGGTGTGGGCCGCCGGTAAGTCTTTCGGCGGACGCATGGCCTCAATGGCGGTGGCTGACGGCATGCCGGCCGCCGGGTTGGTCTACCTTGGCTATCCGCTGCATCCGCCGGGGAAACCGGAAAAGATCCGTGATGAGCACCTCTACGGGTTGACACTGCCGATGCTTTTCCTGCAGGGCACGCGCGACACGTTTGCCACCCCGGAACTGCTCGAGGCCGTGGCGGGCAGGATCGGGCCGTCCGCGACCGTGGAGTGGCGCGAGGGCGGCGACCACTCCTTTGCGGTTGCCGGCGCGAAACTGAGTGCCGAAGCGGCGGGGGCGTCGCTGGCGGCCACGGTCGCCGAGTTCCTAAAGACCCGCTCCTAAAGACCCGCTGCGACAACACCGCGGCCGTCCTCCCCTGAACGTCCGCCGCTAACCGACGTTCCCGAACCGGCTCGCCCCGTGGCGTACATGGGCTTCGATCGCCTCAGCGGCTGCCACGGCTCCTCCGGCGTTGCGGACGATATTGCTCATCGCGGCAACGTTCCGCCAGACCCCGGCATCAGTGTGGAGCGAGTCCACGGCAGCCCGCAGTGCCTCCGGTGCGACATCCTCCGCGGCTAAGTGCCGGCCAAGGCCCAGTTCCTCGAGCCGGCGGGCGGTGGCCGCCTGCTCCGGCTGCTGCGGCACGGCCAGCATGGGGACGGCGTAATAGAGCGCCTCCATGGTCGAATTCATGCCGGCGTGGGTGATGAACACAGCCGCCTGGCGGAGGACCTGGAGTTGCGGGAAGAACGGCCGGATCCGGACGTTGGACGGAATGGTCCCGAGCTCGGCCATGCTGGTCTGTTCCCCGACGGCCATGGCGACGTCCCAATCGCTCCCGCCGAAGGCGTCCAGGCACATTTTGAAGAAGTCCGGCTGGCGGTTCAACGGCGTGGTACCGAGCGATATGAACAGCAGCGGGCCCGTTCGCTCACGGGTCCACTCGCCGTCGATGTCCCTGCCGCCCACGCTCGGCCCGACAAACCGGAACCGGTCATCGAATGTCTCCCCCTTGGGCTGGAACTCGCGGGGAATGAACACGATGTTGAAAGGTGCCGGCGGACCGTCGAACATCCGTGGGGTCCGCACCCCCTGCTCGGCCGCGAACTCCGCGAGCAGCCGGCCCATGGCCATCCTGACCTTGGCCATATCATCCGCGCTTCCGGGGGGCGGGGCAGGCATGAGTGACCGCAGCGAGAAATGTTCGTTCGTGGCGTAGGTGGGCATGAGGGCGATGGGCGGGGCGCCGATCTTCTCTGCGGCCATGCTGCCGCTGAGCGTCATCGCGTCGAAGCAGACAGCATCCGGCGGGTCTTGCCGCAGGCGATCCACCAGCGCGGGAAAGCTGGACCGGATGTCCTCGAAGACCTGATTCATAACGGGCAGCATCAGGTTTGCCTGCGCCCGCTGGCCGGGGCCCAGGCCGGGCAGTGATGCCAGCCAGTTGCCGCCGGAGGCGAGGAAGTCCGCGCCCGCGTTGCGGATCCGCGGTTCGAAGTCGGCCGACGTGAAGTACGTGACGCGGTGCCCCCGGCGGACGAGTTCCGCCACCAGTGGCAGTGTCGGGTTCACGTGTCCGTAGGCGGGAATGGAGACGAACGCGAAATGCATGGCCATCACTCTTCATCGCCGGGCTGAGATCACGCTTGATTGACCACTTGGCCGGCGTCCCGCGTGCCTGGCGTTCCGCCGGCGTCGCCCACCTTCATCATGCCCCCGTTGTCCGGGCGGCGCGAGTGCCCGGCCGACGGCGTGGGGCCGGGTTCCGGCCTCAGCCGCGGGGCTTGGTCCGGGCCGTCGCGGGGGCGGTCCACGGGTCTTCGGGCCAGGGATGCTTGGGGTAACGGCCCCGCATTTCCGCCCGGACCTGCGCATAAGGGCCGGACCAGAACGATGCGAGGTCATCCGTCACTGCCACGGGCCGGCGGGCCGGCGAGAGCAGGTGGAACAGCACAGGCACGCGCCGGTCGGCGAGCCGCGGCGTCTCGGCCCAGCCAAAGCACTCCTGCAGTTTCACGGCGACCACCGGCCGGCCGGTGGTGTCCTCCGCGTCCGGGTAGTCAATCCGGATCCGTGACCCGCTGGGGACCGCCAGCTGCTCCGGTGCCAGTTCCCCCAGGCGGGCCGCCTCGGGCCACGGGAGGAGACGGCTGAGCGGGCCGGCGAGGTCGATCCCGCCGGTGGATGCGCCTCCCGCCAGGGCGGCGAGCTCCGGGGCCAGCCACTCGTCCAGCCGGGCCAGCAGCGCCGGTTCGGAGACGTCCGGCCAGGGCGCGCCCAGCTCCCGGTGCAGAAGGGCAAGACGGCGGCGCAAGGCTCCCGCCGACGCCGACCATCCGATGGTCGCCAACCCCTCGCGTGCCAGGGTGCGGGCCACTGCCGCACGGCCTTCCTCCGCGGTGGGCCTTACCGGGGTGGAGGAAAGCACGATCGCTCCCAGCCGGCGCTCCCGCCGGGCTGAGACCCGGCCGTGGCCGAACCGTGCCTCCAGCGTTTCGCTCAGGAGGTGGCGTGCGGCGGCTTCGGCGGTGTCCGCCGTCAGCGGAGCCGCTGAGCGGATGACGGCGCCGGTCCCCGCGGCGTCGCGACCCTGCGCGCGTGATACTTCGGCCACGGCCAGCCACTCGTGCCCTGACAGGGGGCTGCCGGCCGGCAGTCCGGCCCGCGTGCCGGAGGTAAGCAGGTAACGTTCCGGTCCGTCACCGGGCACGCGGCGCGCCACGCGGTCCGGGAAAGCCAGGGCGACAACGAAGCCGGTCGCCTCCGCGGCGCCCACGCTTCCGGCAGCCGCGGACAGTGCGACGCCGGACGACTCCTGGCGGGCGATCCCCTCCATCCGCCGGACGTCCTCCGTCCAGCGCCGCGACCCGGGATCCCTGCCCGACTTCAGTGCGGTCATCAGGCGCGTGAGGTCTGCGCCCGGGGCGCGCTGGTCTCCAGAGACGAGCGCGACAGCCTCGGCCGCAGTGCGGTGGCCCGCCGTCGCGGCGCCGTCGAGCAGGGCGCGGGCGAGCCGGGGGTCCGTCGGGACCCGGGCCAGGATTTTGCCCAGCCCGGTCGCGTGGCCGTCCTGTGTCACGGCGCCAAGCTCCCGCAGCACTTCGACGGCCTCGTCCATTGCGGCCTGGGGCGGCGCGTCCGGCAGGGCCAGCCCCCGGCCGCCGGGGGCACCCCAACACGCCAGGACCAAGGCGGCGCCGGTAAGGTCTGCCGCCGCGATCTCCGGAGTCTGGTGGGCCGGCGCCGCGCCGAAGGCCCTCTCGTCATAGCAGCGGACCACGGTACCCGGCCCCTGGCGGGCCGCACGGCCGGCACGCTGTTCCGCGGACGCCCGCGAGCAGGACGCTGTCACGAGTCCGGACATACCGCGGCTGGAGTCGCGCCGCGGCTCGCGCGAGAGCCCGGAGTCGATGACCAGCCGGACGCCCGGGACGGTGAGGGAGGACTCGGCGAGCGCGGTGGAGACGATGATCCGGGCGGTCGCGCCGGGGCTGCGCCCGGAGACGGCCCGGTCTTGCTCCGCCGGGCTTGCCTGCCCGTGGAGTTCCAGGACCTCGGCCTGGCTACGGCTCCGCAGCCGGGCAGCAATGTAGGACACTTCCCATGCGCCGGGGACGAACACGAGTGCGTCAAGGTCCTGTCCGGCAGCCAGTGCGGCGGCGTGAGCCGCCGCCGCCGTGTCGGCCACATGGTCCAGGAACGCCCGGGTCACGCCCCGTTCATCCAGCCGCGGCACCGCCGCGGGGGCCCAGTCCACGTTCAGGGGGAACAGCGCGGAGGGACAGTCGACGACGGGCGCCGGGCCGCCGTCGTCGTCTCCGGCCCCCGCGTCGCCGATCAGCGCGGCGAAGCGGGGCGCGTCGAGGGTCGCCGACATGGCCACCAGCATGAGGTCACCGCGCAGCTGGCGGACTTCGGCGAGCATGCCGATGAGGAGGTCGGTCTCCAGCCCGCGTTCGTGGACCTCGTCGAGGATCACAGCATCGGTGCCTTCAAGTCCCGGGTCAGCGAGGAGGCGGCGCAGCAGGATGCCCGGAGTCACGAACTCAATCACGGTGCCGGGGCCGGTCTGGCGTTCCCCGCGGACGGTGTAGCCCGCACGGTCACCGAGCCGGGTGCCGTCGAGGGCGGCCAGGCGCCGGGCGGCGGAGCGCGCTGCGACGCGGCGTGGCTGGGTGACGACGATCCGCGGACGCCCGGAACTCGAGGCGGCCGCGATGTTGGCGAGCAGCGGCGGTACCAGCGTCGTCTTGCCCGTTCCCGGTGGAGCCTGCACCACCGCGGATGCCCCGGCACCCCTGCCCTGCAGCGCCGCGGCGAGGTCCCCCAGCGAGTCCGCAAAGGTCAGGCCCGCCCCGATGACGCGGAGGTCGAAGAGCCCCTGGCAGAACGCCGGGTCCAGGAGTGCGGTCGCGGAAGTCACCCCTCCATTGTCTCTGCAATTCCTTCCCGGCTGTGCCGGTTGACCAGCACGCCGTCGCCCCCAGGGCATCTATGGGCATCCGGCCGGCCTCCGCCTGGGCGTGAGCCCGGGATTACACGCTCGCACTCAGGAGCGTCCGTCCGCCGGCGACGGCTCGGATTTCGACCCGGCGGATGTCGGCCACCGGGACATTGGTGGTCGCCGTCGGCGCGGCGACCGTCCCCGGTGTTGCCGTCCAGGTAGCCACCTGCGTGGTGCCACCCCGGGAGTCGATGACCACCAGGCCGTACTCTTCCGGTGTACGGGGCCCGCCGGGTCCCGCCCATGACGGGGATTCGGCCGGGGAAATCTTGTACGTGCACTCCCAGTCGATCCGCGTTCCCCACGGCTGCCGGGTCAGGGAGCCCTTCGCAACCAGCGCGCTGTCCACCACAGGGGTGAAGTTCAGAGTCACGTCAGACGTCGCCTGTGTCTGCACGGCCGTCGGGGCGGGGGTCGTGACCGCGACAGCGACCACGCCCGATGCGGCAGCCGCGCCCAGCACCAGTCCGGCAACTGCGAGGCGCGCACGCCGGCGCCCGCGCTGGGCCCTTTTCGCCAGCCCCGGGGGCAACGCGCGCACCGGGCTCTCCCCGTCCGTGCGCCCGAGGGCCTGCGCCTCCTCCGGCGAAAGGGCGGCCAGCAGCGACGGCAGTCCGGCAAGTTCGGCCACGGCCGCCCTGCATCCCGCGCAGCCGGACATGTGCTGCTCGAACTCGTGGCGTTCGGAGGACACCAAGGATCCCAGCACGTAGGCGGCATCCCAGCTGCGGTACTCATCGAATCCGTTGTTGTGGCTCATGGGGTCACGCCTCCCTCCTGCAGAGCCAGCCGCAGCGCCCTCAGCGCATAATGCAGCCGCGACTTCACAGTTCCCTCGGCCAGTTGGAGGCTTTGCGCGATTTCAGCGGTTGTCTCACGCCGGTAGTAAGAGTGGATGATGACTGCCCTGTGCTCGACGGACAATCCGGCCAGGGCATCCGATATGAGCCACTCCTCCAGGATCCTGTCCACCCGGTCGGCCTCTGGGATCTCCGGAAGCTGCTCGGCGCGGGTCTCGTGCCGGCGCCGGGCGCTGCGCCGGTCATCGATGACGAGGTTGCGGGCAACCGTGAAGAGCCAGGCCCGCACCGCCGCCTCCGGGCGCTGCAGAATCGCAGGGTGCTGCCAGGCGCGGATCAAAGTCTCCTGCACGACGTCGTCGGCAAGGGTGCTGTCACCGGTCAGTCTCATGACGAATCGCCATAGCGCCGGGCCGTAGGCCTCGTGCAGCGAACGCAGCAGCTCGGCTTCATGATCGGACATGTCCGCCTCCTAGCCTTTAATACGACGCCGGCACGCTTTCCGTTCACCGCTCCGGGCGGTGTCCGGAAACCGGGCCCGGCGTTGAACCCCGGGGCGGCCGGGACCGTTCTAGGGACAGCCCGGCTGAACACGGCCGGCCTTCCCCGAGGAGTGCACCATGAAGATTTCCCGTCCGGCGTATGCTGCCGCTGCGCTGGGCACGACGCTGTTGCTCGGAGCCTGCTTCGCCGGGAATACGGCGACGCCGGCACCCGCCCCGGTCACCCCGGTGCCCGCGACGGCGAGCCCCTCACCGTCGCCCAAGGACCCCGTGGGCGCTACCCCGCCGCCGCCGGCCGGGCCGGCACCGGTGGTCCCGGCCCAGGTGGTCCCCGTCCCGGTCCCGGCGGCCCCGGTGGCGCGGCCGCCCGTCCCGGCGGTCCCTGCTCCGGCACCGGTAGTGCGGCCGCCCGCCACCGCGCCGCGACGCGTGGTTCCGCCGGCAGCCCCTGCACCGCGCCCCATGATTCCGCCGCCCGCCCGCGCGCCGGGTGGGAACGACCACGATGCCGATAACAACGGAGGGCCCGACGACGGTGACGGCAACAAGTAGGACCATCAGGCCGCTTCGATCGAGCCGCCGAGGGGCACTGTTGGTCGTCGGGCTGCTGGGGGCTACGGCGGTGATGGTCGCCGGCGGCTGCGGTTCCCGGCCTGAGAGCCAGATACCGGCGTCGCCTGCTTCTGAGGCCGGGGCGACGCCGTTCGCCTGGTTCCTCGCCCGCCCGGCCCCGGCAGGGTGGCAGAGCCTGGAGCTTCCCGATGCCACGGCAACGCTGTCCATCCCGCCCGATGCAACCCCGGTACCGGGCGATCCCGGCAGCGTGTCCGCCGTTGTCACCGGACCGAACGGTGAACTCAGAATGTATCTCAACGCTACGCCGCAAGAGGGCGAGGAGTCGCTGTCCAATTGGCCCGGGTTCCGGCTGGCCCACCTGACAGGCGAGAACGCCGCATCAGCGGACCGGCTGTCGGACCGTACCGGAGTGCCGTTCCGGGGAGGCCTCGGTTCGTGCGTGGAGGACACTTACGTGACACGCATTGGCTCGCATGTGTACCGGGAAATAGCCTGCCTCGTTGCAGGAACCCGGGGCGGCAGCGTCCTGGTGGTCGCCGCACCCGCCGGCTCCTGGGACCGTGACAGCGCCGTGCTCGAAGAAGCTGTGGACTCGTACAATGCCGAGTAGGCGCCGGAACGTCAACGACGCCGGCCACCGACCGGATGGATCAGTCAGGTTGGATCTGGCCCGCTGGATTACACCGGTTGGATCACACCGGTTGGCTTAGGCACAGCGAAGACGGGAGACTGGATCAACTCGATCGCGAAAGTGGGAACCACATGATCAATCTCAAACAGGACGCCGACGGCTTCATCCGCATGAACCGGCATTTCCCGGACACGGCGCTCATCAGCATCACGTTTACGGACGGCTCAGAGCAGACATATTCCGGACGCCGGCTCAACGGCGTCTATGACGAGGCCCTGGCCGTCTACCGGACCCGGAACCATTTGGACGCCAAGGGCTATTCGCGGGCACCCAGGAAGACGGTGCACCCCGCCAACAAAATCGAGTTTGTTCCGGTACACGCCGGAATGGCCCCGTAGGGTCGGGGCCCGGCATCCGTCCGGGCGGCCCGGCCATCGCGCCAGAGGTCCAGCCCGAGGGCTTCGGCCGGGGGTTAGGATCCGCCGGGTCAAGCCACTCCGATCGTCCCGTGCGCCGGGCGCCGGAGCGCCCTGGCGCGGATGCGGAGATCGTTGTCGTGCACCCGCCGGTCCACGCCGGGAACCGGTGCCGCGGCTGCCCTGGGCCGCGGCGCGTCTTGAGAGGCCGGCGGCCCCGCCGGACATAAGTCACTGATCAGCCCCATGCCGGCGTATTCACGCACGGCGGTGATGCCGGCCACGGCCGAGGGCTTGTCCGCAAATGCCTTGGAGACGGCCAGTATCGCCCCGTCCGGGGCCCTGAGCCGGAACCTGAAGCAGGCATCGGCGTCAACAAAGAGTTCAAATGTGCCGGCCATGATGATCCTCCCGAAGTGCGGGCTCCGCCCCGGACATCGTTGCCACGGATTGGAAGGGAAAGCTTCGCTGCTGCCCGCTGGTTTGGTTTTCATAGGCTGAACAGATCGTGTCGGCCCGTACTAAAAGTCTCGCTGTGGCCTTGAAACGCTCACAAGGCCGTGCACGTAAATCCTAGGTAAACAGGAGTCAACCGCTTCCTGCGGGGACCCTGCTTGCGCCGGAATCCCTGCACCTGAATCCCGCGCCTCACACCCGTGTCCGCACCGCGTCCGCACCGTGACCGGCACATGGTAGAGCCGGGGGCCGGCACGGTGCCGCCTGTCGCGATTCCGCCTAAACGCGGTTCCGCCTATAGGGGCGGCCAATGGTCGCGGCAGTAGGCCACGCGGCTGGCGCCGGATGATGCTGGCGGGGTGACCCGGTCCCGGTTCGGGGCGACGGCGTCGCTCCGCTCGGAAGACTCCGTCGCAGCCATGCGGCCTGCATCGCCGGGTAGCCAGGTCGTGACTGAATCGTTGGACAACGTACCCCCCATTGTTCTTGGCTGGAGACGCACCGGCTCGAATCACGGACCGCCATGCGCCTTACGCCACCCTAGCCGGGGGACCGACGCGGAAACAGGGACTTAGGACCGTATCCAGGATCATCGTTGCCGCCTAGACCGAGGCGGGCGGACCGCCACAAAGAACGCCACAATGCCTCATCTCCGGCGCACAGCCGGGCGGAAGGATCCTGCGGAAGTGTTTCATCCATTGGAAATTGATGTCCTCGAACCGGACAATTCGAGGCAGTCTAGGGGCAGACCGCGGTCAACAAACAGGAAAGAAGGAACCATGTCCCTCAGCGTTGAGGAAATGAACAAGCAGCTCCCGGTGGCCAATGTGCTGCCCGGCGAAGCCGTTCCGTACTATATGGCGTCGGGCGAAGGTGCCCGCTACGAAATCAACGGCCAGCTCGTCACAGTCATCGCCCGCGCGGCGGATACCGGCGGGATTTTCAGCGCCGCCTACATTTCCGGCGGCATGGGCCCGGAATCGCCGTTCATCAGCCACGCGGTGGAGCACAAGACGCTGTACGTCTTCGACGGCGTCCTGCACGTCTGGCTGCCCGGCGAGAGCCGCATCCTGACGCCCGGGGATTCCGTGGTGATCCCACCCGGGACCCCGCACGCCTACCGGATGGCAAGCCACTACACCCGGTTCCTGAACTGGATGACCCCCGGCGGCGCCGAGTCGTACTACGAGCGCCTCGGCACGCCCATCGATTCGCACGTCCCGCCGGTCCGTCCGGGCCGGAAGCCCAGCCTGCGGGAGTGTGCCGAGGTGGGCGCCGAGTTCGGCATCACGTTTCCCGACGTCGAACGGGTGGCGCCGAGCTTCCGGCAGGATGCCGGTCTGCCGGCCACCCAGAGCCCGTACTTCCTCAGCGCCGGCGAAGGCGAGCGCATGGTCAGCTACCAGACCATGTTCGCCTACCTGTCCCGGCCGGCCAATACCGGATCGAACTACTTCGCCGTCCACACCAAGGGCGCCAAGTCTCCCTACATACCACTGCATTTCCACGAACAGCACACGGAGAACTTCCTCTGCACCGAGGGCCGGATGTGGATCTACGCCAACGGGCGCGAGGTCCTGCTCACCAAAGGCGACTTCCTCCATGCCCCGGCGGGGACCATCCACTCCTTCGCTTTCGATTCCCACAACACGCAGATGGTCGGGTTCCTGACGCCGTCGGTCTTCAACGGCTTCTTCGAGTATTTCAACACGCCGACCGAGGACTACATGTACGCCGAGGGCGGCGCGCCTTATATGGATGTGGAGGGCTTCGGCCGGGCCCAGGCCGAGATGGACCTGACGGTGGTGGGTCCCCCGCCGCAGCGTCGCGCAGCGTTGGACATCTAGCAGCGCTGGACATCTAGGCGCCGGCTAAGAACTCAACTTTTTCAACAGTCAGGGTCCGGACCTCCTCGGAGTTCCGGACCCTGGCTGTTTATTCTGTGGCCGCGTATTCAGTTCCGGGCCTGGCCGGCTCCCTAAAAGCGGCCGGCCTCCTGATGCTGGCGGACCAGCGCGCGGCCGTAGTCGTTGCCGTTGGGCGTGCGCATCACCGTGTGCATGTGAAAGGGCGCGGGGGTGTCATTGCTCAGGAAGACGCCGGTATGGTGATCCAGCTCCAGGACGACGACGGGACTTTGGATCCGGAAGTAGAAGGCATCCTCGAGACCCCAGCCCCCGATCCAGCAGAACCAGGTTTGGCCGTACTGCTCCTGGATTTCCCGGCGGCGTGCTGCCCTCGGCCCGTCCGGCAGGTGGGCGATGAAGTCATCCACCAGCAGGTCAAGTGTGGCGCGTGACCCGGCCGGCATCGACGCCACCCTGATGCCCTCGTACGGGATCACCCGGTTGTCCTGGAAGCACCCCGCCAGGTGCCGCTCATCGCCCGGGTGCATCCGGCCTTCAGGCATGGCGGGGTCCTGCATGTCCTCAAACACCGTGGCGTCACACTGCAGCTGCTCCGGGAGGGATGCCATCAGCTCGCGTGCCAGGGCGATCCGCTCCTTGAGCACTTTCACGCCGCGGTGCGGGCCTGCGTCGATAACATCCGGCTCGGCTCCCAGGAATACCGGTGAGACCACCAGCTGGCTTCCCGCCACGAGGCAATTAAGGGCCACGTGATGGCCGAAAATTTGCCAGCCCCACGGTTCGGTCAGGGACGGGGTACCAAACAGGGCGACGTTGTAGCTGAACTCGTTCATCAGCTCCGGCAGCTGCACCAGATCTCCCAGGAACCCGTTGATCCGCATCAGGTTCCGGACCAGCTCGTAGCCGGCCGGGCTGAGGCTGGCCTCCACCAGTGACAGGGCGGCATCGCGAACCGGGCCGTCCAGTTCGTCGAGCCGGAGCCCGGTGTCGTGCTGCATGAACTCCGGGTTGGCCCAGCTCTGCCATTCCTCCGCGTCCACCGTGTACACGAGCTGTTCGGCCTGGGCGGGCGTGAGGGCGCAGAGCAGCGTCCCGGCAGCCGCCACCATGGCGGCCGCAGGAGCTTCCTCGCCGGGTTCTGCCGGGCCCGCCCGGTACAGGCCGGGGATCACGGTGCCGTCGCTGGTGACACCCACGAACGGCTGCGGGTACAGCGCTTTCCAGCCCTCGATCATGGGCCCGGCGAAGGAGTCCGATCTGGCGGATTCGGCATAGGACCTGGCGTCCAACCCGCGGATCGCCGCCAGCCGGGGATGGTCCGGCGGGTAGAGGAAGTCACGGAACGATTGCTTCGACACGGGAACTCCTGTCATCTACGTCGGAAATTTGTTGGTCGGAAATTTGTTGGTTGGAAATTTGCTGGGTGGAATCCGCTGCTGTGCTTTCAAGCGGCCAGCCGGCGGCTACGCCGATCGCCGCCGCCGCGGCGTCGGGGGCGGTTCCGCGCCAGGCGACGTGCTGGTCCGGCCGGACCAGCACAGCGTCGGCACGCCACAGGTCCGCCATCGGTGTCCCGTCATCTGTTGGCCCGACGGCGGCGACGGTCACCGGAATGCCCTGCCGGGCCGCCGCAGACAGCACCGGCTCATAGGCCTCCCGTGCGGGCACGCCGGCCAGGCTCCCGGCGTCCACTAGCAGGGTGAAGCCGGGGCCGAGAATGTCGTAGAGCGATGTCGAGCGGTCCAGCCAGGCATGCGGCAGCAGTGCGCCGGGGCTGGCCGACGGAACGTACCTGATCGGGTCCTCGGCCGGCACGGGCAACCCGTCCGGGACAACCAGGGGCGAGGAAGGGTAGCCGTAACCCAAGACCAGGCCCAACGAATCGAATTCGCTCAGTTTGATCGAGAGTGCCTCCCTCGCCCGGAGCCGCGCGTCCTCGCCCGGAGCTCCGGCGCTGCGCAGTGCGGGGTCCGCGAAGTGATACGCAAGCGCCTGGCCGTTGGCGGCGGCGTCCCGGATGGTCCGGTCGGCTACCGGGCGCCGCTCCAGTTCGTAGCTCCCGAGGAGTGCCGGACCTCCCCAGCCCTCTATCGCCGCGGCGATTTTCCAGGCCAGGTTGGCGGCGTCGCCGATGCACGTGTTGAAGCCGTGGCCGCCCCACGGCGGGTTCAGGTGCGCGGCGTCGCCGACAAGGTATACGCCGTCGCGGCCATAGCCGGGTGCCAGCAGCATGCGCGCTGTCCAGGGGTCTGTGGCGACAATCTCGAGGTCAACCTCCGGGCCCACGAGCGAACGCACCAGGGCGGTGGCGTCGAAGGACTGCCGCCCGTCCACGCCCTGGATGATGGCCCACCAGGTGCCATCGAGGTCCATCCTGCCCACCATGCCGGCCACGCCCGGTCCCAGAACCCAGTACTGGACGGCGGGATCCAGGGCAATGGCGTTGCCCAGGTCCCGGGAGCGGAAGAGGACGCTGATGTTGGACAGTTCCGCGGAGCCGCCGTCCAATCGGATGCCGAGGCTGCGCCGGACGGCGGAGGATCCGCCGTCGGCGCCGGCCAGAAAGCGGCATTCGACGGCGCGGCGGCGTCCGGTGCTGTCGGAGACCGACACCCGGGCGTGGGAAAGGTTCTGGCTGGAACCAGGGTCGCCATAATCGTGGCCGTAATCAACGTCGCCAACGCTGAGCCCGGTCAGCAGGGTAACCAGCGGGGATGCTGCCACGGCGTCCCGGAGGACGGTTTCCATCACGGGCTGCGGTACCTGCTGCCCGCACTCGGGCTGTTGTTCGTAGCGGCCGGGAACCAATTGGAAAGCCTGGCGGAACCGGGTGATTTCCCGGCCGGCGTCCCCCGTCAGCCCCGAGCAGAAGATAACGTCCTGGGCGTAGGAAACAGGCAGGGGCGCCGCGTTCCGCAGGGTGTCCGCGAGGCCCAGCCGGCGCAGGTGCGTCATGGTGCGCGCGTTGGTGGTCTTCGCCCGCGGCCTGTGCGGATCGATTGACGTCCGGGGTTCGATCACGATGCTGGGGATGCCGTGCCGGGCGAGGTCCAGGGACAGGAACAGCCCACTGGGGCCGCCGCCGGCAACCAGGACCGGGACGTCCTCCGGCAGGTCGTCCAGGGAGGCGTTCTCTGTGGCGGTCATCAGGCCCTCGCCCTGAGGCCCGGCGCGCCGATTGGAGTGGTCAGGGTCCCCAGCCGGTCGATTTCCACCTCTACCGTGTCGCCGGGCTGCAGCAGACACTGCGGGGTCCGGGCATAGCCCACGCCTTCAGGGGTGCCGGTGGCGATGACGTCGCCGGGATGCAGGGTAAGGATCTGGCTGATCAGCGCGATGATGGCCGGGACGGAGAAAATCATGTCCCGCGTGTTGCCGTTCTGGACTTCGGCGCCGTTCACCCGGGTCCGGACGTGCAGGCCGTCGCGCAGGTCCCCCACCTCGTCACGGCCGACCAGCGGGCCCATCGGCCCGGTGAAGTCGCCGTTCTTGCCAAGGGTCCACTGCGACGTGAGTTTCTGGGCCCGGCGGGCGGTGAGGTCATTGAACGTGGAGTAGCCGAAGACCGAGTCTGCGGCCGTGGCCTCGTCGGCGGATTCCACGCGCTGGCCGATGTAGGCGGCCACCTCACCTTCCCAGTCCAGTCCGTCTTCGCCCGCGGGTACGGGGACCGGCACGTTTCCCACCGACAGGGAGGCCGTCCAGCGCCCGAACAGTGTGGGGTAGGGAGGCAGTTCCTGGTCCTTGTAGCTGCCTTCCGCGGCGTGCGCCTTGTAGTTCAGGCCGACGCAGATCACCCGGGCCGAGGCCGGCACCAGCGGGACCTCGGTGACGTCGGCGCGCTCCAGCGCGTCCCCGGAGTCATCCGTCAGCGCGCCGGGAGAGAGGGAGAGCGCTTTCTCCTGCCAACCGGCGGCATCGGCCCAGAAGTCCGGAACCGGGGCCAGCGGGATCACCCGTGAGCCGAGGAGGGCAGCCGCCCATGCGCCGCCGTCGTGATTGATGCCTATGTACTGCATGTGGTTGGCCTTTCTGGTGCCGCCCGCAGGGGCGGGGTGGTAGGTGGGCACGGCAATTTGGGGCCCTGTGCAGGTGTCTGTGGGCCGATTGTTGGTGTGCTGTTGTGGAGTGCCCGGTCAGGTCGCCGGGGCTCCCGGGTGCCGGGATTGCCGGAGGAAGAAAGAGACGGTCGCCGCCATCGCCTTGTCGGCCGCGGCCTGGCTGTGGTCCGGGAGGATCCACATGTGGTCTGCATCCTCAATCAGGAGAAGTTCGACGGCGGCGCCGGCACCTTTCAGCGCGGCAGCCAGCGACGCTGACTGGGCGGGCGGAACGAAGCGGTCGGCGGTTCCGTGGGCCAGGAAGAACGGAGGCGCCGAACGGCTGGCATAGCTGATGGGGCTTGCCGCCGCCGCCTTCGCCGGCTCGTGGGCCAGCACGGCACCGACAAGGAGTTCCTCGCGGGATCCCGGATCGTCGGCCCGGGCGACGGCTGCGGGGAGGGCCTGTTCGGCCATTCTGGCCAGGTCCGTGGGCGGGTACCAGGCTGCCACCGCGGCGACGGCAGCGTCAGCACTGGCAGCGTCTGTACCGGCAGTGTCTGCACCGGCGGCGCCGGCATTGGCCGTGAGACCCACCAGGGCGGCGAGATGGCCGCCCGCGGAGTCGCCCCACGCGTAGATCCGGTCCGGGTCCACGTTGTAGTCGGCGGCATGGTTCCGCAGCCAGCGGACGGCGGCCTTCGCGTCGTGCAGCTGCGCCGGGAAGTGCGCCTCCTGGCTGAGCCGGTAGTCGGCCGACACCACCACGAATCCGGCGTCAGTGAGCTTTTCGAAGGCGCCGATGCCGGATCCGTCCAGGACCGGGCCCAGGGAAGACCGCTCCCCCGCACGCCAGCCGCCGCCGTGGAAATGGACCACCGCCGGGCGGGGAGCCGCCCCGCCTTCAGGACCGGGAAGGTAGAGGTCCAGCAGCAGCGGGCGGGAGCCGTCGTGGCCCGTGCGGGCGAATTCGATGCCGCTCAGCACCCGACTTTCCGTCATCGTCGACTCCATCCGTTTCCTGTGCCGGTTCACATGATGTCCCCGTTCACTTGGCGCGCCGGTACGCCCGACGCGCCTATTGGCTTGTGCGCCGGTTCCGTGATGCCCGGCGTCTCCCCTAAGACTGTCGGAACGCCGGACCGGCGCAAACCATGGATTTCAATCATTGAAAGGGCTTTGCCGAGGCCAGTTCCGCCGCAAGGAATGCCAGCCCTCGCCGCACGATCTCCAGCGCCGCCGAGTGGTTGAGGTACCCGTGCGTGGCCCCCGCTTCGAGCCGGAATGCCACCGGAACGCCGGCCGCGCGGAGCGACGCCCCGAAGAACTCGGCCGACGGACGCAGGTCATCGTATTCACAGGCGATGACCGCCACCGGCGGGAGCCCCGAAGGATCGGCGTGGCCGGGCAGGGCGTACGAGGACGCCATCCCGGCGGGGCCGCCGATGTAGTTCTCCACCATTGCCCGGCAGTCATCCTCGGTGAAGCGCAGGATCCGCGGCAGGCCGGAAAGCACCCCGCCGTCGGGCACCGGGGCCGGCGCCAGTGGCGGCAGCACGGCGTGCAGGAACGGATACGCCAGAAGCAGCTTGGCGGGCAGCGCCAGGCCGGCGTCCTTGAGATACATGGCGGCGCCGACGGCGAGGTTCCCGCCGGCGCTGGCACCCCCAAGGCAAAGACCTCCCTGCGCCACCCCAAGCTCCTCGGCGTGGTCGGCCGCCCAGATCCACGCCGCGACCGCGTCTTCGTGCGGAACCGGGAAATGGACGCCGTCACGGGCCAGACGGTAGTCGACGGAAAACACCAGGCCGCCGGTCCGGTCAGCCAGTTCACGGCCAACCTGGTCGGCCTCCCGCATGTCCAGCGTCCCTCCGGCGAAGCCGCCGCCATGCAGCCACACCAGGCCGGGCAGCCCGGCACCGGACGCGTTCCCCGGCGCGGAACCCCGGCCACCGTCCCACCCAATGGCACCGTCCCACCCAGTGGCACCGTCCAGCCGAATGTCACCGTCCAGCCGAAGGACACCGGGGCCGTAGATCCGGATGGGCACGGGTCCGTTGGGCCCTGGCGCCTCCGCGGAGCGGGTGGGAACCGCAGGGGCCGTGTAGGGCAGACCCCCGCCGCTGAACGCCTCCAGCCGCTGCATCCCGGCAGGGTCGGCGAAGAGATCGGCGAAGGAGCCGGCTTCAGCCACGTGGTGCATGAGCCCGGCCAGCTCCGCGTCCAGGCTCATGGCTGAAACACCGGCTCCCGGGAGCCCGCGGTCGCGGCCTCGGGAACTGCGCAGCTGAACGAATGCGTGCCGGACCCGACCTCGACGCCGGTGCTCACGCCGTCGGGCAGGTACACCTCGGCAGTGCAGCCGGCCGGGACCGTCACCGCAAGCGAGAATTCCTGGCCCGCCAGGTCCCAGCGGACCGCGGCTTCGCCGTAGGGAGTCTCGTGCCGGGCCTCCGCCCAATGCAGTCCCCCGCCGGGCAGCGGCCGGACCAGCAGCTTCCGGTACCCGGGTTCCGCAGGTGCCAGGCCGGCCACGCTGCGGTGCATCCAGTCGGCCACGGCGCCCAGGGCGTAATGGTTGAAGGAGGTCATTTCGCCCTCATTGATGCTGCCGTCGGGGAGCATGGAGTCCCAGCGTTCCCAGATGGTGGTGGCGCCCATTGTTACGGGGTACAGCCAGGACGGGCACTCGGTCTGGAGGAGCAGACGGTAGGCCGCCGTGGCGTGGCCATCATCGCTGAGCGCGTCGCAGACGAGCGGGGTTCCCACGAACCCGGTGGCGATGCGGTAGCCGTCTGCTTCCACGGTTTCCGCCAACCGGGCGGCCGCGGCGGGATGTTCCGCCGGTTCGAGGAGCCCGAAGCGAAGGGCCACGGCGTAGGCGGTCTGCGTGGACGGCCGGAGCCGGCCGTCGTCGTCAAGGTAGCGCTCCCGGAACACCAGCCGGGACCGGGCGGACAGCCGGCGAAGCCGTTCCGATTCAGTGTCGCGGCCCAGCAGTCCTGCGGCCGCACCCGCCACCGAGGCCGAGTACGCCAGGTAGGCCTGCGCCACGAGCTGCCAGGGGGTGCGCGCATCACCGGGTGAGTCCGGTGGTGCGGCCGGGTCCAGCCAGTCGCCGAACTGGAAACCCTGCTCAAAACGCAGCTCCGGGCCGGCGGCCTGGGCCGCGGCTTCCAGCCAGGCCATCATTCCCGGCAGTTGCCGGCGGAGGAACTCGAGGTCCCCCGTGCGCTGGTACAGCACCCAGGGAACAAGAACGGCGGCGTCACCCCAGGCGGCCATCACCGGGCGGTCCGGGAACGGCGGCTTTTCGGCCACCACTTCCGGAACTACCAGCGGCGGCGGCCCGTCGGTCCCCTGCTCTGCGGCGAGGTCCTTGAGCCAGGACGTGGTGAAGCCTGGGATCCGGTACAGGAAGGACGCGGTGGCGGCGAAGATCTGGAAGTCGCCGGTCCAACCGAGGCGCTCGTTGCGCTGCGGGCAGTCCGTGGGCACGTCGACAAAGTTCCCGCGCATTCCCCACACCACGTTTGAGTGGAGCTGGTTCAGCATCGGGTCGGAGCATTCAAAGGCGCCGGTTCGCACCAGTTCGGAATGGATCACGACGGCGGTGAAGGCTTCGGGGTCCAGCTCGCCGGGCCAACCGCTGACTTCCACATAGCGGAACCCGTGGATGGTGAACTCCGGTTCCCACCGCTCCTCCCCGCCGCCGCGCAGGAAGTAGCGGTCGGTCTGCTTGGCTACGCGCAGCGGCCTGACGCCGAGTTCGCCGTGCTCCAGAACCTCGGCGTGCCGCAGCACCACCTCGGTGCCGGCCGCACCGTTCACCTTGAAACGCACCCGGCCCACCAGGTTCTGGCCAAAGTCCAGGATGGTCTTTCCGGACGGCGTTCCCAGAACGGTTCTGACCGGCAGCTCGTCGGTGGCCCGGACGGGCGGGCCGTCGGGTGCGGCCAGGACTGCAGGATCGAAGCCGCCAACCACGACGGCGGGCTGCAGCGTGTCGGTGCCCGCTCCGGTTTCAGTCCCGGTCTCAGCCCAGCCACGGTTCCGGAGCCGCGCATCAAAAGTTTCGCCGTCGTACAAGTCTGCCGACAGCACCGGCCCCCGCCCGGCCAGCCACGACGCATCCGAGCCAATCACGCTGACTGCCCCGCCGGCGTCGGTCATTTCCAGCTGGGCGATCACGGCGGTGCGGCTCCCGTAGGTGTTGCGCTTCTCCTGGAAGCCCAGATTGCCGCGCCACCAGCCGTCCGCGAACTCCAGGCCGATCACGTTGGTGCCTTGCCGGAGATACTCAGTGACGTCGTAGCTCTGGTAGCGCAGGCGGTGGTGGTAGCTGGTCCAGCCCGGGGCCAGGATGTCCCGGCCCACTCGGCGGCCATTGATGTGTGCCACGTAGACGCCGTGGGCGCTGGCGTAGAGCCGGGCGGACGCCACGGGCCCGGCCACTTCGAATGTCCGGCTCAGGCGCGCTGCCGGCTCGTTGGCGGCGCTGGCCTCGACCCAGGCCGGGCGGATCATGGCTGCCTGCCAATCGGACGCGGTCAGCAATCCCGCCTCTACGTAGGCAACGGGGCTCCATTCGGAGGGCATGTCGTCGCCGTTGCCCCAGACGCGGACGCGGACTGCGGCGCGCTGGCGGCTCTCCAGTGGCGGTGCGGGCCAGGGCTGCAGGAGCTGCTCCCTGGTCTCGGTGCGGCCGTAGCTTGTCAGGCTGGCCTCATCGGGGCCGAGCTGGAGTTCGTAGGCGGTCTGGACCCAGTCACGTATCCCTGTGGCGACCTGCCAGGAAAGTCGGGGCCGGCCCTCGCCGATGCCGAACGGTTCCTCATGGTGCTCGAAGCGGACGGCGGAGGGAATGGTGGCCATCGGGAGGGCGGTGTCCTGGGACGGGGAACGCAGGGTGTTTGGAGTCAACGTCGGCTCGATTCGTCACGAAGGGGAAGTCTTGGGCTTCCCCCAGCGTCCCGGGAACTGCTATGCGCCCGCTAGCGAAGTTTCATTGACTGGAAACCGGGTACGAGAGCCGGCTTGCGCGGCTGTCCTGCCGCCGAGGCTGACCGGACACGGCAAACTGCCTGGTCAGTGCCGAATGCTCAGTCCACGCAGAGACAGAAGGGGTGGCCGGCCGGGTCGAGGAATACACGGAAGGTGGTGCCGGGCTGGACGTCCGCCTTGGTGGCCCCCAGCCCGACGGCGGCCCTCCCGCCCTCGTCCAGGTTCTGCACCATCAGGTCCAGGTGCATCTGCTGTGGCACTGCCTGGCCCGGCCATTCCGGCGCCCGGTAGCCGTCCACCTGCTGAAACGAAATGCAGTCGCTGCCATCGTCAGGGCGGATCTCGGCCCAGTCACCGTCAACCTTCACGTTCCAGCCGAGCAGGGCACCGTAAAAGCCCGCGAGGGCCCCGGCGTCGGGGCAATCAATGACGAGACCTGGGAAGCGTGCGATAGCCATACCGGAATGCTACCGCCGGACATTGAGCCCGTCGCTAGAGCGCGCGGGCGAAATAGTCCACCGACGGCGGCTTCCGGGGTCACGATGAACTCCTTGCAAGTCGGGGTTGGTGGTCGAGGCCGCCGGCCGGGGCGGCGAGGATATGCCTCCCGGGCCCGACGACGGCGGGCGGCAGGCCGGGCAGCCGTACTTCCGCGGTGGTTCCGGACGGAACGGATGCCGTAAGCGTCAGCCCGCCGTCGTCGATTGCCCAGCTGACTTCGATGAGGCCCTGCGGGCCGCGATGCGACGTGGCCGCCGAGGTGATCCCGGCACCGGGCCGGGGCTCGATGATGATCCGCTCGTAAGCCGCGCTCCCGGGTGCCTGGCGCAGGCCGGCCGTGTAGCGGTGCAGGAACGAGATGACGGCGCCCTTGCTGTAGTGGTTCAGTGACTGGCGCGCTGTACCGTCCGCGCCTATTCCGTCCCAGGCCTCCCAGACCGTGGTGGCTCCGCGGTCCACCATCACCAGCCAGGACGGCTCGGAGTCCTGTATGAGCAGCTCATAGGCGAGGCCTGGGAATCCGTTGTCGGCCAGGACGGGCAGCAGGTACGGCGTGGCCAGGAAGCCGGTGCCAAGGTGCGTGCCGGCGTCGCGGACGAGTTCTGCCAGTTGCCTGGCCACGGCGGAGCGGACGTCATCGGACACGAGGTCGAAGGCGAGCGCCCGTACACAATTGGCCTGCGTGCCGCCGTCGGCTGTCCCGTCTCCGGCTGTCGTAATCCCCACTGTCCTGGTCCCCGCTGTCTTTGTCCCCGCTGTCTTTGTCCCCACTGTCCTGGTCGCCACTGTTCCGTCGGCCCGCACGTATTCCCGCTGCCAGGCACGGCGGACGTTCTCGGAGAGCTCCGCCAGTTCCCGGGCTTTGTCCTCCTTGCCCAGGACGGCGGCAATCCTGGCCATGATGGCGGAGGTGTGCCGGTAGTAGGCGGTGGCCACGATGCCGTTGTCGGCGGACCGGGAGGCGAAGAGGTCCGGCTCCGGCCCGCCGGGCTCCATCCATTCCCCGAAATGGAAACCGGTGTCCCAGAGGAACTGCTCATGCGGGGCCGGCGTGCCGTGCGCCGCCGCCCTGGCCGGGTGCCGGCTGCCCTCGGCGGTGCTGCGGATGTAGCCGAGCCAGCGTTCCATGGCCTCCCAGTTCTGTTCCAGGATGCCGGCGTCCCCGGTGGCGAGATGGATCTCCCAGGGCACCATAACCACCGCATCCCCCCACCCTGCAGACCCGTTCGTGAATGCCATGAATTCGGCACTCGCTATCTCCGGTCCCGGCGAGGGAGAGATGTTGGTGACCACCCCGTTGTCCCATTGATCGGTCCGGACATCCCTGAGCCACTTCGCCGTAAAACCTGCAACGTCGAAGAGGTAAGCGGCGGTGGGCACAAACAGCTGCCAGTCGCCGGTCCAGCCGGCCTTTTCCCGTTGCGGGCAGTCGGTGGGAATCTCACAGGCGTTGCCGCGGAAGCTCCACTCCACAATGTCGTGGAGCTTGTTAAGCCTGACGTCGCTGCACTTGAAGGTGCCCAGGCGTTCCAGGTCCGTCTGGACCATGCATCCCACGATGTCCGCCGGTTCAAGGTCTGCGTCCAGGCCCTGCACGGCGATGTACCGGAAGCCATGGGTGGTGTGTCGCGGCTCGAACACCTCGCCCCGGGCTCCGGCGGCCACCACGGAATCCACTTGCCCGGCTCCGAGGAACTGCCCCGGATTGCGGAAATCATGCGGACGGAGGTGTTCCAGGCTGACGTCGCCGTCAGCGCCCAGGGCTTCGCCGTACACCAGCGCGACAGTCTTGCCCGGGGCGCCAAGCCGGCTCAGGCGGATCCAGCCATTGATGTTCTGGCCCAGGTCCACGATCTGGTTGCCGTTGCCCAGCCGGGTGATGGCCACCGGGCTGAGCTCTTCCACGATGCGCGTCGGCGGCGCCACCGGGCCGGTGAGGGTGGCGCCGCCGCCGTCGCGCATTACCGCGTGCCCTGCTCTCTGGTGGCTGCGGCGGAGATCCACGCGCTGGCCGGCCATGAGGTCAGCGCTGAGGATCTCCGTCGCGGAAACGTGCCACGAGCCGTCGGTGCCGACGACCGTCCGTTGTCCGCCGGACTCCAGCTCCAGCTGAGCCAGGAAGGCCGTCTGCGTTCCGTACATGTCGGCGTCGCGCGTGTACCCGAAGGTGCCGCGGTACCAGCCGTCGGTGAGGACGGCCCGTACCGTATTGGCGCCGGACCGGAGCAAGCCGGCAATGTCGTAGGCCTGCACCTGGAGCGTGCTGTGATAGCTCGTCGAGCCGGGTGTGAGCTGTTGGTCCCCCACCCGCACGCCGTTGATGAAGAGCTCGTAGATGCCGTGGGCTGTGGCATAGGCGCGCGCCGTTTCGGGGGCTTCGTCCAGCGCGAAGGTCTTGGACAGCCCATAGCCGGGGCGCTCCGCTGCTTCCGGGACCGGCGTTTCGTCCGGGCCGATCCAGCGCGCGGTCCAGTCCGCGGGGTGCAGGAGGCCCAGTTCCACGTCCATCGGGTCGGACCAGGCGGACAGCACTTCGGTGCCATCAGAGGCCACGTTCCAGGTCCGGACCCGCCAGTCGAAACGATCCCGGGAGCCAAGGTCCGGCCCTCCGTAGGGCACGAACCCATGGGTGCCGCCATCCACGCGCCCGCTGTCCCAGCCGTTGCTCGTGGTGAGCTGGTAGGCGGACTGCCGGAGCGTGCCCTCCGGCGGTGTCCAGCTGAATTTGGGCAGCGGATTGGTGACCCCGAAGGCTTCGCTGAGGTGGTCGGTCCTAAGGCGCGTGGGGTGGTTCATGCGGGCGGAGGCTTCCTGACGTTGGGTTCATCCGGCTGAGGCGGACCTGAAGTTGGGCTGCGCACGGGCTCAGGCGTAGTGGCAAGCGACGTCGGCGGCGCCCACCCGGCGGAGGGCCGGACGCTCGGCGGTACAGAGTTCCGTGGCGAGCGGGCACCGCTGGCTGAAGGGACAGCCACCCGGCGACGCCGCCACTGCAGCCGCCGTGCGGACGCCAAGGGATTCGCGCACGGCCCGACGTTGGGCCTGTTCTGCGGGCCTCGGCACGGGTGAGGCGGCCACGAGGGCCTGGGTGAACGGGTGCCCGGGCGACTCCGTGACGGCTTCCGTGGGCCCGCTTTCCATGACCTGGCCGCGGTAGAGGACCACAACACGGTGCGCCAGGAACTGGACCACCGAGATGTCGTGGACGATGAACAGGTAGCTCAGGCCGAGCTCGTCGCGGAGGTCGGCCAGGAGGTTGAGCACCTGGGCCTGGGTGGAGAGATCCAGGGCGCTGACGGCCTCATCGCACACCACGAGCTTTGGTTCGCAGATCAGGGCACGGGCAACGGCGATCCGCTGGCGCTGGCCGCCGGAGAGCTGGCTGGGGTAGCGGTTCACGGCTTCGCGGGGCAGGCCCACACGTTCCAGCATGGCCTCGGCCTTGTCCCGCGCTTCCGCGGCGGAAGCTCCGCGGAGGCGCAGCGGTTCGGCCAGCGAAGCACCGATGCTCTGGCGCGGGTTCAACGAGGAGTTGGGGTCTTGGAAGACCGCCCGCAGATCTCCGCCGAGGGCACGTCGCTCTGCGGCACCGGCGTGGGTGATGTCCTTGCCCTGGTAGTGGATGGTGCCGCCGGCGCTTTTCTGGAGGCCAAGGATCGCCTTGCCGATGGTGGATTTGCCGGAGCCGGATTCCCCCACCAGGCCCACGGTTTCGCCGGGACGGATGGAGAAGCTGACGCCGTCCACCGCTGCCGGGGCTGCTGCAGCTTTACGGCCGCGGCCGTACCGGACCAGCAGGTCCTTGACCACCAGCATGGGCTGCTCCGGTGCAACCGGCGCCGTGTCCTGCCGTATTGCCGTCTCGATGCTCATGCCAGGTCCTTTTCGACGATTTTCAGTACTCGGTGAGTGGGCACTTCGGTGGCAAGCCATTCCAGGCCCTCCACCGCCAGTTCGTCCGCCTTGACACAGCGGACCAGTCCGTCCTCGGAGCCGGAAGACAGCAGCGGCACCGGGGCGGCGCACGCGGACCCGGCGAACTGGCAGCGCGCCATGAAGCGGCAGCCGGCGGGCCAGTCCTTCGGCTGCGGAACCTGGCCACTGATGGTGGCCAGCCGTTCAGGCATCTCCGCCGCGGAGTTGGCGTGCGGGTCGGCGGCCAGAAGCGCCAAGGTGTAGGGGTGGCGGGGGTTGTCGAGAATATTGCCGGTCCGCCCGCTTTCCACCACTTGGCCGGCGTACATCACGGCGACGTTGTCGCAGATGTCCGCCACGACGCCGAGGTCGTGCGTCACCATCACCACGGACATCCCGGTGTCCTTCACCAGGGAGCGCAGCAGCGAGAGGATTTCGGCCTGCACGGTGACGTCCAGCGCTGTGGTGGGTTCATCGGCCACCAGCAGCCGGGGCCGGCCGGACAGTGCGAGGGCAATTGCGACGCGCTGGGCCATGCCGCCGCTGATTTGGTGCGGGTAGGTCTTGAGGATGCGTTGGGCATCCACGATGCCCACCTTTTCGAGCAGGCCGAGGGCTTCGGCACGCGCCTCGGCTTTGCCCAGCTGCCGCAGCCGGCGGATGGCCGCGGTGAGCTGGTAGCCGACGGTGAACATGGGGTCCAGGGCCCGCATGGGTTCCTGCGAGATCAGGGCGATGTCCCGGCCGCGGATGCCTTCCATCTCGCGCTCAGTGGCAACAGCCAGGTTCTTGCCGTTCCACAGGATCTGGCCGCAGGCGGCCGACACCCCGGCGGGCAGTAGTCCCAGCAGCGACAGCGCCGTCATGGTCTTGCCGCAGCCGGACTCCCCCACCAGGCCCAACACGGTTCCCTGTTCGACGTCGAACGAGACGTCCGTGACCAGCGGAGTTCCGCCGTCGACCCCTACAGAGAGTCCGCGGACGCTCAATTGGCCTTTCGCCGGGAGGGCTCCCGCGTCGGCAGGCGGTGCCGCGGCGCCCGCGGCGGCGCCTGCCCTGGCAACAACACTGCCACGCAGGCGGCGCGCCGCTGCCGAGGGCAGGTGCGAGACGCCAGCGTTCGGCGCCTTCGCCAGGGCGTTGCCGATCGCGTTGGCGGCCAGGACGGTCACGGCAAGGACCGCGCCGGTGGGAACCATCAGCCACGGGGCGTCGTAAACATGCTGGGACGCGCCCTGGATCATGCCGCCCCAGCTGGGTTGCGGGATGGGCGGGCCGAAGCCGATGAACGCCAGGCCGGCCTGGATGAGCATGCCGACGGCGAAGATGAGGGCGGACTGGACCACGACGGTGTTGGTCAGTCCGGGCAGGACGTGGCGGAGGCTGATCCCCAGGGTGCTGACGCCGTCCACCTTGGCGGCGTCCACGTACAGCTGTGACTGGAGCGACTTGGCCTGGCCCAGCATGACGCGGTAGATGCCGGCGGAGATGAGCACGCCCAGGATGGCCATGATCAGCGGGATATTGGTTCCCACGGCCCCTATGACCGCCAGGATGATGACGGTGCCGGGCAGGGACATCATGACCTCGGTGACGCGGCTGATCAGTCCTTCCGTCCGGTCTCCGCCGGCGGCCACCATCGCCAGGGCGGTTCCAATCCCGACGCCGACAATCACCGTGATCAGTGAGGTTCCCAGGGTGCCTGCGGCGGCAGCGAAGATGCGGCTGAGGAGGTCCCGGCCGAGTTCGTCGGTGCCGAGCCAGTGCGCGGCGGTGGGACCGGACAGGATTGCGGTGAAGTCCTGGTCCTCCGTTTTGTAGGGTAGCCACCATTGGGCCGTCAGTGAGGCGACCACCAGGGCGGCCAGCCATACGACGCCGGCCACACCTCCGGGAGAGGCGAAGAACCGGGGCGCGGAAAGTTTGCTCAAGGCGGGCCGCGGACCAGGCCTGGGCGGGCCGGACGTGGGCTGGTCTGTGGCCGCAGTCGTGGCTGTTGCACTGGCTGTTGCACTGTCGGCAGGGGCGGGAGCGACGTTGGGGATCATGAGGCACGCAACTTCGGGTCGAGGAACTTGGTGGCGAATTCCAGCACCAGGTTCACTGCCACCACCACGACCGTGGCGATGACCACGACGCCTTGGACGGCGGGGGCGTCGTGGGTGCTGACGGAGGTCTGGACCGCCTGGCCCAGGCCCGGCATGGCGAACAGCTGCTCCGCGATTACTGAACCGCCGAACAGTCCGATGAACTGCAGGGCGATGCCGGCGACGATGGGGAGGCTGGCGAAGCGCAGGGCGTGGATGTAGAGGATCTTCCAGGTGGGGGTGGCCGTGGCGCGGAGCGTCCGGATATGTTCCTGCTGCAGCGCCTCAAGCATGGAGGCCCTGGTCTGGCGGGCAATGAACGCCGCGCCGCCCACGGCGAGGGTGATCACGGGAAGGGCCAGTGACAAGGCCCAGTCCCGAGGCGAGACCTCGAAGGGGATGTAGCCGGTGGCGGGAAAGATCGAGGACTGGACGGCGAACAGGTACACGAAGATGATGCCGATCCAGAAGGCGGGCAGGGCCACAGCCAGGCCGCAGATCCCGCCGACGATACGGTCTGCGATGCCGCCGCGGACCGCCGCCGTGACGCCCAGGCCAATGCCGAGGACTGCGCTCAGCACGGTGGCGCCGGCGGCGAGGGACGCGGTCACGGGAAGCCTGGTGGCAAGGTCCGCCGAGACGGAACGCCCGTCGATGAGGGACGTGCCCAGATTCCCGCCGACTGCGTCTGTGAGCCAGCGGAAGAACTGGGCGGGGAGCCGGTCGTTCCAGCCGAGCCGGACGTTGACCTCGTCGATGGCCTCCTGGGAGGCGCCGGCGCCGAGTGACACAGCGCCTGGGCTGCCGGGCATCGCATGCACCACCAGGAAGGCCAGTACCGCGACCAGCAGCACGGTGGCCAGCGCCATCAGCAGACGCTTGGTGATGAATAGTGCCATGGTGACCTCCATCGGTCAGGACCTGCCTGACGGCTGCCCCCTTTGCGAGGCGGTGGCCGTCCGGCAGGTTCGGTGATCAGCTAGCCGGTGCGTAGGACGAGAGCAGCGGGTACGCGTTCGAACCTGCGAACTGCACCTGCTGAACTTTCTTGGTGTTGTAGCCCTGGTTGGTGAGTGACTCGTAGAGCGGGATCATCCAGCCGGATTCCACCAAGCGGGCGTTGAGCTTGATGAGGGCGGTCTTCTTGGCGGCGGCGTCCTTCGCGGCCGCGGCCTCGCCCGTAGCCGCAGTCAGCTGCTCATCGGAGGCCTTCTGCACGTTGGTGAAACCGTTCAGGACCACGCCGTACATCAGGCCCACCGGGTTGTCCCAGCCGAGCGCGGCGTAGCCGAGCGGTGTGGTTGCGACGGCCGCGAAGGCTTCATCGGTGGAAGTGGCCATCTTGATGTTCATTGTGATTCCGACGGCGGCCAGATCCTTCTGGACGGCCTGCAGGTCCGTCTGGGTTTCGGCGCTGCCTACAATCGTGAACTCGAAGCCGTTGCCGTAGCCGGCCTCCGCCAGAAGGCTCTTGGCCTTCTCCGGGTTGTAGGCAAAGGTGGTTTCCAGTTCCGTCGTGAACCCGGCAGAGTCTTTGGGCAGGGCGTTCCAGGAGGGGATGTCGCCCTTGTGCAGTGCGTCCACCAGTGACTGGCGGTTGATGGCGTACTGGAACGCCTGGCGGACCTTCTCGCTGGCGAAGGCGGGAGCGGTCTTCCCTGTCTTATCGAAGGAGACCATGGTGTGCAGCGTTCCACCGATCTGCGACACGCCGAGTCCCTTGGACTTTGCGAAGTCCACCGTGGGGGAAGTGAGCATGGCGACGTCGGCCTGGCCGGAGACAAGAGCGTTGGCGCGCGCCTGGGGATCCTGGATGACGCTGAAAGTGATCTTCTTGTAGGCGTAGCCTGCGGCGCCGGCGTTCTTGTCGTTCTTCACCATGACGTACTTGTTGCCCTTAACCGTGGAGGGGTCGAGCGTGTAGGGGCCGGAGCCGTCCGGGGTTTTGGCGAGGCTGGCCGTATCGGCAACACCGCTCTTACCGACAACCATGCCCATGGTGGAGGCGAGGTTCTTCTCGAATCCTGGCTGCGGCTTGGCGAACCTGATGGCCACCTGCGTGGGACTGACAACACTCACCGAAGTGACTTCCTGGGCTCCGCCCTGGGCGATTGCGGAGTAGGCGCTGAGTGCGGGGTCGCTGCGGCGGTCCAGGTTCGCCTTCACCAGAGCCGCATCCAGGGCAGCACCGTCCGTGAAGATGACGCCCTCCTTGAGGTTCAGCGTAAGGACCGTGTTGTCCGCGCTGTAGCTGAACTCCTTGGCCAAGCCCGGCCCAACCGAACCATCCGGCTGCAGGGTCAGGAGGTTTTCGTAGAGGCCTTCAAAAAACTGCCGCTGCGCGTCGGCGACTCGCAGCGGATCGAACCCGAAGGAAGCGCTGTCGCTGTCGACGGCGATGGTCAATGTGTCTTTGTTGGCGGCGGTTGCCGCCTGGGTCCCGCCGCCACAAGCGGTGAGCGAGCTCATCAGAAGCGCCCCGGCCAGAACGGCCGCGCTCCGTCGTGCGGTGGAGTTCAGAAGTTTCATGTAGTGCGCCTTCGCATTCTTTCTCAGGAAACGGGGGTCAACATCCGGGGGAGCCTGGGGCCTGTATGCCGATCGTCCGCGACCAGCTACCGGGCCGTTGCGCCGGTGCCCCTCTCGCCAGATGGGTCCCGGCGACCGGCTCACTCAAGGATCACGGTGACGCCTCAAACGGAAACACGAGAATGTCATTGATTGAAAAAGTATTGTGGTGGGGGTCACTCCTGACGGGCCCGGAATGGACGCAGTGGCCGCACGAAGCAGCGATAAGCCTTTCAACCAATGAAAACGGCCGCCCCTCCCTGACCTTGACCACGGAGGATGGACAGTCAGCCCAGGCACCGTCGCTTGGCGCTCAGCTCGAAAGGAACCAGATGACCGACTCTTTTGCCTTCCCGCACGATTTCCTGTGGGGCGTCGCCACGGCAGCCCACCAAGTTGAAGGAAACAACACCAACAGTGACTGCTGGTTCCTGGAGAGGCTCCCAGGCACGATCTTCGCCGAACCGTCCGGGGACGCCGTCGACCACTACCACCGGTACCGCGAGGACATCGCCCTGATCGCCGGCCTGGGGTTCACCAGCTACCGCTTCTCGCTGGAGTGGGCACGCATCGAGCCCGAGGAAGGCCATTTCTCGGTGGCGGAACTTAATCATTACCGCCGCGTGCTGGAGACCTGCCATGAGCACGGACTCACCCCGGTAGTCACCTTCCATCACTTCACCTCACCCCGCTGGCTCCTGGCGGCCGGCGGCTGGGAGGACCCGCAGACTCCCGAACGGTTCGCCCGCTACTGCGACCGGGCGATGCGGCACCTCGGCGACCTCATCGGCGTCGCCTGCACACTCAACGAGCCCAACCTCCCGTGGCTGCTCAAGGAGCTCGGGCTGGGCGGCGAGGCCCCCGAGCGCAGGGCGGACGTGCCGCTGTGGGCGGCAGCGGCTGACCGGCTCGGGATCGATGCAAGCCGCGTGGCGCCCTTCCAGTTCACGGTTTCCGAGCCGGGCTTCGATATCAAGCTCGCGGCGCACCACGAGGGCCGGGCCGCCATCAAGGCGATCCGGCCGGAACTCCCGGTCGGGTGGACGCTGGCCAACACCGACATCCAGGCGGCCGGACGCGGACAGGAGCGGGCGGACAGGATCCGCCGTGAGGTCAACGAACGCTTCCTCGTGGCGTCCCGCGACGACGACTTCGTGGGAGTCCAGACATACGGCCGGACGGTCTTCGGCCCGGACGGGGTGGCATCGGTCCCCGAGGGTGCCGAGACGAACCAGATGGGCGAGGAAATCTACCCCGAGGCCCTCGAAGCGACGATCCGTGAGGCGGCCCGCGTCGCCGGCATCCCCGTCATTGTCACGGAGAACGGCCTGGCGACTGACGACGACTGCCAGCGCCTGGCCTACCTCCGCACGGCGGTAGCCGGCGTGGCCTCCTGCCTCGCCGACGGCATTGACGTCCGCGGCTACATCGCCTGGACCGCCTTCGACAACTTCGAGTGGATCTTTGGCTACAGGCCGAAGTTCGGCCTCATCGCGGTGGACCGGACCACGCAGGAACGGACCCCGAAGGAGAGTGCACGGTGGCTGGGCGGGCACGCCCGCACCAGCAGCGCCCGGCTGGCCCCCTGGGCAGTTGACGCTCCCACCAGATAGAGAGGCACCCCGTGTCCCGCCTGTCCGAAAGGATCCCCTTCGGCGCCGCCTATTAGTGCGGGTACCGGACCTGGACCCGGCGTGAAGCAGACCTGGACCCGATGCAGCTGGGGCGCCGGCCAGGAAATCCACGGCACCCATCCGGCGCACGGCCGCCGTACGCCTTGGCCCGGCAGGAGGCCGTGGTGAGGTGCGCTGGGGGTTTCATTGGATGAAACCGTATTGTGGTGAGGGTCTCTGGCGGCGAAGAAGGAACGGTTTGAAATGACAGCATTCCCGGAAAAGGATCCGGACAGGGCGGGGCCGGCCGCCCCCGCTCCTGCCCGCGGCAAACGCCCCAAACAGGGCGAACCGGTCATCGACCGGGCCCTCAGCCTTCTCGCCGTCTTTTCCGACCGCCGGCGGGCGCTGACGTTGTCGGAAATGGCCAGATACGCCGACATGCCCGCCCCGACAGCACTCCGCTTGATTGCCCGGCTGGTTGCCTGGGGCGCCTTGGAACGACTCGAGGACGGCCGTTACGTGGTGGGCGTGAGGTTGTGGGAAGTCGCGTCACTGTCGCCCCGCGGTCATGGCGTGCGGGAAATTGCGCTGCCGTATCTGGAAGACCTCTTTGAGGTGACGCGCCATCACGTCCTGCTGGCGGTGCGCGACAAGAACGAGGCCGTGCTGATCGAACGGCTGTCCTCCAAAGAGGCAACCGAGGTGGCCTACCGGGTTGGCGGCCGCGCGCCGCTGCGCTCGACTGCAGTAGGCCTGGTTCTGCTCGCCGGAGCCGACACGGCCTTCCAGGAATCCGTCATCCAGCAGCCCGCTGACGTGGAGGCCGGCGTGGACGCGATGCCGGAGGGGCAGCTTAGACGCACGCTTTCCGACGTGCGCCGCACCGGCGTCGCCATGATCAGAAGGTCGGCGCCCTCCCGGACAGTGTCCGTGGCCTCGCCCATTTTTGACGCCCAGGGCGCCGTCGTCGCAGCACTTTCCATTGTGGTTCCCGACGGCGCCACTCCCCCGAACGTGCTGGCGCCGGCAGTTCAGGCAACGGCCAGGGCGGTGTCCCGAAATCTCGGGTACAGGGCCGAAGTCAGCGCCGTTTCGAGGTAGGGTCCGGATCCGGGCCCTGCCTGGGACACGAACAGTAGCTGCTAACTCACCCGGGTTGGTTGGTCCTGGCCGAGGGCGGCAGCGAACGCGGCCACGCGGTTTCCGCCTGCCGGAGCACTTAGCCTCCGAACGCCCGCACTGGCGCTGGATATCACCGGGCAACCAGCCCGCTCTTTCACCGCCAAGTCTCCTGAGTGCCCTAAACCTCAGCCCCTTGACAGGCCCCGCGGCGAAGTCTAGGACTGGCCTTGTCGAGATCCGTCCACCATCCTAGGAGTAGCCATGGAAACCTCGCCCTACGGAGTCGTGCATTTTTTCCCGGGAGGCACCAAGGAGCAGTACGAAGCGTCGCTTGCCGCGGTCCATCCTGGCCAGGGACTCCTGCCGGAGGGCCAGATCTTCCACGCCGCAGGGTCGTCCGCGGGCGGTTGGACCGTCGTGGCAGTCCATGATTCGAAGGAGAGCTGGGAGAAATTCCGGGACACGATTCTCGTGCCGCGGATGCAAGCGGGCATTGAGGGCGGCTTCACCTCTCCGCCTGAAGAGACGGTCATCGACCTCTACAAGGTCCTGCCCTAAGTACCCGTTTCTGCCGGAGCTGCCAGCCCCTGCCCTAACGCCAGCCACTTCAGGCCGTGTGTTCGGACCAGTCCAGGGGCCCGACGGCGGAGGGCACTGCCGCTGTCCCTCCGGAGTCCGCCCGGCCGTCAGCAAGGGAGCCAGTCAGCAAGGGAGCCAGTCAGCAAGGGAGCCAGTCAGCAAGGGAGCCAGTCAGCAAGGGAGCCAGTCAGCAAGGGAGCCAGTCAGCGAGGGTGGGAGTCAGTCAGCTGGACGCGCCCGCCGCCTTCGGACGCACCACCAGCACAGGGCACGGAGAGTGGCCTACCACGTGCGTCGAGACCGAGCCGATGTGCATGCCGGCAAAGCCACCGTGGCCGCGGGAGCCGATGACGACCAAGTCGGCTTCGCGTGCGGCCCCGAGAATGGCCGATGCCGCAGAGTCGTGATGGACGGTCCGCGTCACAACGTTCACACCCGCCGCGGCCGCCGCCGCGGCCGCCGCCGCGCTGAGGGCCTCAGCCTGCTGCTCCGGGGACTCCTCTGCCACGATTTCCCCTGCGGCGGTTTCCAGCAGCGCCGGATACCACGACATCGGCGCCTTGTTCCAGACTGTCACTACCCGCAGTTCCGCATCGCGGTATCGGGACTCTTCAATGGCCCATTCGAGGGCGCCGTGCGATTGCTTCGAACCGTCAAACCCAACCACAATCACAAAGGGATCTGAATTTGTCATGGTTCCAGACTTTCACTGCCGGCAAGCGGCGCCTAGAGGCCTCTGGCCCGATCTGGTCCTTGCCGGAAGAGTCGCGCGGCCCGGGCCAACTTCCCGGCACCGGACCTCGCCTGGATTTGGCCAAGACTCGTCAGGACTCACCAGGAACGCAGGTTCAGACGATGCCGCGCTTGGCTGCAGTCTTGAGGGCGTCCCGCCGGCTTCCCGCACCAAGTTTGCGGTAGATGGACCGTTCGTGCGTCTTGACGGTATTCACCGAAATGTACAGCGCGTCGGCAATTTCGGCCGCGGTCATGATGGAGCGCATGTAGGCAAGGACTTCGCGTTCACGTTCCGTCAGGCTCCAATACGACTGGGGCCGGAGACGGGTCTCACCTTGCGTCTCGCGTGCCATGAGGGCCGCGATGAAGGACTCATGGGCGGTCCCCCAGACCGCATGCTGCACAAGCAGGTCCGCGAGTTCGCCTCGCCGCTCCACGAAAGGCCGCAGAACTGACTCGGGTTCGGCCCGTTGGACTGCGTGTTCAAGCCGCTCGTGTGCGGCCGCAGTATCCCCGGTCCCGTTCGCCAGAAGCGCCTCGGTCAGGCTCAGGCAGGTGTCGACATAGGAGTTCCGACGGCGGTCGGCCACTGACTCCGCACAGCGCTGGGCAGCGTCGACGTCCCCTCCGCGACGCAGCATCTCCGCCAGCAGGGCGTCCGCCAACGCCCCATGGCCTCCGGCGCCCAGCGGTTGAACGATCGCCAACGCACCGGCGACGTTCCCCTGGGCTTCGGCGAGTTTTGCCACGGCGATGGTATGCAGGGCATCTCCCGACACGGCGTAGAACCCACGGGTGTGAAAGGACTCCAGCGCCGCACCGGAGTCGGCAAGCCGGGGCGCATCACCCGCGGCATGATCGACCAGCACCCGATAAACGGCGCTGAGCGGACCGGCCGGGAAGAGGTCGCTGCCCAATCGCTGGGCTTTCACCAGGCACGTCCGCGCGGCTGTCAGGTCATCGCGCCAGTAGCACGCAATACCGCGTGCCAGCCAGGCCGGAGCGATCCGCTGCCTCGAACTCCAGCCCAGCGCTTCTGCCCGCCCCACGGCTTGGGTGGCATGTTCGTCCGCGCCGACCAGGTCGCCGGCTGCCGCGAAAGCCAACGCGAGATCCGCCTGGGCGGGGATTTCCACCGCTTCCAGTTGTTTGGGGTTGCCGCTGCCGCTGACTGCGTGGAGCAGTACGGTCGCCTGATCGCTGCTGCGGTGCAACCGATATTCCGCCTGGGCTAGGAGGAAGAGTCCGGACGAGCAGGAAGCGGAACGGCCGTCGTCTGAAGCGCCAACAGCTGACCGGCCATCGTCCGCCAGGGTAGTGAGAAGGTCCAGACGGCCACCGGCAGGCGAAGACTCGAAGAGGACCCGGTAGCCGTCAAGCTGCCGGCGGCGGACTGCATCCAGCACAAAAGTCCGTGACAGCGCCCGTTCGGAGAGCTCCGATGCTGCCGCGGCATCGCCGGCAAGGACGCGGCAGACAGACCGGATCATCAGGATCTCTGGGTCCTCGTTCCACGGCGCCGGCAGTTCCCTGCACAGCCGCTCCAGGGTCTGGGCATCCTTTCCAAGCACGAACTCGAGCCAATGCGCTCCGAGGGATATCACTGCCTGCCGGGGTGCACGCCCTTGCAGCGCCTGGGCTGCGCACTCGACGACGTCGGTGTCCTGGTAGTACCGCGCCGCCACGCGGTGCAGCCGCTCGGCCAGAAGGGGATCCCGCCTCTGAAGTATCCGCCGGCATTGCGCCGCGAAGAGTGACTGCCAGCGGTACATGGATTCACCGCCGCGGTAATCGTGCTCCTCAATGAAGAGACCGTTGCGGAGGCATTCCTCAAGCAGCACGCCGCCGCGGGGCCGGCCATAGAGTTCAACGGCGAGCCGACGGCCGAGCCAGTCGCTCGTGGTGGCCCGAAGGATGAACTCCGCCAGCGCCGGTTCGAGCTGGTCGAGGATCTCTTCCGCGACGTAGTCGGCCAGGGGGATGTGCGCCGGCGTGGAGCCCGGCGTCGTGACCGGTACGTTGCGGGATTGCGCCAATGAAACCAGGCTGGCGTGGACGGCGACCGGCCAGCCGCCTGTCACCGCCCACAGGGATCCGGCGTCGAAGTCTCCGTCCTGTCCCAACGATGTGGCAAACTGGGCAACTTCCTCCCGGGTGAGGGCGAGTTCGGCGGCGCGAAGCTCGCCAAGGCCCTCGCCGTACCGGAACCTTTCCAGCTGGATGGACGTGTGGCCACGTCCGGAGAGCACCAGCCGCAATGAAGGGGGTGCCGAGGCCGCGAGGACCCCGACGATTCCGTTGGCCAGCCCCGGCCCTGCCAAATGAACGTCGTCGATCACCAGGGCAATCGGCTCGGTGAGGTGCTCCAGGGCACCGAGGAGTAGGTCGTAGGAGGCGGCCCGGTCGTGGGCAAGGCCCTGGTCGAGGGCCAGGAGGGCATCTGTGCCGGGCAGCGGAAGCCTGCCGGCCGCGGCCTGCACCGCTCCGACGACCCCGCTAAACAGCCGTGCGGGCTGAGTATCGAACCGGTCGAGCGACAGCCACGCGCACGGAAGATCGCACTTGCGGACCCAGTCACCCAATAACGTGGACTTGCCGTAGCCGGCTGGTGCCGCGACGAGCGTCAGACGGTGCGAATCGGCGGACGCGGACAAGGCGCTTTCCAGGCGCGGGCGCTCCAGCGCTCCGAGGCCTCGCACAGGTGGCCTGATCTTGAACTGAGGACCAGGCACCCATCCGGCATTTAGCATCTCTCCCACGTAGCACATGCTAGGCTCGCGCAAAAGGGCCCTAACAGGGCGCAAAGACCCCTTGTCGTCCTCGGCGTGGCGCGCCGGAGTAGCGGCCAGGAATGTCCAAATGCGCCACGGCACAAATTTCGCGGGCGGGGGTATCATCAGTCATGGCTTCGAAGCACGGCAGCCAAACGGACCCGCTTTTCCTCCGCGACCTCGATAAAGCCGGCCGAAGGCGCGTCCTTATTTTCGCGGTAGTCCGTCTGGTCGCATTCACCGTCATAGTGCTCGGCCTTTATTTCCTTATTCCAATAGGGGGTTTCAACGACGCCAATCCCGCGGCCGCGTGGATCCGGCTGGCGGTCATAGTGCTGATTTTCTTGGCCACCATGGCCATCCAATTACGGATGATCCTGACGGCGCATATCCCCCAGGTCCGGGCGGCAGAGGCGGTCGTCGAATCCGTTTTGCTGTTCTTGTGTCTCTTTGCCTTGCTCTACACATCCATGTCGGTAACAGACCTGTTGTCATTTAGCGAACCCCTGGACAGAACAGACGCGCTCTACTTCACAACCAGCACGTTTGCCACAGTTGGGTTCGGCGACATTACGCCGACAAGTCAACTGGCCCGCGCAGTCGTATC
Organism: Arthrobacter sp. NicSoilB8; assembly: GCF_019977355.1. NCBI lineage: Bacteria > Bacillati > Actinomycetota > Actinomycetes > Micrococcales > Micrococcaceae > Arthrobacter > Arthrobacter sp. NicSoilB8. Next base: position 2,290,401 of record NZ_AP024655.1, on the reverse strand, counting down.
CGTGCAGATGATTGCTGATCTGGGGGCTCTCCTTTTAGTGGCAAAAGTGTCCTTTTTTGCGGCCGGCCGGCGTCTGGGCCATTAGACCCAAATCCGGACTTTCTAATCACCCGCACGGGGTGATGCCGCATCGAGGCGCCAAGGAGATACGGAACTGAAAGAGGCGGATATCCCGCCCCTGCGGCCATGCCGGGATCCGATTTGCCCATCATCACGACATCCCACGTTCCGCCCCAACCACCGCCCGGCCGGGGCGAAGTACCCTTCGGGCTAACAGATCACCCTGTGTGGATGGGGCTGGGCACGCACGCCGAGCGGACAATGAAAATTGTCATGAGTGCCCAACCGCGGAACGGGAGCGGCATCCGCCACTCCCGCTTCCTGCTTCAGGCAGGCGTCCAAGGAAGACGCGTCAGACCCGGCAACGCGGCCAGACGCCGTCGGCATATTGTTGGAGGTGGTTCGCGTGCCCGTATCCAGCAGCCCTGCCTCAACGGGTGCTTCCATGACGGCGCTGACTCATCCACACCCAGCCGCCTGTAGCAACGGGCCGGCGCGACGAGTTGCTACTTAGGCGGAGCCCCTCATGTCTCTCCAGGACCAGACCCCCGGCACCGGCAGCCCGGAACAGGAAGAAATACTGCGGCTTCGGGCGGAGGTTGCCCGGTTGCAGCGCGAACGGGACGACGCCAGAAAGGCCCGCCCGAGGACGGCCGGGCCTCATCCCGGACTGGCCCGCCGGATCATAGCGATCGTGCTGGTCGTACTGACCGCCGTACTGGCCCTCGCCGCCGTGCCCGCCATGTATTTGCGCAGCGAATTAATCGACACCGACCGCTACGTGGCCACCGTGGCGCCGTTAGCGTCGGACCCTGCGATCCAGGCCGAGATCGCAGACAAGGTCACGAAACAGATCACCGACTCCGTGGACTTTGAGACCATCACTCGCGATGCGCTCAACGAACTCAGCAAAACGGCGCCGCGCGTGGCCGCAGTGATCACCGGGCTGGCTCCGGTGATTGCGGAGCAGACAAAGAACCTCATTCATTCCACCGTGTCCAAATTCGTGGCAACGCCACAGTTCCAGGATCTTTGGATCCAGGTGAACCGGGTGGCACACCAGGGCCTGGTGAACCTTGCCACCGGTAACACCGGCGGCACGGTCAATATTGACCAGAACGGCACTGTAACGATCTCCACCAAAGAGATCATTGCCCGGGTCAAGACCGCCCTGGTCCAGCAGGGAATCGAGATCGCCGCCAGGATCCCGGACGTTGACGCGCAGATTACCCTGTTCCAGTCGCCGGAGCTGGTCCGGGCCACTAACGCCATCAGGACCCTGGACTCGACTGCCCCAATACTGGCGTGGCTGACGGTGATTACCGCCGTAGGTGCCATCGCGGTGGCACCGCGTGGCCGGAAACGGAGCACCACCAGCGGCGTCGGTTTGGGCGTGGCCATAGCCATGGCGGTGCTGGCGCTGGGACTAGTGATCGGGCGCAGTATCCTGTTGAATTCGATTCCTCCCGACTCTGTCTCCCCGGCGGCGGCTCAAAGCCTGGTCGAGACACTTCTGGTGCCCCTGCGGAGCAGCGTGCGGCTCGTCTTCGTGGTGGGACTCATCATTGCCCTGGCCGCATTCCTGAGCGGCCACTCACGTCCCGCTGAGTTTGTCCGCCACGGGCTGGCGAGTGCGGGCGACTACATCAACGGCAAGGTTGGTGCCGGCCAGGTCCAACCGTGGCAGCGGTGGTTGGCCCGTTACCGGAGGATACTGGACGCCGTCGTCGTCGGAATCGCCGTGCTGGTGCTGATCTTTTGGCAGGACCCGACGGCAGCCGTCGCCATCTGGACGGCGGTCCTCGCCGTCCTGGCCATTCTCCTCATCGAGCTGCTATGCCGGCCAGCCATTGTCCTAGGTCCGGAGGCCGACTCCGCCGCGGTGTCCGGGACCGGGACCGTCATGGAGCCCGCCGCCGGGACCGGTACCGCCGCCGGGACCGGTACCGCCGCGGGGGCCACTACCGACGCGGGGTCCGCCGCCGGGCCGACCGCGCCGGCGGCCTCATCCGGCCCCGGGTCCGTCGCCGCGTCCGCCGCCGGCCCCGCCACGTCGGCCGGTCCGCGGGACGAACCAAACCCGACGATTCCTCTGCCGTAGGGGCTCACGGTTTAGGGGCTGTCAGGGGCTCATTTGCCCCCGGCAAGAGGAAGCCGCCCGCCTGCTGCGGCGGGCGGCCCGGCTCTCGGCAACTGCGGGCTAGGCAACTGCGGGACTAGACAACTGCGGGCGAGAACTCCAGCAGGTCTTCCCCGCCGCCGTGGACCACAACGCATGTGGACTCCGGCACTTCCCGCCAGGCGCCGCGCAAGTCGCCCAACGGCTCGGAGACAATCAGCCGGGCGTCGTCCGAGAGGGCATGGAGCATGGGGTTGTCCGGGTACTGGGCGCGAAGCGTCGCGACGTCAGTGCTGTGGAACAGCGACCTGGACCGGCCTTCGCTTGAGTAGCGGAACGCCCAGGTGGTGTCGCCGTCGGTGGTTGCCACCGTCATCTGGATCGGAAAATCGATGCCGTGCTGCCTTCCGACGTCTTCAATCAGCCCTACCGCGGCAGAAACGGCCCCGTGGGGATCCTGCTCCAGGCCGAAGGTGAGCGCGAGGAAGAAGAACAGCTCCGAGTCCGTAGCTCCCTCGATCTGCGGAAAAAGCGAAGGTTCCACGGCCATGGCCAGGTCACGCTTCACCGCCGGAAAATCCGTGATGAGCCCGTTGTGCATCCACAGCCATCGGCGATGCCGGAACGGATGGCAGTTCGTCTGTTGGACAGCCGAGCCGGTCGAGGCCCGGATATGTGCGAAAACCCGCCCGGATGACGCCTGGCCGGACAGTTCGCGGAGGTTACGGTCGTGCCAGGCCGGCTCCGTGCTGTGGAACAGTCCGGGATACGGCGCCGAACCATACCAGCCAACACCAAAGCCGTCCCCGTTGGTGGTTTCAACTCCCAACCGTGCGTGTCTGCTTTGCATCACGAGCGAGTTGGCGGGTTTGTACAAAAGCTCCTCAAGGTTGATCGGCGAACCCGAATACGCGAGCCAACGACACATGGCGTCCTCCCTCTCCTGTGGACTGAAGTCCATCACGTGTGCGTGGCCGGCACATCATCACCCCGGGGTGATTCGACGGCCCAGATTCTCCGGCACGGATTTGCCGGCCCAGATTCTCCGGCACTGCTCCGAGGGGCCCACTTGGGGAAACTCCGACGACGCCGATCACCCCCTCTGCGTCTGAGGGACGGCCTTGCCCGGCGCTGGTGGGTGCCGCCCAGGATCACCCCCGGCGGGTGAGGTGCCCGTGTGGCGCGAAGCCAACACTGGTGATACCTGCCAGTGCCTGGGCTGCCAGGCGCAAGCGCATGAAGAGTGCGAGCCCATGAAGAGAGGGGCCTCCGATGTCGAGACCACCATCAACCGTCGCCCGGGTGTTGGCGCTCGGGGCCGCAATTGCGTTGCTCGGCGGCTGCAGCACCACCAGCCCGAGCAGCAGCCCCAGCGCCAGCCCCACCACCAGCCAGACTAAGACCGTTTCGCCCGTGTGTGCCGCCGCCGATGCCTTCTCGGCGGCCTTGACCAATTTCAAGGACACCCTCAAACCAGGCGCCACGATAGACCAGATCCAGACGGCCCGGGATCAGGTCCGGACGGCCTATGACGAGCTGGTCAAGGTTGCCGGGGACGCCGCCAAGGACCGGGTGGATGCCGTCAAAGCTGCTCAGCAGAAGTTTGCTTCCGCCGTGAACTCCGTGCCCGACAGTGCAACGCTTACTCAGGCTGTGAACTCGCTGCGGGACGAAGCCGCTAACGTGCAGGCGGCCATCAGCGACCTCACGAATGACGTCAAGTGCTAGGCCCACGGCCCGACCAGAGCCTGCGTCCAAAACAACGCCGCGCCGAGTGAAAGCAGGGAAGCCGAAATGAGTTTCTTCCAGAACTTTTGGGACATTGTCTGGTGGTTGTTCTGCGTCTACGCAATTTTCGCCTTCCTGTGGGCATTGTTCATGGTCATTGCTGATCTCTTCCGGGACCACGAACTCAGTGGCTGGTGGAAGGCCGTCTGGATCTTCTTCCTGGCCTTCGTGCCCTTCCTGTCGCTGTTGGTATACATGGTCGCGCGCGGCAAGGGAATGACGGAGAGGTCCAGGGAACAGGCCCGCAAGAGCCAGGCGGAAATGGATTCCTATATCCGGCAGGCCGCCGCAGCGAGCCCCAGTGAGGAGATCGCCAAGGCCAAGGCGCTCATGGACGCCGGAACCATCAGCGCGGCGGAGTTCGAACGGATCAAAAGCAGAGTAATTGCCTGACTCAGATTGGGGATCCCTATCAGCCGGCCAGCAGGCCACTATTAATCCACTACTCGCCACGCCTCCTCGCCTCTAAACTAGGGCCAGACTGAACCAAGGAGGGCTCAATGGAGCCGGCATCATCGGAATCCGATCCACGCCCTGCCCTCCCCCGCACCGTCACGATCCTGCTCACACTGGCCGGCGCCACTGTCGTGGCGTTCGGCCTTGGCGCCATGAGGGGAATCGTCACCCCCATATTCTTTGCGTTCGTTCTCACGCTGTGTGTTCATCCCATTCGCCGCTGGATGCAAGCACGGGGAATTTCCCGGGGCATCGCCACGGGGACAACCATCGCAGCCGTCTTCGGGTTGCTGACAGCTTTCGCGGCTGTCCTGATTGCCTCCCTCGCACAGTTCTCCGCGCTGCTGCCGCAATACGCCCCCCAGGTGGCCCAACTCGGCGCCAGTCTCGCCGGTCTGTTGGAATCGGTAGGTTTTGGGCCAGAGCAAGCCCAGGAAGTCCTCAACGGGTTTACGCCGGGCCGTATCATCGGGTTCCTCGGCGGCCTCCTGGGGAATATTGCGAGCCTGGTGGGGAGCCTCGTGGTCATCCTGACCATGCTCATCCTCATGGCCGTTGATGGCTCCCGCGTACCGGCCCTCCTGACGCATCTGAACTACCACCGGCCGGCACTGGTCACCGCGTTCATCGGCTTCGGTATAGGTGTGCGCCGTTACATGGTCGCCACCACGGTCCTCGGAATCGCCCAGGGCCTGTTCAACTGGCTGGTCCTGGTCATCCTGCAGGTCCCCGGCGCCCTGCTCTGGGGGTTGTTGTCGTTCATTTGCAGCTTTATCCCCAACATCGGCTACTTCATCGCGATCGTCCCGCCGCTGTTCTTTGGTTTCCTCACCGGCGGCTGGCCGACTGTCGTGGCCATCATCGTCATCTATGGCGGGATCAACAGCGTGATCCAGTCCATCATCCAGCCCAAGTACGTGGGCAACGCGGTGTCGCTCAGCGAGACTCTGACCTTTGCCTCCGTCCTCTTCTGGGCCCTGCTTCTGGGCCCGGTCGGAGCCATCCTTGCAGTCCCCCTGACGCTCTTCGTTCGCACGATCCTGCTCGATTCCGACCCGTCGATGTCATGGTGGCGGCCCTTCACGGGCGACAGAACCGACCTGCAGGTGCTCCTCAAGCAAGAGGACGAGGCGATCCGGGCCCGCCGCGGACGGCCCCGGCCGGGGCGCCCGGAAACGGGCAGTGCGCCGAAGGCATGACGTGCCGCCAGGGTGCCGTCCGGGGCAGGTGACAGCCGCATGCTGAACACGTTAGCCAGTCTGGTGCTCTTCGCCCTCGCCGGGGCCGTGAGCACCGTGCCCGTCAGCGTGACGATCATGATTCTGCTCTCGCCAAATCCACGCCGCGGCGCGCTTCCCTTCCTCATCGGCAGCCTCGTCGGTTCAATTGTGATGGTGAGCCTGTCGGCGGTCGGGCTCCAGCTCTTGCCCGTCAGGCCGCCGCTCCTGCGCAAGGACGAATGGGTGGCCCAGTTTGGCATTGTGATCGGTGCAATGCTGATCGGCTACTCCCTGTACCTCTTCGTGAGCAAGAGCCGGCGGGAAAACGCCATGCTCGGCAAGATGAAGTCGAGGTTCCGTTCGGCCCGGCCCTGGGAATTCGTCGTCCTGGGCCTGGGCCTAAACCTGCGTCCCAAGGCAATCCTGCTGGCCGTCGCGGCAGGTGCCGTGATCGGTGTCCAGGGCCTGCCGCCGCTGGAAGGAAGCGTACTGGTCCTCGCGTACGCCGCGGTGGTCCAGTCCGCCGTCGTTGTTCCGGTCGCCGTGTGGCTCCACTCTCCGGAGCGCGCCCAAGTGCCCCTGACCGCCCTCTACAACTGGCTGCAGCGCCACGGCCGCAGGATAGCGGCGATCGTCACCCTCGCGATCGGACTCTTCATCGTCGGCTACAGCTTCCTGCAACTCTGATCCGGAAGAGGCCGCGCAGATCAGGCCCGGGCGGGCACACCCCCGCGAGGCTCAATCCAGGAATGCGCCCTCGCCGGTGCCGGAGGGCTTGGGATCAGGGATCCGCATCATGCGGAAGGAGATCAAGAGGCCGGCCACGCTGGCGAGAATCGGGATCAGCAGACCGATCTGCAGGGCGATGGGCCGGGCGTCCGTGTTGATGCGGATGACTTCGGCCTGGATGTCCGCCGGCTGGCTGACGAGGAGTTCCGAGAGTTGGGTGTTGCTGAGGACCTGGGCGTCCTCCTCCAGCGCCTGCGCCACCTGCTGCTGTTCGGCGGGCGGGAGCACCGTGCTCGAGGTCGCCATGGCGGTGAAAATCAACGACAGCGAGGCCAGCATGATGGCGCCGGCGAACGCGAGACCGAACGACAATCCGAACGACCCTGCGGCCGAGTTCACTCCGGCAGCCTCGCTGACGCGCTCGTCCGAGATCGGGGACAGCGTGTAGTTGTTCAGCTGCGACACCAGCAGCCCGAGGCCGCAGCCCGCAATGATCAGCGGGACCAAGAGCCACCAGCCGGAGTCAGCGCGCGGCACAACAGGCAAGATCGCGAGCAAACCCACCAGCAGGAGAATGAAGCCCCATCTGATGATGCTTGCAGGGCGCCGCGTCCCGGCCCTCTTGCCGGCCAGCAGGGCAATGCCGAACATGCTCAGTGAGAGCGGCGCAATGGACAACCCTGCCTGCATCGCGTTGTACTCGAGCACCATCTGAAGGTAGATCGGCAGCACGATCATGGTGCCGCCGAGGGTGACCTGCTGGAGCATTTGCTGTGTAGCGCCGAACCGGAAGCCTTGCGACCGGAACAACCCTGGATCCAGCAGCATCGGCTTTTTGAGGCGCTCACGCCGCACGAGCCAGAAGAAGAGCCCGCCCAGTCCGGCCGCCCCGACAATCAGGAGGGCGCCAACAGCCTCGCCGCCTTCCTGCCAGACCAGTATTCCCAGGACGATTCCGCCCATGCCCAAGACGGAAAGGAGTGATCCGACGACGTCGAACTCCCGGGGTCCCGTATACGGGACGTCCTTCACGAGCTTGATTCCGGACAGGACGACGGCGATGATGACCGCTTCCAGCAGGAAGGCCACCCGCCAGGACAGAAATGTGGTGATGAAGCCGCCCAGGAGGGGCCCGACGGCGGCGGCGATCGCCGCCGAGGCCCCGACGAACGCATAGACGCGCTTGCGGGCATCGCCGTCGAAGTTGCCGTGGATGAGGGACTGCATCGCCGGAAGAAGGAGCGAGGCGCCCAGGCCGCCGATCAGGGCCCAGAAAATGAGGATCGCCGTGATGCTCTGAGCCAGCGTCATCGCCACGGCGCCCACAGCGTATCCGCAGAGGCCCAGGACATAGGCGCGCTTGCGTCCGATCAGGTCGCCCACTTTGCCGCCGATCAGGATGAACGCGGCGGATACCAGCGCTTCAAGGGCAATAGCCGCTTGAAGGTCACTGACGGTGCTGTTGATGTCCCTGACAACAGCGGAGATCGAGACGTTCATGATCGATGTGTCGACAACGAGCACGAACATCGCCATCGCCAACAGCAGCGCGAGTTTCTGGTTGAACTGCACCGGCTGGTTCCCGGCGTCGTTGGGAACGGTCATCGGTGGCCATCCCGCCGGTTTGCCGGGTCCGGGGTCATTTCACGACTCGACGTTTCACAACCGGGCATTTCACAACCGGGCATTTCACAACCGGGCATGTCGCCTCCTCTGGCGTTTGGCCGGGCAGGCGCACACATCAGCACGGCACTGCGGGAAAACATCCCGCCAGAGCCCGCCGTGGTGCGATGTTAATGCAAAGCTAACCGTCCGGTGCCCGGACCGAATCATTCCCGGCGGGTGAAGTTCCAGCCCCCGCCGCCCGCGCAGCCATAGAAGAACCGTGATCAACGCCGGTCATGCCGAATATGCCCTAACGTAGAAGCCTGCCCTGCTCTGTCGCGGGCAGATTCATCCCGTCCCGCTGAAGAACCCGACGCCCGGAGGCAACCACCATGGTCGAACAGCTAACGGCCTTTGTGCTGACCTGCCTGGTGGTGGTCCTCGTGCCCGGCCCGGACTTTGCCTTGGTCATCAGGAACGCGGCCCGCGGCCCCCGGTCCGCTGCAACAGCTGCCGCCGGCATCATGGTGGGCAACACGATTCTTGCGCTGCTGGCGGTGCTCGGTGTCACGGCGCTGCTGGGGGCCTCGGAGGTGCTCGGGACCGGGATAAAGATCGCCGGGGCCGCCTACCTGCTCTATCTGGGTGTCCGCGCGCTCGCCGAGGCATTCGCCAGGGCTCCCAAAGAACACACGCAGCCCGCGGGACCGCGGCCGGGCCGACAGCTTGGTGGCAGCTCGCCATTCGTGCAGGGAATGGTGAGCAACCTGCTCAACCCGAAGGTCGCCGTTTTCTATTTGTCGCTGTTCCCGCAATTCAATTTCGCCCCGCTGCCGTCGCTCGCCCAGCACACCGTAATGGCGTGCATCTTCCTGCTGATTGCCTTTGCCTGGTATGTGCTGCTCCTCAGCGGGCTCAAGAAGATCACGGGCTTTCTCGCCCGGCCCCGGACCGGCCGGATGGTCGTCGGTGGTTCGGGCGCTGTCCTCGTCGGGGTTGGCGGCACGATCCTGACCAAGACGCTGGCCTCCGCCTAAGCGCTCGGGCTAAGTGCTCGGGCTGGGCGCTCGGGCGTAAGCACGGGCGTCAGCACGGGCACGCTCAGTGACCCCGGCCCGGGTGTCACCCGAATCGGGTGATGGCCTGCGCTCCGGCTGTGTGCCACGATGAACGCCCGTGGTCCGTCGGAGGGATGGCGAAATCCTATGACCCGCAAGCCAGCCGAGCAGGCCGTCGCGGCTGCCCACCGTGAGCTGTCCGCATCATTGCCCTTCGCGGACGCTGCCGATCAGGAGGACGCGGCACGCGGGTTCATCGCGGCCCTGAGTCCCGCCGTCGTGCACGCAGCCGACGGGCGGGTGGTGTGGGACAACGACAAATACTCGTTTCTTGGCGGTGAGGCCCCCGACACGGTGAACCCGAGCCTCTGGCGGCAGTCCGGCCTCGTGGCCAAACAGGGCCTTTTCGAAGTGGTGGACGGCATCTACCAGGTCCGCGGCCTCGACCTCTCGAACATCACCTTCGTGGAAGGTGACACCGGGGTCATTGTGATCGACCCCCTCATCTCGACTGAGACGGCCGCCGCCGCGCTCAGGCTCTACCGGTCGCACCGGGGTGAGAGGCGTGTTGCCGCCGTCATCTACACCCATAGCCATGTAGACCACTTCGGCGGAGTCTTCGGTGTTGCCACCCAGGCGGATGCCGATGCCGGGCTTATCGAGGTGATCGCCCCGGACGGCTTCGTGGAGCATGCCGTCTCGGAAAACGTCTACGCCGGCACCGCCATGGCGCGCCGGGCCGGCTACATGTACGGGGCGGCCCTCGCATGCGGCCCGCGGGGCCAGGTGGGCGCCGGCCTCGGCCAAACGACCTCAACAGGGGAAATCGGGCTCATCGTGCCGACGCTGGACATCCGCGAGACCGGCCAGCGCCACACAGTGGACGGCCTCGAGATCGAGTTCCAGATGGCTCCTGGGACCGAGGCGCCGGCGGAGATGCACTTCTACTTTCCCCGGTACCGCGCCCTGTGCATGGCCGAAAACGCGACCCACACGCTCCACAACCTGCTCACCCTGCGGGGCGCGCTGGTCCGTGATCCGCATGTCTGGTCCACGTACCTCACGCAGGCGATCAGGATGTTCGGCACGCGGACGGACGTCGTCTTCGCCTCCCACCATTGGCCGACGTGGGGAGCGGACCGGATACTTTCCTTCCTCTCGACCCAGCGCGACCTCTATGCCTACCTCCACGACCAGACCCTGCGATACCTCAACCGGGGGTATACCGGCGCCGAGATCGCCGAGGCCATCGAGCTGCCGCCGGCCCTCGCGAACGCCTGGCACACCCGGGGCTACTACGGCTCCGTCAGCCACAATGTGAGAGCGATCTACCAGCGCTACATGGGGTGGTTTGACGGGAACCCGGCGCGCCTCTGGCCGCATCCTCCCGCCGGGCTGGCCACCCGCTATGTCGATGCCATGGGAGGGCTGGACCACGTCATCGGGACCGCGCGGACTGCCTTTGAGGCAGGTGACTTCCGCTGGGCAGCCACGCTGCTCGACCACGCCATCTTCGTCGATGCCGGCAACCCCGGGGTGCGGGAGCTCTACGCCGACACGCTGGAACAGCTCGGTTACGGCTCGGAGAACGGGACGTGGCGGAACTTCTTCCTCTCCGGGGCCACCGAACTGCGCGACGGCAACTTCGGGACGCCAACGGCGACGGCGGCACCGGCGATCGTCGCCCAGCTCACCCCCGAGCAGCTCTTCGGATCCCTCGCCATCGCGGTGGATGGACCCAAAGCCTGGAATCTGGACCTCTCGCTCAATGTCACGTTCACGGATCTCGACGCCACATACCATCTGACCCTCCGCAATGGCGTGCTCATCAGCGAGTTAGTGGCGGGCGAATCGGCGGACGCCGAGATCCGGCTCACCAAGGCCAGGCTGCTTGCCCTGCTCGGCGGGGACACCGCCTCGCCGGGCATCACCCTGACCGGCAGCACCTACGTCCTGCCGGCCCTGCTGGGAGTGCTCGACACCGGGGACCCGGCGTTCAATATCGTCACCCCGTAACGGGGGCAGTTCCCCGCGGCCGCGGCCCCTTGATCGAAGTCGCCGTCCTTGTTGCACTGGATACCTGGCCCTGATCGCATCCCTCATTCCCGCCGCCAGGCAACCGGAGCCGATACCAACCGCCAAGGAGCATGACCATGAGCGCTGACAACGTAACTACTGAACAGCTGATCATCATCGGATCCGGCCCGGCCGGCTACACCGCGGCGATCTACGCCGCCCGCGCCGGGCTAAGGCCGCTCGTCATCGCCGGGGCCGTCACCGCGGGAGGTGCCCTGATGAACACCACCGAGGTGGAGAACTTCCCCGGCTTCCCGGACGGCATCCAGGGCCCGGAACTGATGGACGGGTTGCAGAAGCAGGCCGAGAAGTTCGGCGCCCAGGTGGTGTTCGACGACGTCACCGGCGTCCGGCTCGCCGGCCACCTCAAGCGCGTGGTCACCGGCGCCGGAGAGACTCACGAGGCTCCCGCCGTCATCCTCGCCACCGGCTCCGCCTACAAGGAACTCGGCCTGCCGGAGGAAAAGAAGTTCAGCGGCCACGGCGTCTCCTGGTGCGCCACCTGCGACGGCTTCTTCTTCCGCGACCAGGACATCATCGTGGTCGGCGGCGGGGACTCCGCCATGGAGGAGGCGACCTTCCTGACCCGCTTCGGAAGGTCCGTGACGGTGGTGGTCCGCAAGGGTGAACTGCGGGCCTCCCGCATCATGGCCCAGCGGGCAAAGGACAACCCCAAGATCAGTTTCGCGTGGCACTCCGCCGTCACCGCGATCCACGGCAATGCCAAAGTCACGGGCGTCACCTTGACGGACACCCGCACCGGCGCAACCCGCGAACAGGCCGCCACCGGGATCTTCGTCGCGATCGGACATGTCCCCCGGACCGAACTGCTGGCCGGCCAGGTGGAGCTCGACGCCGAGGGCTACATCACGGTGGACTCCCCGACCACCGTCACCAACCTGACAGGGGTTTTCGCGTGCGGGGACGCTGTGGACCACCGCTACCGCCAGGCCATCACCGCCGCCGGCACCGGCTGCGCCGCGGCCCTCGATGCCGAACGCTACCTCGCCGCGCTCGACGACGCGGACAGCATCGCCACCGCCCTCGTCGAGGAACCCACCCATTCGTAGGTCACCGCATCCGCCCCGCCCAGCCCCGCCCCGCCCCCAACTAGCTAGCAGCAGGGGCCGTTTTGAGGGCTCAAAACGGCCCCTGCTGCTAGCTAGTTGGGCGGCCCTTCACTGAACCGCCACACCAGGACCAGGTCCAGGCCCAGGCAACACCGCTGCACGCAGTCTTGGCCGGCCGCGCTACGGCCCGGACGCCGTTTCATCCTTCGCGGTTGACGCCGGCCCGCCTTTACTGTCCAGTGCCTGCCGCCGGGCTGGCCTGGCCGCGTCGAACTGAGCCGTGTCGGTTTGGTCCGCGTCGAACTGAGCGGTGTCGAGCCGGTCCGCGTCGAGTCGGTCCGGGTCGAACTGAGCGGTGTCGGCTTGGTCCGCGTCGAGCCGGTCCGCGTCGACGGCGGCGAGGTTGCGGATCAGGACAATGAGCCAGGAGAAGATCAGCGAGGCGGCGATCAGCTCCACAGCGGTGAGGTTGTAGTAGCCGACGGGGAACCACAGCACTGCCGCGACGCCGATGGCCGCCAGGAACACCCACCCGAGCGCCGCGAAGGTCGCCGGGAGGGACGGGACGAGCGCGCGGATGCGGACAGCCAGGGATCCGAACACCACCACCATGCCGGACGCGGCCAGCGTGTGGAGGCCGAAGCGCTCATCGACGGGGAACACGCCGACGCAGGCGAGGAAGACGCCCATGAGGATGATGCCGCCTTCGAGCAGCTTCGCCCGATGACGCGCGGAAGGCGTGGTCGACGTCGTCGCAACAGTCATGGTGGCGTATCCCGCGAGGGTGGTGACCACGACGCCGGCGATGATCAGGGTCAGGTTGAAGGCCACCCCGGAGACGTCGGAGCTCGCGCCGAGGGCACTGAGGTTCTCCTGCCACCACTGAGGGTCCTGTGCCGTGAGCATGCTCGTGAGGACACCGGTGACCAGGAACGCGGCGAGGAGCGCGGCGAGCCGGTAAGCGCTCATGCCGAGCGCCGAGAGGTACGCGATGTAGGCGCTGACGGCTCCCGTGGTCCCGACAAGGACAGCCGCCGCCACGGGATAGAGGACCGCACCGATAAACGCCTGCTGGAAGATCGAGAAGAGGGCCAGCCAGCCGAGCAGGAAGATACACCCGTGGGCCAGTGCAAGCGCCGCGATGTCAATGACCTTGCGCGTCCGGCCGCCCCCACGCCCCGGCGGTGACAACGGCGGCCGGCGCTGCAGGCAACCGGCCACCACCGCCCCGGCACCAAGGACGGCCGTGCCGATCGCCGCGATGTCACCGGCTGAGCCGCGACCCGACAACGGAACCGGTTCCCGTCCGACCAGCAGAAACGCGACGCCGCCAAGGACCACGAAGCCCACGCTGCCGATGAAGAGCGCCCGCGACTCTGACGTGACGGCTGCGTGTTTGTTCCGGCCTGACATCACTCACTTCGATTCGCTGGCGTGGTGGTAACCCAACGCTAAAGCCCTCTGGGTTCGGCGCCGTCACCCGGAAGGGGTGAAACCCGCAGCGTCGGCCGGCGGATCACGGGCCTGGGCGCGGAATAATGTGCGGAACGATCAGCACGGGCTTGGCCTGCAGGCGGGTCAGGGACACGCTGACGGAGCCTTCCAGGAGCCGGACCATTTTGGCAACCCGCCCGGGCCGCTGCCCGCCGACTATCAGCGCAGCCGCATCCGCGCTTTCCGCCAGGCGACCCAGGGCCTGGGCCACTTCCCCGTTCAGCACCCTGAAGGACCATGCCCCGCCGGGCGGCCCAAGCACGCGCTCGAGCCCGGCCAGCATCTGCCGGGAGGGATACTCGGCGTCGACATTGCGGACGGGATCGAGCGAGGTGCCAGGCTGCGAGCCGGCGGGTGCCCACTCCGTGAGGTAGCTCGCCGGGTCCACGAACGCGCAGATCAGGTGAGCGTCCATGATGGCCGCGAGCCCCGCGGCGGCCCGCACCAGCCGCACCTCGAAATCCCATGGCACGCCGAGAACCAGCGGGCCGTCCGACCACGCCCCGGCGCCGGCCAGGCCGAAATCACCGGACGATTCCACGGGAACCATAAGTCGAGCCGCGCAACCGCTGGCCGGTTATGCCTTGAGGGCATGCAGAGAATCCACGCCTTCATTATGCCCATTCCCGGCCCGCCGGCGAAGGGCGCCGGGACTCCGGTTCACCCGGTCCGCCTCCGGCGGCTGACCGAGCGGCTGCTGACCGTCTGGTCCGGGGGCCGGGCCGGACGTGGTGCCTAGCTCGCGGTGGCAGACCGCAGGGCCTGCAGCAGCGGCGTCGTCGGGCGCCCGATCAGCCCGGACAGCTCGCCTGTGACGGTTGCCAGCAGACCGGCTTGGGTGTCCGTGTCAAGGGCGGCGAGGAATCCCGCGGTCCCCTGGTCGAGTCCGGCGCTGGTCAGGACCTCCACCAGCTCGGCTGCGGAGACGGGCTGATACACCACTTCCCGGCCCGCGATCTCGGTGAGCGCGGTCGCAAGTTCCTTGAAGTCCCAGGCGTAGTCGCCGGAGAGTTCGTAGACGCGCCCCTCGTGTCCCGCGGAGCTGAGCACCGCCGCCGCGGCGGCCGCGTAGTCGGCCCGCGCCGCGCTGGCGACCCGGCCGTCTCCTGCAGCGGCCACGACGGCGCCGGTCTGACGGGCCGTGGTCACGGCCTGGACATAGTTTTCGGTGTACCAGCCGTTGCGCAGGATCGTGTTCTCGAGTCCGGACTCGCGGATGAGTTCCTCTGTCGCCTTGTGCTCGGGTGCCAGGATCAGCTCCGTGGTGTCCGCGGCCAGGACGGACGTGTAGGCGATGAAACGGACGCCCGCGGCCTTGGCCGCGTTGATCACATTGGCGTGCTGCGCCACACGGGAGCCCACTTCGCTGCCGGAGACCAACAGGAGTTTGTCGACACCCGCGAGGGCGGCCTCCAGCGCGGCCGGATCGGAATAGTCCGCGGCGCGCACCTGGACGCCACGGACACGCAGCTCCTCAGCCTTCCCGGCGTCGCGCACTACCGCCACCAGCGAGGCTGGTTCCTGGCTGGCGAGCAGTTCCTCGAGGACCAGCCGGCCCAGCTGTCCTGTGGCACCTGTTACTGCAATTGTCATGCTGCGCTCCTAGAGTCCGCGGTGAAGTTCATCAAGCTTTCGGCGGGCCGGCGAACCGGCCCGCGGTGCACAACCGGTCCCCGGTCCGGGGCATTCCGGTGTTACGTTGTGCGACGTTAATGCCGTGCGGCGCCGGCATTCGGCCGGCTGACCCTACCCCGGCGGTCGCGTGGTTAGGTCAGGGTCCAGGAGCGCTTGGACAGCCCGAACCAGAAACCGTCGATCGCCGTCTTGGCCTGGATGTCCCCCGAGCCGTATGCCGCCCCGAGGGCCACATAGAGCGGGGCCCAGTGCTCGCTCCGGGGGTGCGCCTCTCGGGCGGCCGGTGCTTTGTTCAGGAAATCGAGGATGGCGTCGACGTCGCCGCGGGCCATCGCTTCCTCGGCCCAGTGGTCGAATTCGCTGGAGGCCGCCGGCGGCGTGGTGTCCGGTCCGCCGGCGGGATTGAACCAGCGCAGGTTGTGAGTGGTGAATCCCGAACCGACGATCAGAGTTCCCCGGTCGCGCAGCGGCCCCAGCGACATCCCGAGTTCGAACAACCCCTGCGGGTCAAGCGTCGGCATGGACATCTGCACCACCGGCACGTCCGCCGCGGGGTACATCTCCTTCAGCGGAACGTAGGCGCCGTGGTCCAGGCCGCGGCTTTCGTCGCGCTCCACATGGTGGCCGTGGGCGGCGACGAGTTTCTCCACTTCGGCAGCGAGCTCCGGTGCCTGCGGGGCGTCATAGGCCACCTCATAGTACTTCTGGGGGAAGCCCCAGAAGTCGTAGACCAGGCCGGGATCGCGACCGGTGGCGCTGAGCGTCACCGGGGCGTTCTCCCAGTGGGCGGAGACCATGAGGATGTCCTTGGGCTTGCCGAACGTGCCGGACCAGGCGTTGAGTTCGCGGGTCCACGTGGAGTCGTCGGCCAGCGGCGGGGCACCGTGGCTGAGGAAGAGGACCGGCGGCCGGTCAGTGGTCTGAGTCATGGCATCATCCTATCCTGTTTTTGTTGAAGCTTCAAGCTTCTTGCCTGCCGCCCTGCCAGCGGCGTCG
This sequence comes from Arthrobacter sp. NicSoilB8, assembly GCF_019977355.1. Taxonomy (NCBI): domain Bacteria; kingdom Bacillati; phylum Actinomycetota; class Actinomycetes; order Micrococcales; family Micrococcaceae; genus Arthrobacter; species Arthrobacter sp. NicSoilB8. The sequence goes on along the minus strand of NZ_AP024655.1, from coordinate 2,274,095 downwards.
CCCGGCTGTCAGAACGACGGCACAGTGAACCCGAGGCCCAGGAGGCCGCGGCCGGCCTGCTCAAGAATCGGGTCCCCGGCCAGGGCCGCGTGGTTCATCAGGACGTTGACGTCGCGCTGGATCCGCTGCAGTGGATGCGCTAAGCGGTGCACGCTCCCGCCGGATCCCGCCATGACCACCCGGACCGCCGCGGCCGACGCCTCCCCGCTCAATGCGAGGGACAGACGGTACTGGCTGCGCTCCCGGTCGGTCATCGCTGCCGGCCGGCGCGCGTGCGAGGCAGAGACCACCCCAACCGCTTCCTGCCAGTGCAGCCGGGCCGTGCCGACCAGCCCGTAAGCCTGCGCATAACGGACCTGCGCGAGCGGTGAATCCGCCTGCCTGGCTTCCGCCGTATGTTTGACCTTCCGCACCATCATCAGCTCGCCGAAGAGTTCGACGGCGTACTCGGCGGATCCAAGGGCGGCGGCAGGAGCCACCATATTCAGCAGCGCACCCATGGGGGTATGAATCAGTGGGTCCAAGTGGAGCTCGCTGCCCGGATTCTCTTCCGCGGCCAGGAGTTCCCAGTCCAGCGCCCGATGCTCCGGGACGAACAGGCCCTCCGCCAGGATGTCATTGCTCCCGGTCCCCCGCAGTCCGGCCGTCTGCCACACGTCGAGCACCTCGACCTCGGCCAGCGGCACCAGGCACTGCAGGCGCACCGCGCCGTGCTGCGCTGCCAGCAGCGCCCACTCGGAATGCATCACCCCGGACGCAAAAGTCCACCGGCCCGAGATAGAGTAGCCGCCAGGAACTTTCTCGGCCACACCCGCCGGCGCGCCGGTTGCGGCCGCCAAAGGGGCCGGCCCGCTCGCGAAGACTTCATCCTGCGCCTCCCGGGGCCAGCGCGCCAGCATCCAGACATGCTCGATCAGATGGCCGGCGCTCCAGGCGGTGGAGGCGCAGCCCCGGGCAAGCCGGCGGACCACTTCGCCATAGGTCTCCAGCCCCATGCCAAATCCGCCGACCGCCGTCGGAGACAGCAGGTGAAAGATTTCGGCCGACTGCAGCTCCGCCATGGTGGACTCCGGAATGCGGCGAAGGCGCTCCGTTTCCTCGGCCCGCTCCCGCAGGGCCGGAACGAGCCCCTGGGCCCGGGCGAGCATATCCTCATGGGCCGGGACAACCGATGCCACAGCATCGGCCCGCGCCGCAGGCTCGTAGCCGACGCTGATTTTCGCCTCACTGCGGCCGGGTCCGACGTCGGGCGGCAGCGCGAGCGTGTGGGCGGTGTGGTCCTGCAGCGCATAGGCATCGAGCTTGCTGTACAGTCCGATCCCGCGGCCCTCCTGGCGGAGGTAGAGCAGGAATCCGCCTGCTGCGGCGATGCGCTCCACGGCCTCCCGCAGCTGCGGGCCGCAGTCACACCGCTGGCTCCCGAACACATCCCCGGTCAGGCACTCGCTGTGCAGCCGCACCAGCGGCCCCGCACCATCCGGCCCTATGCCGCCTGGCGCCGCATCCAGCAAGGCCTGCTCCCACTCGCCGAGGGCCAGTAGCAGGTGCTCCTTTCCGTCGGCGAGCCCGCTGAAGGTCATCACTTCAGCCTCGGCGGTGAAGCCGTCCGGAAAGCGCAGCGGCACCGAAACACGGGTGCGCACGGCGGCCGCAGGTACGGCAGACGCCTGAAAAATGGTCTCTGACGCAAGGGTCATCTCGGGTCCTCAGGTATTCGGCACTGGGCTCAGACGCCTGGCCAGAGCGGATGTGACCGGCCAGGCGGCGTCACGTTCCGCGGCTCTCCCGCGAAACTTTACTTGAAACTTTACTTGAAGATTAAAGTTATCGCCCGAACGGCCGGGGATGCAAGGGGTGACTCCGTGTGACGGCTTCTTCGACGGCTTCCGGCCGGACCAGTGGGACACTCCAGGGTCGGTGACCTGCCTGCCCGGGGCCGCCGTCTTCATGTTCGTGCCCCGCGACGCCGGATAACACCGGCGGGCGCTCCCCCGCCGGTTCGCCCTACCGGCCTGTCATGCGCTCAAGCACCCGGCCGAGGATCCGCGCACCTTCACGGAAGGCGCCCGGGTTGGGTCCGGCGTAGTTGAGCCGGATGAACGGGCCGGCCGGTTCGGCCGGGAACCACTCGGTTCCGGCGGCGATGATGACCCCCGCCGCCTCGCAGTCACGGACAAGCTGGTCGACGTCGGTCCCGTCAGGCAGGCGCGCCCAAAGGTTCAGCCCGCCCCTGGGCATATGCTCAACGTGGGCCAGCGGGGCATGTTCCCGCAGGCTGCCGACCAGCAGGTCCCGGCGGGACTGGAGCTGGTGGCGGAGCCCGCGAAGGTGGGTCTGCCACGCCGGCTGCGTCACGACGTCGAGGGCGGCCGCCTGCAGAACGCCACTGACGTACATCGACTCGGCACTGCGGTCGGCCAGAATACGCTCACGCGCCGGTCCGCGGGCGATCACCGCGGCAATGCGGATAGCCGGGGACACACTCTTCGTCAGCGAGCGCAGGTAGACGACATGGCCGGAATCGTCCCGGCTTGCAACGGGCACTGCATCGGTGGTGATGCCGAAATCGTGCGCCCAGTCGTCCTCGAGAAGGAACGCGCCGTGCGCCCGCACAACGTCCAGGACCTGCTCGCCCGCACGGGCCGACCACTGCGCGCCGGTGGGATTGGCATAGTTCGGCTGCGCATAGAACAGCCGCGCGCCGGTCTCGTCAAAGGCGCGCGCCAACTCCTCCGGATCCGGACCCTCGGGACCACTTGGCACGGGAACAACCCGGACACCGGCCTGCGCCGCGGCCAGGATGGCTCCCCAGTACGTCGGGGACTCCACCAGCAACGGCTGCCCGCTGCCAACCAGCGCCCGGAACACTGAGCTGAGTCCGCTCTGGCTGCCGGGAAGCACGATGACGTCGCTGGGCGTGGGCGGGATGACGCCGGCCGGAGTGGAGGCCCGGAGTTCGTGCGCGAACCAGGACTGCAGTTCGGGCAGGCCCGCGGCGGGCGGACGGGACAAGGCCGCATCTGCCCGGGCTGCGCGCGTCAGTGCCGCCCGGACCAGGCGCTCGGGCAGGAGTTCGCGGTCCGGATAGCCGGAGTGGAAAGCAATGGCATCGTTCGGTGCACTCCGCATCGCCGTGGAGACGGACCGGAGCGGAGCACGAGGCGTTCCCAGCGCGGCGGTCTGCCAGCCGTAGTCCGCGGGACGGGCTATCCGGACGGCCCGCACGAAGGTTCCGACGCCGGGACGGCTCTCGATCAGGCCCTGCGCGGCGAGCGTGCGGAGCACTTTCTGCACGGTCACGGGGCTGGCCTGGTATTCGGCAACCAGGGACCGCGTCGACGGCAGCCGGGCCCCGGGCGCGGCACCCGCAATCCATTCCCGGAGCCGGGCCGCGATTATCGAAGTGCTATCGTTGGACATGAAAGTCAATAGTAGCGCTACTCATCATCTTGACCAACCGTTACCGTCCCGGCCGGTCACCGGACTGTGGTGGGGCCTGCTCGGCGTCGCCGCGTTTTCCTTCACGGTTCCGTTCACCCGGGTGGCGGTTGGGGGCCTGTCGCCGCTGTTCATCGGATCAGGCCGGGCCGTCGTCGCGGCGGTCCTCGCCGCGTGTGCCCTCGCTTTGACCCGGCCGCGCCGGCCCCGGGGCGCCCAATGGGCGCGCGTTGCCGTCGTCGCCGGCGGGGTGGTGGTCGGCTTCCCCCTCCTGACCTCGTTCGCCCTCGCCTCCGTGCCCGCCAGCCATGGCGCCGTCGTTATCGCGCTACTCCCCGCGGCGACCGCGACGATGGCGGTGCTGCGTGGCCACGAGCGCCCGCCCGTCATGTTCTGGGTCATCACCGGCGTCGGCGCCGTCGCGGCAATCGGATTCGCGTCCGCGCAGTCCGGGGGCCTCGGACAACTGCACCTGTCGGACCTGCTGCTCTTCGGTGCGGTTGCGTCCGCGGCGATCGGTTACGCCGAAGGCGGCAAACTCGCCCGCGAACTCGGCGCCTGGCAGACCGTCTCCTGGGCGCTCGTCCTGGTCTCACCTCTCATGGTGTGCATGGCGGCAGTCTCCGTGGCCGGGCAGCCGCCGTCGGCTACCCCTGTGCAGTGGGCCGCTTTCGCGTACCTTGGGGTCGTGAGCATGTTTCTTGGCTTCTTCGCCTGGTACCACGGGCTGGCCATCGGCCCCATGGCGCAGGTCAGCCAGGTCCAACTGGTCCAGCCCGTGCTGAGCATCTGCTGGGCCGGGCTCCTCCTGGGCGAAACCCTGACGTGGACCACCATCCTCGGCGGCGCCGTGGTCGTTTTCTGTGCCGGCCTGGCCGTCCGCTCCCGCCCCGGCCCCATCAGGCCGTCCAGCGCAACAGTGCCTTTCAGCGAAACAGTGCCTTTCAGCGAAGCAGTGCCGTCCAGCGCAGGGCAGGAGGCGGAAGCGAAGGACCTGGCCACGGCGAAGCAGTCCCGCTGATACGGCCACCTTCTTCCCCCGGCCTCTCCGCCGGCAGCCCGCATCCGCAACCCGTACCCGTACCCGCTCCTCCTTACAACTCATCCGGTCCGCGTCCGATCCGCCACCCGAAGGAAAGATCTCCGTGTATATCCCCGCACATTTCGCCGTCAGCCCCGATTCGGTCCGGCACTTGCTGACCCGGCCGGCTGCGGCCAACCTGATCACCGCCACGGCGAACGGCATCCTTGCCACACTGCTGCCCTTTGTCTATGACCCGGCGGCCGGCGAGCTGGGTGCGCTGCACGGTCACCTCGCCCGCAACAACCCCCAATGGTCCGAACCCGCCCTCGGCGAATCGCTCTTCATCATCCAGGGGGCCGACGCCTACATCACACCGTCGTGGTACGCGTCCAAGGCAGAGCACGGGCGGGTCGTACCCACGTGGAACTACTCCACCGCCCACGTCTACGGCAACCTGGTCATCCATGACGATCCGGTCTGGCTCGCCAGCCATGTCCGACGGCTGAGCGATCACAACGAAGCCGGTTCGGAGCGGCCCTGGACGGTCGACGATGCCCCCTGGCGCTACATTGCCGGCCAGCTGCGCGCGATCGTCGGCGTCGAGCTTCTCATCACCCGGATCGAGGCGAAACACAAACTCAGCCAGAACCGGCCCGACGCCGATATTGACGGCGTCGTGGCCGGGCTGCGGTCGCGCGGGCACATGGAGAGCGCCGCCGACGTCGAGGCGGCACGCGAGGCCCGCGAGCAGGCACGGCGCCCGCACTCCGGCGACCCGGCCGGGTCCTCCGAGCTGAGCTAGGAACCGGCCCTCACGGTGCGCGGAACACCTGCGCTGCATGCTGTGGAGCTGATGGCACGGGCCATTGCCACGCGCCTAGGAGTCAAGGCATCCGGCGACCGATTCTGGGCGGCCGCGCAGGCGATGAGCACCGCCGGCGGCACCCGGGTAGGGCTCTGCGGCACCGCGGACGGCCTCATCCGCGGACGCAGCACCGGCTACTGACCCAGCGCGATGAGCCCCTGCCGCCAGCCCTGGCCCCACGGCCCGGGGCGCGGCGGGGGTTCGCTTTCTAGCCCTGGCGCAGCCCCAGGATGTTGCCGTCCGGATCACGGAACCACGCAGCCCTCGCGGGGCCGAGCTGGGCTATGTGGCCCGTCGTCGTGAGGGGGCCTTCGGCATAGTCCAGGAATTCGACGCCCCTAGCGCCCAGGTCTTGGACCACGGCCTCGATGTTCCCCACTTCGAAGTGAGCGAGGGTGTGCTCCGTCTCGACGGGCGGGCGCTTGAAAACGGAGATTTCGCTGGCAGTTCCGCAGCGGTACCGCACGCCGACGGGGGTTTCCCACAAGAATGTCAGGCCGAGGGTTTCGCCGTAGAACGCTTTCGCCCGCTCCAGGTCCGTGACCGGAATCGTGGCTACAACCATCGTGGCAGTGATCATCAGATACCTCCTAGGTGGACCTCGCAGGTTGACATCACCGGCCGAGTGCGCCCGACGCCGGGAACCGGCAGCCAGGAACCGAGAACGGCAACGGGGTCCTAGTACTTATACCCACGGATCGTCCCACCGTTCACCGGCAACGAGACAGGGTCATCGGGCCCTGCGGGCAACCGGGCGGCCGCCGTCTGAGCGACCGTGAGAAGAAGGCGGCCGGCAAGGTAAAACGGCAGAAAGTGGTATCGCTATCGAAGGGCTATCGCGACCGGCTCCGTCGCCTCTGGAGTCCATGCGAAACGCAGCCGGTGCCTCCGACACGGCCGATTTCGCGGCGTTTTCCTGCGTTTTCCCTGCGTTTTCCGGTTCCCGATGCGTCCAACGTCCGGCGCTACGGTTATGCCCGTAGCGCCGGAACTTCTCCGCATCATGAGTGCTTTACCGCAACGGAATCCGCCGCCGATATCCTCTGACGACGGCCGCCGTCTGCACCGCATGGGCGACAGTGCGTGGGTGACGCCGGCCGCCGCCGCCGAGCCCGGCCGGAGAGACTCACGTTGCCCGTCCCGGCTGGCAGCCCGTTCCGGCCTTGTGCATCCGCGCTCACAGGTCCTTACTGGTGGGAGGAGAGCGGGCCGACGGCGACCAGGGCCGCCCGTTGTGAAGGTCAGGTCCCCGGGTCTGGGGCAAGATCGGCAGGCACTCCAGTCGTCGGATCTGGATGAGGAGGATGGACATGTTCGCTCGCGTCAGCACATATCAGCCCGGCCCGGACAGTTCAGGAGCACCATCAGAGGACACGGTCAGCCGGGTGCTCCAGCTTCCGGGGTGCTTGGGCATTTATTACCTGTTGGGGAAGGACAATAAGTCACTGTCGATCACGCTGTGGGAGGATGCGGCTGCCCTGGCCGGCAGTGAGGAGGCTGCAACGAAGATCCGCACCGAGACCAGCGCTGAGCAGCACCTGCAGATCCTCGGCGTCGAGGAATTCGAAGTGCTGACAAATCAACTCAAGGAATGAGAGGGCGCCGGTTGCACGGCGAGTTAGTCACAGTCCAGGTCGCGAACCCCGCCGCTCGTCAGGCCGATCAGGAAGGAACTCTCAGGGAGGACCGGCGGAAGTCCGTTTGCCACACGTCGATCTCGTGTCCGTCTCCGTCGGTGAGGACGTAGTCGGGCCAGCGGTCAAAGGCGGAGCAGGGATGGGACAGCCCGAAATCCACGGTATCGGTGACCTCCAGTCTGGTTACCCCGGTGAGGACTGCGTGATGGTCGAAGAGATTCCGGACCACGGCGGCGGCACCGTCCTTTGGGGCACCATCTGCCGTCCGGGCCGTCAGGAAGGTGGGCAGTCCGGCGTCGTACGGAAGATCGCGTTTGCCGGCACCGACGACGGCCATCCCCTCCTCGGGGGTGGACAGTACGACGGCGCGAACGGAAATGGCCGGGATGAGTCCCGCAACGGGGCTGACGGCGGCGTATGTTCCGTGATCGTGGGTGACATAGCAGCCGGACCGCAGAACAATCCTGGTTCCAGGCACCTGGCGGGGGTCGGGAAGGAACTCAACAACGCGGTCCGGGAACGCGGACCCGCCCATGGAATAGACCGGCGCGGCGGTCTCAAAGTACGTCGCCGCCTGCAGATAGACGTCCCGCACCAGCCTGCAGTGCCGGTCAACGGCAGCGACCGTGTCCTCGGCCCTGCTGTTCGGCACGACGCCTTCGTATCCGGCGACGCCGACCAGTCTCAGCCCCGGCGCGGCACGGACCATCTCCGCCAGGAGCAGACCGTCGTGAAGGCTGCGCACGCCTGTGCGCCCGCCGGGTGTTCCGACGTCGATCAGCACTTCGAGAGGGACTGCCGCGCCGTCGAATATTTGCGCCGCCGCCTCGACCCCGGCTGCCGAATCGACGAAACAACGGAGTTCCCGTTCGGGGTCGTCCTCCAGCCACGCGCGGACACGCGTAAGTCCGGGCCTGTCGACGATCTCGTTGGCGACGAGAACGCGGCCATGGCCCCACTCCAGTACCGCGGCGACTTGATCCACGGTGGCGACGGTGACGCCGACCGCGCCGGCAGCCACCTGCCTCTCGGTGATCGGTGCCGACATGGTCGTCTTGACATGCGGGGCGAGCTCCACGCCCCGCCCGCGGCACCACTCCGCCATGACCCGGATGTTGTTTTCGAGGGCAGCGTTGTTGAGCCGCAGTTGCGGGTACGCCGGGCCCTTGAAGGTCTGCGCCGGCCCGGCCACGTCTGCGCCGCCCTGGCTCCTGTTCAGCCTGCCCACACGGATCCCCTATCCCCTATGCTTCCCGTTCCGATGCGGGCTCAGTCTTGTTTCCTGGCGGCCTCCGTGAAGAGGTCGCCCTGCGCGGCTCCGGACCCCGATGTGCCGCCGCCCGCGCCCCGCAGGATAAAGGCTATACCGACGGCGGCCACCGCACCGGCCAGCGGACCGGCGACATAGACCCAGTAGTCGCTGAAATTGCCGCCGGCAAGATCGGGCCCGAACGTTCGCGCCGGATTCATTGATGTGCCGGAAATGGGACTGCCCCACAGGCCCGCCACGGCAATGTACGCGCCCACGGCAAAAGCGCCGAGCAGCCCGACATTTTGCGCCCCGGACGCGGTTCCCAGGATGACACTGACCAGCGCCAGCGTCAGCAGCGCCTCCATCCAGAACGCGGCGCCGGCGGAATAGCCTGCCGCCGGATAGTTCGAACCATAGGTGGCGGATACGCCGATCACGGCCTGGAGCAGCAGGCAGGCAAGGGTCGCCCCGATGAGCTGAACGACGATGTAGCCGGGGACCCGGCGCCAGGGAAAGTCGCCGCGGAGCGCGAACGCGATGCTGACGGCCGGGTTCAGGTGCGCGCCGGAAATCTTGCCCATAAACAGAATGATCCCCATCACCATCAAGCCGGGGGCCACCACGGCCGCCGTGCGGCTGATGACACCGGGGAAGGCCTGGCTCATCATGCCTCCCCCGGCCGCGACGATGACCAGCAGAAATGTGCCATAGAGCTCCGAGAACAGCCGCCGCCATTCCTGGCGGGGATCATCAAAATTCTGAATCCGCAACAGGATATTTTGCTCGACTACTCCAAGTTCGCTGGCGAGATTGTGATTGCGCGCCTGGTCCTCACGCGCCCCCGCCCGTCCGGTACCGCTTTTGCCCTGATTTTCCGCCATGGCACGTCGCCTCCGCCGGTTCTGGACCCGTACCTTGCCAACTTGTTGACCCAAGCCGGCCGGCACTTGAGAGCCCCAATGTACCGCTGCCGGGCCCGCTTGTCAGCGGTGCGCCGGTGGCTCGCTGACGGCCCGGCGTCGTGCCGGCCCGACCGCCGCCTCCGGAGCCCCGAAAAGCGCCAGCAAATTCGTGCGGACATCACGAGGGCAAAGTCCTACGATTCAGCCATGACGCAAGAAACATGGCAAAAGTATTCGGAGTGGCCCCTCGTCGGCGCGGCTTTTGTTTTCCTGGCGGCCTACTCCATCCAGGTCATAGCCGATCCCCCGGACCCCTACGCCTCCGCCCTGACTCTTGTCATGGTCACGACGTGGATTGCCTTCGGCGTCGACTACATCGTGAAACTGCTCCTGGCACCCCATCGGGGCCGATGGTTCGTCCGCCACCCGCTGGACCTGCTCATGGTGGCGCTTCCGGTCGCGCGGCCCTTGCGGCTCCTGCGTCCCTTCACCCTGCGTCGGGTCATGGAAAGGGCCCCCGGCACTGCCATCAGGGCGCGCGTCATGGCCTACGTCATTGTCTCCGCCATGCTGCTGATCTATACCGTCGCCCTGAGCGTCCTCAGTTTCGAAAAGGGCGCTCCGAACGCGAATATCACGACGATGGGCGACTCCTTATGGTGGGCGATTGTCACGATCACCACGATCGGTTATGGCGACTTCTACCCCGTCACCATTCCCGGCCGCTGGGCCGCGGCGGCATTGATGGTCGGCGGGTTTGCCGTGCTCAGCATGGTCACCGCGGCGGTGTCCTCCTGGCTGGTTGAGAGTGTGACCGCCGCAACCAGTGCGCGCACGAACGCGGACGACGCCGCCAGCCGGGAGGAGCTCGCCCGCCTCACCGCCCAGATCAACCGGCTCCATGACCGGCTAGCCCGGGACGCGGGCGAATCCACCAGCAGCCCTGCCGAAGACATGCCTCACAAGGACGCCGGGTAGCGGCAGGTCCCTATGCCGACGGACGGGAACCGCCCATCCCGTGAAGCGCGACATCAGGGGCGCTGCCCACAAAACTCGGCCAGGACAGTTCGGTCAGCCGCGCTGGCGACCTCGGACCCGGTCCGCCGCATCTTTCCGCCAGAGCATGGCCGCATCCAGCCCAAGCCGGTACAACTGAGGCATGACAACCTCTCCCCTGGTGCTCGGCCCCATGATGCGGTACGTGGATGAGAAATCGGCGAGTGTCTGGGTGGAGACCCGGTTCGCTGCCCGCGTCTCGATCCGTGCCGGCGGCAGGGACTGGGCAGCCAGTACGTTTGCAGTTCATGGTCACCACTACGCGTTGGTGGAGTTGCACGGGCTGGAGCCGGCAACGGTCATGCCGTACGCCGTCGACGTCAACGGAACGCGGGTCTGGCCCGATCCGGAGTCCGGGTTCCCGCCGTCCATGATCGCGACGCTGAAGCCCGGGAAGCCGCTGCGGATGGCCTACGGCTCCTGCCGGACCAGTGTCCCGCACGATGCGTCCGGCAACCGGACCCACGGCGTCGACTCGCTGCGCGCCTACGCCCTGCAGATGGCCTCCTCCGGCGGCGGTGACCTGCCGTGGCCGGATCTGGTCGCCTTCCTCGGGGACCAGGTGTACGCCGACCTGACCAGCAAGCAGATGCAGGAGTTCATCCGCGCCCGACGGGACATCAAGGCACCACCTGGCCAGGAGCTCAAGGACTACGAGGAATACGCTCACCTGTACTATCTGGCCTGGTCAGACCCCGCGAACAGGTGGCTGCTGTCCACCCTGCCCAGCGCCATGATCTTCGATGACCACGACATCCGCGACGACTGGAACACCTCACTCAGCTGGAAGAGGAAAATGGAAGCGACTTCCTGGTGGCATGGGCGGATTGTCGCGGGGCTGGCCTCGTACTGGGTCTATCAGCATCTGGGGAATATGTCACCGCAGGAGCGGGCCGAGGACGCCATCTGGCAGCTGATCGCCGCTCACGCGGGCGAGGATGAGATCGATGTGAGCGCGGCACTGGACAGTTTCGCGGAGCGGGCCGACCAGGACCCGGGATCGTACCGGTGGAGCTACTGCCGGGATTTTGGCGACACCCGGCTGATTGTGGTGGATTCCCGGGCAGCCCGGGACCTGACGCCGGACGATCGAGCCCTCGTGGACAAGGCGGAAATGGCCTGGTTCGACGGCCGGATGCGCGGCGGTTTCCGCCACCTGCTGGTCGCCACGTCGCTGCCCTACCTGCTGCCGATGGGCCTGCACTACGTCGAGTCCTGGAACGAGGCAGTGTCCCAAGGCGCCTGGGGGAAACTTGCCGCCCGGGCCGGCGAAAAGCTACGTCAGGCTTTGGACCTTGAACACTGGGCCGCGTTCCAGAACAGCTTCCGCGAGGTGGCGTCAATGGTGACTGATGTCGCCGACGGCAAACGCGGCCAGGCACCGGAGACAATCACCTTCCTCTCCGGGGACGTGCATTACTCCTACGTTGCGGAGGTGGAGCGCACGTCGGGCAGCCGGGTCGTGCAGGCGGTCTGCTCCCCCATCCGCAACCCGCTGCCGCGGCTGATGAGGTCCTTCGCGGCGATCATGTCTTACGGACTGGCCACGCCGGTTGGCGCCCTTGTGGCACGCTCGGCGAAGGTCCCGGACCCGCCGTTTCACTGGTCCGGCATCGACGGGCCGTGGTTCCAGAACAACCTGGCCTATCTGGAGGTGGCGCCGGAGGGGCTGAAGCTGTGGTGGCAGACGGGCGTCCTGGACGACGGCGACAACCTGCATCCCAGGCTGGAACGCGTCGCTGCCCTCACTGTGGCTCCGCGGAGCGCCGCCACCGGAGCCCGGCCCGCATAGGATTGCGGGGCCGCCATGACAACAACCGCCTGCACGGCCCCGCATCCCGACGTCTGCCCAGCGGCGGGAATGTGCCCGGATCCACGCAGTCCCTGCCGGGTTATGCCGGCTGGTTAGGCCGGCTGGTTATGCCGATGCGGCGGTAGTGACGTTTTCGAGGACGACGGCGAGACCCTGGCCGACGCCGATGCAGATCGCCGCGACGCCCCAGCGCTGCCCGGAGGCCTGCAGGGACCGGGCCAGGATGCGCCCGCCCGACGCGCCGAGCGGATGGCCCATCGCGATCGCGCCGCCGTGCCGGTTCACGATGGACGCATCGATGCCCCAGGCGTTGATGCAGGCCAGGGACTGCGCGGCGAACGCCTCGTTCAGTTCGATGGCGCCCACCTCGTCCCTACTCAAGGACGTTGGACTGCTCCGCGGCGAAGTCGGTGCACTGCCCGCCGAAGAGCTCAACGGCGACGTCGAACAGGCGATCCTCCAGGCGCGGGCACTCCTGGGCTCTGGTTCCGCACGCGAGTAGCCACGAAACGGTCGCCAGGCACCGAACTCCCAGACGCTGAACTACCGGAAGGCCGTGAGCGGCGGCACCATGCGGGCCATTGTGCTGGGCAGCCCGGGATCGAAGCCGCCGGAGAAGTGGCGGACGCCCCGGCGGTGAATTCCGCGCCGGACAGAAGGCGACCACCCTAATGGGCGGCATGGGCCGCGTGTTCGACGGCGGCTACGCCGAGTACACGTGCGTGCCGGCCCGGCACTTCATACCGTTCGACGCAGCGCTGCCCTGGTCCGTCATAGGCGCCATCCCGGCAGCGTGCTGCAGGGATTCCTGCAGGCCGTCAGTGACGGCACCGCAACCGTGCCCATCGGCAAGGTCTACACCCTGAATGACATCGTCCAGGCCCACACCGACATGGAGGAAAGCCGCTCCAGCGGCAAACTCGTCGTCGCCACCTAAAGCCCCGGCGAGAGCCGCTCGGGCATGCAGGCGAGGGCCCGACGGGTATGAAGTTGTCACCATCAACAGCAGCGAAGCCTTGGTGTCCGGCCTCGTCGTGACGCCGGGCGGATCGCATCGGCAGCGGCCACATGGCGCCCGCAATAGTTGACGGCAAATACGCACTCCTGCATGATAGTTGAAACTTCAATAAATTTGCCACTACCCTCAGGAGCAGCCATGCGAATCCCCGAGACGCCCGAAATCGCGGACGGCCCATCCCAGACCGGTTCACCCGTGGTGGCGACCGCCGGGTCACCCGACCCGGCAGCGCCACTGGTGGTGCTGCTGCACGGCCGCGGCTCGAGCGAGCGCGAGATCATTACCCTCGCCGGCCAGCTGCCGCCCGGCCCTGCCTACGCCGCTGTTCGGGCGCCCATTGCCGAGGGCGGCGGCTATGCATGGTTCGCCAACCGGGGCATCGGCCGCCCGGTCGCAGAGTCGCTGGCTGATTCCGTGGCCTGGTTCCGTATTTGGCTCGATGCCACGGCCCCGGCCGGCAGGCCGGTGGTGCTCGTCGGCTTCAGCGGCGGAGCAGCATTCGCGGGCGGCCTGATACTTCAAGATCCGGAACGATTTTCCGGAGCCGCCATTCTGTACGGGACCTTGCCGTTCGAGGCCGGGGTACCGGTCACGCCGGCGCGGCTGGCCGGCCTTCCGGTTTTCGTCGCGCACGGCGACCAGGACAGGGTAATTCCGGCAGAGCTGCTGGACCGCACATGGCAATACCTGCTGACGCATTCTGCTGCCGTCACCCATGCCCGCCGCGACCCCGGAGGGCATCACATGAGCGGTGAAACGCTCGGAGAACTCGGGGCCTGGATCCAAGAGCGGTTCTCATTCCCTGCCCGTCCAGCTGCAAATGGGGACACCGTTAACAACGGGGGGTGACTGGCGCTGCCCGAAAGTAGCCAGCGAACTTCTCGCTCAAGACGCTTCAGGCATGGTCTCCGGGCCCGGTAAGGCACCGGCCCCACAGTGCTGAGGACTCAGGGGGCGGTCACATTCTCGATGGAGACCGTTTCGATGATTCTGGTCGATGGCTCACCGACCAGCGCCGGCGCCGTCACACCGGTTTTCCACGTGTCGTTCTGCAACCGGCCCAGGAAGTCCACGGCGGCCTCCTGCGTTTCGAAGTCCATCTCCAGCATCACGTAGTCTTGCTGGCCAAGCGGACGCGAGATCCGGTACGACTTCACGCCGGACGCGGCACGGTTCAGAGGATCACTGTCGAAAGCCCTCCTCCACATGTCGAAGTCCCGGACCTGGTGTTCGATTTGCAGAGTAATCACTGAGGCTCTCCTGTCGACGGTTCTACACGCCCAACTGTAGGCCCGGAAGGCCTCGGCAAGTAAGGCGCCCGGCGGAAACGATTTTCCGGTTCGCGTCTAGGCCGTCTGGGGTCCGGTGTTCGTCCCTTGGGTCGGAGCGTTGGCCTGATCGGCCCGGTGGTGCTGACGGCGGCTCGCCAGCAGGAAGGGCACAGCGAAGAGTTCGATTGCGCCGCCGATTGCCAGCGAGGCCGGGTAGCCGTACACATCGGCTGCCCGGCCGAGCATGGGCTGCACCACCACGCCACCGCTTGATCCCATGAGGGAATCGAAGCTGAGCACTGTTGCCCTTTGCTTGGAGGCGATCATGTCGTTCAAGTACGCCTGACGCACCGGGATGCCCGCCGAGGAGATCACGGCCCAGAGCGCCAAGAGCACCAGAGCCACCCAGAACACCTGCGTGAACCCGAGCACCACCAGGATTATTGCGCCCGTGATGCTGCTCAGAATCAACACCGTCGTGCGCTTGCGGACGAGGCGCCTGACGCGGGGCGCTATCCAGCCGCCGAGCACCTGCGCTCCGGCCACGATGGCCGCCGCGAGGCCGGCGACGGAATACGCGTGCGGATCCCCGAACAGCTCCAGCAGGTACGGCTGCAGGGCGTAAAACACATAGATCCCGACGCCGGCGCTGAACGGCGCGGCCAGCATCACGTAACGCACGGGTGGGTTCTTCAAGCCGTTCTCGATTGAGGCAGACAGGACTGCCCGTGTCGCCTGAAGAGGATGGGTCGAGCGTTCGGGGGTGAATCCGACGTCGCGCATGAGCCCGAAGGCCACCGCAAACATGGCTAACAGCACGCCCACGCGCAGCAGGAACGGCACGCCCAGGTTGGTGGCCTGCGCGATCACGCCGCCGGCCACCGAGCCGGCGAGCATCGCGACGCCGGAGACCATCTGGCCCCGCCCCAGCACCGTCTCCATCCCGCCTTCATACCCCGAGAAGCGCAGCGCGTCGATCAGCCAGGCCTCGACCGCACCAGAGAAGAAGGTGAACCCCAGGCCGAGCAGGACCGACACCACGGCCCACGACCAGAACGGGGCGGAAAACTGCCAGAGCAGGTAGTAGAGGTAGGTCGATCCTGCCAAGGTCACGGTGCCGAGCAGGAACGAGACGCGGCGCCCCCACGAGTCGGCGACGACGCCGGTGGGCACCTCGAAGAGCACCATTCCGGCCGTGAAGAAGGCGTTCGCGGCAAACGCCTCAAAGTTGCTGAGTCCGGCATCGAGCAGGAAGAGGGTGTTGATCCCCCAGATGAACGACGCCGCAAGGGTATTGCCCAGCGTCAACGTCAGATAGATGCGCTGAATCTTGCGGGCGGCGGCGTTCATCGCCTCGCCGCCCCCGCCGGGGCGAAGGGGAAGCACGAGCCCATTCTCGTCCCGCCGCGCCGGTGCGCGCCAGATGATCCGGCAATCCGCCGCCCGGCCGCAGTCCCTACGGGCTCAAATGGAAGACATCGGCTGTGATCTCGTGGCGTCCGGTCTTGCGTTGTCCGGCCGGTGTGCCGTACAAGACCAGGGCCGACCGGCCGTCGTCGAGTACGGTGATCCCCTCGGCGTGGTCGTCGCCTCTTCCGAACGGTGCGTCGAATTCGCAAGGCAAGTCGTCTTTGCGCAGGACGGCCTCGGCTTGCGACGTCAGCGCGTTGCGCCAGCGAAAGACGGGCGTGCGCCCGTCGAGCTCCATGGTGGGTCCTGCCAAAACGAGCAGGTCATCTCCGTGACGGCAGAGATCCCGCACGCCCAAGCCATCGAGGTGGAGAAAGTGTTTGCGGTAGCGCCGGTTCCCCGGACCGATCGGCTGTGGCTCGATGCCGGGCCCGTCGCCCACGGTGAGTTCAATAATCATCGCCCAGCCGCGCAGCACCGGCCCGCGCAGGCCGATGAACACGCGGCGGCCTGCTACGGCGAGGCCCTCGCAGTCAATGCCGTTTTCCTTGCCCGGGATCGGGTGCACCCCGGTCTTCGAGGCCTGTATGTAAACGCCAAGGTGCGGGTCATCGGACAGAAGCTCCACCAGATCCTCGCTGCGACCGAGGCCAAGCACAGCGGCGGGCTGCTGCTGCCTGGTCCGGCCGCCCGGATCCAGGAGAACCGCAGTCGGGACTCGGGCCAGCACCCGCCGACGCTGGCTGACCTCCACCGTCGCCAGGGATCTCTGCGCCTCTGCGGGCGTGGACTTGTCCTTCACCTGTTTGCGGGCCGAGCTGTGCGATCCGAGCAGCCAGAGCGTGTCAGCTTCGATATCGAGGCCTTCGATGTCCAGCTCACCCGTGTCCCCGGGCAGTTCAAGGACATTGGTGAGATCGAAACTACGATGGGCCCGGGCGCGGTCCCCATCCTCAAGCGTGAGCCGTTCGACACTTGTCGTCTCGTCATTGGCGACCCAGAGGTGGGGGCCCTGGCGAGCGATCGCGGAAAGTCCATCGCGGAGGTCATCCCCTGGGTCCAGGGTGCTGCGCTGATCCAGTACGAGCGTGATTTGGCCGGACGGTTCGTCCGGCCGCGGCCATCCGCGCATCGTGGTTCACCCTCCCAACCAGCGGGGAGCCGCCCCGCGTCCAAGCCTCAGTGCTTCATCTCGTCACCCTCATCATCCACCCGGCGGGCAGTCGGGGCCACTGCCCCGGGGCCGGGTTGAGCTGATGCAGGAAATCTCGAGATTTGTCTGAGAGACTGCGCGGAACCAAGCTGCCACAGTTGGCGAGCCAGATCAAAGGAGCCACTTTATGGTTGGATCGAGAGGAGCTGATAGTGGCAGACAAGGTAACGTCGGGGGGCTCCGAGGGCGGGAACGGTGGTCCGCCCAGCCAGGCAACCTTGGTCATCCGAGTCTGGAGGGACACGGAAAGTCCCGTCCCCTTCCGTGCCCGGATCATTGCGGGATCATCGAACAGTGACGAGCGCACGATTAGTTTTGCTCAAGACCGGGAAGAAGTCATTGCGGTGGTGAACCGTTGGCTAGACAACCTGCCTGATGTTTAGCAACCTGGCCAATTCCGCCTGGCCGGGCCGCTCCTCTTACGGGCAGCGCCAATTACCGGCTGCGCTTATAGAACGTCGGCGACGAGGCGCCGAATGCCCTCCGACGGTACAAGGCCCATGTCCTCGTTCAGTTTCGCTCGATACTTTTCGAAGGCCCGAAGCGCGGCAGCATTGTTGCCCTGATGCCTTTGAGCCTGAATGAGAAGTCCAACTGCACTTTCGTAGAGCGGTTCAAGTTCCAGTGCTGCCTCCGATGCTTCCAGGGCCAGCTCAAAGTCGCAGCGCGCCAGCGACTCGCGGGCAATGATGTGGAACGCGTGGAGCCGGTCCTGCCGCAATCTGCTCTGTTCAAAGAGCACCCAGTCGTCGTACCAGCCCGGGAGCAGTTCGGCATCGCGTAACAGGTTCAGGGACGACGCGGGGTTCCGGTTGAGCCCGGTTTGGCTTAGCTCTCGAACGCAGGACCGGACCCGGTACAGGTCGACGTCGACCAAATCGCTAAGCGAAAGCTCGGCGCCCCCGTTGACCAGCAGGCCCGGGGCTTGTCGGGAGACCAGGTGCATGCTCACGCGCAGGCTCTCCATGGCCCGGCTCTCGCGACTCTCCGGCCACAGGAGCCCGACCAGGTAGCTTCGCGGGCGGGGACCGTGGATGGCCAGGGCGGTAATGAGCCGCTGCTGACGCGCCGCAACATGCATGATGCACGAGTCACTGCGGAGTTTCCACGATTGGAAAAGGCTCAGCTGAAAATGGCAAAAGTCGCCGCTTCCCATTGGCACCCCCAAATCCAGCGTGACTGCGAGCTGGAACAGTTCTAGCCAAGAGGATCCGCATTTCGGCTGGGCCTGTCAATGGCCCGCCGATTGTGCCGGTTTTGTGAAGCGACACGGCGTGAGTGCGGGCACCCGCACAACGTGGGAGTAACGCTGCAGTAACGGCTGGGGAATTAACCTGCGGTCGACCGATCCCCTCACGGCTGGGGAAGTTCACCAGCCTGAACCGCCGCGCCGAGTCCGGCGCACCGACGTCGGACTCCATGCCCTTCGCCACTCACAAAAGGTGTTTCGCAGATTCTCAATCCTGAACTCCATGGAAGGAACATCATGACCCGAACTCCCAGGACCTGTTGCCAAATTGCCCCTCCCGACCTGCTGGGCCGGCTTGCCATCGAGGGTAAGCCCAAACAGCGCGAAGCCGCAGTACGTGCACTGGCCACATCAGCGGCAATCCGCTCACAACGGGCCGTGATGGGCCGGTTCGCACGACAGTTCAGCCTGGACGGCGGACGTATGGCCAGCTTGGGCATCAGGACAGAACGCCGTCAAACTGTCTACGACAACCAGAAGAAGGGCAGGTCGTTCCTCCCCGGTGTCCGGGCCCGCGGATGGACAGAACCACCCACCGCAGATGAAGCGGTAAACCAGGCCTACGACGGCAGCGCGGCAACATACGAGTTCTACCGCGATGTCCTTCATCGTAATTCCCTGGATGGAGCCGGCATGGAGCTCGTATCCTCCGTCCACTACGGGGTGGCGTTCGATAATGCGTTCTGGGACGGCGCGCAGATGGTCTATGGCGACGGCAGCGGCCGGATTTTCCAGGTCGGCGGCCTGACCCGGTCCCTGGATGTCATCGCCCACGAGCTCACCCACGGCGTCACCGAATTCACCGCGGGACTTGTCTACAGCAAGCAGCCGGGCGCCCTCAACGAACACTTTTCGGACGTGTTTGGTTCGCTCGTCAAGCAGTACAGCCTGAAGCAGTCGGCCGCCGAAGCGGACTGGCTCATCGGCGAGGGGATCCTTGTTCCCGCGCTGGGCAAAGCGCTACGCTCAATGAGCCAACCCGGCACGGCATACACAGGAGACCGGCAGCCAAGCCACATGGACAACTACGTTGATCTGCCCGACGATAACGATCCGCGCAACGACAACGGAGGCGTGCACATCAACTCTGGAATCCCAAACCACGCGTTCTATCTGGCGGCCACAGCGCTGGGCGGTCACGCCTGGGACGTCGCCGGCAAGATTTGGTACACAACCCTGACCACGCGCCTGGGACCCAGCACCCAGTTCGATGAGGCCGCGCAGGCCACGGTCGACGTCGCGGGCTCGTTCGGCGAGACCGAGCAGAAGGCCGTCAGGAAGGCATGGGAGGAGGTCGGCGTTCTGTCGTGAAACTGACAATCCGCAGGGGCGGCGGCATCGCGGGCATTGTCGCGCGGACTGAACTCGATGCGAGCGACCTGCCGCCGCCTGATGCGGAGATGTTTGCCGCACACATGAATCGGTCCGGACTGCGGGAGCCAGGGGAACCTCCTGCTGCCGTGCGGCGGCCGGATGACCAGCTCTACGAGGTCTCCTGGGAGGAGTCCGGACGCCAAGACAGCCGCCGATATTCCGAGGCGTCCCTCCCCGAAGGCGTCCGCCAACTGCTCGCGTGGGTTGACGGGCGGCCCGAGCGCGTCGAATCCATAGAGCCGTAGCCCCGCCCGGTTTCCCTACCCGTACCGGAGGGTGCAAAGCCTGCGGCCTGCCAGGACGAGGAGCCGGTCGAACTCGGTGGCTGCGATGGGCGTTACCGCCGGGCCGTCCAAGCGTGCGACCACGTCAGGCACGGTATTGCTGTGTCCGACCACCAGCGCCGTCGTGGAGTTCGCCAGATTTCGGATCGCGGCCGCAATAGACGCCGCGTCGTCCTGGATGATCGGCTGCAGTCCGAGGGCTGCCGCCAGCGGTTGCGCGGTCGCCTGCGTCCGCTGGAGCGAGCTCACGAAGATTGCCGTGACCCCGCAGTCGCCGAGCACGTGCCTCAGTTGCTGCGCACGGGCGGTACCGGCGGCATTCAGCGGAGGATCCGCGCCGCCACCGGGCGTTACATCCGCGTGCCGGATCAGGACCACAACAGGCCCCGGCTCTTCCACCCGTTCCCGGGAAGTCATGACGCCTCCAGTCTTCAGCAGCTCACGGTGGTGAACGACGGCGAGGACCCGATGTGAAGGGCCGGTAGCCGCCATCACCAGAGACTGCGACTCTAGCCCTACCGCGTTATTGCGGCGTTACTTGCACTGACCGGCCGGGCAACTCTTTGAGGCTGGTAACACCCGAGTAACGCCTGATGACGGAGACTCAGCGCGAGAAGGCCGACAAGGATTCTTCAACGGACGTCGGCCGACCAGCGACGTTGAATGCAACGAGGTACCGTTCGTCACCGCGCACCTCGACACCGTGCCGGGCGCCGGCGGTTTGGGCTTGTGGCCGGAGCTCCTGCGGATGAACGCCCCGTTCGTTGCTCAGCTCCTGGACAGTGGCAGCCGCATTGCTCGACCGAACAGGTGAAGGAGACCTTACGATGACCGAGTTGGACCAGCTAAACCTCACGAATCCGCGTACCCGTGAATTGTGCGGGACCATGGAAGTGCACCGCCGGCTTCTCAATACGAGCATCAGTTACCAGGAACGGCGCGCCCTGATTGACAACCGGGCCTTGGCCTACGAGCACCGGACACGCAGCATCGCGCGAAGCGGCGTAGTCAGCATTCCGGTGGTGGTCCACGTGGTGCACAATCAAGCTGATCCTTCCCAGAACATCAGCCAGGCGCAGATCCAAAGCCAGATCGAGTCCCTGAACAAGGATTTCCGGGCCAGCAACCCCGATGTGTCGCAGGTTCCTCCCGTGTGGACGGACCGGGTGGCTGATTGCAGGATTCAGTTCGAGCTCGCGTCCCAGGACCCGCACGGTAATCCAACCGACGGGATCACCCGGACCCCGTCAACAATGCCGTTCTTCTCCACTGAACTGGACGACGTCAAGTCGAATGCGACCGGCGGGGCAGACCCCTGGCCAAGCGACGAATACCTCAACCTCTGGGTGTGCAATGAACTCAGGGACGGGATCGGGCGGGTGATCCTCGGATACGCCCAATTCCCTGGCGGCCCTCCGTCCACCGACGGCGTTGTCATCGCGAGCTTTTGTTTCGGCACGAGTGGAACGGCGCAGCCTCCTTTCGATCTCGGTCGGACCGCAACGCACGAGATCGGCCACTGGTTGGACCTGCGGCACATCTGGGGCGACGACCGCGGCTCGTGCAGCGGAAGCGACCTTGTCGCCGACACGCCCAATCAGGCCGACGCCACCTTCAACAAGCCGTCGTTCCCCCAAATCAGCTGCAACAACGGACCCAACGGCAACATGTTCATGAACTACATGGACTACACCGATGACGCAGCCATGTTCATGTTCACTCACGGCCAGTCAAGGCGCATGGACGCATGTCTCGAGGGTGCCCGGGCTTCCTTCCTGACAGCGCCGGCCTTCGCACCGGCTGCCGCCCAGCCCACACCCGCGCCGGCGACTCCCGCGGCATTGGCTCCCCCGGCCCCTACCCCTGCACCTGCACCTGCACCTGGCGAGGGGGACGCTGAGGTACTCCGGCTCCGCCAAGAAGTCGAGCGACTCCGCCGCGACTACCAGCGGGCCGAGTCACTCCTGGACAGCATCCGCGCGGTGCTAAAGAGTGACGCCGCCAACCCCGGCGGTGGATGATGGAAGGATGACGACACTAACCGGGTGGGTGCAGCAGTGACTGGCCCCCCGCCGGAGATTATTGGCATTTGGCTCCACTCCCACGAGGATGACACTGCCTCGACAATGGTATTCCGCCCCCGCCACTATGCCTTCGGGCCGGCACGTTGGCGGGACGCCATTGAGCTGCAAGAGGACGGCAGCTGCGTCTGGCATGGCAGCGGCCCGGACGACCGCGGGCAGGCGATCCCGGGTCGCTGGGAGGACCTTGGAAACGGGCGGGCACAAATCACGCTCCCCACGGCGGCGGGCCAGCCCTCCCACCGCCGGATTCAGTCGTGGACGCCCGACAAACTGGTTGTAGAGAAAGAACACTAGCCGCAGGTCGCTAAAAGCACGCCAGACCGGGAAGAGCTCCCGGTGGAGCAGGCGGATGTGCGATCGCGAGCCGCCAGGCTACGCGCCGATTGTGTCGTCCGCCAATTGCCGGGCCGCTTGGCGGAGTGCCTTCAGCGCCTCCTCATAGTTGCGGGTTTTGTTTCACGATGAGATGCGGAATCGGGATGCCCAGACGCCGAACGAGGACGTGTACGGACGACGATAGAGTCATGCTGCCGGGATGCGTGGCATTTTCAGAAGTCGCCTGCACTTCGGTTGTCTGTCCGTAAGCCGATCCTTCACCGGGCAGCTCAGTTGAAACGCGGACCGAAGGCTATGGCATCCAGATCATGGGCAGTTACGGTGGTTCCATGAGCGACAGGATGCTGCCGATCATCTGCGGGACGGCAGAGTTCAATGCCGCCCTCGACCACCACGAGACGGAAGGGCTGGCGCCGTGCGGAAACTGATCTACGGCATGAATCTGACCTTGGACGGCTACATCGCTGCGGCCGGCGACGACATCGGCTGGAGCGCGCCGAGCGACGAACTGTTCCAGTGGTGGCACGACCAGGAGCGGGCTAGCAGCCTGTCCCTTTACGGGCGCAAGCTCTGGGAGACCATGAGTTCCTACTGGCCGACCGGCGACCAGCAGCCCAACGCCACCCCGGCGGAGATCGAATTCGCGCGGAACTGGCGGGACACGCCAAAGGTGGTGTTCTCCTCGACGATCGACAAGGTCGACTGGAACACCCGCCTGGTCACCGGCGACGCGATCGCCGAGATCACCCGGCTCAAGGCCGGGGACGGCGGACCGATGAGCGTCGGCGGCGCAACGCTCGCCGGGGCGGCCATGCGGGCCGGGCTGATCGACGAATACGCGCTAGCCACCCATCCGGTCCTGGTGGGCGGCGGCACGCCGTTCTTCACTGCGCTGGACAGTTGGGTGAATCTGAATCTGGTGGAGACGCGGACGTTTCCCGGCGGCGTGGTCCTGACCAGGTACGAGACGCGACGCTGAGCACGATTCCTCCGCGCGGCCGGGTAGGTACTCCGCCACCAGCGGCCCCACGTCGACGGGCGGCAGATGGTCCGGATATGCCTGCGCCCCGACCGCTGGGGGCGGCTGGGTGGTGGTCCTTGAGGATGCCCGGGTGGGTAGCGCGATGTTGGAGGCTCCGGCCGGACGGCCACGGTCGGCTCGAGCTAATGAAATGCCACTACCCGCTGGCCTTGGGCGGCGGCCGGAACGCGGCGCCGAACACCCTTGGTATCCGCCGTGTCGCGATTTCTGTCGATGACATCGACGCCGCAGCAGACGGGCTGCTGGCCCGAGGCACGGAGCTCTTCGGTGGGGTCGGAAAGTTCCAGGATACCGGCCGGTTCTGCTACGTCCGCGGCCAGGAGGGCACCATCGTCATGCACGCGGAGCGGATTGGCTGACGGCCGGACCGACCCCAAGCAGGTCCCCAGGCACCCGCTTCCGGGTCACCGCCGCGCGGCGGCCTGGGCCTGTTTGACGGGTTTTGTGGCCGGCATCGCGATGACGGCGACGACAGTAAGTACGGCACAGATCATGACGGCCAGGAACACGGCGGCGGAGGCAGCAACGATGGTGTGGGGGTCCGTGTCGCCGTGCGGGGTGCCGGCGTAGACGGCGTTCGCGATCGCCCCGAAAACGGCGACGCCGATGGAGCTGCCGATCGATCGCGCGAAAAGGTTGGTGCCGGTGACGACGCCACGCTCATTCCATTCGACACTCGACTGGGCGGCGATGAGGGTCGGGGTCGCAACGAGCCCGAGACCGAGTCCGACGATGAAACAACTGGCCGCCACCAACCCAATGCTGGGCGAGGAGGCCGTCAGGGCAAGTGCTGCCGTGCCGATGACGGTGACTGTGACGCCGATCAGGGCGGTGTTCCGGAACCCGATCCGAAGGTACAGGCGGCCCGATTGGGACGCGCTGATCGGCCAGCCGATGGTCAGCGCCGCCAGGGCGAGCCCGGCCAGGATCGGGGAGGTCGACAGGGCTCCTTCGAGGAACGTGGGAACGTAAGAGGTGAGGCCAAGCATGACGGCTCCCACGCCGAAGGCGATCATCGCCGTCGTCGCCAGCAGCCGCCGGGACACAACCCACGGCGGCAGGACCGGCTCCGCCGCCCGCCGCTCGACGAGGATGAACGCGACGAACAGGACGGCGCCGCCGGCGAACACTGCGCTGCTGATGGCGGAGTTCCAGGCCCAGGCCTGGCCGCCCTCGAGGGCGCCCAGAATGAGCAGGGTGAGCGAGACCGTGAGCAGCCCCGCCCCCAGATAGTCGACCCGGTGCTTGACGCGCTCGATATTCTCGTGGAACGACCGGAGCAGCATCCAGCCTGCCACCAGGCACAGCGGGATATTTATGAGGAAGATGCCACGCCAGATCCCGAGTGTGGCAAACACTCCGCCGAGTGTCGGGCCGACGACGGAGGAGACTGCCCACACGCTCGCCAGGTAGCCCTGCACTTTTGCCCGCTCCGCCAGGGTGTAGATATCGCCGGCGATCGTGATCGCCATGGGCTGGACCGCTCCGGCGCCCAGGCCCTGCACCACGCGGAACGCAATGAGGACCGGCATGCTCCAGGCGACTCCGCAGAGGACGGAGCCGAACAGGAAGAGGCCGATCCCGATGAGCATGATGGGCTTGCGGCCAATGATGTCCGAAAGCTTCGCATAGACCGGTACTGAAACAGCCTGGGCCAGCAGGTAGGCCGAGAATAGCCACGGGAACGACGTGAACCCGCCGATGTCATGGACGATTGAAGGCACCGCTGTCGCCACAACCGTCGCGTCGATCGCCACCAGACCCGTCGAGAGCATCAGGGCAATGAGCACCGGTCCGCGTTGGGACCGGAAGCCGACTCCCTCGGCAGGCGTTGTGGTCACGTGAGCTCATTCCCCTCGGCGCCCCAACGGGCGTTGCGCGCGGAACCGGTTCCGGCTCCGACTGCATAACCGCGTCGTTCACCGAATTAGTCCCGCATGCACCCTCAGACAATCGTCCGAGGAAGGTTCAGGCGCCCATCACCGCCAGCAGAGGAAGATTCCTTAAGAAATCCCCGCAGGTCATGTCTGGAAAGAGCCCCGGACCAGCATGGTCCGGGGCCTGCGTGGGCGCCTGTTAGCGCCCGATGCAGACGGTGAGATCCAGATGGATGTCGTTGTCGGCGACGAAGCGGTCCTGGAGGTACTGGGCAAGGCTCGCGTCGGTGGCGGTGTGAACGCTCTGCGCGATCGCTCCGCGCAGTAGCGCCTGGGTATCGGTGGACTTGACGACGTCCAGCGGCGCCCATCCGCGATGGCCGCCGGTAAGACGTTCGATGTCCGTCCGGAAGGAGCGCTTGTGGTCTTCGCGGACGGTGGCGCGCATGGTGAACGGGATAAAGGAAGTGGGCAAGGAGGTCCTTTCACGAGGCAGCCGGTCGTCGACGCCCCAGTTAGAACAAGACCGGCGCGGCCCCCGTTATTCCTCCGAAGAAGCCAAAGAGTCCGGAATCACGGCGAAGCAGATGGAATCACGGATCAGCGGACTGCAGCGCCGCCAGGGACCGGTGCCGTGATTCCTGGACGTCGGCACGTTCGCGACCGGATCCGGCCGCGGTCCCGGCCCCGCATTGTCCGGTCGCAGGCCTCTTCCGCCGCGCGTGCACGGGGCCTACACTCATCACGTCGAATCGAGTGCAGGCCCCGTTCCGTTGCCCCGGTTGGGGGAACGGAAGTTCTGACGGACCCGGGCCGCCCCGGCTGGTTCGGAAGAGGCGCCGGCCGGCTGGCTGACGGCCGGCGCAAGCCCGCTAGAGGGAGAGAAGCGGCATGAGGATCCTCGTCGATCTCACCAAATGCCAGGGCTATGCCCAGTGTGCCTTTCTCGCCCCGGACGTGTTCACGATTCAGGGGGACGAGGCACTGACCTACGATCCGCACCCTGACGGGGCGCATCTGCAGAGGGTTCGGCGGGCCGCCGCGGCGTGTCCGGTTCAGGCCATCCGGCTTGAAGAACCGGACGGGCAGGACGGGTGGCCGCATCCGGCCACACGACCGGCGACGGCTGCTCCGGTCGAAGACAGCGGGGGCACTTTTAGGAGAACTGGACGGATCGTCATCGTGGGGGCATCGATGGCGGGGCTGCGCGCGGCGGAGCGGTTGCGCGAGGAAGGTTTCACCGGATCGCTGACCCTGGTCGGCCAGGAACCGCACGAGCCCTACGACCGTCCTCCGCTGTCCAAGCAGGTCCTGTCCGGGTCGGCGCCCCTGGAAGACACCTCACTGCCACGCCGCCGGGACATCCGCGCCACTTGGCGGCTGGGCATGGCGGCGACCGGGCTGGATCTGGCTGCGAAGCAGCTCCACCTCGCCGACGGCAGCCGGATTGGATTCGACAAACTGTTGATCACCACCGGCCTGCGGGCCCGCCCCTGGCCTAACCCTGGGGAAGCGGCCCTTGCAGGTGTGATGACATTGCGCACCCGGGAGGACGCCGCAACCCTGCGGCAGCACCTCGCGAGGCGTCCGCGTCGGGTACTCGTCATCGGCGCCGGGTTCATCGGGTGCGAGGTCGCGTCCGTCTGCCGCGAACTGGACCTGCCGGTCACGGTGGCAGAAGCTGGGCCGGCTCCGCTCGTCGCTGCTCTTGGCGGGGTGATCGGCGCAGTCGCCGGGGAGCTGCAGACAGACAATGGCGTGGACCTGCGGTGCGGGGTCCGCGTGCTGTCCCTTGAGGGTGACGCCACCGGACAGCTGTGCCGGGCCGTCCTCTCCGACGGGACAACGCTCCAGGTGGATGTGGCGGTCGCCGCGCTGGGCTCCGTCCGCAATGTCGAATGGCTTGCAGATTCCGGTCTCGCGTGCGGCGTCTGGGGTGTAGCGTGCGATGCCGGCTGCCGCGCGTTCGACGCCAACGGGCTGGTCACGGATGATGTGTTTGTCGCCGGCGACATAGCCCGCGCCCCGCAGCCGATGTACGGCTATCAATACCTCGCCGTCGAGCACTGGGGAAACGCCATCTCCCAGGCCGAGGTCGCGGCACACAACATGGTCAGCGGCGAGACCGAACGGTGGCCCCACTTGGAAGTGCCGAAATTCTGGTCAGTCCAATTCGGCACGGAAATAAAGAGCGTCGGAGTACCGTCGGTCGCCGATGAGGTGGCCATCGTCCAAGGATCGGTGGACACCAAGCGATTCCTGGCCGTCTATGGCTACAAGGGCCGCATCGTGGCGGCGGTGGCCTTCAACCAGAATAAGTGGCTCGACTTCTACGAACCCCTGATCGAGCAGGCCGCACCCTTTCCGCCGGCATTCCGCCACGTCGATGAGTCAGTCCAGGCCCGGCCCGAGCCGGCCGGCTTCAAGCCCGCTGTGAGCCCTACCCAGGACGCGACTGTCGTTGTGACCGGCCACGATCCCAATGAACGCCGCGCCAGGCTGACCAACACCGCAGCCGGTGAAACGCCGTCGCGGAGACCCGCGGAATCCACCCCCCGATTGAAGGAGGCTTCACCATGACAGAGGCCAGCATCTGGGAGCAGATCCTTGACTTCTCCAACCGGGCTAACCCCTACCCGTTTTACGACGAGCTCCGCAGGACCCCCGTGACACGGCTTCCGGACGGAAGCTACCTCGTAAGCACCTACGCGGAGATCGCCGCCCTGCTGCACGACCCGAGGGTCAGTTCCGACATCAGCCGCAACCCGGCTGCTGCTGCTGCGGGCGCCGCTGCCGTCGGCGACGACGGGGACGGCCCGGGTATGTCTCCGACTTTCCTCAGCATGGACCCGCCTGATCACGACAAGTTTCGACGGATCACCATGCGCCACTTCGGACCGCCTGCGACGCCGGGCAGGGTCGCAGGGATGGAGGCGAGGATGGCGGAAATTGTCACGGACTTGGTCGACACCATGGCGGCCCACCCGCGGATCGACGTCGTCGATGATCTGGCGTATCCGCTGCCCGTCACGGTGATCTGCGAGCTGCTGGGGGTGCCTCCGGGCGACGAACAGCGTTTCCGGGTCTGGGTGGAGGTAGCCCTGCAATCCACGGATCCCGGGCTCGATCCCGAAACACAGCAGAAGAAGAGGGCCGAGGCCGGCAGGGAACTGCGCGCCTTCATGGAGGAACTGGTTGAAGCCCACCGGCGGTCGCCGGGCCCGGACCTGCTCTCGGCGATGGTCACCGATGACGGTCCGGAAGGCCGAATGCCGGACGAACAACTGGTGAGCACCGGGCTTCTTCTGCTCATCGCCGGACATGAAACCACCGTGAACCTCATCTCCAACGGCGCACTGACGTTGCTCCGCCACCCGGCCGAACTCCAGCGGCTACGCAACGACCCCGACCTCGCCATCCCGATGGTCGAGGAATTGCTACGCTACGAGCCGCCAGTACATTTCGTCCCTTTCCGCACAGCACTCGACGACATCGACATCGCCGGCACCACCATCCCCGCTGGCGCCTCCCTCACTCTGCTCCTGGCCTCGGGGAACCGCGACCCCGCCCACGTCACCGACCCCGACCTCTTCATCCCGGACCGGCGCAACAACCAACACCTCGGCTTTGGCGGCGGCATCCACCTCTGCTTCGGCGCACCCCTGGCCCGGCTCGAAGCCCAGATCGCCCTCACCGCGTTCGCCACCAGACTGGAGAACCCGCGGCTGGTCTCCGACCCGCCCCCGTACCGGCCGAGCCCGTTCCTTCGCGGCCCCGCACATCTCCTGATCGACATCGACGGCGTCGCCCCTCATCAGTAGGCAACAGCGAAGCATGCTGTCGGCGTGCGCGGCGGCGTGGAACGGGAGCCTGCCCGGCGTATCGGAGTTGGGCTGGCCGACGGGGTCAGGGAATCCGTCGTTTATTCGCCGGGGAACCCGATTCCCAGCTGGTTCCTGATGGCGTCGGCGACGGCCATGGTCCGGATGGATTCGGCGAGCGGGCGCTGCGGGACTTCCAGCTCCCCTGCCGCAATGGCGCGGGCGACGGCGGCAGCCTCGTAATGCAGGCCGTCAAAATGCGTGCCGGCCGGCTCTTCATAGGCCAGCAGGGTGCCGTCCGGGAAACGGATAGTGAAGCAGCCGGGCATGTTGAAAGGCCCGTCAATGGTCAATGAAGCCTCCGTGCCCACGATGGTGGCCGAGGTTGGCGTGAAATTGTGCAATTGGGTGTTCATCATCGCCTGGCGCCCGCCAGCAAAGGACATCACCGCCGAAAGCTGGGCGTTGACTCCGGATTCGTGCGGTTCACCGAGCGCCAGGAGGCGGTCCGGTTCGCCGAGGATGGAGGTGATCAGCGCGAGCGGATAGGTCCCCAGGTCCAGCAGCGGGCCGCCTGCCAGGGCCGGGTCGAAGATCCGGTGGCTGCGGTCAAAGTGCTCACCGTATTCGGCGAAGACGGTCGTGACGTCCCCGAGCATTCCAGCGTCGAGCACTTGACGGATGACGTCGAACTTGGGCAGGAAGAATGTCCACATGGCCTCGGCGGCGAACAGACCCGCCCCGGCTGCCCGGCTGGCGATGCCGGCCGCCTGTTCGCGGCTGATGCCGATCGGCTTCTCGATGAGGACGTGCTTGCCGGCGTCCAGCGCCATGAGGGCAGCCTTGTAGTGGAAGTTGTGCGGGGTGGCGACGTAGATGATGTCGACGTCGGCGGCCGCCAGCTCCTCATAGCTGCCGAAGGCTGCAGGGATGCCGTGGCGACCGGCAAACGCTTCGGAACGGTCCAGCGACCGGGATCCGATCGCGGCAATCACCTGCGAGGTGTGCGCTTGGACGGACTCCGTGAAGCGTTCCGCAATCCAGCCCGGCCCCATGATCCCCCACCGGAGCGGAGGTGCGTCGCGGGAGTCCGGCACCCTGGACGCTGGGAGCGAACGAATCGCGGTCATGAGCTGGCCGCCGTGGCATTGACGTCAATTCGCATGAGAGTTACAGCCTTTTTTCGATATTTTGTCCGGACATAATAACAAACTATCCCTATCGGGAGAAGCCCTCGGGACTGCGCGCCGACCCCTTTCCGCACGGCACGCCGGCTTCACGGCGCTGCGCCGCCGCCCCGCGCCGGACTGGAGGCGACCGTCATTCAGCCCGACGCCGGGCACTTTGATTGAATGTCAGTACAAAGTCTTGACGGCGGCGTTAGAGCGCTCTAACGTTGAAGGCACGTGATCCAGCACACTCCCGGAACGCTCCGAATTCAAAGTCCGCCCTTCAGGTCGGCCGAATCGAGGAAGTCAACAATGTCGTTGCACACAGCAAGCTCGCCCGCATCGGGCTCCAAACATCGCGGATATCTCGCCCGTCTTACCGTCATCTCCACGCTCGGCGGCCTCCTGTTCGGCTATGACACCGGCGTCATCTCCGGTGCGCTGCTCTACATGCAGGACTCCCTGAACATGAGCCCCGTCGAAGAGGCCACGGTCGTCAGCGCGCTGCTGTTTCCCGGCGCCGCGGTCGGCGCGCTGAGCGGAGGCCGGCTCGCCGACAAGCTCGGACGGCGCGGCACGCTGCTCGTCTGTGCGCTCCTCTTCCTCTTCGGCGCAATCGGCTGCGCCATCGCGCCGACTGTGGGATTCATGGTCGTGGCCCGCGTCATCCTCGGCCTGGGCGTCGGCGCTGCCGCCGTGACGTGCCCCCTCTACCTCGCGGAAATGGCGCCGGCGCACCTGCGCGGACGCATGGTCACGATCAACGAACTGATGATCGTTACCGGACAGATGCTCGCTTTTGCCATCAACGCCCTCCTCGACGCCGTCATCCACGACTCGGAGGTCTGGCGCATCATGCTTGGCGTTGCCTCCATCCCCGCCATCGCGCTCCTGATCGGCATGTACGTCCTGCCCGAGTCGCCGCGCTGGTTCGCTATCCGTGACAGGTTTGACGAGAGCCGCCGCATCCTCGATCTCAGCCGCAGCCCGGAAGAGGCCGACTTCGAGTACAAGGAAATCGTCGAGTCTGCGAATATAGCCCGCAATGAGCGCTCCAGTGCCTGGCGCGATCTGAAGAACAACCCCTGGATGCGCCGCCTCCTCTGGGTCGGCATCGGGCTCGCCGCTGCCCAGCAGGCAACGGGCATCAACACCGTGAACTACTACGCCCCCACGATCCTCGAGCGCAGCGGTCTCGGCGTGAGCGCTTCCCTCGTGGCGACCATCGCCGTCGGTGTGACGTCGGTGCTGATGACCGTCCTGGGCATCTGGCTGCTGGGCTTCGTCGGACGCCGCCGCATGCTGGTCATTGGCTTCTCCGGGGTCGTGGGTTCGCAGGCACTCCTCGCCGTCGTCTTCACGCTCCCCCAGTCGGACGTCGTC
Organism: Arthrobacter sp. NicSoilB8; assembly: GCF_019977355.1. NCBI lineage: Bacteria > Bacillati > Actinomycetota > Actinomycetes > Micrococcales > Micrococcaceae > Arthrobacter > Arthrobacter sp. NicSoilB8. The sequence goes on along the minus strand of NZ_AP024655.1, from coordinate 2,242,577 downwards.
AGCTACACCATCCTGGCTGCGATGATGCTATTCGTGGCCTTCGTGCAGTGCTTCATTGGAACCTGTGTGTGGCTGCTGCTTTCCGAAATCTTCCCGATGGCCATCCGCGGCTTCGCGATGGGCATTGCGGTGTTCGCCCTCTGGACCGTGAACGCGGCAATCTCCTTCCTGTTCCCGATCCTGGTGGTTGCCCTGGGTTCAACCGGCACGTTCACCGTGTTCGTGCTGGTCAACATCGTGTCCCTGATCTTCGTGGCGAAATTTGTCCCGGAGACAAAGGGCCAGTCCCTGGAAGAGTTGGAGGTGCACTTCCGCACCGGAGCGATACCCGTCATCGTGCCCCCGGCGGCGGCTGGCGAGAGGGCCGCGGCCCTGTAAGTTGCTGAACGGCGCAGAGATCCACGCCGGCGGTTTACCAACGCAGTCCGGCTGGCAGGCGGCCGCCGCGGTCCTCGTCACCGCGGCGGCACCGGTTCCACCGGCGGTCCTGGTAACCGCGGCGGCGCCGGTTCCCTGGTCCAAGGTGAAGGAGCCGGAGCCCCTGTCCGTCCCGCGATACGCTTGCCGGCAGGAGGCCATTTTGTCGGGGAGTGAACTGAAGCAGCACGGTGCGGCCAAGCGCGCCACCATTGAGGACGTGGCGCGCGAAGCCGGTGTATCGCGTGCACTCGTTTCCCTGGTGCTGCGGGGCTCACCAAAGGTGAGTGAACAAAAAAGAGAAGCCGTTGCCAAGGCCATAGCCGCACTCGATTACCGCCCAAGCAACGCGGCCCGCACTCTTGCCAGCGGACGCACGCGAACAGTCGGAGTGCTGCTCGATGACCTCGCCAATCCCTGGTTCGTGGAGCTTCTCGACGGGATGCAGAGCATCTTCCGGGAGCAGAACCTCCGGATGGTCCTCGGCGACCCCCGCTATCTGGCCCACCCGGGGGAAAGCCCGGTGTCAGCCTTCATGGAACTGCGCGTCGATGGCCTCATCATCGCCGGAGACTTCAACGCCGATGAAGACCTCACACGCGCCACACTGCACACGCCAGCCGTGGTCGTCGGTACCCGCGCCTTCGATCTCCCGGCGGCGGACCGGGTGACCAACGACGACGACGCCGGCGCCCGCCTGGCCGTCGAGCATCTGATTGGCCTAGGCCACAACGACATTGCCTTCCTCACCGCTCCCACCGGATCCGCCAGGGCGCGGGCGGACGCCTACCGGGAAACGATGACCCGGCACGGCCTCCAGGAGTACATCCGGGTGATGCCCACGGACATGAGCGAACACTCCGGATATGCGGCCATGAGCAGCCTGATCGACGGCGGACGGACGCCCACAGCGGTCTTCGCCGCCAACGATATCCTCGCCGTCGGTGCCCTTTCGGCCGCCGACGGCCACGGCGTCAGCGTCCCTGCGCAACTCTCACTCGTCGGTTACGACAACACCTATCTCGCCGGAATCCGGCACGTCTCCCTTACCAGCGTGGACCCCGTCAGCCGGGAAGTAGGCGTCCGCGCCGCGGAGTTTCTCCTCGCCCGCATCGCCGATCCCTCCCTGCCGCCACGTACCAGCGTGCTGGCCCCGCGCCTCATCGTTCGCAACAGCACCGCCCGCGTCATGCAAACCTGACGCGGCCGCCCGACGGGAGAAAACGGCGCAGCCACCCTCGCCGCACCCGGATCCGGATCCGAACAGAACAGAACAGGTCTCTCACTCTCCAACCCCAGCCCTTGGGCAGGAATTCCTGTGATGCCGCATCCCCTTGCCAGGCAGGCCATGAACGTGACCAGAATGACCCGTTGCCCGAGACCTTTCCATCAGCACAGACCGCTCCCGGCCTGCTGGCTGATCCTGAGCAGACACCACTGAATAGTGCCCACCCTGCCAGTGGGCGCCAGTCCGGATCGCTGCGGAAGCGCCGGTAGAAAACGAGCTGAGCGGCGCGGACGTGAAGACGATGGCGCCGAAGATGCCGTGCGGAGTGGCCTGGGCGAAGATCGCCGACGGGTCGGCGACGAACGGCCTGGAGGCAATTAGGCTGACTCCGGTGCCCTGCGCAAGCACCCGCCCGGATTTGGCAGCCGCGCCATCGTTGAGAAATGCGGCGAGGCCACGGACGAACGTCAGCAGCAAGGTTCCTGTCTGCACGAAGTTGAGGACCTGGGCCCAGCCGTAGGGGCCAAGAGACAGCTAACGCGGCAGCTGGAGTTCCCCAAACGATATCGGCCGCGTGCAACACACAGATTCATCTGATCGCAGCTCAAGACTGTGAATAGCAGAGCTATCTGTCTCGTTTTCCACCACGCCTTTTGGAATCACCCAGGCCGCGTTCATAGCGGCGCCTGGCTGTCATGCGGAGAAGGAGCCCAGATTCAGTCCCCGGCTTTGAGGCTTCCTGCTGTAATTGTGGCCAGGTCGTCACGGAACATCTTGGGCTCACTCTCCATGGGGAGGTCGACCACGTCCTCGGCTGCATCGAGGGATCCGGCTGAGTCCGGTGCCAGGGAGGTGAAGTCGGTGGTGAGGTCGTCTTGGTCGGGTCCGTGCTCGGCGACGAGTTCGAGAGTCTGGTGGTCCGCGGCATCAGTGTGAAGACTCTCAATGAGGACGCGCGCGATCTGGTCCCAGGCGATGGCGCCGTCGGCGGGTGATCCGGACTGTCGCCTGTCGCCCTGGAGCGTGACGATCGACCGCTGGTCGGGTTGAGTGTAGGCAAACCAGCCGGGGCGCACGATCGTGTACGGGTTACCGCTGGCGCGGACGAGCCGCTCACTGCGCAGCTTCCACTGGGCTTAAGCGACGCCTGGCCGGGTGGTGCCAATGGCAGTCATGAGCGCGATATGTGTCCGGCGGCCGTCCAAGGCTTTGAGGCCCGGACCGCGTAGCCCTGCCGCAGCGCCTCGGCCACGGCGTAGCGTCCGATGCTGCCGGTGGCGCCGACCACCAGGACAGTGGAGGGACGGTGGCTCATTTATTCTCCTTGACCGCGGCCCTTGACGTTGCACGCTGGGTGGCGGCCCAGCTGGCAAGGACTTTCAGCGCGTCCTCGGAGGGTGTCCCGGGATCTGCCGTGTAGACGTTGATGCGCAGTCCCGGGTCGGCGGGGAGTTCCAGCGCTTCAAAGCTTAGGTCCAGGTCCCCGACGATCGGGTGGTGGAGCCGTTTGCGGCCGGCGCGGTGGTATTTCACGTCGTGTCTGGCCCACCGGGTGCGGAACTCTTCACTCCGGGTGGACAGCTCACCGATCAGGTCCGTGAGGTCCTTGTCGTAGGGGTTCTTCCCGGCGGTGGAGCGCAGGACCGCGACAATGTCGTCCGCTGCGCGCTCCCAGTCGGCGAAGAACTCCCGCGCTTTCGGGTTCAGGAAGGTAAATCGTGCGCTGTTCGGCGGAGTTAGCCCCTCCTCTGCCATCATGTCCAGGTACAGGGCCCGGCCCAGTTCGTTGGCGGCGAGGACATCCCCTCGATCGTTGCGGACCCAGGCCGGCGCCGTCGTGATCGCATCGATGACGCGCTGCACGCTCGGCCGGACCGTTAGCGGGCTTCGCTTGCGCCGGACCCGGGGGGAGGCCGTCGCGGCGCGGGCAAGGTCAAACAGGTGCGCCGTTTCGGCGTCGTCGAGCTTCAGCGCACGCCCGAGGGCTTCAAGGACACTGTCCGAGGCGCCGGAGAGGTTTCCCCGCTCAAGGCGTATGTAGTAATCAATGCTCATCCCGGCGAGCATGGCGACTTCCTCGCGGCGCAGCCCGGAAACCCGCCGGTTTCCGCCATAGACCGGCAGACCGGCATCCTCCGGCGTGATCCTTGCGCGGCGGGAGGTCAGGAACTTCCGCACGTCGTCGCTGTGTGTCATGGCATCCACGCTACGCGCGGCCGATGGAACGAGGGAGGCACTGGCGTTACCCGGAACGACAGTGACTCCCGACCCGCAGGAAACCAGGGTTGCCTTGAAAGCATGAAACCTGCACCCACAACCGCTCCCCGCCCGGCAGCGATCCTGGCGATCATCCTCGTCAGCTACTTCATGATCCTGCTGGACAACTCGGTCATCTTCACCGCCCTGCCGAGCCTGCAGGCAGACCTGCAGCTGAGCACCGGTGAGCTCTCCTGGGTCCAGGATGCCTACACGCTGGTCTTCGGCGGCCTGCTCCTCCTCGGCGCCCGGGCAGGCGACCTGCTCGGCCGCCGCCGGGTGTTCGTGTTCGGGCTGGTGGTGTTCTCGATCGCGTCCCTGCTGATCGGACTGGCCCCGGCGGGCTGGTGGGCAATCGCCGGCCGCGCGGTCCAGGGTATCGGAGCGGCGATCGTAGCGCCCGCCTCGCTGTCCCTGCTCACGGCAAGCTTTCCGGAGGGCCCTGGGCGCACCCGGGCCGTCGCTTTGTACGGGGCCACCGCGGGGATTGGCGCCAGCCTTGGCCTGGTCATCGGCGGGGCGCTGGCGCACTGGATCTCCTGGCGGGCCGGGTTCTTCGTCAACGTCCCCATTGGCGCCGCGATGATCGCACTCGCGCCGCGGTTCATCCCGGAGACAGGCCGGGCCAGCGGACGCTTCGACCTTTTCGGTGCGCTCAGCGCCACACTGGGTGTCGGCGCGCTTGTGTTCGGCATCATCAACACCGTCGACGCCGGCTGGACCTCACTGGTTACCATCACGGCCGTCAGTGCCGGCGTCGTGCTCCTGGTCGCGTTCGTGCTGATCGAGCGCGGGGCGGCCCAGCCGATCATGCCGCTGCGGCTGTTCGCGAGCCGCCGCCGCACCGGCGCCTACGTCGCCCGCTTCCTGTACCTGGGCGCGATGATCGGGTTCTTCTTCTTCACCACCCAGTTCCTGCAGGAAGTGCTGGGCTTTGACCCGCTGCAGGCCGGCATCGGATTCCTCCCCATGACGGCGGTCAATTTCGCCGTCGCGATGAGCATGCCGCGGCTGGCAGCACGGATGCCGGGCTCGGTTCCGCTCGTGGCAGGCATCCTGGTCACTCTTGCCGGGATGTTCTGGCTGAGCCGGGTCGGCGTGGACTCCGCATACCTGACCGGGGTGGCTCTGCCCATGATCCTCATCGGGGCCGGCCAGGGCCTCGCTTTTGCGCCGCTGACCTCGTTCGGCATCATCGGCGCCCCCGCGGCTGACGCCGGCGCGGCATCGGGCCTGGTGAACACCTTCCACCAGGTGGGCACCTGCCTGGGACTCGGCATCGCGGTGGCTGCCGCAGCGACCGTCCCGACCACGGGTTCTGCCGTAGCGCACCTGGCCGAGCAGGTCAGCGTTGCGCTCACTGCAGGCAGTGTCCTCCTGCTCATGGCCCTGGCAGTCGCTGCGGCCCTCATCCTGCCCGCAGAATTGGCCGAGCGCCGCACCAGGAGGTTTCCCGCAGTGCGGCCCGTGGCCCTGGCCGAGACCACCCGCTGAACCAGTAACCCCAAGGGGGTTCTGTCGATACCCTGATCAGCCGTGACTCCCAAGAGGTGCTTGCCCGGTGTTGACTGGAAATTGTCCGATAACTTAGTAAGGAATCCCACCATGCGAGCAACACTGATGTACGGCGCCGGAGACGTGCGCGTCGAAACCGTCCCCAACCCCACCATCCAGGAGCCCACAGACGCCATCGTGCGCATCGTCGCCGGCTGCATCTGCGGCAGCGACCTGTGGCCGTATGCCTCCAAGCCGGAGTCCGCCGAAGGCTCCCGCATGGGCCACGAATTCGTCGGCATCGTCGAAGAACTCGGCTCCGAGGTGACCGGCCTGGCGATCGGCGACTTTGTCATCGCACCATTTGTCGCCTCCGACGGCACGTGCGACTTCTGCCAGGAAGGCCTGCAGACCTCCTGCCGCCACGGCGCACACTGGGGCGGCCACGACGACGGCGGCCAGGGAGAATTCGCCCGCGTGCCACAGGCCTCGGGCACCCTTGTCGTGGTCCCTGCCGGCTTCGATGAGAAGCTGATCCCGTCGCTGTTGAGCCTCTCCGATGTCATGTCGACCGGATACCACGCGGCCAAGAAGGCCGGCATCAAACCCGGCCAGAGCGTCACCGTGATCGGCGACGGCGCAGTCGGCCTCTCCGCCGTTCTCTCGGCAAAGCTCATGGGCGCCTCGCGCATCATCCTCATGGGCCGCCACGAGGCGCGTACCGGTCTGGGACGCGAATTCGGTGCCACCGACGTCGTCGCCGAACGCGGCGAGGAGGGCATCGCCAGGGTCAAGGAACTCACGAACGGCGACGGAACCCACGCCGTCCTCGAAGCTGTCGGTCTCAAGCCGGCGATCGAGATGGCGATCGGGGTGGTCCGTGACGGAGGCGTCATCAGCCGTGTCGGCGCGCCGCAGTTCTCCGAAGTGCCGCTCGGATTCCCCGAGTTCATGCGCAACATCACCCTCACCGGAGGCGTCGCACCCGCTCGCGCGTACATCGAGGAACTGCTGCCTCTCGTGCTCGATGGAAGCATCGAACCGGGCAGGGTCTTCGACCGCATCGTCGGCATGGACGACGTTCCTGCCGGCTATCAGGCCATGGCCGACCGCGAAGCGCTCAAAGTACTCGTCCGCCCGTAACGACCGAATCAGACTTCGGCGGCTTCAACGTCGAACTCAGTGCCGACGAACTCGCCGCCATCGACGCGACCGCCACTGGAATGCGCAACGAACCGGACCCCGACGAGGCCCGCAAGGGCCGCTTCGCCCTGGTCATCCCCGAAGTCTAAGACCGGAAAAGCCCACGACAGAGAGAAGGAACCACCATGGAATACCGGCCCCTCGGCCGCACCGGGGTGCAGGTCAGTCCGTTGTGCCTGGGCGCGATGATGTTCGGCCCCTGGGGCAACAAGGACACCCCCGATTCCATCCGCATCATCCACCACGCCATCGACGCGGGCATCAACTTCATCGACACCGCCGACGTCTACTCCGGCGGGGCATCCGAAGAAATCGTCGGACAGGCACTGGAGGGCCGGCGCGATGACGTGTTCCTCGCCACGAAGTTCTTCATGCCCATGAGCGAGGACCCCAACCGGCGCGGTGGATCCCGGCGCTGGATCATCCGTGAGGTCGAAGACTCCCTGCGCCGCCTGAACACCGATTACATCGATCTCTACCAGGTCCACCGGCCCAGCCCCAATACCGACGTCGAGGAGACCCTCAGCGCCCTCAGCGACCTTGTCCGCCACGGGAAGGTCCGTTACATCGGCTCCTCGTCGTACTCCGGATCCCAGATCGTGGAAGCCCAGTGGGCATCCCGGGAACGCAACCTGGAGCGGTTCGTCACCGAGCAGCCGCCCTACTCGATCCTGGTCCGCGGCATCGAGGAAGACATCCTCCCGACGGTGCAACGCCACGGCATGGGCACACTCACGTACAGCCCGCTCAGTGGCGGGTGGCTCTCCGGGCGCTGGCGCCAAGACTCAGCGTCCGCACCCACCTCGTCCGCGCGTCCGAGCGCCCGCTTCGATATGAGCAGCCCGGCCAACCAGCGAAAACTCGATATCGTCGAAGAACTTGCCCGGCTGGCCGAACAAACCGGACTGACCCTCATCGAGCTGGCGATCGCGTTTGTGATCAACCACCCCGGTGTCACGGCGGCGATCGTAGGACCGCGCACCATGGATCAATTGGAGTCGTATCTGCCGGCGGCCGACATCACTCTTTCAATCGACGTATTGGACCGCATCGACGAGCTCGTCGCACCAGGCGTGACCGTCAACCCGGACGACAACAGTTACGGTACCCACGAACTGACGCCCGGGGCACGATGACGGCGACAGATGTGACCGCCGCCGCGGTGAGAGCGCTTCATGATGCCCTCTGCGAGGCGATGGTCGCCGGGGACGTGGCAGTGCTGGACAGCATCCTGACCGAGGAATTCACCCTTACCCACCTGAAGACATCAGGCTCCGCCAAGCCGTACTCGCGCGGAAGCGGGAAGTACTCCTGGGCTTCCGCCTCGCCGGCGTCGAAATCATCGGCCGACAGTCGTAGGAACAACCGGCCACTAAGCAGTTCAAACCGGAAGAAGGATCATCATGACTGACCAACCCAGGCAGCTCGGAGGCGGCCGAAAAATGTTCGGCGACTTCGCACCGAAGCTTGCCGAGCTCACCGACGACATGCTCTTCGAGGACGTCTGGAACCGGCCCGAACTCTCCGCACGGGACCGCAGCCTCATCACCGTCGCCGTTCTCACCACCGGCGGAAACACCGAGCAGTTGGGCTTCCATCTGGGCCGCGCCATCGAAAACGGCGTGACCCGGGACGAGCTCATCGAAGCCATCACCCATGTCACGCTCTACGCCGGCTGGCCGAAGGGCATGTCCGCGATGGGCATCGCCAAGCAGCTTTTCACAGAGAACACCTAAGGAAAATCATGAATATCGAACCCACTGTGCCGACAACCAAAAACCCGCCAGCCCAGTTCGCCGGCGACGTGTGGCTGGATCCAATCGCTCTTCCCCACGAGAGCGACCAGACGATGGTCGTCGCGACCGTCCGCTTCGCGCCCGGAGCACGTACCGCCTGGCACTCCCACCAGCACGGCCAGTACCTGCGCGTCACCCAGGGTGTAGGCCGCTTCGGCACCCGGGACGGGAAGATCATCGAAGTCCACCCCGGCCAGACGATCTATACCCCACCCGGCGAGGAGCACTGGCACGCCGCCGCCCCCGGCTGTTTCATGGAACACATTGCCATGCTGCAAAACGGTGAAGACCCGTCCAAGACCACCACTTGGAACGGGCACATCACAGACGACGAGTACAACGGCCGCTAACCAGCGGGTGACGTTTACAGGCCCAAATTGTCACGGCGTTTCCCCTCGGCGCCGGTCTATGAGTCCCGCGGCGAGAAACGGCGTCGGGATGACACAACTGCGCCGCCCAGCCGCGGGTCGGGCACTTTTCACCGCAGGCTCGTCTGCCGCACAGATGCTCTGGCTGGTACATCCGATCATTGCTAGCGTGGCGGAATGAACTCGTCGAAGACCCCCGCCGAGATCCTCAACATTGCCGGTAACGCGGTTCGCATCTCGAATCCGGACAAGGTGGTGTTCCCCGAGCCCGGGCTGACCAAGCTCGACGTGGTTCGTTACTACCTCGCCGTCGCGGACGGTGCACTGAGGGGCGCCGGCGGACGACCCATGGTGCTCAAGCGTTTCCCGAAGGGGATCGGCGCTGAGCCGTTCTTTCAGAAGCGCGTGCCTGAAAACCACCCCGACTTCATCGACACAGTGACGCTGCACTACGCGTCGGGGACATCCGCCGAAGAGGCCGTCATCCGGGATGCCGCGGGCCTGGCGTGGGTCGTGAATCTTGGATGCCTGGACCTCAACCCGCACCCCGTGCGCGCCGAGGACCTCGAGCATCCCGACGAACTCCGGGTCGACCTCGACCCGATGCCGGGGGTCGACTGGTCGCAGATTGTTGACGTCGCCTATGTCGCGCGTGACGTGCTCGACGACGTGGGACTGGTGGGGTGGCCGAAGACGAGCGGTTCGCGGGGTCTCCACATCCTGGTGCGCATCGCGCCCCGGTGGGCCTACCGGGACGTGCGGCTCGCCGCCGAGACCCTCGCCCGCGAGGTCGGGAAGCGGGCCCCGGGCCTCGCCACGGCGCGGTGGTGGAAGGAGGAGCGCGGCGAGAGTGTGTTCGTCGACTTCAATCAGAACGCCAAGGACCGCACCGTGGCATCGGCATACTCGATCCGGCCCCTGCCCGACGCCCGAGTCTCGACTCCGCTCACTTGGGATGAGGTTGCCTCCACCCGGCCGGAACAATTCACGGTGCCGACGGTGATTGAGCGTTTCGCAGTGATGGGCGACCCCCACGCCGGCATCGACAATGCTGCAGGGACACTCGACGGACTTATCAGCTTGGCTGCCGACCTCGGTCCCGCCGAAAAGCCGCCGCGCGGCGGCGACGGCGTGGGCCGCCGGCAGTCGGTGATGCCGCTGATCGAGGTGGCCCGTACCAAGACCAGGCCCGAGGCGCTTGCGGCGCTCGACGAGTGGAAGACGCTGCATGCGGACCTCGTCCCCGCCCTGCATCCCGCCGACATCCTCGTTGACGGAATGCGCGGGTCGAGTTCGCTCTGGTATCGGGTGCGGGTGAACCTGCAGCACGTCCCCGAAAATGAGCGTCCGGGCCAGGAGGGGCTCATCGCTGACTACGACCCCTGGGCGGGCAAAGAGTGACCGGGGGCTTGGGTCACGAGACCGAAGGCCCCGCCTGCCTCGACGAGCTTGGCCATAGCTCAGGACAATCCTTCAGTTTCATTCCGGGCGCTCAGGTTCCGCAGAAGGTCCGGTAAGGGCCGAAACTTTCCGGGGCGGCAGCGGCGTAATGCTCGAGACCGGTCCGTTCGTCGAAGGGTGAGGCTAATGCGTCCATCAACCCTTCCAGCGGACCGGTATTCCCGCCGGTTGCGGCAGTCAGGGTCTCTTCTACCAGGTGGTTCCGCGGGATGTAGACGGGGTTGACCCGGTCCATGGCGTCAGCATCCGGGGCCTCGGCGCGCCAGCGCCTTACCCAGGCATCGAACCCTGCCGGGTGCAGAACCTGGTCCCGCGCAGGTCCAGCGTGGCCGCGCGCGGCCTTGCCGAGGTGCCGGAAAAACGATGTCCAGTCCGCCCGTGACTCCTGAATCAGTGCCACAAGTTCGTCCACAAGAGGCGAGGTCACTTCGTCGTCGAGCCCTTCACGGAACCCCAGCTTGGCCTTCATGCCTGCCGACCAGGCTTCGCTGTACTGCCGGCGGAACTCGCTGAGTGCTTCCACCGCGAGGTCCACCGCCTGCTCCTGGTCATCGTGGAGCAGAGGCAGGAGAGACTCCGCGAGCCGGGCAAGGTTCCATTCCGCCACCACCGGCTGATTGCGGTAGGCGTAGCGTCCGGTCTCGTCGATCGAGCTGTAGACTGCGGCGGGGTCAAAGCCCTCCATGAAGGCACACGGCCCGTAGTCGAGGGTTTCCCCCGAGATCGTCATGTTGTCCGTGTTCATGACCCCGTGTACGAACCCTACGAGCATCCATTGGGCCACCAGTGAAGCCTGGGCCGATATGACCGCTTGCAATAGTGCGAGGTAACGGTTCCCTGCCTCCCCGGCGGCCCGGTGGTGACGGGTTATTGCGTAGTCGGCGAGGCGGCGAAGGAGACCGATGTCCCCCGTGGACCGGGCGTACTGGAAGCTGCCCACACGCAGGTGGCTGCTCGCAACCCGGGTGAGAACGGCGCCGGGCAGGAGTGTCTCCCGCTGCACCGAACGCCCCGTCGCGACGACGGCGAGGGATCCTGTGGTGGGGATGTGAAGCGCGTGCATCGACTCGCTCACGATGTATTCGCGCAGCATGGGACCGACGACTGCCCGGCCGTCGCTGTTCCGCGCAAACGGCGTGCGTCCTGATCCCTTGAGGTGGATGTCGCGGAGCTGCCCGTCGGCGTGCCCGATCTCGCCGAGCAGGAGCGCGCGCCCGTCGCCGAGACGTGGTGCGTACCAGCCAAACTGGTGGCCGGCGTAGGCCTGCGCCACCGGGCTGGCCTCCGCAGGGATGGAGTTGCCGGTCAGCAGAAGCAGACCCTCAGGGCTCCGGAGAAAGGCCGGATCGAGACCAAGCTCAGTGGCGAGGCGCTCGTTGAGCACCAGAAGGTGCGGGTCGGGCGCCTCCTCCGCGCGCCAAGGAATCGCCATCTCCTTGAACTCCCGGGCGAAACGGCCATCAAAGGTGACGGTTGACTGCGCAATGTCACTCATCTATCAAGGATACGGGCGACACCGTCAGCAACGTCGCGTGGTCGGATTTCCCCGCCCGGGTTCCTGAGGCGCTCGCTGTCCCGTATGACTGTCATCGCGGTACGGTCGGCCCCGGGACGATCCTGGCGTTCCACGAGCTGAGAAAGGCCAGGGCCGCAGCCAATCCCGCACTCAGCACGACGGCTCCCAGCCACATCGAAACGGGCCATTGAATCCCCGACGCGAGGGCAATCCCGGTCAGCTGGCCCGCCCAGATCAATGCCGCCAGCAATGCGGTGACCGCCGGTAACCGGCGCCTCAGCCACGGCCCATCCCGTCTGGCGAGCAACACGTCCGCCACGACGGCGACTAGCGTGGCGCCTGCCGCGCCGGCGGCCGCGGCCGGACGCAGCCCCGACATGGCCAGGGGCAGCCAAGCCACCACGGCGACCAGGATCGTGGCAATGCCGTGAGGCGGCCGCCGGGCTCCGGAGAAGCCGTAGAGGAAGGGGATGATGATCAGCGCCGTGGTCAGCAGATAGCTGGCCATTCCGAGGGCCGGGGGCAGTTCAGCTTGCGTGTGCCCGGGGCTCCCGATCGGCGTCTGCACATACGGGACGGCCGGCGGGGTCCGGACGAAGGCAGAGCAGTAGATGAGGAAAAAGGCGCCCAGACCGGTCATCAGGGCGAGAGCCAGCAGGGCAGCTGGCGTCCACTCGAAGGCTTCTGAACCGCTTGCCGCCCGCGCGCTCCGGATGCCGGTGCCGAGGATGAGGAAGAGGCTGAACCCCAGCAGCAAATGTGTCGGGCTCACCAGCGCGTCGAGGGAGACTTCGATGCCCAGGATCTCATGCCAGGCCAGATCGAGAACGCCAGCGACGGCGAAGAGGGCGAGTCCGAGGGCCGTGCCCTGATAGCCGGCTGGTATGGCCCGGGCCAGCGGCTGTCCGGGCTGACGGTTCCTCCAGATCACGATGGCCGTCCAGGCGGCCGTGGCCACGAGGCCCGAATATAGTGCCGCGTGCCAGGGGGTAAAGAAGGTCTCCAGCCCGGGAAGGTGAAGGTGTGCCCAGCCGTCCAGAAAGACCGCCAGGAGGAGCCAGATGCCCAGCAGCTGCGTTATGAAGTCGTTCCGTGCGCCTGCCCGGCGAGTCTGTGCCGCCGTGTCAACCATGGTCGCTCTCCTCAGGCAGGAGCGGATATTTCTTTCGCGAGTCTAAGGGCGGAGATGCGCAGGTTCCTTGGTAATTTTCTCGATGTCCGCAGCCGTGATTTCGATCAGCTGATGCGCCAAGTCCGCCAGGGCGCGTGCGGTCGCCAGCTCGTCTCCAATCTCGGGGACATCGGAGTCCACCGGATTCAGCCGGGCCAACCCGACCCCTTCCAGTTCAGCCCGGCCCTCGGCCTTCAACCGCGCCGTGGCCCGCGTTTGGTTTTCATGTTCGTCGATGACGATGCTCACCGACCAACTTTTCTCTTGCATAGTGCTCGCCTCCTCGATCCAATTTCCACCATGCCAAGCCCGAGGCAAGCCGTCAAGATCCCTAAACTTCCCCGCAGACCGATGCGCCAAAGGTCCTAAATTGCCCATGCGACCGGGCATTCACGGAGCTCATACAGTCACTGATGGCGCACCGGGTGCGAGGCCGTGGTCTCCACGTTCCCCGCCCGTCCCCGGCAGATCGCCACTGATCCTCAACCCGGGCACAAGGCTACGTGTTGAGGTCCCAATGGACCCGGATTGCCTCTGCAATCGGTCCAGCAGTGACATCAATTTGAAAAGCAACGGGCGCGGTCCCCGTCTCTTCGATGACCACGTCATGGTAAACACGGCCGCATGAGGGACACAGGGTGTAGAGATCCTCGTCCTCAGGCCACGATGCCAGCCCCGCGGGCACGGGAGTGGTTCCGCCGATGTGAACGGGGATGCCTTGCGAGTTGGCCTGAATCAATCCCTCATTGCTGACCGTATTGCCGCATACGCACGTGATGGTGGTGACGTCATGATCGATGACATCAGCGAATTCGGTGTCCATGATGAGCTCCCGGGCGTTGGAAGAAAGCGTTCTGTCGTAGATTATGCCTGCGGACCTGCTTTTAGGGCCCTGCGAAAGAAAAGTCAGCGGTGCCGCCGGCCTTCCGTCAACCAGTGCAGTGGCCTGCCAAGAATGACAAGCCCTTGGTCTGGCGGTCCCGTCACCCTTGAGACTTCGATGGGCCGGCACCACCACACACCGAACAGAGCACGGCGTCAGAACTCGACACCGCGCACGAGGGTGATGAGCCGGTCCTTTGTCTGTTCGGCCGTAGGCCCGGTCGGAGAGATCAGGACCTGCGCGGTGAATGTCGCGAGGTTCTGGCCCCTGACCACCATGACGGACAGGATCGTGATCGGCACGTCGCCCGCGGGGCGGAGGGACTTCGGGCCCGCGGGTTCGGTGCTCATGTTGAACGCCGCTCTGTCCCCGACTCCGTCGAGCGGCTCGCCTGGCATGTCCCGGGCGGCCGGCGCTGAGGCTGCCCCCTTGAAGACTTCGATTGAGAAGACAAGGGAGTCCGGGCCCGGTGTGCCCAAGTCACCGAATGTGTAACGGCAGTTGGCCTCGCCCGGGAGGATCTGCGGCTGGGTCGTCGCCCCGAAAGCCTGCTTGACCTCATCGGGACTGATCAGGGCGCAGACCGCGTTGTTCGTCGTGGCCGGCGGACCCACCGGCGGAGCCGCGGGGACACAGAGTGTAGTGCCGTTGCCCCAGCCGGCGTCCACTGCTGCCTGGGCGAGCGAGCGGGCCATCGCGTTGCCGTCCGGGACGCCGGACCCTTCCATCGGCGGTGAGGCCACGTAGGGCATCTCGAGAGTCTCGTGGCCCCGGACAGCCGTCAGGACGACGTTCGCGGACGCGCCGCCGGCCTCGCCGCGGAAATAGCCCGTCCACTGCAGGCAGACGAAGTCGCCGATGCCCGTGACAGGTGAGCAGTCGGACGTCGACCTGGCTTTCGAGATGTCAGCGGCCGACGCGGGAGACGTGAGGGCCACCGACAGGAACGCCGCTCCTGACTCCTTGGACTTGCTCGAATACGTGCAGAGGTAGGCTTTGCTTCCCGGCGGCTTGGGCGGGATGCTCTGCCCGACAGGCACGAGCCCGGATTCGGCCTTCGCCGCAATCTCCGGAGTGATGAGATCGCAGGCCGGGTTGCCCGTACTCGATGAGGGGCCCGGCGACGACGTTCCGTTTTGGCCCGCGAGCTGAGAACACGCGGCGAGGAACAGGGCGAGCACGGCGACGAGCGTGACGCCGAGTCGAGTTGGCCAGCGCCGGGGGCTAGGCATGGGGCTCCTTTCCGAGGCCGCAAGGGTGATTCCAACGCTGGGGCAGTCGCGCACGCGGCCGAGGGGCGGAGACAAGGAGGACGAGCCCGAGGACGACGACGCAGTTGGGCTCGGCCGGGGGAATCAGCGTCAGTACGTCACTCATGGCATCAGTGTGGCGCTGCGCGGCGCCGAGCCCCCAGAGCCAAAAGGCCGGGCCATCTGTCGCTGGCCCTCCCCCTTCAACCCATTTATGGACAGGCATCGAAAAATGGCATGACCGGACGCCAACGGCACCATAGCCAGGGTTTGTGTGCGCTCGCACAGTCAAAGGCCATTGGGCAACGTCGTCGGAAGCGGCGAAACGGCCAGTGAACAATGCTGAACCGGGTTTCACGTCCATGAACCGATCACATCTGCCTCACGTTTGCCAGACTGTTTACATAGAAAATCGACGGCCCAATAAATACCGCCATGTGCGCTCTTCCGGGGACACTTTCGCGCGGCATAGTCTGGGCACGCCAGCCTGCGGCCGAAGTTGACGGAGGCGGAAAGCGGGACACGAGTCGGTTGGAAGGGACAAACCATGCTGATCTGCGCAACCTGCGCCGTCGAACGCGACGAACCTACCCCGGGGGTCTGCCCGATCTGCGCCGACGAGCGGCAGTATGTGCCCGAGCGCGGACAAGAGTGGCTCACCCTGGACGGGCTGGCGGAGGCGGGCCAGCAGACATTGTTGAAGGAGAACGAGCCTGGGCTGATCGGGATCAAGACGGAGCCAAGAGTCGGGATCGGCCAGACCGCTCAGCTTGTAGTGACGAACGAGGGTTCTCTGCTGTGGGATCCGGTCGGATATGTCGATGACAGCGCTGTCAAGGCAGTGCTTGAGCGAGGCCCGGTCCTGGCGATCGCCGCCAGCCATCCGCACATGTTCGGCGTGCAGGTCGAATGGTCGCGGCGGCTCGGTGGCGTCCCTGTACTTGTGGCGGACGCAGACCGGCGCTGGCTCGGGCGCCATGATCCGATCATCGAATACTGGTCCGGCAGCCAGACAATCGCCGAAGGGTTGAGACTCCACCAGACCGGGGGGCACTTCCCGGGCAGCGCGGTGGTGCACTGGTCTGCAGGAGCAGACAGCAGAGGAGTCCTGCTGACCGGTGACAGCGTGTACCCGAACCCAGACCGTCGTTCCATCTCTTTCATGCGCAGCTACCCGAATCTCTTGCCGCTATCCGGCGCGGTCGCGTTGCGAATCGCCGCGCAATTGGGAGAGCTAACGTTCGACCGGATCTATGGCAACTTCAACAACGTAATCGCGTCCGGAGCCAAGGCCGTCCTGCACGATTCCGCCGAAAGGCACGCTGCGTGGACGCGAGGAGACTTCGACCATTTGACCTGACCTGTCCATGTCCCCCTTTAGCGTCAGTTTGGGATCGGGTAAAAGTTCATGCTCGTATTGACGATTACCCGGAAGCCCCGGCCTCCGCCGGCGAGCGCCAGGCGTCAAAGTTCCATGAATTCTGGAGGACGGCGCTTCAGCATCCCGCTTGCGGAGTTCGTGGGACGCCGGCGTGGACGGCAAGGCAGTGGTGTCGTCGGTGCCATGACGCGGCTCGAAGCAGATGGGAGGATGGGCCCATGGAACTGCATATCACTGGCGACCCCGCCGCCGACCAACTGCTCAGCAATGACGCGTTCGCACTCCTGATCGGCATGCTGCTTGACCAGCAGGTGACCATGGAATCTGCGTTTGCCGGACCCGAAAAAATCCGGACGCGCATCGGGGCCATGAACCCTGCCGCAATCGCCGAACATGACCCGGCAGACTTCGTGGAGATCTTCAAGGAACGTCCGTCCATCCACCGCTTCCCTAGCTCCATGGCCAGCCGTGTCCAGGACCTCGCCGCGACCGTACAGCGCGATTGGAATGGGGACGCTACTGCCATCTGGAACCAGGACGACCCCGACGGCCAGGAGGTGCTGCGCAGGTTGAAGGAATTGCCCGGCTTCGGCGAGCAAAAGGCGAAGATCTTCCTCGCACTCCTCGGCAAGCAGTGCGGACTGCAGGCACAAGGATGGCGTGAGGCCGCCGACCCCTATGGCCGGGAAAGCGCATTTCTTTCTGTCGCCGACATCGTGGATCCCGAGTCGCTGAAAAGAGTCCGCGCCGGTAAGCAGGCTGCCAAGGCCGCCATCAAGGCCGCGAAGGCATCAGAGCGCTGATACGAATGGCCTGAAGCAAAGTTGGGCCGCTGGCGACGGACACGGCCCGGCGCACAGCGGACAAAACGTGGGGATCACGACTGACTGGAACTGACCATGTCCGGTCCGACTCAACGGCGCATATGTCGGCCGAGACCTCCCGGCGTTCATGGTGGCATCCCGGCAGAAGATGGCAACATGGGGACATGACTCCTGCTCATGGTCTTTCCGGCTTCTTCCGGCGTCCCCAGCCCGTCAAACCCCAGGCCGGTCAAGAATCAGTATGGGACTACCCGCGGCCGCCAAGGGTCGAGCCGCGATCCGAACGGATTACCGTGCGGCTTGGCGGGCAGGTAATCACCGACACCACCGATGCAGTGCGCGTCCTGGAGACGAGTCATCCGCCCGTCTACTACTTGCCATTGGAATCATTCCCTGCCGGTGTACTCGTCCCGGTCGAGGGCACCAGCTTCTGCGAGTTCAAGGGAGAAGCGCACTACTTCGACGTCGTTGCTGGCGGAGTCGTTGTTCCCCGTGCCGGGTGGACCTACCCGGAACCCACCCCGGGGTTCGAGGCGCTCAGTACCCGGGTGGCCCTCTACCCGGGTCACATGGACTCCTGCGAGGTCGACGGCGAGCAGGTAACCTCCCAGGAAGGTGACTTCTACGGCGGTTGGATTACCAAGCAGATCGTTGGCCCGTTCAAGGGTGGCCCGGGCACCGACGGGTGGTGAGCACGTCACCCTTGCGCCGGCAAGATCTCCCCACTGGTTGGTGCCGCCGCGGGGACCGGAGCGCCGGGAGTGCTGTCGCGGAGCATGGCCCACAGGACGTTGAGTCGTCGCCGGCCGGGCTGTGACCGTAGCGTGCTCTTGACGCAGCCCGGCCACAAGGGTATACAAGGGCCATCCCGGTGTCGTCGCGGGGGTCACGGCCGCAGAGCAAGAGCGGGCAGCGCGGTGACCGTCATTAGGGACTACGGCGGAGCAGCGGAGTGAGGTGTGAGGGATGACCGGATTAGCTGCCCTTCGCTTCGTGGCGCTCGGCTGGGCAGGTTTCGTCGCCGCGGAAGCAGGGATTGCGGACGAATGGGGGTACTACTTCGGCGTTTTCGTGATTGTGCTTGCCCAGTGCGCCGGTGTACCGCTTCCTGCCGTGGCCGTGCTGCTTGGGGCCTACGCCTCGGCGCGCCACGGAGATCTGAACCTTGCTGCCGTTATCGCGGTCGGCAGCCTGGGCGCCATGCTCGGGAGCACCATTGGCTACGTACTCGGGCGGGTGGGAGGCCGTCCGTTGATGCTGCGACTTGCAAAGCGCTTCCACGCAGACGAGAAACGCATCGTCCAAATGGAGTCGTTCTTCGATCGGCACGGCGGCACGGCCCTGTTCTTCGGCCGCTGGGTCATTGTCGTCCGACTCTGGGGCGCCATTGCCGCGGGGGCTGCCAAGATGCCGTGGCCCAAGTTCCTGCTGTGGAACATCACCGGGTCCATTGCCTGGGTCGCGAGCCTCAGCGTTCTCGCCTATCTCGCCGGCGCACTGGCCCATGCCATCGGTGACGCTCTCGACATCGGCGGCTGGGTGCTGCTCCCCATCGTCGTGCTTGGGTTGTGGATAGTCTGGCGCCGGCGCAGACGCCGGAAGCTCAAATCCGCGGCCGCGTCAGGGGACGGCGTGCCCGACGCCGACTGAAGCCGGGGCATGAATGTCGTGCCCGGCGCCGGCGATCAGCCGCGCCAGTGGATCGGGCGGTTCGATGAATTCTCCATCCACCGGCCTTAAACGTACGAAGGTCCTTCGCCTCTGATCCAGGCCCGTGCCGGAGCCTAGCGTGAAGCACGGGCCGATCGCCAAAGGACGGCTGGAATATATAGCGTTGTCTGGCGTTTCGTGGTGCTGAGGATCCGCCGGCCCGGCCCGAGGCGCGGGTGTTCAAGTTGACGAATCCCGCTGAAGGGATCTGAATTCGGGTGATGAATCTAAAGCGGGAAAGACGTCGCCGACCACAAGGATCGACGTGCCGGCCCCGTCATGGCGCCAGTTGCCTGACCGGGAGGTGCCGGGATAGTGCCTAGCATTGAAGGTGAGATCGTCATCGGCCGGCCGGTGGGTGAGGTGTTCGACTTCGTCGCCGACGAACGGAACGAGCCACGGTACAACCCCCGCATGCTGCACGTCGAGAAAGTCACCGACGGCGCCATCGGCAACGGGACGCAGTTCCGGGCGACCGTGAAATCCATGGGACGGCCGCTGACCCTGCTCCTGGAAACCACGGATTACCAGCGTCCCACGCGGCTCGCGAACACGACAAGCACGTCCTCGGCCACGATCCAAGGAGTTCTCACGTTCGAGCCTGACCGGGCAGGCACACTGATGCGCTGGTCGTGGGACATCCGGCCCCGTAACGCCCTCAAGTTCCTCTCCCCGCTCATCAGCCGAATGGGCAAACGTCAGGAAGCCGCCAACTGGGCAAACCTGAAACGCTATCTGGAATCAATGCCGGCAGCGGGCACGCCCGAAAGCGGACCGGCACTGACGTGACTTTGCACGGTGATGCGCCCGGGCCTCGTGCATGACGCCGGTGACGTGCAAGGGGCGAACTATTGGTGAGACCCGGACCGCCCAGTGGATTCCCGCGCGGCCGGCTGCCCGCTCGCGTGGGGAGCGGATTCCCGGACCCTTACGGATGGCTTTTTCAAAGGCCGGTTCCGGACGGTGGCGGCCTCAGGCGCTGGTGATCCCGGCGAGGCGCAAGAGGTTCGAGAACTGGCGGGTCTGCATGACCCAGTGGGAAGGCTCCAGCAAGACGACACTGATGAAGGGTTGAAGCCATCGCGGTGCAAGCGCCCAATACCCGGACACCGGCGGCGGCACCCGCGGCCGGCACCACCCGGAGCGGTCCGCGGAGTGTCATTGCCTTTCCCCCTCGGCGTTCAAGTGATTCCGGAAGAAGGCCAGGATGCGCCTGCGCGCGTCCTGGGCGGAGGGCTCGTGGTAGCCGGCGGCAGCCAGCTTCGCCAGTAGCTTGTCCCCGAACGTCAGGTCCGCCGGGCCATGCTGGTTGAGGAAGCCGTGACCGGCACCGGGATAGACCTTGATGTCATGGTCGATCCCGGCGGCGGCCAGCAACGGTTCCAGACGGGCCGGTACGTTACGCACCCCCGGCCAGCGGTCACGGGCCCCGTAGCTGGCCACGATCGGGCAGGCCCGAGAGATTGCGCGGGCTGTCTCGTCGTCGAGTCCGCCGTAGTTCACGCTGGCCGCGGCGAAGTCATGATCCGGGGCCACCATGAGGGCAAAGCCACCACCCATGCAGAATCCGATCACCCCGACCCGGCCCGTGCAATCCTCACGTCCTGCCAGCCAGGCCCGGGTGGCGTCCAGGTCGCCGAGGGGCCGCCAGCCGCGGATGAGGGACCACAGACAATCGGCCCTGCTGCCCCAGTGAAACAGGTCCGGCGCCACCGCGAGGAACCCTTCGCCGGCCAGCCAATCGGCCTGTTCCCGGGTATCGCGGCTCAGGCCCAGCGCGTCATGGATGACAACGACGCCGGGCCAGGGACCGTGGCCCGGCGGGGTGGCGGAGTAGGCAGGCATTTCCCCGCGTTCAGTGCTGATGCTCACTTGGGCCACAGGAGCCTCCCGAATGTTCGGATTGGTCACGGCGTGGATATCGGTCTACCTGCGTTGAGCCGGTCACCGGAAGAGTCATTCGACACTTTGGAGTGCACGTCCCCGCTGCAGTCTGCACCGCATGCTGCGGGACCTTAGTAACCACTGTGTTGCGTCCACGGTGGCGGGGCTGACGGACTAACCGGCGCAAGCTGATTTTCGCGGACTTGATGCGCTCTGAACGAGTGGGCGGCAATAGAGTGAGGGGCCTGCTCTGTGAAGCGGCCGTCTGCGAGAATGTCTGCATGTTCACCTTCCTGGAGACTGAACGACTTCTGCTCCGGCAGTTCACCCCCGACGACGCCGAGCTACTTGTGGAACTGGACAGCGATCCGCGCGTGATGCGGTACATCACCGGCGGAATCCCCACCTCCCGGTGCGAGATAGAAGGCGATTCCTCCCGGCATTCCTCGACTACTACCAGCGCTTTCCCGGCTACGGGTTCTGGGCCGCACTCGAGAAGAGGACCGGGGAATTCCTCGGCTGGTTCCACTTCCGGCCGGGACCCGACGATCCACAAGATCAGCCGGAACTGGGCTACCGGCTGCGCCACGCGGCCTGGGGAAAGGGACACGCGACGGAGGGATCGCGCGCGCTGATCGCCAAAGGGTTCACCGAGTTCGGGGTGCAACGGGTTGTAGCCTCGACCATGGCCGTCAACACGGCTTCCCGAAGGGTGATGGAGAAATCCGGGATGCGCCTCGTGCGGGCCTTCGTCGCTGACTGGCCGGTGTCCGTTCCGGGCGAGGAGCACGGTGACGTCGAATACGCGATCACCCGAGACGAATGGGAGGCTGACAATTCTCGCCTTCGTCGCCGGTGACCCGCCGGTATCACTCGGCCGGACGTAAAGACCCCGAAATGTGGCCAACGCACACACCCCAAAGTGGCTAGCTTGAGGCATGCGGCCACCAGCCACACCCACGCAGAGGTGCGGCACGCGTACTCGTGCTCCTGTCGCCGGCAATCATGCTCGAAATCGTTCACGGGACTGCATGCCCGAGAAGCCGCCGGCAAGAAGCCTTGGCGGGAAGTCGGGGCCATCGTGAAAGACATCAACGCCGACACGGTACCAGCCAGCTGATACGCTCCTGCTTTGGGGTGGGGTGTGCCCCACGCCGCATTGGACTACTTCGAGGACTCGTTCCACATGGACTACAGCGTTGCCCGAGAGCGGGCGCGAACTGCCGCAGCCCGCCTGCAACTGACCGAACCCGTCTCCATGCGCTCCATCCAGGCCCACCTCGACCCGGATCACGTCGTCTCGGCCCTGAAGCGCACCGACCTCGTCGACGAGCCTGAGGTATCTGCCGAACTCGTTGTCGACCGGCTGGCCTCCCGCATCCGCCGTTCCTGCCGGCAGGCGGACGCGGAGCCGGACAACGTCGGGGCGGTCTTCGGATGATGCAGTTCATTATGGCCGCGTCGCTGTTCCTGCTGGCCGGGGCCCGCATTCCCGCCCTGCTTCGCAACCGGACCGATCTGGTGTTCTCCTGCGCCGTCTACGGAGGCATGGGCTCTTTGCTCATGTCCCCGACCGTCTACGTCCCCGTCGACACAGCACTAGGCGGGATGAACCTGGTCAAGCTGGTCCTGAACTCCCTGATGATTATCTCTCTCTGGTATCTGCGCCTCGCCGCGTTCGCCGCCGTCGCCCCGGAAGCCGGCGGTCGCCGGTCCTGGTGGACACGCACCCTGCCTCTGACGCTCACGCTGACCCTGCAAACCGCGTTCTTCCTCCTCACAGGACCCACTATCACGACCGCCACGTGGGGCATCTACGAAGACCGCTTCCCGGCTCTCCTGTTCTCGCTGATGCTCACCCTCTTCATCTGTTCGATGAGCGCGGAAATTGCCGTGATCTGCTTCCGCTACGTACCGCGTATGAGCCGCTCGTTCCGTGTCGGATTCTCCATGCTGGGCGCCGGCTGCGTCATGGGTTTCCTGGTGATGGCCGAAATGTGTCTCTCCTTGCTGGCCCGGCACCTGACATTCCTGGCTGTACTGGTCAGACCTGATTTCCCGTACCATCAGCTGGAACTGGTCGCGACCGTCCTGGCCGGCGCCGGACTCACGATCCCGGCGGTTGCCGGCAGGGCTGCCCGCAAGAACCTGCACCGCTGGAACACCGAAACCCTCGCCCGCGTCGAGTCCATCTGGGCCAAAGCGCTGAAGAGCACTTCTCTTGACCAGATCCTCGAGGCCGACCCCCAGGCGTCGGTACAGGACAGGCTGCACCGGATGGTTGTCGAAATCCGGGACGCTGAACTCGCCGCGGGCACTTCGGCGACCTTCCTGACCGCGGAGGAGCGCAGCTACCTGCTCTCCGTCGAAGCAAAGCTCCATGTCTCCCCTGCCCTGGCATAACCTGCGGCAGCTACAGAAAGCCCCCATGCACCTTCTGACGCACCCGACCCGCCGAACACGCCCCAGCGGTACGGACATGTACGGGATCTACCGGAACATGGTCCTCTTCGATTTCAAGAATGAAATCCATTCGGGCTTCTTCGTCGCCTACTACCGCAACTTCGCCATCCCCTCCACAGCGAGGACCCTGGCGGCGACCGGGGAGATGAAATCCCGGCCGATGAAGCGCTCCTACGACACCGGCATCATCATCCACGAGGTCATCGCCAACGGGTTCGAGCACGAACGCAGCCAGGCCATGATCGAACTGCTCCGCCGGGTCCACAAAGGGGTGCCCGGTACCTCGGACGACTTCGTCTACGTCCTCATGACCTTGCTTGTCCTGCCGCTGCGCTGGACCGAACGTCACGGTTGGCGCCGGCTGACCGGGCTGGAGAGGCAGGCCGCCACGGACTTCTACGCCGAACTGGGCCGGCAGATGGGGCTCGAGGGGATCCCAGCCACCTTCGCGGAGGCGGAACGGTTTTTGGACGGGTACGAGGACCGGAACATGGGCCCGAGTCCCGAGGGCTCGATGCTGCTCAATGCGACCGTCGAGGCCTTCGCCAGCCGCATCCCCACCCGGCTTCGCCGGTTCACCCCGACCATCCTGGCTCTGATGATGGACAAACCCCAGGTCGCTGTTGCCCTGGGCCTGAAACCTGCCCCGGCAGCGCTGCGCATGCCGTTCAACGCAGTGCTGAGGTTCCGCTCCCTCAAGGCCAGGCGGCGCCCCTTGCCAACCGAGCCCATATTTGTGCCGGGAAGAATGAACGTCGTGGCATACCCGGACGGTTACACCTTGGACCAGATCGGCCCCTGGGGGAAATCAGCCAACATCTGAGGCCGGGGGGAGCCGGTGTCCGAGCCACTTCCGCTGGCCGGCTAGCCTGACCTCTCCCCAAACCCCAGTACGCGAGGAATCCGGGGAAAATGTTTTGAGAAATACCCTCAGGTCATGTCGCAAGCAGGACCCCGCGGCATGAATAGGTACAAGACCAACCACGCCGAGCCGAACCAAGAAAGGTGAACTGCTCCCCGAAAGCCAGGACGGAATTCTCAGTCCAACTTTCGGGGAGCAATTCGTTTAGAAGTCATCACTCCTTCTCTGCCGGCGCTCCCCGACTATCCTGCGTGGGTGTGCAGGACAGTCGCGAGGACGGAGGGACCGTCTGCGCTGACCACGCCAGCGCGGCCGGTCCATGTGGGTGTCTTCCGACACCGGTCATATAGCTCCGGCCAACGCATTCAGATCAGTTCGAGGGGAAGTTGTAGGAGGCGCCGGAGGCGTGGGTCGGTTCGGGCCACCGGGAGGTGATGACCTTGCCGCGGGTGTAGAAGGAGACGCCTTCGGGGCCGTAGATGTGCTTGTCACCGAAGAGGGATGCTTTCCAGCCGCCGAAGGAGTGGTAGGCCACGGGCACGGGCAGCGGGACGTTGATCCCGATCATGCCCACCGTGACGCTGCGCTGGAACTTCCGGGCCGCGGCGCCGGAAGAGGTGAAGATCGCGGTGCCGTTGCCGTACGGGTTGGAGTTGA
This sequence comes from Arthrobacter sp. NicSoilB8, assembly GCF_019977355.1. NCBI lineage: Bacteria > Bacillati > Actinomycetota > Actinomycetes > Micrococcales > Micrococcaceae > Arthrobacter > Arthrobacter sp. NicSoilB8. The sequence continues at coordinate 2,217,753 of NZ_AP024655.1, read as the reverse complement.
TCAGGGCGATGCCGGCGTCGAGGTCCTCCACCCGGACCACGACCAGGACGGGGCCGAAGATTTCCTCGGTGTACGCGGTCATTTCGGTCTTGACGTGGTCCAGGACGGTGGGGCCGACCCAGAAGCCGTCCTCATGGCCGGGGACCACGAGGTCGCGGCCGTCCACCACCATGGCCGCGCCGGCGGCTTCGGCTTCGGTGACGATCTTCACGATGCGTTCCTTGGACGCCGGCGTGATGACCGGGCCCATCTCGGCGTCGGGCACGGTGCCGTTGTTGACCTTGACGGCCAGGGCACGCTCCTGGACCTTCTTGACCAGCAGGTCGGCGGCTTCGCCGACGGCGACGGCGACGGAGATGGCCATGCAGCGTTCCCCGGCGGAGCCGAAGGCGGCGGCGGCGAGGTGGTCGGCGGCGTTGTCGAGGTCGGCGTCGGGCAGGATGATTGCGTGGTTCTTCGCCCCGCCGAGCGCCTGGACGCGCTTGCCGTGGGCCGTGGCGGTCTCGTGGACGTAGCGGGCGATCGGGGTGGAGCCGACGAAGGAGATGCCGTCCACGTCAGGGTGGGTCAGCAGGCCGTCGACCGTTTCCTTGTCGCCGTGCAGGACCTGGAAGACGCCGTCGGGCAGGCCGGCCTGCTTCCACAGCCTGGCCAGCAGCATCGAGGCGGAAGGATCACGCTCGGAGGGCTTGAGGATGAAGGCGTTGCCGGTGGCGATCGCCATCGGCGCCATCCACAGCGGGACCATGACCGGGAAGTTGAACGGGGTGATGCCGGCAACGACGCCGAGCGGCTCGCGGAAGGAGAACACGTCGATGCCGGTGGAGACCTGGTCCGAGTAGTCGCCCTTGAGCAGCTGCGGGATGCCGCAGGCGAACTCGATGACCTCGAGGCCGCGGCCGATCTCGCCCTTGGCGTCGGAGAGGGGTTCCCTGTTCGAAGACACACGCGACAATCGCCGCCTCTGCGGGCAGGGCGACCAGGATGTCGCAGGGTTCATCAAGACACTGAAATCCATTGGCTTCAACGGTCCCTGGGGCGTGGAAATCCTGTCCGAAGAACATCGCGCACTTCCCGTCCGGGAGGCACTGCGGGCGGCCCATGAAACGGCTCTCGCGTGCTTCCCGGCGGATCCCGCGCCAGCCGCCGGGAGTCCTTCCGAGAATGATGGGACAGCAGGCTAACCGGGAGCCGTGGAAATCCGCTGAGGAGGAATTCCAGTGAAGAAAAAGCTGCACCTTCAGCCGCACTGGTCGCCCGTTGTGGGAGAAACTGTAGAAATTCGGCACCAGGACAAGGCTGTGAGGACGGGCAGGGTGGACGGCGTGACTCCCGACGATCAAGTCCTCTGGATAGCTGCCGACGGCGCCGAACCCCGGGCAATGTTCGAACGCTTCCACGACTATTCGGTGTGGATTGAATACAGGTGGGAAACCGCGTCCGTTGGGCCGCCACGAAGCTGAAACTACGGCGGAGCGCTCCAGCAATCATGCGGAATCAGGGCCAATGCGGCACCAAGCAAGTCAGCATAGAGGGGTCGCGCGAGCTTGTAAGCCGTGCAAGGCTTCTGCCACTAGACGGAGGGAGGGGTTATTCTGTGGCTCTCTCCCTCGACTGTGGCGCTAATGCGCAGTAACACCGTCCCCCCAGCTTCCCCGGAGGGTCATTCGACGGTAGCGATTACCTTTCCTCACATGGCCGCCGTCATGTGGAGCCCTGGCAGCAACTCCGGGTGAGCCGGTACGAAGAGCGCGAACACGATTAGTGAGACGCCGGTGATCCGGCTGAGGGCGGGCCCGTATTTCCACGTCTTCTCCAGGAAGATGACCACCGTGAGCACCGCCATCCATGCCAGGTTCATCACGCCAACAGCAATCAGCACCACCATGAGCCCCCAACAGCAGCCCACGCAATACACTCCGTGGTACATGCCGACGCGGACATCCCGCAGGCGGCCCTTGTACCCTGATACGTGCAAAAGGAATGCTACGGGAGACCGGCAGTGCCTGAGACAGAAATCCTTCAGCGGGGTCAGCTGGTAGGCGCCCGCCGCCGCGAGCACGCCAGCTCCCACCCAGGGTGCGATATCCGCCGCGTCCTCGGCCAGCAGCGCAGCGAGCGCCGCGGCCGTGTAAGCAACGACTCCGAATCCGATCCACGTCAAGAGGTAACCGCAGACCAGGGCAGTTGTCCGGACGGCCCGGACCCTGCGGCTGCGGACGGCACGGAGGGACCGGAGGTACGTCGAAGTGAGCGGCGCCAGCGCCGGCAGCATCATGGCCGTCATCATCAGTGTCCATACGCCCAAGAAACCCCAGAGCCCCAGTCCCATGGTTCCCGGGCCTGTGGACATGTCGGCCAGGCCTGAGAAAGTGAAATACCACGCCAGTGCGGCACATCCGATCAATGCCAACTCCGCGGCATGGTGGCTGGCGGTCAGGCCGCTCCTGCCCGGCACTTAGTCCTGCCCGGCACTTAGGCGGACCAGGCGAAGGGGGCAGAGAAGGAGTTCTTCCCGGCGTTATCCCAGGTCATCCCGAACACGTCGACGCGGGCGGTGCTGGATGTGCCGGCTGCCAGGGTGTCGGCCGGGAATCCGACCCCGCTGATTTTCACTCCCAGTCCTGTGGCATCAAAGGGAGACACGAAGTCCTCGACCGCCATGTCGACGGCACTGCCAATCCGGACCTGGTGGACACGCCCGTCGTCGGCGTAGGTCATGTTAAGGGACTCCATGCCCGCCATTTCACCGATCAAGGGGGCGAGGCCCTCCATCGGTCCGCCGAGCTGTCCGCCGAAGACTGCACCGAGCGCTTCGGCCTGCTCGGCTGAGGCGGCGGCGTCCATCAGAACTCCGACTTTCCAGCCTCCGTCACTCATCAGGGCCGGGGTATCGGCTACGACGCAGACTGTCAGGCCGCCGACGTCGACACCGTTCACTTCGCCGGTTTCGAGGTGGAAGGCCAGGGCCACGTTGCAGCGTTCGTTATCGGCCGGTGCGGTCTGTCCTGAAGCCGTACACGGGCAGACCATGTTGCAATTGCAATTCTCAAAATATGTGCCCTCGATATGCCACGGCATTTAGGGCTCCTTTCGAAGAGGCACCCCCCAAAAGAAAGTCTCCTCGCGGCCCTGAACCGTGTCAACGGGACGCGGCGACCCTTTCAGAGGCCCCTCTGGCCCACCCCGCGCTTCCAACCGGAGGGGTGCGACGAGCCACAACCTACCCAGCGGAAGAGACTAAACGCCGACCTGGTGCGCCTCTTCGGGAAGGGACTTTGGGACCGTACGCCGGGGCTGCAGGAGCTGGTATCCGCGGGGTGCCGCGACGTGGGTCTGGTGGCTTGCTTGCTAGTCAGGGACCGCGCACAGAGTGCGCCAAGGAAGCGAGCGTGTGGGAAATTTGCTTGTTCGACAACCCCGGTTGGCGAGCGGATACTGAAGAATCATGAAGCCTACCCAAAGCGGGTTGCGCATCCAGCTTCTCGGCGCGTTCATTGTGTACATCAACGGGAACGCCGTCGAGAACAGCCGCTGGCGGCTGCAGAAGGCAAAGGCCGTGGTGGCGATGCTGGCGTTGGCGCGTGGTCAGCGTGGCCGTCGCGAGCAGGTACTGGACCGCCTGTGGCCTGACATGGAGCCGGTGGCCGCCGCACGAAATCTGCATCAGACCCTGTACGTCGCTCGCCGGACGCTCGCGGGCGCCGGAGCCGACAGCGACGGGCTGCTCGCTATCCGCGGTGAAGTGGTGGTGCTGGATGACACGGGCCCGGTCGACGTTGATGTCCTGCAGTTCGAGCGTTCGGCCGTAGCAGCGTTGGCTGACGGTGTCGAGGCAAGCCTGCGCGATGCCGCCGACTTGTACAGCGGTGACCTTCTGCCGGATCTGCCGGATGCGGATTGGCTGACGACACGCCGCGATGAGCTCCGGGAAATCCATCGCGAAGTACTGGTGAAACTGGCGTCCACGGTGGCGGAGCGCGCACCGGAGGAAGCGCTGATCATCCTTACCCATGTGCTCGAATCCGATCCCGTCCACGAGGCAGCCGTACGCGCGCAGATGGTGGTGCTGGCTCGAATGGGCCGGCGGTCGGAAGCATTGGCACGATATGAGCGGCTGGTCGATGAACTCCTCGACGCGTTCGGGACCGACCCGGACACCCGGACGACGGGACTGTTTCGCGAGTTGTTGACCGGCTCGCCGCCCGAGCAGCGCCTCCAACAGCCCGCTGGCGTGACCGGCAAAGACGATGCCATCGGTTATCTGCCATCCCCGTTGACAAGCTTCATCGGGCGCGAGCGTGAGCTCGTCGACGTCCAGCGGCTGATGGGCCATGCCCGCCTGCTCACCCTCACCGGGGCTGGCGGCAGCGGCAAGACCAGACTGGCGTTGGAGGCCGCGAAGGCACTTCGTAGTGAGTACGTGGACGGAGTCTGGTTCGTCGACCTCGCGGCCGTTGGGGAGTCGCTGCTGGTGGCCGATGCCGTAGCCGAGGTCCTCGGGTTGGATTCCGGCGCGGCGCCAAGCCGCGTGCAAGCGCTGGTCGACCAACTGAGGCGACGCTCGCTGCTCCTCGTGCTGGACAACTGCGAACACCTGCTCGCGGCCTGTGCGCAACTCGTCGTCGCGCTACTTGACGGATCCCCCGGGGTTAAAGTGCTGGCCACCAGCCGGGAGCCACTCCATGCCGACGGGGAGTACACCTACCGGGTGCCGTCATTGCCCGTCCCCTCGCCCCTGCGGACCGAAGATCTCGACCTGGCCGTGCTGGGCCGTCTGCCCTCTGTCCGGCTTTTCGTTGAGCGGGCAGCGCAGGTCCGGCCGGGTTTCGCGCTCGACGCCGACAACGCGCAGGGAGTGACAGAGTTGTGCCGACGGCTCGACGGGATGCCGCTGGCCCTGGAATTGGCCGCGGCCAGAACCGCCTTACTCGAACCCGCCGAGATCGTCCAGAGATTGGGCGATGCTTTGTCCATGCTCGGCGGGGGAACCAGTGGCGTCACGCGGCACCAGACGCTGCGCGGCACCTTGGAATGGAGCCACGAACTGCTCACCAAACCGGAGCAGGTTCTGCTGCGCCGGCTCTCTGTGTTCGCAGGGGGTTTCACCCTCGACGCTGTGGTGTCAGTCTGCGCTGACGCGCCCCTCCAGCCGAACTTCCTGCTCGACCTGTTGGCCAAGCTGGTGGACAAGTCTTTGGTGATCGCCGAAAGGAGGGGCGCCGGGACCCGATACCGGCAATTGGAGACCGTCCGCCAGTTTGGCCACGAGAATCTAGATCATGCAGGTGAGGCGGCTCAACTGGCGGCTGCGCATTGCGCATATTTCCTTGCTATCGCCGAATCCCACAATCCCGAACAGGCCACCGGGGTGGTTATCGAACAGCCGAAGTTGCTCGACCGCGAGCACGACAACCTGCGCGCTGCGCTGCGCTGGTCGTGCGCCCACGAGCCCGAGACCGCGCTCCGGCTCGCCGCCAGCCTGTGGCGGTTCTGGTTCGTCCGCGGTCACGCGGTTGAGGGAGCACGTTGGGTCGAGCGTGCCTTGGCGGTGGCTCCCGACCCGACCCGGCCGCGCGCGGCCGCTCTAATCGGCCTGACCGGGCTGGACAGCCGGCAGGGCCGCAGCGATCGGCATCGGGCGCTCGGCGCGGAGGCCCTGGCAATCATGCGGGAGATCGGCAACCCCGACGAGGTGGCAATGGCCCGGCTCATTGAGACCTCGCTCGCCTGGAGCACTTTCGACCTGGACGAGGCCGAACAGCTGGCGACTGACGTGCACGCCGAGGCAGCCGAGGGCGGCAGACCCGACCATGCCGCTGCCAGCAGTTGGCTGCTCGGCCAGTGCGCGTTGTCCCGAGAGGACGGACCACTCGCCGCCCGTCACCTAAACACCTGCCTGAGCGAACTCGCACAGTCTCAGACCAGCACTCCACCCTTCCTGCCGGTGATCACGCCGAGCCTGCAACTGGTACCGATCGCCGGACGGTTGGTCCCCTGCGTCGAAGAGACCCTGCTGTTGGGCCGGCGGGTTGGCGTCATCCAAGCCAAAGGCTACGTGCTGTCCGCGATCGGCTACGCGGCCAGGCTTTCGACGGACACGCAGTCTGCGATATCCGTCATCACGGATGCAGCCGAACATTTCGCCGAGTTAGGAGACGACCTGGCCAGGGCGCAAACACTTCACCAACTTGGCTGCATTCTGCGCGACTGTGGCGACCACAGCAAGGCCGATGAGGCCCTGTCCTTGGCGCGGGAGCTTCGGCTCGGCCTGGGCGACCGGCGGGGCGAGCTGCTGACTGAGATTAATATCGCCCTGCTCCGCGCCATGGGTGGTGATATCGACCGCGGCCTGACAGACGCCCGGCGTTGCCTTTCAGGGTTCGAGTCCGCGGGAGATCAGGTGGGGATGGGCGCCACGCTGACCATTCTCGGTGCCGCCGAACTGATCTCCGGGGAGGTCCGGGCGGCGCGGGAAATGTACAGGCAGGCCGCGGAAAGACTCGACCCGTGGCGGCGACACGCTGGCTGGCAACGGTTGATGGTGGCAGAGCTATCCGGCGAGCTCGGCGATCCGCATCGGGCGGCCCGCGAAATTGACAGGGCTGGGGCGATCTTCGGCCGAACGAGATGCCTCATCGCCGGTCAGCGGCTGGACGCACTGCGTAGGCGGGACTCGGATGATGCTGTTGAGACGGTGTTGAGTGCTGATTGAGGACGCGTCACTAGCGTTGTTCCTGGATCTGACAAATGGATCTGACAAACAATCAGCAATCAGGAGGAACGCATCGTGACAACGACGCAGACTGGGCCGACCCGCATCGGCGAGGCCACCATCGCCGAGTTCGCCGTCGGCCTGCGCGGCACGGTCGTCCGGCCAGGGGACGCGGACTACGACCACGAACGCAGTATCTGGAACGGGGCCCACGACCGGCGCCCGACGCTCATCGCACGCTGTGCGGGGGTGGCAGATGTGATCCGCACGGTCGATCTCGCGCGCAGCGAGGGGTTGCCGTTGTCGGTTCGCGGCGGCGGCCATTCGATTCCCGGGTTTTCCACCGTCGACGACGGTATTGTGCTTGACCTTTCGCTGATGAAGGGGGTCCAGGTGGACCCTGCCCGCCGCCGCGTGGCGGCACAGGCAGGGTGTACCTGGAAGGACGTGGATGCGGAGACCCAGCAATTCGGGCTTGCTGTGACCGGCGGCCTGGTGTCCTCGACCGGCATCGCCGGCTTCACCACCGGCGGCGGCATCGGCTGGCTCGTGCGCAAGCACGGGCTGGCCAGCGACAACATGGTGGGCGCCGACGTCGTCACCGCTGACGGGCAGTTTATTCATGCCAGTGCCGACGAGAACCCCGATTTGTTCTGGGGACTGCGCGGCGGCGGCGGAAATTTCGGTGTGGTGACGTCCTTCGACTATCAATTGCACGAGGTGGGACCTATCGTCCTTTCCGGCCTGGTTTTCTACCCCGCAGAAGAGGCGGAGCAGGTATGGCGCGGCTATCGGGCGGCCTGCGCGGCGGCCCCCGATGAGCTGACAACGCTGGTCAATATGACCACGGCGCCGCCCGTCCCGTTCCTGCCAGAATCAGTGCACGGCAAGCCAGTCATCGCTGTGGGAGGGTGCTGGTCCGGCGATCTCGATGCCGGTGAGGCCGCCACCGCGCCCTTCCGGTCATTGGGCACGGTCATCGCCGATGTCTTCGCGGCCAACCCGTACGCGGGGTGGCAGCAGGCGCTCGATCCGCTCTACCCGCGGGGCGTGCACAACTATTTCCGCTCGGCATTTCTGCGCGCCGCCGACGACGTCTCCGTGCGCGTGCTGCTGGACTCGTTTGCGGCATTGCCCAACGCCATGACCGAGATTCACGTGCACCACCTTGGCGGCGCGGTCGGCCGGGTTCCGGCCGAGGCAACGGCCTTCGCAGTCCGCGACCAAGAATTCATCGTCAATGTTATTGCGCGGACGCCGACGGCGGAAGGCTTCGCGGATGTCGTCGAATGGGCCCGGGGCGTGACGTCCGCGCTCGGTCCGGATGCGGCGGCCTACGTGAATTTCACGGGTGAAGCGAATTCGACGCTCGTCCGGGCGTCTTACCCGGCGGATACCTACCGGCGGCTCGTGGGACTGAAGAACGAATACGACCCGACCAATCTGTTCCGGTTGAACCAGAACATCGCCCCCACGGTATGACAGCACTTCCTCCGTGAGAAGTGGATGATCGGCCGAGGAACGCGAAGTAACCTGACAGCCCGCGCCAAAGGAACCTCGATTTCCCCGGCAACTGACCGGTAACGCCGCCGTAGCGGTGGTCGTGTCGTCGCTCAATTCCTCAATAATCAAATGGTGCCAATTTCACCAACATTGACACCGCGGTTGGGTCCGCAGCACCCAGCAAACCGCTGACTTAAAGTTGCGTGAGTTGAGGCAGGAAGATCCCCGGGTTTCCCGGGATCTTCCTGCCCGTCTCCTGGTAGGCGGGCAAGGAGCGAGCCACAAAGCAGCAACGGCAGGACGCTCACGCCGGTGTGGGCACCGTAAACACTTCTTGACCGGACAAACGGGATGCGGCCCCGCCCCTACCAACAAGATCAAGAACCTGGGAGTAAAGGTGTACGGCGGCCCGACCGGCCGGTTCGGGCGATCAGCGCATGGTAGGCGTGTCCTGCAAACGAAGGATCCTAACGATCTTTATCGAGAGCCTAAAGATGCACCAGCCCTGCGGGAGAAACGTCTCAGGAACAGTTCTCGAAATCGGGCATCCGAGCGAGGTCCACCCGACCCTTCTGTTGACGGCGGAAGGTTATGCTGGGGTTGGACAAGGTGATGCTTGCAACGGTCCCGGCCAGGCAGGGGGCGCCCATGACGGACAGTATTGTCCTTAGCGCAGAAGGTCGCCCGTGCCGCACAAAATGCCCCGCAATGAACTCATGCTCGTCCTGGCCCGCATCAAAGGCCTTCTCCTCACCGCAGAGAAAGTCGACCGGGCACTGCAACTGTTCACCGCCGGCGTCCATGAGACATTCCCCGGAAGCACCGGCGCCAGTGTGTCGCCTTTCGACGAACAAGGCCGCGGGAGCAGCACCGCAGCCACCGACCCGCTCGTGCTCCTGGCCGATGAGGCCCAATACAAACTCGAACAAGGACCGTGCCCCACGGCAAGGGACACTCAACGAACAGTCCTGATCCACGACGTCGCCACTGATGACCGTTGGCCCCTATGGACTCAGGCGATGGACGGCCACCCCGTACGGTCAGTAATCAGCGTGCCGCTCATGTCCGGGACATATGACGAAACAACCGCATTGGCCCTCGAAAAGCTTGCCGCTCCCGCAGCCCTGCTCCTCGCTCACATTCAAACACCCGAAACACCCCGCCGATTCAGCAAACCTTTCACCGCGGCACTCACCAGCAGGGACAGCATCATCCGCGCCCAAGGAATACTCATGGAACGCGACGGGCTGAGCCCGAATGCCTCCCTCCAAAAACTCCTCCGCTTAGCCCGCACATCCACGCAGCCGATGACTGTCATCTGCACCGAGATCATCGCCGGGGGACGGCGCAGCAGCCGCGACGGGAACTGAGGGCCACGTCCGGAACCAGTGCCGCGATTTCCAGCGCCCAAGTCAGGATCCGAGGCCGAGCAACGCGCGCCAGGGGCACCGCTCAGCTCGGACAACCGCGACAGTTGCATCCCTGCCCGCGCAGGTCATCGGCTACGCGCGGTCCCCACCAACAAACAAGACCTCACAGCGCAGCGCAAGCGGTCATCAAGATGTTCAGGAGCACGTGACGCGGCCTTCGCTGATCCTTCTGGTCAGGTGTTTACGCGTGCCGCGATCCGGGGCAGCCCCAGGCAGTTAGGCTGAATCCGACGAAAGCGGGGAAGCTGTGCAAATCGACGAGGCACCAACCATCACCGAACAGGACCGGATCGCGGCTTTGCACCGTCTTAAGCTCATGGATACACCCGCGGAGGAGCGGTTCGACCGGATCACCAGGGCCGCGCGGGAGTTGTTCGGCGTCCCGCTGGCCGCAGTCAATCTTGTGGACTCCGACCACCTGTTCGTGAAGTCGCCCCAGGGCCTGGCACGGTCGGTAGTTCCCCGCGAGGAGACTTTCTGCGACGCCACTATCACGTCGCCCGACATCCTCGTGGTACCCGATGCGACGGCCGACCGCCGCTTTGCGGCACTGCCTGATGTTGTCGGTATCCGCGGTGTCCGCTTTTACGCCGGGCGTCCTCTCAGTGCCGAGCCCGGGAGCCGGGTCGGGACCCTGTGCCTTTTCAACACCCGACCGCGCGAGCTCTCCGCCATCGAACTCCGGCACTTGGATGAACTCGGAACATGGGCCGAAGCCGAGATCCGGGATTCCGCAGACCGGGACCGGGCTCGGGCCACCCAACAGGCCCTGCTTCCCGCCGCAGGGCCCGCCGGTTCCGACTACGTGGTCGCAGGGATCTGCCTTCCAAAAGCCGACGTCGGCGGGGACTTCTATTCATGGGAGGAATCCGAGGGAAGAGTGTGCCTGGCTATTGCTGACGTGATGGGAAAGGGCACAGCTGCCGCCCTCATGGCCGCCACTGTCCGGAGCGCCATCCACAGCACCGGCAGTCAGCACCCCGGCACCATCCTGGACATTGCCAGCGGCCGACTCGCCCGCGATCTCGACCGTACCTCCACCTTCGCCACGGCTTTTCTGGGCACCCTGGACACGGTCACCGGGCAGCTCCAGTACGCCGACGCCGGGCATGGGCTGACCATGATCGTCTCCCCGGACGGTTCCCACCGCCGCCTTCACGGCAGCGGCCTGCCTCTGGGTATCGGCGAACCAGGGTCCTGGACAACCTGTAGAACGGTGATGGGGCCCGGGGACACGCTGGCAAGCTTCACCGACGGAGTCCTGGATCTTTACGGCGGAACACTGACTGCCCTCGATAAGCTCGCTGACCTCATCAGGGACACGCATCCGTCAGACGTGACCAAAGCTCTCAGGGACCTGCATGTGCGGACTGCATTGGAGGACGATCTCACCGCCATCCTGCTGCGACGCGGCAGCGCGCCCGTCTGATGCCACCTACGCCCGAGACGGCCCGTCAGACCCTGTGAAGAAGGGCCGCTCGGGGAGCAGTTCGGTTCCGCCGGAAAGCCACGCTGCCGGTGCGGCGGCTTTTGAGTCTCGCACCGTTCCGCACTGCGTCTCGTGATGCCGACGACCTGACCCCCACCGCTCCCAACACACGTGTGCCCTGTCCGCATTCGGGGTAGCACCGCTCCCCCGGCATGGTCTGTCGAACAGGCGCCGGGTCGGCGGTCATACTGGCGATGCACACGGCATAAAGGAACAGACAGGAGCTGCATTTTGACCGGTTCCTGACAGAGGCACTGACTACCGACCGGGAAACCGACCGCGGCCTGGCCAGGGAAGAGCTGTACGGCCTCTACACCAGCTGGTGCCTGATGAACCAGAGCCAGCCGGAGCCCGCCGAGGCCATCCGGGCGGACCTCGATGGCCGCCGGATAAAGCCTGACGACAATAATCTCGCCATGTCCGAAACCGCGGCAATGGATTACATCGTGAGCAGCTCCCCGGACCTGACGACAAGGTCATCGTCAGCGCCTGCGACTCGACCCCCCACAGATCAGCTCCGTCGTTCAACGCCAGAGCCGGTTCTGGGTCAAGGACCAGCCCTACTCGCTCGAGAACCTGCTCGCCCAAGACGAATGGTGGATCACTCAGGACAGACGCCGTCGAGCCGACCCTCTCGCAGTCATACTTGACCCATGTCGCGGCCCGGGCGATTATCATGATCCAGTCCGACGACCCCGTCATCAGTCTCATGGCGCTCCCCGTCGGCATGATTGAGTATTGTTCGGAAGCAATGAGGTCGCTGCCCCTAAAGCGGTCGTTGGCCAGGCTCATCCTCGCCCAGCTGCCCGACCAGAATCCCGTCCTCGCCTTCGCCTAAGGGAACCCGCAACCCCGTTTGCCTGCTTGGATCCCGCGCGGGGACCAGCACGGGACCGCGCAGCTCTCATCGGCCCGCAGCTCGGCTGACCGCCATGCACAACGCATTCTAACCGGCCAACGCCCAGAGGCTCGGCGACGTTATTCCTTGAAGTTCCGGCGTCGGGCGCGCAAAACAGCCCAAACAGCGAAGCTCACGATGAACGCGACAGGCAGAAGTACCAGCGGGTTCCAGCCTTTAAGTGTCATTTGTCATCCCTTCGATCCGGTTTGCAGTGTCCTGCCCAGACTCTACGCCAGCGGAAATGAGGCGAGAATGCTGTGGGACCACTTGTCGGTGCTCCTTCTGTCCCCTTGGGCGGCGGGGCGTGCGCCCTCCAGCGCGTCCTCCATGGCAATGAGTGCGTCAGAGTCCGCCTCCGAGGCGGCTGGCCACTGCCGAACGAGACTGTATTGCACATCTGCCAACCAAGGGTGTGGAGGTGGACGAAGACCCGGGCCCACCTGCTTCTGGATGTAGAACAACTGCCTCTCCTCGGGTCCGATGACAGGTCTCGCGGAGTGATCGCTCGAGGGCGAGCATATCTGGCTTCGACCCCCGAGCGAGGACGGGGGACGAACGCGGCGGCCGCGCTGAGCAGTGCCAGATGCCAACGCCATAGCTACGCAGCCCGCCATGGCTGGACTACTTCAGCCAAGCAGTTACCCAATGTGCGCAAACAGAGCAGGGAGCGGCACGGATGCGCCAGGGCATCACGTTTACACAGGTCTGGGCGATGTACACGCCACCTTTGGCGGCTGGGCAGACAGCCACTCGGAGTGGCTTTTGAGAAAGCCCTGCAGGCGACCAGCCGCCGGACGAGGTCGGCGAGGATGCCATCACGTGCTAAGCTCCCCAGAATCCCTGCACGACCGCACGCAAGTCGCAATCACTCAGGAGGTTCGCGATGCCGGACACCACCTGCCACATGTCGATCTCCCTGGACGGCTTCGTCGCCGGGCCGGACCAGAGCCGCGAGAACCCCCTGGGCAAGCGAGGGCTGGAGCTGCACCGCTGGCACATTGGCGACCCGCGGGCCAACGGCGCCGACAAGGTCGCGAACGAGTGGCTCATGCGCCCGCGGGGCGCGTACGTGATGGGTCGGAACATGTTCGGCCCGATCCGCGGGGACTGGGATGAGGAATGGACCGGGTGGTGGGGAGCCGAACCGCCGTACCACGCGCCTGTGTTCGTGCTGACCCACCACAGACATGACCCAATCCAGTTGGACGGCGGGACGACCTTCCACTTCGTCACCGAGGGCTTCGACGCGGCCTACTCCGCAGCGCGCCAGGCCGCCGGGGACAACGGTGTGGACATCGCCGGTGGGGCCTCGACCGTCAGGCAAGCATTGATCGCCAGCGTGATCGACGAGCTCACCCTCGACATCGCACCGGTCCTGCTCGGTTCGGGCGAGCGTCTCTTCGACGGGGTTGAATCCTTCGGCTTCGAGCCCGCCGAGGTGCTTCACTCACCCTTGGCCACCCACATCCGATATCGCCGCGTCAGCTAAGTCCGTCCGCGCCGCCGGCCTCCAGTGCAGCAGAACCAAAACAACCTCCGCCGGCTACCTCAGCGGTCGCGCCGGCTACACCCTTGATGAGACGCCCCGAGGTGCAGTGAGCCGGGCCATCCAACGGAACGGCGGGCCGGGAGGGTTTCGCGGGTTCCGGTGTCCCCGGTGAACGGCGCAGGATCGGTGAATCCGGTGATGCCCTCCAGGGTTCGCGGGACCTCCTCATGGTTGCCGGCGGCACCGGGCTCGCCCCGATGGCCTCGATAGTCGACGCCGCGCGGCAGCAATGGAGCGAGCGCGGCACCGGGCCGCGGGTGGACCTCTTCCACGGGGCGCGGGTCCCGTGGAACCTCTATGACCAGCAGCGGGTCGCCGAACTCGCTTCGAGCGAGCCCTGGTTCAGCTACCACCCGGTCGTCTCCGACGACGCGACCTTCCCCGGCGCCCAGGGCTACGTGGGCACCGCGGCCGCGGCCCACCCAGAGGCACCCCGCCGACTGGCCCTCGTGGCCGGGTCGACGGCGATGGTCGGGCACACCATCAGCGAACTCGTCGCGGCGGGCACGCCGCGCTCCGACATACGGTACGAAGACTACGCAGGCGTCGAGGACAACTCCTCGGCCACCGGCGAAGACCAGGAAGAGGTATACCATGAGCACCGCTAGCCCAGAAGACCGCATCAGCCCTTCCGACATCCGCAACGCTTCGTTCGAGGTGATTGACCGCGGGTATGACCAGCATGCCGTCCACGAGTTCCTTCGGGCTGTTGCCGAGCAACTCGAGGCGGACCAGCGCCAGCCGGGCGCGGTAAGCCCCGCAGCGAAAGACGAGATGGTCAAGGTCATCACACAGGCGCAGATCCTCGCGGAGAAGTTTGTGGCCGAGGCCGAGCAGTACTCGAAGGACCTCGTAGCCAGCGCCCGCGCCCAGTACGGCGAGATCCTGCGCCGTGCCGAGGATTCCGTGGCCACGCGCCAGGCTGTTCCGGCCCCGGAGGCCACGGCGGACGGCTACATCAGCCCCATTCAGGAGATCGAGTACGTCCGCACCTACACCAAAGTGGCCCAGGTCCAGCTCCGCGCCGTGATCGACGCCCTCGCCGAACAGGTGGACCGGCTCGGCGACCTCCCCGTGGCCCGCACTGACCGCCGCAACGAGAACGGCTAGCACCCCGGAGCTAGGTCTTGCCCTCGGCGCGCCTCGCGTCCGAGGGCAGCGCGTCGGAGGACGCCTCAGCTGACGCGCGGTCGTTCACCGGCTGCGCCCGGACGGCGGTGATGGCCGCCGTGTTCACGATCTCCTCCACGAACGGAGCCTGGTCCGAAACTACGGCCCCGCCAGTGACCTACCGACAGTGGCTGACCCAGCAAAGTGTTGCGTCTGCGAGGCTTTCTCAACAGGCAGGCGGCAGCGACTGGCATGGATGACGTCGCGGGTGCGGCTCGAGAGCAGGTATGGCCAGCGCTGAACGAGGGCCTGAACAAGGGATTCGAAGTCCTCTACACCCGGCTCGCCCTCTCCCGGCCGCCGTAGGAGCATGCCGGCAGGCACTTGACCGGGCCGACGCCGGCCCCCAACCCCAGGCCTCCCACCCCGCGCCGCATTCCACGGGCCAGCTTGCCCCGAGATGCAAGGAAACCCGTAGGTTGGCCGCATACTCTCATGCCGTGGCACAGCAGCCCGCATAGGGGCACGCCACAGCGTCGTTCTCCCTCGGAATGACGATTCGCAACCCCAGTGACTGGCTCCATCGTCCGTTGGCGGCGGAGCCAGTCTGACGCGGGCACGTTATCAGTGGGTGCGTGGCTCCGCAGCGTGCTCTTCTTCGTCGGGCTTTTCATCACCCTCCTGCTACTGAACTTCCGCTAGAGTGCAGCACTCCCCTGTGAATCTCAGAGATCCAGGGAGCCCCGACCCGTCGAGCGGGATTCCCCTGTTGGGGCCCATGGCGGACTGTTAGCATGGCCCGGTGGTGACGTTATAGCGCGACTGGAAGCCAGGAGAATCCCCCATGACGGCCCGCCTCAATCCCTATCTGAGCTTCCGCAACAACGCCCGCGAAGCCATGGAGTTTTACAAGGACGTCTTTGGCGGCGAGCTGACCGTCAGTACCTTTGCCGACTTTCAGGCGAGCCAGACCAGCGACTCCCCTCGCGCCGAGGTCAGAGACCTTGGCCGCCTCAAGCCGGTCGAGCCGATGGCCCGACGGATGGGAGTACCCCTCCTCGGCGCGCACCAGGTGTACGTGATGAAGCACGGGTGGGAATACCACACCGCGTGGTGCCAGGTCGTGGCCGACAAATGGGGCCACGTACCCGGAGGACTGCTCGTGACCTTGTTGGCCGACGTCGGTGCGCGGACGCCGTGCCGGGAATGCGACCGGCCGTTGAACACAGCAGGATAGTCGTCTGCGCGAGAAGACCCAAAGCACCCCCTGCCCGAGGCGGTGATCACGCTGACGGTCGTCGGCGTCGCCCATGGAATCCTCTTCCTAACGGCCGGCCCGGAGTATCAGAATCGCTTTCGGGAAACCTCAGTGGAGCCAGCGACCCCGCTTTCGGAGATGGGCCATCGGCCGCTAGGTGTGTCCACCCCGATACGGCTGGTCATTCTGCGCTTCTTGCCGTTTGTTCCTGGGCTGCCTCAATCTTCAAAGCCTGGTCCCCGGCCATCCCCGTCCGAAGGAACAGCTCCCGGGATGCGATTTCCAGACCCATGGCAGTCGCGGCCATATCTTCCAGGGCCTGGTGAATCCGCGCCACAGCAGTCGCATCGGCCGGGCCCGTGTTCGCGCCGGAGGATTGGACTGCCCGCAACGACGCATACCGGGCTACCTTCCTTTTCAGTTCCCCGGCGAGATCCTCGATTTCACCCAGCTGCTGGTCCCGCCAGACACCGGAATCCTGCGCTCCGCTGCGACGCCGAATGGAAGAAGGCAACTGTTCCGGCCCCGGCCTTCTCCGCCCTCTCAGGAACTCGGCCAACTCGGTGGCGAGGTCCTCGAGTGCCAGGGCCGACGGCGACGGCGGCCATCCCTGGCCGGCATTAGGTTGTTCGGCCGGTGGTTCCTCTTCCAATTGCCACCGTACGATGCGCGGAACATCTGAGATGGGTCCGGACCGATGATACGGGTGGGTGGACGCTGGACGGATCATGGGATTGCCTCGCATCACGGGCCTCCTGGAAAGTGCGCTGACAGGATGGCGCTACCAGGGTCCGGGGCAACACACTTATTTTATCTGGCATTGGATCGGGGAGGTAGGCCTGAAAGGACCGGGCCATGGCACTCCCCAGCCGCCGGCAGAATATTCAACAGCTGCCAACCGGTTCCATTTCAGGCGTGCACAAACTGGAGGAACAATGGCTGACGGCACGGGCTCGGGCGCAGGTTCAATGGCGGAAGGGCTGGATGCCAGTCTGTGCAAGGGATTTCTTGAGTCGCTGACGATCTCCGGCGCCGCGATTTCAGTGTTTTCCGGCCTGTCACCCGCGACGATCGTGTGCGCCAGCGACGCGGTGGCGGCCCGAATCGATGAGTTGCAGTTCGACCTCGGCGAAGGGCCGCGCTGGGAGGCTCTGATATCCCGCAGGCCTGTGCTTCTTCCCGACGTGCGGCGGGGGCCACACACCGTGTGGCCGGTCTTTGCCGAATCCTTGTTGGAACTGCACGTTGGAGCCCTTTTCGTCTTCCCGCTCATGCTCGGTGCCCTGGACGTCGGCGTGGCAGAGCTTTACAGGTCAGAACCCGGCCCGCTCAGCCCGGCGGAGCACTCTACGGCCGCACAACTCGCCGACGCCGCGACCTGGCTGTTGCTGCGCCAGCTCCTGACCCTTACCCCGGCGGACGGAGCCGACGCCCCGGCGGATGACTCCCCGCTGTCCCGGCGCGAGATCCACCAGGCCACAGGGATGGTTCTGGCACAGGCGGGTACTTCGGCACGGGACGCACTCCTGCTGATGCGGGCGTACGCATTCGCCCAGGGCCGTACCGTCCGGGAGGTCGCCCGGGATGTGGTCAGCAGGAGCCTTGACTTCACCCCTGAGGGCGACTGAGGTGGGCCCGTACAGGTAAAATCCGAGTATGGCGATGATGGGCCGTGCCGTTCGTGTGAGCGCCGCTTTCGTCAAGATTGCGGACTCCCTTGTGGCGGACTACGACGTCTTGGACCTCCTGCACACCCTGGTGGATGAATCAGTGGGCGTTCTTGACGCCGCTGCGGCCGGACTCGTGCTTGTCGATCCGGCCGGAGACCTTCAGGTGATGGCCTCCACGAGCGAGGAAAGCCAGCTGGTCGAAGTGCTCCAACTCGAGGCCGGTGCGGGGCCGTGTGTGGACTGCTACCGTTCTGGAGCTGTTGTAGCCATCGATGACATAGCGGCCGAAGCCTCACGGTGGCCTCTCTTCCAGTCTTCTGCCCTGTCTCAGGGTTTCCGGTCCCTGCACGCCGTCCCGATGCGCCTGCGCAGCCGGACCATCGGTGCCCTGAATCTCTTTGGCCAAGAGACCGGCCCCCTCAGTGCCGAGGACGCCGCAATAGCCCAGGCGTTCGCGGACGTGGCAACCATCACTCTCCTGCAGGAACGCGCGGCGCGGGAAAACGCCCTGATCAACGAACAGCTCAAGCACGCCCTCAACAGCCGCATCCTGATCGAACAGGCCAAGGGCGTGATCGCCCACACCTCGAATGTCGACATGAACGAGGCGTTCGTGCTGCTCCGCGCCTACGCCCGCGCCCACAACCAGACCC
Organism: Arthrobacter sp. NicSoilB8; assembly: GCF_019977355.1. Taxonomy (NCBI): domain Bacteria; kingdom Bacillati; phylum Actinomycetota; class Actinomycetes; order Micrococcales; family Micrococcaceae; genus Arthrobacter; species Arthrobacter sp. NicSoilB8. Next base: position 2,199,475 of record NZ_AP024655.1, on the reverse strand, counting down.
TCTACGACACCGCGGAAAGAATCATCAACCGCAGAATCACCATCTAGCTCCTGACCCCACTTGAAAAGCGGCGGAGCGTCTCAGAAGTGAACAATGCATGGACCACCGCACAGGACCTCAGCGCGACGGGCAGTCGATCCCTTTAGGTCAGTTCCCAGGCGGTTTTCCACTGGCTGATCCCTGCAGCTGCTGGGGTTTTTGTTCGTCGGCATCTGGGACCTGCAAGCCACTGGCCGAAGCCGGCCCCAACGCTGGCGGCAAAGCGGGGCCCGGTCGTTGAATCCGCCCGCCGCTTCTGGTGAGCACCGCCGTCGCCACTCCTCCCAGCAGGAGCAGCCCGCCAGCCACTTCGGTGGCCGAGGGCACCTCCTGCAGGGCCAGCCACGCGGCGCTCATCCCCACGACCGGCACTAGCAGCGTGAAAGGGACCACGGCCGACGGCGAGTACTTGGCGAGCAGCCGGTTCCAGATCCCGTAGCCCACCAGCGAAGCGAAAACCGCAGTGTAGAGCGCGCTCAGGACAGTGGCGGGCTGGAGGTCTCCGATCGTTGCGGTGATGGCATCGGGACCATCGATGATCAGTGAAAGTCCGGCGAGCGGGAGCGGGACCACCGCGCCGGACCAGACCACCAGCCCCAGCCCCGACGCCGCCTTCGCTTTGCGTGCAACCACGTTGCCCACAGCCCACGAAAGCGCCGCGGCCAACACAACGACGAACGGAAGTAGCGGGGCAACGGCACTGCGGCCCACCGCCACTACTGCCAGGCCGGCGACGCCAAGTACGACGCCGGCCAACTGACGCCCGCTGGGCCGCTCGCCAAGGAACACTGCAGCCAACAGAACCGTCAGCAGAACCTGCGCCTGTAGTACCAGGGAGGCCAGGCCAGCCGGCATGCCCAGCGCCATGGCCAGGTACAGCAGCCCGAACTGGCCGGCGCTCATGAAGAGTCCGACGCCGATAATTGCGGTCCAGCTGACATCAGGCTTGCGCACGAAGAAGATCCAGGGGAAGACCACCAGGACAAACCGCATGGCCACGAACAGCAACGGCGGAACGTCGCGTCCGTTGGTGTGGAGGCCCAAGTCGATGGCCACGAAGTTTAGGCCCCACAAGACAGCGACGAGGGTGGCAAGCAAGGAATGGCGAAGGTTCACGCTCCTCACCCTGACAGACAGGAGAATGAAGCACCAGCGTTGATTTACACCGCATAGCATGTAGGTTTGCTTCATGATAGACATCGGAGCGCTCCGGGCGCTGGCAGCGATTGAGCACCATGGTTCCGTCATTGCAGCATCAGAGGTGATGGGCTTCAGCCCGTCGGCGGTATCGCAGCAGATCAAGAAGCTGGAAAAACAGACCGGTGTCTCGGTTCTGGAGCGGCATGGCCGAGGGGTGCTGCTGACTGAACGCGGACTGACCCTGGCCGCTTATGGGCGCCGCATTCTCGCCGAACTGGAGGAGCTCCAGTCCACGCTCCTCGCCGATCCCGCCAAACCGTACGGCCGATTGAAGGTGGTATCCTTCTCCACCGCGTGCCGGGGGCTCGTGGGGCCGATGCTGGGCATGCTGGCTTCCTCCGGAACTGATCTGGACGTCACGGTACTGGCCGAAGACCCACGTGAAGCGGTGGAACGTGTAGCCGGCGGGGAAGCCGACCTCGGCATCGTCCACGACTGGAACTCCGTCCCGCTTGTGATCCCAGAGCACGTGAAGCTCGAGTGGCTTTGCGATGACATCGCTGATCTTCTGGTTCACCGCAACCATCCCCTGGCGAGGAGGGCGGAGGTGGAAGCTGCCGCTATGGTTGATGAGCGCTGGATCAGCACCCCGCACGGCGCCATCTGCAACGAGGCCCTCTTGCGGATTTTTGCCGATCTGGGCCGTGTCCCGGATATCCGGGTCTACGATCCGGACTTCGCAACCCACATCGCGTTGGTGGAGCAAGGGGCCGTGGTGGCGCTCGTGCCTCGTCTCGGCAGGCCCGCACTGCCCGCGGACGTGGTCGCTGTACCGGTCCATCCCGTGCCGGCCCGTCGTGTGGGGATAGTCCACCGCAGGACCATGACCGAAAGCCCGGGCATTCAGCACCTTGCCGGACTCCTGCGCAAGATTGCGGGCCCGGCTGCGGGCTAGAGCGCCGTCGGCGCAAAGTAACACGCGCCCTCCCGGCATCACCACCGGAGACTCTGACGGCCGAGCATCAAGAAATGGAAGTCGGTGGCGAAGCTGCCGACCAGAAATGCCGGGTCGGCGCCGGTCACGAGGCGTATGAGCTGCCGGTGGTTCGGGATCATCGCCGCTCACCCCCAAGGGTACGGAAACTGCCGACAACAGCCCGCAGCGTTGCCGCCAGCCCGTCGCGACCGTCCACCCGGGACGCTTCTCGGGCGGCGTCGGCGAGTGGTTTTTCCCACACGGCTCCGAGGACCGCCCGTTCACCTTCCTCCGCCAGATCGCTTTCGGCCAGGACCTTGAGCACCCTGAGTCCTACCGTGCCGCGCTTCTTGTCCCCGGAATAGACCGCATCGAGGGCACCGCGATAGATGGCGGCTATATCGCAGCGATAAATGGCGTCCCCATCGCCTTTAAATCGAGAGTCCTCCGGGCCCGAGGCCGTTCGGCGATGTCGTCGGCTTAGGCTGTACCTGTGAGCCAACCGCTGGACTAGGGTCCGTTCTTTCACGGCACGAAAGCCAACCTCCGGGACGGAGATCTCCTTACGCCTGGCTTCAGGTCGAACTACCGTCCCGAAGTCGTGATGAATCACATCTATTTCACCGCTCTTCCCAACGGTGCGGGACTCGCTGCGGAACTCGCGGCCGGTGACGGCGCCCCGCGCGTCTACGCCGTCGAGCCGACCGGGGCATTCGAGGACGACCCGAACGTGACCGACAAGAAATTCCCCGGCAACCCCACCCGGTCATATCGCAGCAATGCCCCGCTCAGGGTCGTCGGCGAAGTCACCGACTGGACACGACAGACACCCGAGGCGCTACAGGCGTGGAAAGAACGTCTGGCAACACTCCGCGCGGATGAGCGAGGCGAAATCATCAACTGACGAGGATCAACGACTCCTTCAAAGGCATATGACGTAAGCGGACCCCCTTCGAGGGCGACCGCATCCGCAGAAGGGAGTGCCCTGGATCATACCGGGGCGCTCCCTTTGCTGTACCAGGGCCGCGGAGCTGCCCGGATAGAGCCTCCATATCCGCCGCCCCCGCACTTCCCATCCGGTCATGGATAGGTATGACTGATCCGCCCCAGGAACATCGGCGACGCCCCGGTCCCGGGCAACTCGAAGTCGACGGATTTGTGCGCACCCCCCAGCCGGAGCGCTGTGGTGTTCGAGTGGGACGAGTGGGCCGCCAACGACCTGTTCGACGTCAGGCTTGCCATCGAGCCGATGGCGGCCGCGCACGCCGCCCGCCAGGTAGCGCGGGGCGCGAGCATCGACGGGGGGAATGCCGCCATCGCCGCCTCCCACGCAGCGATCGACCGCGGCGACCCCTACGAGATCGCCGGGGCCAGCACACTCATCCGCGAGCGCGTCGCCGTGTTCTCCGGCAACGAACTGCTCCCTGATGCGAGCCGTCAGCGGTCGAATCACGTAGCTCGTCTACCTGACGTCCCAGCGCGATCAGAACCTCGCCTGCCAACGGCACCAAGACCCAGCAACACCATCGCTTCGGGCAACGAGGAGCTCGCTCGCGGGGTCGCCTTCGCCCACATCGAGGCGGGACGCGCCCCCTCCCTCGAGGCAATCTCCCGGCTCGCGCACTAGGAAACTGCTGAACTAGAGCGCGCTTGCCGTGCGGGCCCTTGGGTCCGTCGCGCGGGGCTCAGCCGTTGTTCGCCGGTTCCGTCGGTTCCGCCCCGCCTTCGGGTAGGTGGAGTGATGTGCGTCTTCGGTCAACAACGACTTGAATCGACCCTGAATCGCTTGCAACAGTGAGGAAATCCACGTGCTGCGACTGGTGCAGTCTCCGTGACGGAGCCCGTATTCGGCCCCCGTCACGGGCCGCCGTCCAGTTTGTAGAAGGCGGCGATCCAGGCCAGTTCGTTCTTGAATCCGCGGATGGTGGTGCCGTCGTCGATGGTGAGGAGTTCGGTTTGGGCGATCTCGGCGAAGTCCTCGAAAACGTCCATGCCGACGGCGGTCGAGAGGAGGGTGTGGTGGGCTGCGCCGGCGGTCAGCCAGGGGTCGGCGGCGGTGGCCGGCCCGGCTTACCGCCTGCCTCATTCGATCCCTTGCCTGACGCGGCGCCACTCTGACATCCTGCTGCTCTGACCACATCCTCCTCCTTCACCATCATCTATGGGCAGGCGCTGTTGACCACTGCCATACTGTGAGAACTGGACTGGAGTGGAAGGGGAGGATGCGCTGTGGGAGCTACCGAGTTTGATGAATTGCTGGTTCAGGCAAAGGCCGCGCTCAATGCCATCGTCAACGGCGACCCGAGCGGCTACAAGACCATCTACTCCGAGGGCGAAGACATCACCCTGGGGAATCCGTTCGGTGGATTCGGGCGCGGCAGGGCTGCAGTCTACGAACAGCTCGAACGGGCGGCGTCCTACTTCCGGGACGGGGCACTGGTCTCTGTCGAAACGATCGCGAAGGGTGTCGGCGAGGATCTGGCTTACACCGTGGAAGTTGAGCGTGTCCGTGTGAAGGTCGGCGGGCAGGACGACCTGAGCGACGTCGCGATCCGCGTTACGTGCGTATACCGACGCGAAGCGGACGGGTGGAAGCTCCTTCACCGGCACGCCGATCCACGAGTGGGGCGACAGACCGCTGAATCCGTGATCCAGCGCTAAACCTGTTTGGCGCGACGTGGCATCCCCGTCAAACTGGCGTTCCGAATCACCCTCCTTCACTAGCGATCGTCGGTTAGAACCAAGGACATAATCGCCTGCCCGCAAGCCGGTCCCCCGCCGCGACACTCTCAACCTCACTAGCCTGGGTGTTGGCATATCTTTTGCGCTAGGTCCGGAATCAATGGATCCACATCGGAGCCTTTTTCGCGGCGCCCACCCTCGTGTTCTGGCTGCAGTGAAGCGTCGTGGGCCTGGGCAGCCCTGGCTACTGATCCCATGGGCCACAGTTGGCGCAGCGGCAGCCATCGCGCGTTGGGCAATCCGCAAAGACGTCATTGCCTCGAATTCTGCAGCTGACCCGGTCTGACTGCCCGCTGCACGATCCCTCTGCGGACGGGTGAAAGCGGCTGCACTAGAGCAGGGAAGGTGTTGTGGCGCGGGAGGCCGGGCTTTCAGTCGACGTGGTGTCCTTCGATTGTTCCCCGTCATCGCCTTTCCAGGTGATGCGGAGAATGCCCTAGCCGCCACCGTAGGTGTAGAAGGTATTGATACGCCGTGTTTGGCCGTGATGGACGAGCGTCGACTCTTCAGAATTGCCCAGATGCATCGCTGTGGGCTGTCCGACCGATGCAACGTCGCCCCTTCAGCGTCCTGAGTTCCCGTGCTGGAAGATGGTCTCCGAATATGCCGGGTTCCCTCCAAGGGGCTACCCTCGCGCTGATGCCCGGCCCCTTTCCCCCGGGGCCGGAGCGCAGCTTCCAGCCCGCGGCGCCTCTCGCGCGGCCCTTGCCATCCCCGCGGCCGTTCGGGATGATGCCTAGGCGCGGTGCTTTAGTGCCTAAGCCGAAGGGGGTCCGATGCTGCAGGCATTTGGTTGGGGTCTGCTAGCCGGGTCCTCGTACTTCCTGGGTGGACTGCTCGCGCTGCGATGGCGCGTTGGCAACAGCGTCCTGCTCGGAATCCTGACCGGGCTCGGCGCCGGCGCCCTGCTCTCGGCCGTCGCCTACAAGCTTGTCGCCGAGGCCGGGCGGCTGGCCGGCGGAAGCGGTTATGTCGGGGTGGGACTGATCGGCGGGGCCGTGGCAACGGCGTGGGTGGTGACGGGTGCCGTGAGCGGCCGGCGGCTGTCCGAACCACCCGTCCATGAGCCCAGGTTCCTTGTGATCGGGCTGTCCGTGGTCGCCGAAGCGGTTGTTATCACCGGGGCGCTACTCAGCGGCTACGGCATCAGTGCCGCGGTGCTTGCCGCTGTCTTCCTCTGTGGCGTGCCCGAGGCCATGGCCGACACCGGACCCCTGCGCAAGTCAGGCATGACCACCCGCCAGGTCATGTCCGCCTGGCTGGCCATGACGTTCTTGTGCGCCGTGTCGGTGGCCTTCTTCATGGTGCTGCTGCGGGCAGCCCCGCCCGAGGTGGTGGCCTTCGCGCTGGCCTTCGCCGGCGGCGGCATCCTGACGAACGTAACGACCCGCATGGTGCCGGAGGGGCTCCGGGACGCCGGCGCCGCCACCGGCATCGCAATCGCCGTCGGATTCGGCCTCTCCTTCGCCCTTGTAGAGATCCTCGGCGGCCACTAGGCCGTCCTTGCGACGGACGATGACAGTTTTTATCACGCCGTGTTCCTTGATGCTGGCATTGAAATCGGGTGTCAGGACCGCGTCTTTGCGGAGTTGATATCCACGGTCCGGCTTGGGCGTCCCCGTGAATCCGCCGGGCCGGTTGCCAGCCGCTTACTCGCGGCCGGGCGCCGAGACGGTCGCCGTTGTGCGCTCGATGACGAGCGCGCTGCGCTGGCTTCCTGCTGCCACCAGGCAGGCATTGCGTTCCACGAACCAGGTTTCATCCAGGAGGGATGCAACCTGGTTCCATGCTGCACGGCCATCCTCCCGGCGGATGGCTGCCTATCCCGTTTGCCTGGAACGGAGATTCCGCTGCTAGAGCCCCCGCAGTCGGCGCAGCAAGAGTGCGACGTGAAGGGATGTCCTGGATTCGGCGTCGTCCAGATCCACCGCCAGCAGTTCCTCCAGCTTGGCCAGCCGCGCGTAGAGCGTAGGACGGCTCAGATAGCCGCTGCGGGCCATCGCCGCCCTCATCCTGGAAAGCGTCCCGGGCACAGCCGGGATCTACATGCCGCCCCCGGGATACCTGCAGGGCGTCCGCGAGCTCTGCACACGACACGGCATAGTCTTCATCGCCGACGAAGTCATGTCCGGCTTCGGCCGCACCGGGACGTGGTTCGCCGTCGAGCACTTCGACGTCGTCCCTGACCTGCTGACCTTCGCCAAGGGAAGACACCGTCAGCCGCATCACGGAGAAGGTCGCCGGGGAACTCGCCGAATGGTCGGCCCGACCTTTGGATCCGATCTATCCGGTGCTCTTCGTTGACGCGGTCGTGGTCAAGGTCCGTGACGGGCAGGTGCGCAACACCCCGTTCTACGTCGTCATGGGCGTCACCGTGAACGGGGAGCGGGAGATTCTGGGGATCTGGGCCGGCGACGGCGGCGAGCGTGCCCGGTTCTGGCTGCAGGTCTTTGCCGAGCTGAAGAGCCGGGGCGTGGAAGATGTGTTGATCGCTGTCTGCGACGGGCTCAAGGGCCTTCCGGAGGCGATCACGACCACGTGGGAGCGAAAGGTGGTGCAGCAGTGCATCGTGCACCTGATCGGCAACAGCTTCCGCCACACCGGACGCCAGCACCGTGACGGCATCGTCAAGGCACTCAAGCCGGCCTACACGGCCCCCTCCGAGCAAGCGGCAAAGGACCGGTTCGCCGAGTTCACGGCCGAATGGGGCCAGCGATATCCGGCAATCGTGCGGCTCAGGGAGGCCTCCCGGGCGGAATTCGTGCCGTTCCCGGAGTACGACGTGGAAATCAGGCGGGTGATCTGCACAACGAACGCGATCGAGTCGATCAACGCCCGCTACCGGCGGGCGGTGAGGGCCCGGGGGCACTTTCCAAACGAGGCCGCCGCGCTGAAATGCCTGTATCTGGTCACCAGGTCTCTTGATCCGACCGGCGGCGGTCGGGCACGCTGGGTGATGAAGTGGAAGCCTGCGCTGAATCCGTTCGCGATCACCTTCGCCGGTAGGTTCGAAAGAGCCATTCACTAATGAAAACCGGCCGGACCCACACACCGTCTATCGGACAGTCCCGTCGATAACCGACTGTAGGGCGTCGGCGCCCTGCTTCATCGCGGCCCGCTCTTCGGCGGCGCTCTTGGACCCCGAAGTTTTCGACGCAGCCGTGCGCCTTTTTTGCAGGCGCGCGGGTGGGCCCGGCGCAGTGTAGCGGCGCTTCTCGGGGCTGGGTGCCACACTTGGCGTCGCGTAAGGGGGCATTGGTCTGCACGGCATGTGTATGGACGGTCAATGACCAGAGTGACTCTGCCATGCCGGGGGGCTTGGGGAGCACTTGCCGCAATCAACGTGGTTGCTGCTCCGTGCCGGATCTGCTGTAGAACCGGTCCACTGCGGTCTGAACCCTTTCAAGAAGGGTATTGGCCGCCGCGGCCCGGTCCAGAAAATACTGCCGCTGGTTCACATCCGCCTCTGCGGCCGCCCCGTGATCTGCCTGCGCGCTAGCGGCCCCCAAGGCGTAAACCAGGATGGCATAGTCATCTTGGCCACTAAGGTCAAGGGTGACGACCAACGGCCCCTCCGATGTGCTCATGGCCTATGCCTATCGTCCGAGGAACCTGTACACGGATCCCGGGGTGCCGGCCGCCTTAGCCCTGAAGGTGCACGCATGGTGCCCTTGTGTTGGAGAGTCCGGTCCAACAGGCGGAAAGATTGCGGCCGGGATTCCCGACCGCTGGTCCGTCTGCCCGGACGGCTTCCTGCAGCGGCACCGCCCCCATGCCCGCTGGAGGTGGTGGTCAGGGTTGGACGGCGTCAAAGAAGCGAAAGTCTGAAGGGGTTCCAGTGCCCAGGGCTTCGCGTGCCTTGGCCTGAATGAATTGCCTGTCCTCTTCCGTGAGCACTGCTTCGCCATGCATATCGGTGTCGGCTTTCTCACTTGTTTCCTTGTTGAAAATGGCCGCTAGGGTGCGTGGCAAGACCATGCAACCGGGGTTGTCCATCAGCCACTGCTGCGTGGTCGGATCGAGCCGGTTCCATTGTTCCTTGATATGCATATGAGTCACTGCTGCCTCTCGGGCATCGGTTCAACAAAGAGACCTGTCAGACCGTTGTCAGCAGGGGAATGCGTGCCATGCCATCGGGCTGTCCGTTACGGAACGTCGATGCCGCCTAACCCCCTTGGACTTGAGGCAGGACCGGGAGGAAACATCCGGACGGTGAGGATGCGTCTGGATTGGTGCACGAGGGGCACTTGTGCCGACAGGACTGAAGTCCCCCACCGGAGTCCGCTCCCCCTAATCAAACCTTACGTTCCCCAAGGTAGAAAAGAACGTCAGTCAACTTGACAAATTACCTGTCAAGTTAGGGCTCAACGCCGGCAAAAGCGCATTGTACTGATCTTCGCTGACGCCTGTATCTTCTCTCCGGGCGTCCTGCGCTGCCGTACTCCAGGCGGACGGCCACTAGCTGGTTCGCGTCCGGCCAATTCATGAAACACGTGCTCACAGCCGTCGGTTCCACTGCCTGATGACCACAAAACGGATCGACGACGGCCAAGGTGAAGAACAGGCCGTGGTCGTCATGTCAATAACCGCTCTGTCGGGCAAGGACAGACCAACCACGGCGGGAACGGCGCAGATGAAGGTCACGATCCCGCCCACCACGCTGCCGTTCGACATTCGGACGGGCGACTTGGCCATGACCCGCAAAAAAGGACAGCACAACGCGCCCGAAAATCATGTCAGATAGCACTCGTCGATGCGCGAAGTCGTGTGAGCAGAACTGGTCTTCAACCGCAAAGACTATTCGCGTCACGTGTCATGCATTTCCCGGCGACGGCTTGCCTCGGCAGCAAGCCTCGGGTTCAACGCTTCTTGCCCCCAACACCCGGCACGGACGCGACTTGCTTCATCCACGCCGCGATCTGACGTTCGTCGATGTCGTCCACAGATTCGAGCTCCACACCCCGCGTCGACTTGCCCATCCCCACCGGTGACACCGGCGGTACAGGCTCGAGCGCCACGCCATTGATAAACATGAGCTTCACGTGGCCGGCAAAACCGCCGCAGCTGAAGCACCACCCCTCGCCGACGCCGTAGTACGACATGCCCCACTTCACGGAGCGCCGGAGGTCGGGCAGCGTCTTCGCCGCCAGCACATCGACCGCTTCCGCGATGCCGCGCTGCGGCTGCGGCAGGCTGGCGATATAGGCGAAGACCGGCTTGTCGCCGACCGCCGCTTTCGCGGGGCTGGCCCTGCCGGTCATGGCCTCCGGCAGAGTAATGACGACATCGACATGTGCCGCTGTGCCCGTGGCGGGCCTTTCGGACTCCCTCTTACCGGTCTCCCTGCTGGCCATGCAGAGCAATATTCCTCACGCATCGCGAGAAGGAGCTGGCGAGTATCTCCGACCCAGACGACCACCCACCAAGCCTCGAGGTCCAAGCATGCCGTAACGGCGTTTCTCGGGGCTGCGCGTCCCGCTTGGCGTCGCGTAAAGAGGGATCCCGGGACAATCCAGTTCTTCGATGACCAGGGCACCCACATCACGTCCTACCCCCACCCACAGGCCGGGACCAAAACAGTCGGAAACGGCAAGCCCCCCGGACGCACCGTCAAAAACAACCCGCAACCGTCACCAATGTCCCGATACAGAACCGTCACCCATGCCCCGAGACACCACACGACCCGATCCAAAGCCTAGGGTGCGCACAATGTACACACGCCAAATTGGCTAGCTCCAAGGATTAGGACGAGGCCGTGCCTGCCCTAGTGCCCCCATACGCTTGAACAGTCACTGATAGCAGCCAATGAGTCAAGCGGCTGCTCGGGAGGACCTGATTCGGGAGTTCCTATGAGTCTCTGGCTTCCGGCAATCGGGCTTCCGATTTCTATCAGGACCGGATCGAAGGCGAGCCCGGCGGGGTGGTTGTGGAGGGTTCCGCCTGGACTGGCCGGGCCTCCGGCGCGGTCGCTTCCGCACGATCCGGCGCCGGCTCGGCCGCGTGTAGCACACGCCACACGGCTACCCCGGCGAGCACGGCCGCAATGGCGGCGCCCACGATTAGCCACGGTTTCCCTGTCCAACGTCCTTTGGGTTTGTGAGTGACCCGCGCTTCCACTTCGGGAATGATCCGCGCAATGCGCTCGTGGACCCGCGGGGTGACCGCTTCCACTCCCCCGGCCAGCTCGTCGGCAATGGACCTCAACGTGGCTTGGAGCCGGGGCGACGCTACGTCGATGCCAGCATCAATTTGTCCCAGCGCACGGCGGAGGGCGGCTTCGACGCCGGGTGTCGCCCATTCCCTGCCCTTGGCCAGACGGTCTATAAGGTTTTCTTCGAGATGACGGGCTTGAACCGCCCGGTCAGGTTTTTCGGACACACGCACAGTGGCCTCCACAGATCGATAAGTGTGAGGCACAGCCTAGAGTTTGATCCGTGTGAAGAACAGCCTTGATTTTCAACCGCGTCTGCACCTTCCGTGCAGGATCGCCGGCATGCGTCGGCTATTTCAGTGGGGGACGGCCGAGGCCTCTCCCCTCTGCGTTCCGCTCCTCAGCGCAACATCCATGTTGGGCATGGCAAGTATCTGTGGGCAGACGGGCGGCCTCTTGTATTTGTCGATGGTTCGAGCCCCATGGTGAGACTTTATTAGAGCCACACCGGATACTGCATCGTCATGGAATGCGGCGCTTGCCTTTGCCGCGGCGTGGGTGGCCGGACGCGACTAACCGCGCAGCGTGGCGTACCGCTGGAAAAACAGGGCCAAAGACTCGGCCAGGGCGCTCATCTCGCCCGGATCGACGCTCTCGTTCGGTGCGTGGATGAGCGCGAGTGGTTCCTCGACGCCCAGCAGGATGATCTCCGCGTCCGGGTAGGTGTCGGCGAACACGTTGCACAGCGGGATCGACCCGCCTTGCCCCAGGGTTGTCATCGGTCGTCTGTAGGCCTCGGACATCGCTGCGCTCATTGCTTCAAAGGCCGGACCGCCGACCACTGCTTGGAAAGGTGATCCGATAGCCTCCAGGTCCACGGTGACTCGGACTTTCCAAGGTGCGGCGGCCTTGAGATGGTCGACCAACGCCCTGTGGGCGTCGACGGCCGCCATGCCTGGCGGGACGCGCAGGTTAAGGCGAGCGGACGCGCGCGGCACGATCGCCGCCGTCGAACCTGTCACCGGCGGGCAGTCGATGCCGAGCACGGTGAGCGCCGGACGTGCCCAGAGCATGTCGGACACGCTGCCGTCGCCCAGAAGCGCGACACCCTCAAGCACTCCGGCGTCGGATCGGAACTGTTCGGGCGGATAGGGCGCGCCGGTCCAGGTCTGGGTGTTGTCCAGCCCGGTGACAGTGGTGTTGCCTTGTTGGTCGCGCAGTGATGCCAGCATCGAGATCAACGCAGCGAGCGCATCTGGGGCTGCACCGCCGAACATGCCGGAGTGGAGTTCGGATGCCATGGCCTCCACGCTCACGACAACGTTGACCATCCCACGCAGGGTCACGGTCGCCGCGGGGTGTCCCACGGCGGCGTTGCCGGTGTCGCAGACGAGGATGGTATCGGCACTGAGCAGCCCGGGGTGACTCGCCACGAATGCCTCGAGGCCGCCGGTACCCTGCTCCTCCGAGCCTTCAACTACCAGCTTCAGGTTCACCGGCACGTCGTTGCCGAGCGCTCTCAATGCGAGCAGATGGGCGAGGATGTTGCCCTTGCAGTCGGCGGCGCCGCGTCCGTACCAGCGGCCGTCTACCTCTGTGAGTTCGAAGGGCGGCGTGCGCCATGCGGCATCATCGAGGGGTGGCTGCACGTCGTAGTGCGCGTAGAGGAGCACAGTGGGCGCATCCGGATCCGGGCCGGGTCGCGAGCCGACCACCGCGTCGGAGCCGTCCGGCGTCCGTTCGAGGTGGACATCTGAAAAACCGAGCCCGGCAAATTTATCGAGCACCCACTGCGCCGCCCTGGCGCATTCCTCAGCGGGAAACTGCCGCGGGTCCGCCACCGACCGGATGGCCACGAACTCGGCCAGCTCCTCCCGTGCCGGACGCATCAGATCGGTGATGCGTGAGCGCAGGTCCACGGTTTACGCACCACCCGTGTGGTACGTCTTGAGGCCGTCGATGAACTGCTGGAACTCAGCCAGCTTGTCCGGGCAGTAGACCTTGATAATCGCGAGTTCGCCTAAGGCAATCTTGGCGTTCGCGATCACCGGCCTGTTTCCGGGCCCGGTGGCCCCGTTCGTCAACTGGCTCAGGAAGGTGGCCCGGCTCAGCGCGTCGTTGGGGTTCGCGCAGACTGCGCCGCCGTCGTCGCCAAGCACCCGGGCTATCTGCTCGCGCGAGGGGGCCGTCCCCCCGGCCGCATCGATCGTCGCTATCAGCTGGTCGGCCTTCGCCAGCGACTGCTGCGTCTCCCTCGCCTGCCTGAATGTCAGCAGCGCGACAACGGCGAACACCACGAGCAGGATCATGGAAACGATGTAAAGGACCGAGCGGCCGCGCTTGGTTGAGGACTCCATATGCGTGCTCATGACCTCGGAACCTCCGTCTGCGTTTCTTGGTCGGGCAGCTTCCAGGAGGGCTTGCGCAACTTGTAAAACAGGAAAGGCACGAGCAAGCCGAGCCCCAGCGCGCCGCCGCCGACGATCAGGAAGTAGACGAGCGGATCGCCGTTGCCGAACTGCGACGGCGGGACGAACCCGACGAGCAGTGCCGCCAGGGAGGCGGTGAATCCGACGCCGCACAGCGCCATCAGCATCGGTGCCCGGAAGCCACGCGGGTGGTCCGGGTCGTTGCGCCGGAGCCGGATCGCGGCCACGAACATCAGCAGGTACATGATCAGGTAGACCTGGGTGGTGATCACCGAGAAGATCCAGTACGCGCTGGAGACATCCGGGATCAGCGCGTAACCGAGCGCGATCACGGTGGTGATGAGTCCCTGGACGACCAGAAGGTTTTGCTGGACGCCGTTCTTGTTCAGCTTTTGCAGGAACGGCGGGAGGTAGCCTTCCTCCCGCGAGATCAGCAGCAGGCCCTTGGACGGACCGGCCAGCCAGGTCAGCATGCCGCCGAGGGCAGCGGCGACCAGCATGATGCCGAGGATCGGCGTCAGCCCTTGCATATTGAACGAGGCCAGCACCGCGTCGAAGGCCTGCATGACACCTGCGGTGAGGGAGAGCTCCTCGGCCGGGACGATCCAGCTGATCGCCAGTGCCGGCAGGATAAAGATGAGCAGTACGAGTCCCATGGCCAGGAACATCGACTTCGGGTATTCTTTGCCGGGGTCTTTCAGGGAGGACACGTGCACCGCGTTCATCTCCATGCCGCTGTAGGACAGGAAGTTGTTCACGATCAGCACGAGGCTGGCCAGCCCGGCCCACTCGGGGAAGAAGTTCGCCGCGGTCATCGGAGCCGCCGACGGATTGCCCTGGCCAAGGAAGACGGCGCCCAGGATCACGAGCAGCGCGCCGGGGATCAGGGTGCCAATAATGAGGCCGCCGCTGGCCAGGCCTGCCACGCCCTTCGTGCCGCGCGATGAGACGTACACACCGGACCAGTAAGCAACCACAATCACCAAGGCTGTCCACACACCGTTGCTGGCCAGCGCCGGGTTGAAGACATAGGCGAGCGTGCTCGCGACGAAGCCTAGCAGGGTTGGATAGTAGAAAATCGTCATCGCGAACTGGCACCACACCGCCAGGAAGCCCATCGGTTTGGAGATTCCGGACGATACCCAGTTGTAGATGCCGCCCTTCCACCCGGACGCCAACTCGGCGGACACGAGGGAGGTGGGCAGCAGGAAGACAATCGCGGGAACCACATAGAGGAAGACTGAAGCGAGGCCGTAGACGGCCATGGTCGGGGCCGCGCGGAGGCTGGCCACCGAACTCGTGGTCATCAGCGCCAACGCCACCCAGGAGATCCACACGGCCGGAGGCGCCTTCGGCCTGGTCACTGCCTGCTCGCTCACTTTAGACACACCTTGCGGTGCACCGTGGTCAGTGCCACGGGCCGTGCGGGAGAATACCGCCTGAGGCGAGTAGTTGACGGTTGGAACATGCCACAGCCCCCTATCACACAAAGTGCTCGGTGCGTACAGCATGGACCTTGGAATTCGCCGGGAGTAGTCTCTATCTCCTCTTTACGTCAAGTCGCCGCGGTGCTAGTTTGCGCGGCTCTGAGCGCGTCCAGAGCAGGGCAGCGGTCAGGGCCCAAGGCAAGAACGACCTCCAGCGCTGCGGCGGTGGCGGGTGTATCGGCCGTTCTGGTGGCGGATGTCACCACCACCGGCGGGTGGCAGTCAGAGGGCTGGGAGAACGTCCATGACAACATTCTCACCGCACGTCGGTAGCCAGCTTCCAGCGGCTCCAACCGGCGTAGGGTTTGCGGGCGTGGTCGGACAGTTGGGCTGCCTTTAGGGCGAAATTGTCCGGGCCGTTGGACTGGCCGGACTTACAGTGGAAAAACACCTCGGCGGTGATCGCATCGAAACAGGCGCCACGGATGCAGAACCAGAGCGTGGTGGTGTCGTCCACGAAGTGGGTGCCGTACCCGAAAAGTTCCCTGTTCCGGTCACTGATGCGGCCGACGGTGAGGATGATTTAGGGCCACGATCCGGCGTCCCATCCCTCGCTGCCCCGGTTCGGCATGCCCGCGAGCGTCTGGATGGCCGTCTTAGTGTCTTTTCCTTCCGGTGTGCTTTTATCGGGGATACTCTGGGGAAATCAGCAGCGCGAGCGGGCCGGTGATCATGGCTCGTGGAGGAGGCTGCATAGCTTCATTGGCAGCCGCCCTGCAGTAGCAGGGCTGGAGGCCTTCCTGTTAGGAGCTGCCTTGAATTCTTCAATGACGAGACCACCCAACCGTTCTGGCGGCGGGGTTCAAAGGACGTTCGGCGTCGAGGAGGAATTCCTGCTCGTCGATGCCACGACAGGGCAGCCCGTACCCGCCGCTGAAGCGTGCTTGGCCAAGGCCCCGCAGCGCCCTGAAACCAGTGGCGGCCCATTCTTGGCTTTGGAGGTCCAGCAAGAGCAGCTCGAGGCCGTTGGGCCTGTCTGTTCCACGCTGCAGGAAGTGGTTGCGGGCATCCGCGAGGGCCGGCGGCTTGCCGACGAAGCGGCCCGTTCGGTGGGCGCACGAGCGGTCGCTGTGGCCACCAGTCCCGTCCCGGCCACTCCTACCCTTGTACCGCAGCCCCGATTCCTGAACATGGCAACCCGGTTCGGGTTGACGCTCCGGGAGCAACTCACCTGCGGCTTCCATATTCATGTCGGTATCACCGACGGTGAGGAAGGGGTGGCAGTCCTGGACCGAATCCGGGTCTGGCTGCCCGTGCTGCTGGCGCTGAGCGCGAACTCCCCTTTCTGGCAGGGCGCCGACACCGGATACGCAAGCTTCCGCTACCAGGCTTGGAACCGCTGGCCGACCTCCGGGCCCAGCGAAAGGTTCGGATCAGAACGGGAATACCACCGGTACGTGCAATCCCTGCTGACAACGGGTGTACTCCTCGACGAAGGCATGGTGTACTTCGACGCGCGCCTCTCCCGGAACCACCCGACGGTGGAGGTACGCATAGCCGACGTCTGCATGGAGGCCTCACACGCGGCCGCGATTGCCGCGATAGTGCGGGGACTCGTTGAACGGGCCGCCCAGGAATGGCGCGCCGGGATTTCTGCGCCCCGGCTTTCCGCCGGGCAACTGCGCCTGGCGGCGTGGAAGGCAAGTCAATCAGGAGTCGACGACACCCTCCTGCACCCCCTGCTGAACATTCCATGCCCGGCCGGAGAAGCGGTCCAGGTCCTCCTCTCCCATATCCGCCCAGCCCTGGCCGACAGCGGAGACGAGGAGCAAGTGACCTCGGAAGCAGCCCGGATCCTGACCTCCGGCACGGGTGCCCGCCGGCAGCGGGAGATCATGATGAGCACCCAGAGCCTGCCCGCCGTGGTGCTCGAGGCCATCGGACACACCCACGGGACCGCCCCGGCCCCGCATCGCCGGTCACGGCGCCTGCAATCTAGCTGACAGACCCTCCAGGACACGAATGGACAGCCACGACAGCGTTCGGTGGATGCTCACGCGAGCCAGAAAACGGGCACGTCTGGGCCGTGGCCGCTAAGCCGGACTACCTGCTTGTCCGCATCGGCCAAATCGCGCCTGCCGGCGGGATCGGTGGTGCATGGGTTCTGCCTAGCGCTGAGCCTGGCCAATATGAGATCGTTCCTGAGGACTCTCCGGAGCGATCTCGTTCCGGTCCACGTCAGGTCGTGGACCACGTCGGCTGACTAGTGGACGATTCTCATCTGGTGCGAGGTCTGATTGAGTCGCCGTCCGCCGTCGGGAACGACCGTCACAATGTCCTCGATCCTTACGCCGAACCTGCCCGGCAGGTAGATTCCGGGTTCGATCGAGAAGCACATGCCGGGGTGGAGGATCTGGGTTTCGCCCTCAACCATGTACGGCGGCTCGTGAGTCGTCAGTCCGATTCCGTGACCGACACGGTGAATGAAGTAGTCGCCGTAGCCGGCTTCAGTGATCACCGCCCGGGACACGCGATCGATCTCCTGGCACTCGACGCCGGGCAGCACGGCCTCGAACCCGGCCTGCTGTGCATGTCTGACGACGTCGTGAACCTCGCGTTCCTCGGCGGTGGGTTCGCCGACGTGCACAGTCCGCGTCGTGTCTGATCCGTAGCCATGTTTGAGGCCGCCGAAGTCGAGCACCACCATGTCGCCGTTCTCGATGATCCGCGGGCCGATCTCGTGGTGGGGGTTGGCGCCGTTCGGACCCGAACCGACGACGGTGAAGTCCACCTGCGAATGACCGAATTGGCGAAGTAGGTCTGCGAGTTCAGAGCCGACGTCGGCCTCGCTGCGCCCAGCGAACCGGACGGTGACGATCTCCTCGTACGCCTGGTCTGCGGCCGCGCCGGCCGCCGCCAGCCGCTCGATCTCGTCGTCATCCTTGATCGCCCGAAGCATCGGCAGGGCGGTCGTCATCGAGACGTAGGACGACTTGGGCAGTCGATCCTGCAGGCCGAGGAGGTGCATGGCCCAGGCCGAGTCAGAGACGGCATAACGTCCGGTTCCGGCCATCAGCCTCGCAGATTCCGTGTAGGGGTCGCTCCCGTCGGTCCAGTCGGTGATCCTCAGAATCGAGGCGCCAGCGGACGCTTCCGCGTCGGGCCTCTCGAGCCTCGGAACGATCATGGCGGGCTCCGCATCGACGGGGATCACGAGCATGGTGATGCGTTCAGTGATGGCCACGGGTGCATACCCCGTGAGGTAGAGCAGGTCCGGTCCGGGAGTGACCAGGATGCCGTCGAGCCCGGCATCCTGGGCGGCGTGGGCTGCTCGCCGCAACCGCTTGGCGAAGTCATCGGCGGTGAACGGAGCCGGCTCGGAAAGGCTGCGACGATCACTCATGGTTCGCATTTTCGTGCGCGGGGCATCACTGGTCAACCCGTCGCGCCTACGGCCGCTCCAGTAATTCTGGAATCACCCGTCGCGGGTGAGGCGGTGGTCTGTCGCTGCGGACGCGCAGCGGCCGCAGCGAGCTGCTCATCATCGACGAATCCGACCGGCTGAAAGTCACCGGCCTCGAACAGGTTCGGGACTATTGCTGAACGACGCCCTGGCGGCGGTCCGGGCCGGCCGGACCCTGGTCATCACCCAACCCGAACGGTTCGCCCGCTAGCATCGATCCGGCGTTCAACTCCCTGCTGGAACGGACTCCCCCGTGGTCAGCGACTGTCATCGACTGTCATCGACTGAGCCTGACCACGTCTACGGCTTCCTCGCGAGGGCTTCGGTGCGTGCGGCGCGGTCGGTTCTGAACCTGTTTCCCTATTGGAGGGAGGCGGTCAGGCGTGCCAGGTTGTCGAATACTTTTTGGGCCACGGGCCGCCGGATCCAGTCCTCGAGCTGCAGCTCACGGCTTTCCACGCGGTACCCGTCTTCGATCCCGCGAATTGCGTCGACAAAACCGCGGCCGTGCACAAGTACGGATACCTCCATGTTGAGGCTGAAAGAACGGACATCCATGTTGCTGGACCCAATCACCGCTACCTCCTCGTCGATGGTGAAGTGCTTGGAGTGCAGCACCTTGGGCGCCCGGTATAGGTAGATCCTGACGCCGGCGCGAAGCAGTGCCTCGTAGTAGGAACGCTGCGCGTGATAGACCATGCTCTGGTCTCCGACCTCGGAAACAAAGAGCTCGACGCTGAGCCCCCGCGCGGCTGCCGTGACGATAGCCATGAGGATGGATTCGTCCGGCACAAAGTAGGGGCTGGTGATGCTGACGCGACGCTCAGCTTTGTGAATAAGCGTCGCGTAGAGCTTCAAATTGTTGTCGTTGTCGAAGCTGGGACCACTGGGCAGGACCTGGGCGTCAACAAGCGCGGAATGTTTGCTGACGCCCATGGGGCTTGAATCCAGAGGCAGCATCACCCCGGTTTCGCTGTACCAGTCCGTCGCGAAGACCGCATCCAGCTCCCGGACCACAGGTCCCTCAACGCGCATCATCAACTCGTGCCACTGGAGCCCGCGCTTCAGGTTGGCCTTCGTGTCGTAACTCGCGTCGATGACGTTCTGGGACCCGGTGAATCCCACGCGGCCATCGACGACGAGGATCTTCCGGTGATTGCGCAGGTCCGGCCTCTGCCATTCGCCACGCCACGGCCGCACCGGCAGCATGGGGCGATATTCCGCCCCTATCTCCTGGAGGAAGTCCAGCGTTTCTTTCCGTCCAGGGAACTTCAGGCCAGCCAGATGATCGGACAGGACCCGGACTGCAACGCCGCGTGATCTTGCCCGGGCCAGCGCTTGAAAAAACGGCGCCGTCGTTGCGTCCAGCACCAGGATGTAAAACTCCACGTGCACATAACTGGTGGCCGCATCAATCTCAGCGATCATGGCGTCGAAAGTGCCGTTGTAGTCGCCCAACAGGGTCGCACTGTTGTCCGCGACCATAGGGAGCGCCCCAAGGTTACTGTTCAACACCACCGCCGAATGCAGCCACTCCGGCCAGTCGAGACCGCGGCTAATCAGCGGGCTGCCCTCAGTCCGTGCCAGGACCAGATTGTTGATTTCGCGCTGTTTGTCGCGGCGCGCCTTGGGCAGTTTCGAGTAACCGACAAAGAAAAACGCGACGGCACCAAGAATCGGGATGAAAATTATGGCGAGCACCCAGGCAATAGCGGACGATGGACGCCGATTCATCGACACCAGGACAGCTGCTACGGCCACAATTAAAATGTGGGCCGCCAGCAGGAGTAACGCGAACGTTTCAGCGTCCTGGAAGAATCCGCGCACTGCTGCCTAAATGTATGTCGATGCCGCGAACGCCGTCAAACCAGCACCCGGCTCTTGATTCCTTCAAATCCTTTAGCGCTGAGGGTTCCAGCCTCGACGTGGAAATACCCTCCGCGGGGTTTACTAAAGCGACCGTACCGCTGCAGGAAGTGTCGGACTTCGGGTCCCGCTGGTCGTATTCCATCGACCGCCCAGCCATGCCGCTACACCGGGCAGCCAGATGCGCCAGCAGGGTCACGACGGGCAGGAAGCATAGGAATAAGATCCAGACCGCCTTCCACCAGCCGTTCAGTCTCTGATCGCGAAAAAGGTCACCGATGATCGCAAAAACACCACACAGGCAGGCGAAGAATACGGACGCTGTGAAGATCCACCAGAAGAAATCCCAAAAGTCGTCCCAGAAACTCATTTGCCTTTCCTGCTCTCAAACATGCGTTCTCATTTCCGGGACGGCCTATCCCTCAGCCCTACCAGTGGAGGGTATGACTATTGTTGGCGTCAAGCCCGGCATGGACCTCACCCACTGCGGGTGAAATCCCTAATTGTTGCCAGACGGCTGGTTCCCGGACTTCTCCAGCGACGAGGCCGCTCAGGGCTTTTCTGGAGTGAGGACGATATCGAAGCGGGCTCGAGCCCACTCACCTTCGAGCCGCCGCTCATCGGGGTGGGAGTTCCCTTGAGCTGTGTCTCGAAGTCCTTGATGAGTGAGTCTTTGACGCCGAATACCGTGTCGTGTTCCACCTGTTCGTCACCTCTGACGAAGATATGGGTCACCAGGGTGCGCAGCCGAGTTGCGGTGACCATGAAGTGCAAGTGGGAGGCGCGCATCGGCGAGCGGCCGGTGGCTTCAAGCATCTTTCCGACGGGCCCGTCGGGCGGGATGGGGTAAGGCGTCGGTGTGAAGCCTGCGTTCATATGCCGACAAGGAGTGGAACAACAATCTGCTCTCGTTGCCCCACTCTGAGCGTCCGGCAGCGATCGTCCGGCCAAGGCTCAGAAATCGGCTTCACATACCCTCGGCGATCATGCTGAAGAGGGCAAGCAACAAGCCGGCGCAGCATATTCCCAGAGCAATGGCTCCTGGCACCCTGCCGCTCTTATCGACGAGGGAGCTCACGCCCAGAATGGCGCCGAGCACAGTCAAGATGGCGACGAAGATCCCCATGTAGCCCGCACCATAGCCTGATGTGGGATCCCTGAACGCCCAGATCATCCACGCGACAACGGCGGCATTGAAAATCATGAGAATCAGTGCAATCAGCCCTGTCGTGATTCTTGGGCGGCGCTTCACTGGCGTCATCTCGGCGTCCTCCCAGATCTCCCAGATCTCCCAGATCTCCCAGAGTTCATCTGACCGTCGGTGCTCACTCGACCGGCTCGATGAGCTTAGGCACAGCTAGGGGGATCTTCTTGCCTTCTTCGGTTTTCTGCCATTCAAAGTAACCGTCGGCCGGGACGATCGCCCGGCGTTTGACGGCAGCTTTGCGGAAAGAAGGCATCTCAAGGATGGTCTCGCCGCGGGCATTGATCAGCTTGTTGCCGGTCTTGGTGTCTTTGGCCCAAGAAGGCACCATGTCCCAGTGGGCCACGAGCAGATGCCGCTCGACGCTACCCTCGTCCATGCGTTCAGCCACGATGGGCACGTCCTGGGTAGGTGCTGCGTTCCACCTCCTTGGCATCGAAGTAGCTCAGAAGGTCGCCGGTGGCCTTGGACATCACGTATCTGCCGCACATGAGGCCATTCTGCCTGACGCCGCCCTGGATAGAAGTTGCCGATGTGAATGACCATGAGCTTTTGGTCTTCCGCCAGGCGCTTCCAACTCGACGAGGCTGCACGCGACGCCCCACCTGCAGCCTCGCATGGCAGTCGACCGACACCGCCCACCAAGGCCGTATCCGTCCGCGGGCAGCCGTCCGAGGGTTACTTGAAGGTTGTCCACCTCGAACGCCACGTTGGGCAGGCCTAATTCGGTGGACATCTCGGCTGGAGAACATGGCTCGTGGTCGGGTTGGACAATGCTCGACAGCCCCAAGCCGGCGCCTCCGTCATGCGGTCTCAGCATGACGATCTCGCTGCGGGATTCGGGAATACCGATGACGGTGTCCGCGAACTCGCCCTTCATGACCATCCGCCCCTCGACCTCAAGACCGGGGGATGTGTTTGCTAGCCGTGTGTAGGGTACTGATATGGCTTCCCCGCAGACGCTAAGCGAGGCCGAGCGCCGTGTCGTAGCGGCTTGGGCCGCAGACTGCGCTGAGCGGGTCGTGGCCTTATTTGAGGCAGAGGCGCCGGCAGATGGTCGCCCCCGCGACGCCATCGCCCGGGCCCGGGCCTTCGCCCGCGGTGAGCTCAGTGCCACCGAAGAAATCCGCCGGCGGTTTGTTGCCGGACGTGCCGCACGCGAGGTGACTAGCCCCGCTGCGGTGGCTGCCGCCCGGTCCGCCACGCAAGCCGCCGCCGTCGCCCACATGGGAGCGCACGCCTTGGCGGCAGCCGCGTATGCCGCGAAAGCGGCCGGACTGGCGGCGCCCGATCGGCCCCAGGCGGTCGACGACGAGATCCACTGGCAACTCGAGCACATGAGCGCCGACGCCCGGTCCGCGCTCCGGTGCTTGCCACCGCTGGGCGGGAATTCCGCCGGTCCGCTGGGGCCAGGACTTCTCACGTCCGGGATCCTCGCCTCGATCATCCGCGCGATCCAGACCGACGTGGCCCGCCCCGACCAGCCTGCCGCCAGCTGAACCTGCCGCTCCACGGCTGTGCGCACAGCCAAAACGTCGCCAAGGCCAACGTCGAAGATGATCTCCGCGGCCAGACGGGAGTCCGCGCAGCCAACGATGACTGCTAACGGGTTTTGGCTGCTCACCAGCTCGCGGCGTCGGAGGCGTTCTAGTGCGGGTGTATCGAATCTCCCGAGACGAAACGGTCGTTGACCTGTATGTGTGCGGCCGGGTGGTCTGGCGGGGCGGGGACCCCAACCGTGCTGGCGACGCCAGTCGTGCGGGGCCTCCGCGCTCCCGACCGTGAAGGTTCGGAACCGCCGTCGACATCGGCGCTGGCCCCGGCGTAGGCTGGCAGCATCGGCGCATGTGCCCGGTGACTCTGCGTCGATACCTCAATCGATGAAGGAGGACCAATGAGTGCCGTACGTGAATTCATGAGTACGGAGGCACAGTGCATTAAGGAGAACCAGTCCCTCGTAGATGCCGCACGGATGATGCTGGATCTGGACTGCGGATCGTTGCCAATCTGTGGTGACGACGGCAAGTTGAAGGGCATGATCACTGACCGGGACATCGTGCTCAGGTGCGTTGCCGTGGGCCGTGATCCACGCGAGATGATGGCCCGCGACCTCGCCACCGGTACACCCCACTGGATTGACGCCGACTCGAACGTTGACGCCGCCATCGAAATGATGGAGAAGTACCAGGTCCGGCGGCTCCCGGTCATTGCTGACCACAAGTTGGTCGGCATCATCAGCCAGGGTGACATCGCGCGCAACTACTCAGAGGAGCGTGTGGGCGAACTGGTGGAGCACATTTCGGAACGCAGCCGAATGCAGTCGAGCAGTTCAAGAAATTCATCCGCAAACAGGCGCCACGGAGCAATCTCCGTGGCGCTACTCTGTGCCCGCAGGGAACCGGTCTACGAAGACAATTCCTAGCTCCTGGCCCGTGCTTTCCAAGGCGGCCACGCGACGCGCCTCCAACAACGCCGTGCCCGCCGGGTGGTCTCAGCAGGCCTTTGCGGACATGGCCGGGGTGTCACGGAATTCCTCATCGACCTGGAAGCAGGCCACGACCGCGCCGAACTCGGCAAGACCCTGGCCGTCCTCGGCCTCTCCTTGGCCGCCACCGATCCCATCCCCCGCGGCAGCGGCCACGACCCGGCACGGCGCGACTACGCGGCAACGTTTACCCGACTCATCGCCGAACGCGACTTTGAGTTCGCCATCAAAATGCTCGCCGGCTACGCCACCGCATCCCTCACCGCAGGCGCCCCTCTGCTCCAGCGCAGCCCCCGCCCCAAGGACCCGCACTGGTCAGCGGCCCTCGCCGGAATCACCAACTACACCGCGCACCGCCTCGGCCAACCAGCGCCATCCTGGACGCGACGAATCAAGCCCCTCGACGCGGCGTGGATGCCGGCAGAGTCCTACCGCAGCATCCGAACACCTATGAAGGAACTCACTCGCGCCGAAACACCCCCGGAACTAGCAGCTTTGAACGTCTTCATCCGCGAACGCAGCCTGGCCACCGCATGACCGGCGGAGAACTCACCGCCGCACAAATCCGGGCCCTCCTCCACGAACTCGGCCGACGCCTACAGGCCGCCGGCGCCCACGGCGACATCAAACTAGTAGGCGGTACCGCCCTCATCCTCCAAGGCATCGGCAACCGCCCCACCGCAGACATCGACGCCAGCTACGCCGACCCACACACCATCCACGCCGTCGTCGCCGACATGGCGGCAGACTACGACCCTCGCCCCTGACTGGCTCAACACCAACGCGTCAGCCTTCGTCCCCGACAACGCCACCTAGGTCGACATCGAACAGCTCGACGGACTCACCATTCAGGCCGCAGACACCGAAACCCTCCTGGCCATGAAAATCGCCGCCGAACGCGACAAAGACACCCTCGACATCGCCCGGCTCCTGCGCCGGCTCAACATCACCAACGCCGCCGACGCGGCGACCCCGCTCCAACCCGAAACCGACAAATAAGTCACCCGTCCCGAACGATCGATACTCAAAGCAGAACCCAAATTCGAAGCACATACGGGCTCCGAGGCAGCAAATGGTCAAAACGCTGCCCCGCGCTTCATGACCCATTTCTGCGTCGCGGACATGAAGTCCATTGGGACTTCTCTTCGCCCAGGCATGCGAGCCGTTCGAGCAGTTCCGAACCAAGATGGGCGCTGCGCTGGCGCAAGCCGACAAGGCGGGCAGTTCGGGCCGCGTCGTCGCCCGCCGTCTTCTCTAAAGAGTGGCGCGCCAGGCTGGCACACCGTACGCGCCGGTCGATCCCGATCTCACCGAGTGCGATTACGGCCGGTGGCAGGGCCGTACGCTCAGTGATCTCGCGACCGAGGATTTGTGGCCGGTTGTGCAGTCGCAACCGTCCGCCGTCGTCTTTCCCGGCGGTGAATCCATGGCCGCGATGCAGGCTCGGTCGGTGGCAGCGATTCGACGCCACGATGCAGCCTTCGAAGCCGAGTACGGGCCAGGGGCCGTGTGGGTGGCGGTGAGTCACGGTGACATCATCAAGTCAATCCTCGCCGACGCGCTCGGCATGCACCTTGACCTGTTCCAGCGGATTAACGTAGGCCCCGCCTCCGTGTCGATCGTGCGCTACGGCGCTAATCGGCCGAGCGTCTACGCGACCAACACCGACGCGGGTGATCTGTCGTGGCTGTCGAACGGCATCCACTCTGGCGATGCGCCGGTGGGCGGCGGGGCAGGGCAAAAGGCGCCATGAACCTCATGTGCCTAGAATACTGACATGCCTACACGTGTTCACGAGTTTGCCTGGCCTGATCGGGTCGTCGTTGGCACCATTGGCCTTCCGGGCGCGCGCACGTTCTACCTGCAGGTGCGCGCAGGGACGCAGATCGTGAGTATTGCCCTGGAGAAGCAGCAGTCGGCTCTGCTCGCGGAGAAGATCGACGAAATTCTCGACCAGCTCAGCACCGTCGAGGGCAACCCCTTCAGCGTTCCCACGAGTACCCCCCTTGAACTTGTCGACAATGACCAGCTCGAGGCCGTCCAGGAGCAGTTTCGCACCGGCGCCATGAGCCTAGGGTGGGACCCAACCACAGCCCAGGTCGTAATAGAGGCCTACCCCATCGCCGATGTCGATGCTGATGACAACGACGAATCGCTTGATGTGGACGGCGCTAACGAGCCCGAAATGCTGCTGGTGCGAATGCCGGTCGGCACCGCCCGCGCATTCGCCAAGCGCACCCGGGAGATCGTGGGCGCCGGGCGTCCGACGTGCCCGCTCTGCGGATACCCCATGGATGCCGACGGGCACATCTGCACCCTTCCCGAGGTCTGATGCCAGCGCCGGACCTAGTGGCCGCCGAGCTGACGCTCACCGGCCGCATCACGACGGCTTCAAACGCCACATTTCTGGGCCGCATCGGCGACGTGGTGGTCGTCTATAAGCCGATAGCAGGCGAAAGTCCGCTGTGGGATTTTCCCCACGGCACTCTGGCTCACCGGGAGGTGGCCGCCTACCTGGTCTCGCAGGTCTTCGGCTGGGACGTTGTGCCGCACACCTGGCTGCGCGATGGTCCGATGGGCGAAGGAATGGTGCAGCTCTGGCAGGAGCGAGACCCCGCCCAACGCGCCGTGAACCTGGTCGCGACGGAGCACGTGCCGGAGTCGGGCTGGAAACACGTTCTCGAGGGACGAGATGAGAACGGGCGGATGGTCGCCCTTGTTCACGAAGACTCGCCAGCGCTCAGACGCATGGCGGTGTTCGACATGGTCGTCAACAACGCCGACCGTAAAGGCGACCACATTCTTGCCATGACGGACGGACACCGGCACGGCGTGGACCATGGGCTCACCTTTCACCGCGACCACAAGCTGCGCACGGTGCTGTGGGGATGGCTGGGAGACGCTCTGACCGCCGAGGAACGCGACGGCATAGATCGTGTCAGCGAAGGACTGCACGGTGGGCTGGGCCGGAACCTGGCGGACTTGCTCAGCGCCGATGAAATCGCATCACTCGCCGCCCGCTGCGCCCGGTTGCGTTTGGCAGGGCGGTTTCCGGCTCCGAGCGGTGAGATGTCGGCCGTGCCCTGGCCGCTGTTCTAAGGGAATTGCGGCTACGGGCTTCGCAGCTGCAAGACAACCCCATGGGCGCCACACTACGACTGGATCTTCCTTCCAGCTCGAAACATGCAAAGATTTACGGGCCCGGACCGTCGCCGGCCACCTCGGAAGCGAAGCCGACGCGACAGCATCGGTCTTCGCAATCTTCGCGGACGCACCCCGAACAGCGCAGCGACGGCAATTCCTCCGTCCAACCATCCACGAAGTCGCACAAGAGCTGGCAGAGGCCGGCATGCCGATCCGTGCAGGCTGGATCGTAGGGCCGTCTTCAGTCGCCGGGTACCAGCCACACACAGCGTCCCACGGCCCGGAAGTCCCGCTCGAGACTGTCCAGTCCAGCTACATCAACGCGGATCGCATCTTCCGCGGGAGCCACATCCAGGACAGCCTCACAGTCGTCCCGTCCCGACCCGCCGCGTGGGCAATTCAGCGATGACGTCCGACGCCGGCAATCCCCGAAGGAGGCGACCGGCGCCTTCGCTGTAGACCAATCACGCCCGGCCCCATCACCGTTGATGCCGCTGTCTGATGACTCGCCAAAGGAATCTGGTACGACCAACGTAGACGAGCTCTCGCCGGAGTCATGTCGGAAAGTGTCCTGCCGGTTATGGACAGGTATGACTGAAGAAGCACCGCAGGAACGGCGACGGAACACGTCGCCTGTCTCGAACACCGCTATTTCGTGGAAGCTTCTGACGCAGTCCACGAAATCCAGGGCGCCCGTCCCGGCGGAGCATTCGGAAAGTCATGCCAAAGGGACTTCATGGGTGTATGACCTCGTGTCATCAGAATTAGGGACGAAGGGAACCAGCCGCCAGCAACGGCGCCACTCGCACACAGATGTGGACAATGTACACGCCGCCTTTGACCGGACAAGACGGCAGCCATCTCTCTCCCCAGACCACAGCAAACAAGGAATCCGGACAAAAATATTCAGGAAAATCCCCGCAGATCATGCCAACACCACAACCCCAGGGGACTGCCCCCGGTTTTGTTGACTCCTGACTTGTGAGGATTCAGTCCTTGCAGCAAGGATGTTCACATGCCCAAGCCTTTCCCCGCTGAGTTCCGCCGTGACGTGGTCGCCGTGGCACGCAAGCACGAAGCCCCGATCTCACAGATCGCTAAAGACTTCGGGATTTCCGAAGCGACCCTGCACAACTGGCTCAAGAAAGCCGACGTCGAGGACGGCGTCCGCCCCGGAGTGACGGAGAAGGAAGCGGCAGAACTCAGGGATGCCAGGAAGCGGATCCGGCTGCTGGAGCAGGAGAACGAGATTCTGCGCCGGGCAGCGGCCTTCTTCGCCCGGGAGCTGCCCCCAAAATGAAGTTTCCGCTGGTCCTTGACCTTGCCGCGGACGGAATTCCCGTCGCGGTGGCCTGCCGGGTGCTGGGTTTCTCCAAACAGGCCTTCTACGAATGGAAGAGAAGTCCCGTCTCCGAGCGCGACTGGTCAGATGCCCACCTGATCAACGCGGCGGTGGACGT
Organism: Arthrobacter sp. NicSoilB8; assembly: GCF_019977355.1. Classification (NCBI taxonomy): domain Bacteria; kingdom Bacillati; phylum Actinomycetota; class Actinomycetes; order Micrococcales; family Micrococcaceae; genus Arthrobacter; species Arthrobacter sp. NicSoilB8. Next base: position 2,170,949 of record NZ_AP024655.1, on the reverse strand, counting down.
CCACCGGGACGATCCGGGGTTCGGGTACCGGTTTATCGCCGACGAGCTCGAAGACCAGGGTTTCAGCGCCGGAGAGAACCGGGTCGCACGGCTGTGCAGCAGCCAGCGGATCTGGTCTGTCTTCGCCAAGAAGCGCGGCCTGACCCGCAAGGCCGGCCCGCCCGTGCACGATGACCACGTCCGGCGGGACTTCACAGCAACGGCACCGGATCGGCTGTGGCTCACGGACATCACCGAGCACCGGACCGACGAGGGCAAGCTCTACCTGTGCGCCATCAAAGACGTCTACTCCAACCGGATCGTGGGTTACTCCATCGATTCCCGGATGAAGGCGTCCCTGGCAGTCTCGGCCCTGCACAACGCAATAGCGCTCCGGGAGCCGGAGGGAACCGTGATCCATAGTGACCGCGGCTCCCAATTCCGCTCAAACGCCTTCGTGCGGACGTTGAAGGGCAACCGGCTCACAGGATCGATGGGACGGGTCGGCGCGTGCGCCGATAACGCCGCCATGGAATCCTTCTTCTCGCTCCTGCAGAAGAACGTGCTGGACAGCCAGCGATGGTCCACAAGGGCGGACCTGCGCCTGGCCATCGTGACGTGGATCGAGAAAACGTACCACCGGAAACGCCGCCAGCGGCGCCTCGGACGGCTAACACCGGTCGAGTTTGAGACAATCAATAGCGGCCTCAAAGCCGCCTAGCGACACCAAACCCCGAGAGTCAACGAATTCCGGGGCAGTCCCCAGGGCATGAATAGGTACAGGACCAAGCACGCCCGCCAAAACAAGCCACAAGGGGACCCGCATGCCCCACATCCCAGCGGACTGAGGGCCCACCAGCCTGGGCTCTGAACCCGCCACCCACACAGCTTCACAGGCCACAGCGACAGGCCGCTACAAGCGTCAGAGGGACCCCAGCAGCGTCAATATACACACGCTAAAGCAAAAACCCCCTCTGACGAGGGGAAATGCCGTGCCCGAGGTGGGACTCGAAGTGCATTCCCTCCCCCGCAAACACCGGGCTCCCGCGGAAACATGCGGAATACCCTGTGTGTCAGGCTGTTGTGTGACAGGTTTCCTGTTGCTGGAGCCGGGGCAGTGCGGGGAAAGGTCCATCATGGATTTCGTTATGCCTGTTCGTGTTTCGAACCGGAAGCACTTCACTACCGAGCAGAAGCACGCGATGCTGGATGAGTACGACAAATGCCTCGAGTGGGGCGCTAAAGCCGCATTCATCAGGGCGGCGGGCATCACCGAGGGCACCATGAACCGTTGGTGCCGCCAGCGGGAGTCCGGGGAGCTGAGGTCCAGATCGGACAACCTGGAGGAGGACCAGCGATTGAACGCGGGCGATAAGCAGTTACTCAAACGGGTCTTGAAGGAAAACGAAATCCTCAAGGCCAAGCTGGCGCGGTCCGAGGCTGCCGTGGACATTCTGGGAAAAGCTTCCGCGCTCTTGGACGCGATGGCCAAGAGCGCGGCGGCGACGGATCCAAAAGTGGAGGAACCGGAGCCGGGCCGGCCGGAGTGGCTGACGCCAAAACCTGGAAAGACATCGCCCTGACCTTTGCCGGGAAACTGATCACGGCCGGCTGGTCCGCGGTGAAGGCCTGCGCCCTGGTGGGCGTTCACCGCACGGCCTGGTACCGGCACCTGAGCCCGCCTGCACCGTCGGGGATCATGGTGCCCCATCCCGACCGCGCCTACCCGAACCGGATCACCGATACCGAAGCCGACGCCTTCATGGAACTGCTGAACTCCAGGGAATACGCCAACCTCTCCGTCACCCAGGCCTACTACCGGATGCTCGACGCGGGGCACTGTTTCTTCTCCATCGCCGCCGCCCACCGCATCGTGGCCCGGAACGGGCAGAACGGCGACCGCCGCGAACAGCGCACGGGAACCGGCCCCAAACGAGCCAAACCCATCATCCACGCGACCGCCCCGAACCAGCTCTGGAGCTGGGACATCACGATGCTCCACGGCCCGGGAAAACACACCTACCGGCTCTACGCGATCCTGGATGTCTTCTCCCGCAGAGTCGTCGGGCACCGGGTCGAACACACCGAAACGGCCGCCCTGGCCGCCGCACTGATCACAGGCGCGGTCACCGAAAACCGGCAGCGCCCTGCCGTGCTCCACGCCGACAACGGCGCACCCATGCGCGCCGGCAGCACCCTCCAGCTTGCCCAGTCCCTGGGCATCACACTGTCCTACTCCCGCCCGCGGGTCTCCGACGACAACCCCTACTCAGAATCCCTGTTCAAGACAGTGAAATACGACCTGGACTTTCCCCGCCGGTTCCAGGACCTCCAGCACGCCCGCGACTATATGGCGGCATTCTTCGCGGACTACAACGCCAACCACCGCCACAGCGGCCTGAACTACTACACGCCCGACACCGTCCACGCAGGACGAGTCGACCAGGCACGCCAACGCCGCCAAGCAACCCTCAACGCCTGCCACGCCCGGCATCCTCACCGCTACCGAAACAAACCCACCGCACCAGCCGCCCCGGCCCACGCCGGCATCAACCACAAAGCCAACCCGCTGTCACAAACAGCTTGATTCATTCCGAATACGGGCCAGTCCGGCACCAGCACGACCCGATCCGTAACCCGAAGTGTGCACAGTAATGATGGAATTGGCCTGTGTTGCGGCGTGGCTCGAAGTGTGACTGACGCCCGTGTGAGGGTTTGTCTTGACATTGATCTGTCCGCCGCACCACAGCCTGCAGTTGACGCGGCGGCCAGGTGGACATGACCTCATAGGAGCCTGTTCGAAGAGTCCCATTACTGTCTTGTCTGCCCACCCGGCCGGCGTGCCCTTCGTGTTCCACCGCACGCAACGGAAGGTCAGGGCAGTTTCATCATGGCAAACGAACAAACGAAAGTCATCGCCGGGATCGACACCCACGCCGATACCCACCATGTCGCCGTCATCACCGATACCGGCCGGCACATGGCCGACAGGGAATTCCCGGCCGCGGGTGCCGGCTACCAGGGGATCATCGACTTCATCACCGGATTCGGTCCCGTCCTCGCCGTGGGCGTGGAAGGGACCGGCAGCTACGGTGCCGAACTCTCACGCGTGCTCGTGCGCGAGGGCATTCACGTCGTGGAGGTGATGCGCCCGAACCGGCAGGCGCGCCGGCTGCAGGGAAAATCCGACCCGCTCGATGCCTACCAGGCCGCCGAATCGGTGCTCGCCGGCCGCGCCGCCACCACCCCGAAATCCCGCGACGGAGCGGTGGAATCGTTGCGGGTGCTGCGCGCGGAACGTGCCACCGCCATGCGCGCCCGGGTCGCCGTGATGGCCCAGGTCAGGGCGATCCTGGTGACCGCGCCGGAGAGCATCCGCGCCAAATACCGGGCCATGACGAGCCCGGCCCTGATGGCCGCGCTGGAGAGGACACGGCCCGCCGGACCGGTCTCCGAGCCGCTGGCCAGCACCGCGACCGTGCTGAAACGGCTCGCCGTCCGCTACCGGCACCTGCACCACGAGCTGGCACAGATCGATGCCGAACTCGACGCCATCCTCGCCTTCCACGCACCGATGCTGCGCGACCTTCAGGGCGTCGGCACCGACGTCGCCAGTCAGCTGCTGGTCACCGCGGGCGACAACCCCGAACGCATCACCACAGAGGCGAAGTTCGCCGCCCTGGTCGGCGTCGCACCGATCCCCGCATCATCGGGAAAGACGTCCCGTCACCGGCTCAGCCGCGCCGGCGACCGGCAGGCCAACAAAGCCATCCACCACGTGGTCCTTGTGCGGATGCGCTACGACAGCAGAACCAGGGCCTACGTAGCCAGACGGCGTCAGGAGGGCAAAAGCACCAAAGAAATCATGCGTTGCCTCAAACGCTACGTCGCCCGGGAAATCTACGACCAACTCCGCCACCCGCGCCCCGCACCCGACGCCGGAACCCTCCGGACAACACGCACAGCTAAGCACCTGACCCTTCAGCAAGCCGCCGACGCCCTCCACGTCTGGCCCACCGCCCTGTCCCGCCTGGAACGCGGACTCAGCCGGGATGATGTCTTCCACCAGCGCTACGAAACCTGGCTCAGAGAACATTGACGTGTATAGGAGCATCAATGTACACACGCGAATTTCATCATTCCAATGCACTTCACCAGCGCACCGCCCCCAGATCGTAGGGGCGAGGCTCGCCTTTTAGTACCGACAAAATTCGACTGTCTTGAAGTAGGCATGATCGCCCTGCGTGTGCAGTCGCCAGCACGGTTGCGTCCCACTCAGGGATGGTGTTGTTATCCAGGTCACATTGCGTCTATCGTTGTCGGGGGCCACAGCGTGGTGGCCCCGATTTAGAGCGGAGAACTTTGTGAACGAGAAGCTTCGGGTGCTGGTCCGCGTGGACCTCGACGGCGCCAAGGCCCATGTCAGGGTCCAGGGCCACGTGACGGTTCAGAGCGTCCATGGCCTGTATGACGTGGTCAAGCGCGCCAGCTCACTCGCCTCCGGACTGGCGCTGGAACTCGACGTGACCCGTGCACAAATTGAACCCGACGCCATGGGAGAGCTTCACGCGTGCGCAAAGTCGCATCACCTGCCGGTGCACGTCGACCCGCTTCAGCACGACTATCGGATCGGCATCCTGACGCCGGAGCACGCGACGTCCGCGGCCCCGTCACTAGCCCTGGCAGCCTGACAAGCCAGCACCAGCTGCCGCAGCAAGCCCCGCGGTAACCCACAACCCGGTTCCGCGTGCCTGAATCCTCCACGCACGCAGCGCGCCTATCGCTCTATCGCTAGCATGCGACGCGAGCAACGGGACGATACGCCTTCAGATCCTCGCCGCCGCGCAGGAGAAACAAAGGCCCTGAGTCAATGCGTCTCCCGACAAACACGTGGGATACGCACGAACAGTTGACTGACTTCTTGACGTGAGTGCTTGCGAAGGCAGCCTCATGTGGCCACAGCCCAGCCCCGGTCACGCACCTTGCCCATCGCCGCGAGGATCCCTTCACGAGACCCGCTGGCGGCAGGCAGTCCTGAGCGCGGGGCTGGGCAACGGCTGTCAGCCCCTCTTCCGGATCCAGCGCCAACAGCAGGACCATGCCCTGCGACCTCAGCAGTGCGGGGAACCTGGTACCGATACCCACCGCAGGGCAAGGAATTCTGGAACTACGACCGGCGCCAGCCGCCAGGGCGGTGTTCGCCGAAGCACCTCAACAGACTAGGCGCTCCTGTTTCCTTGCGCGAATGAAAGCAACGGTCCTGCGGTGGTCTTCCGCGAAACTAGGGCCTGCTGAATCACCCATGCGGTCTTCAACAGTTATGCGTCCCTGGAAAAGCGCATTCATGTCTGGCCGTTCAACGGCCGCGAGGGCGAAGGGACGCTTGACTGGAGAAATTCCCTGTCGCACGTCCTCGGGAACATTTAGATGAACGCGCTCACCTACCGATCCTACTTGACAATATTTCCGAGTATACTCACTATTGAGTAAGCTCATTTTTAGCCTAATGCACGTCATAGAGGAGCAGCACGCCATGAGGGCATTCGTCGTCACCAAGTACAAGGAACCGCTGCGCGCAGCAGACGTCCCTGAGCCGACCGTCGGCGACCGCGATGTGCTGGTCCGGGTCCAGGCAGCGGGCCTCAACCAGTTGGACGAAAAGATCCGCCTGGGTGAGTTCAAGCAGATCCTCCCGTACAAGCTCCAGCTGATCCTCGGCAACGACGTCGCCGGCACCGTCATCCGGGTCGGGGCGAAGGTGCGCGGGTTCAAGCCCGGTGACGAGGTCTACGCCCGCCCCGGCAAAGACCGCATCGGCACGTTCGCCGAGCGCATCGCCATCACCGAGGCCGATCTGGCGCTGAAACCCGCATCGATCAGCATGGAGGAGGCTGGCTCGCTGCCGCTGGTTGCGCTTACGGCGTGGCAGGCCCTCGTTGAGCAAGGCAACGTAGGGCCGGGGCAGAAGGTTCTCATTCACGCCGGGGCCGGAGGGGTCGGGTCGATCGCGATCCAACTCGCCAGGCACCTCGGCGCCACCGTCGCGACCACCGCAAGCGCCTCCAATGCCGACTTCGTGCGCGACCTCGGTGCGGACACGGTGATCGACTACCGTACGCAGGACTTCGAGCAGCTCCTCGCCGGATACGATCTGGTGCTCGACAGCCTCGGCGGGGAGAACCTCGTGAAGTCACTGCGCATCCTGAAGCCCGGCGGGAAGGCGATCGGAATCGCCGGTCCGCCGGACCCGGCGTTTGCGCGCCAAGCCGGCCTGAACCCTGTGCTGCGCCTGGCCATCGCGGGGCTCAGCGGCAGGATCCGGCGGCAGGCGAAGAAGCTCGGCGTCAGCTACGAGTTCCTCTTCATGCGTGCCAGCGGCGACCAGTTGCGCCAGATCACCGCCCTGGTTGACGACGGCGTGCTGCGCCCGGTCGTGGGGCAGGTCTTCGACTTCGCCCAGACCCCACAGGCGCTCGAGTCGCTGGCAAAGGGCGGCCTCCGCGGCAAAGCCGTCGTCACCCTTCCCTCCTGAGCCGCCGGCAGCCAGACCCTCAAAGACCACCCAGGAGAACAACCAGCGTGAGCAGCACCGACACCCCGAACGGCTCCGTCGTCACCTCGTACGCGAAGGCCGCCACACGCACCATCACCGCCGGTGGCGTCACCTACGCCTACCGTGAACTGGGGCCCAAGACGGGCATCCCCGTCGTGTTTTTCACGCACCTTGCCGGGACCCTGGACAACTGGGACCCCCGCATCATCGAGCCCATCGCGACGAACCGCCACGTCATCACCTTCGACCAGCGCGGTGTCGGCGCCTCCACCGGAAAGGTTCCCGACAGCATCGAGGCGATGGCCGATGACGCCTATACCTTCATCAAGGCCCTCGGGTTCGACACGATCGACATCTTCTCCTTCTCAATGGGCGGCATGATCGCCCAGGACCTGGTCCTCAAGCATCCCGACCTTGTCCGTAAGCTCGTGCTGGCCGGTACCGGGCCGCGGGGCGGCAAGGACATCGACAGGGTGGTCAGCACGACCTACTGGGACCTCCTTCGCGCGACCCTGACGCGCGCGGACCCGAAGGAGTTCCTGTTCTTTAACCGCAACGCCACCGGCAAGCGGACCGCGAAGGCGTTCATCAAGCGCCTGCAGGAGCGCACGGTCAACCGCGACAAGCCGATCAGCACCAAAGCCTTCCAGACGCAGCTGAAGGCAATCCAGAAGTTCGGCCGCTCCGCGCCGTCGGACCTGTCGAAGCTCACTCACCCCACCCTCATCGCCAACGGCGACAACGACCGCATGGTGCCGTCGATCCTGTCCGAGGACCTGCACCGGCGCATCCAGGAATCCGAGCTGATCATCTACCCCGGCTCGGGCCACGGCGGCATCTTCCAGTTCCACGACAGGTTCTCCCCCGTCGCCGTAGAATTCCTCGCCCACCGACCAGCACGCACCTGACAAGATCCCGCCAACAGAGTAGAAAGACACAATGGCGCTGCCCGCCCGTGACTACGGGCGGGCAGAGCCATTGGCGTGGGGCCTCGTCGCGCTGGCCGGCTCGAACAGGGCCCGCACAAACGCATCAGCACGGTGAGCAAACGTATCGCCACCCCTGACGCGGCCTCTGGCTGGTGACTACCCCGGCGTGTCAGGCCAACCCCGGATCCACCCTTATTCTTACACTCCCCACCCGTTCCGTCGTCTCTTAGGCATCGTGGGCCGCGGCGTCCTTGGGCAGGGGTGATGCCACCGCGCCCACTTTTGGTGAACGCGGTGGCGCCGGATGTTCGCTTATGCGTTCGCGTCCACCAACTGCGGGTAGACCGCTTCGAGGGGGGCGCTGAGTCCGGCCTTGAGCTGGACAGACGTGTCGTCGGCGAGGACCTCGTACTCCCCCGCCTCGGTGGCGTCGAACACGGTGCGCACCAGCACGGCCGGGTCGAGCTTCGGGTCGGTGGCGTGCGCGGCCATCGCGGTGTCGACGTATGCGACGTGGACGCCGACGACGTGCACGCCGGCGGGGGCGAGTTCGAGGCGGAGGGAGTTGGTCGCTGACCAGAGGGCGGCTTTGGTGGCGCTGTAGATGCCGGCGACGGCGTACCAGCTCAGGGCCGAGTGGATGTCGATGATCGTCGCTTCGTCCTTCGCCGACAGGACCGGAGCGAACGCGCGGGCGACGAAGAGAGGTCCGAGGAAGTTCGTCTCGACGTTCCGGCGGATCTCCTCGTCCGTGTGAGTGAGGATCCCGGCACTGGGAACCGACGCGCCGGCGTTGTTGATCAGCACGGTCACGTCCGGTGCCGCCTCGACCGCTGCCTGGATGGAGGCGGAGTCGGTGACGTCCAGGGCGAGTGGAACGATGCGTTCGTCGTTCCAAGTGCGGGGGGTGCGGACGGAGGCATAAACCTTTGCAGCTCCCCGTGCGAGGGCTTCGTGCACGAACTGCGTGCCGATTCCGCCGTTGGCTCCGGTGATGAGGACGACTGCTCCGTTGAGTGATGGCATGGCTGTTTCTTCTTTCTGAGGGGTGTGGGTTGGGTGAGGTCGGTGGCGGACGGCCCGCGGCAGACGATTAGGCGTGTGCCAGGGCCGGGTAGTCGGTGTACCCGGCCGCGCCGCCGCCGTACAGGGTGCCCGGGTCCAGCTCGTTCAGCGGTGCGCCGGTGCGCAGGCGCTGAACAATGTCGGGGTTCGCCAGGGCGAATCGGCCCAGCGGCGCGATGTCCGCGAGCCCGGCGTCGATGTCGTCGGCAATCTGCTCGCGTTCGCGCCCATACCGGACGACGAGGATGGCAGCAGGCCACGTGTCGCGGAAGGACCGAAGCAGTTCGTCGTCACCGAGGTGGTGTACGTGCAGGTACGCAAGGTTCAGGGTGGCGAGTTCGCCGACCAGGTGGCGGTACTGTGTCCGGACGTCCGCGGGGTCCCCTTCGTTGATTCCGCCCAGCGGGAACGCCGGTGAAATCCGGATGCCGGTCCGCTCTGCCCCGATCTCCTCGGCCACCGCGCGGGCGACCGCGACGACGAACCGGGACCGGTTCTCCACCGATCCGCCGTATTCGTCCGTGCGGTGATTCGAGTTCGGCGAGAGAAACTGGTGCAGCAGGTACCCGTTCGCGCCGTGGATCTCCACGCCGTCCGCTCCCGCTGCAATAGCGGAGGCTGCCGCCTGGCGGAACCCGGCGATGGTGGCCTGGATATCGTGGGCGCCCAACTCACGCGGCACCGGGGTCTTCTGCGGGCCTGTCGGAGTGAAAATGTCCTGCTCGGCCGAGATCGCGGACGGGCCCACAGGCCGACGGTGGTGCGGGGTGTTGTCCGGGTGCGACATGCGGCCGACGTGCATCAGTTGGATGAACAGCGCTCCGCCGCCGGCGTGCACTGTGTCGGCGATCTTTCGCCATCCCTCGATGTGTTCGGGAGTGTAGATGCCGGGGGTGTTCAAGTAGCCCTGGCCGTCCTCGGAGGGCTGTGTGCCCTCCGTGATGATCAGCCCGAGCGAGGCGCGCTGGCCATAGTACTCTGCGGCCAGTTCCCCGGGGGTGCCGTCCGGGTTCGCACGGCTCCGGGTCAGCGGGGCCAGCGCGAGCCGGTGCGGCAGCTCCACTTTGCCGAGGGTGAATGGCTGCCAGAGCGTGGATGACGTGGTCATGAGTGCATAGTCCTTTGTATTGATGGGTAATCGGCCATTACCACCCGGGTGGACCGTTGCAGCCCCCAACGGCGTGGGAGAATTAGCGAAGAGTTCAACCCGCTACAGTAATGACTATACTCAAAACTGAGTGCAGTCAGAATATATTCCCGGAGGATCCATCATGTCTCTCGCCTCCCAGCCGGTCGGACGGCGTGAGCGAAACAAGCAACAAAAGCTGGACCGTATCACCGCGGCAGCCAGCGAGCTGTTCGCCGAGCACGGCATCGAGGATGTCACGACCCAGCAGATCGCCGACAAGGCGGACATCGGCACCGGGACCCTGTTTCTCTACGCCAAGTCCAAAGGTGAACTCCTGCTGCTCGTGCAGAACGCACTCTACGCCGAAGCACTCCAGCAGGGTCGGGCGGATGCCGAAACCATACCGGATGTCCTCGATGCGGTGATGGCCATCGTCCAGCCAATCGTGGAATGCAACCGCATCCAGGTCGACAACGGACGCACTTACCTGCGGGAGATGGTCTTCGGCGATCCCGAGGAGCCTCGACACAGCGAAGCTCTGTCCATCGTCGCGCAGACCGAGGAGGCCACCGCCGCCGTCCTGGGCAGGCACGAGCAGGCCGGTGCGGGTGATGCCGCAACGATGGCCCGCATCGTCACCGCGATCATGTTCCTCAGCATGGCGGCGAGCGTGAACGCCGCCTTGAGCATCGACGATATTGTTCAGGACATCCGGGCCCAGGTCGGCGTGCTGCTGTCTCGCTGACGCAATCAAGTGCTCGCACTAACACCGGTGTCCACCAGTCGCCTGCGGTCGTGGATCGGCAGGCGCCAGTCGTCAAGGACCTCATGGCCACGGTAGGAGCCAGAGACCGCGCCCAGCTGGTCGCCCACGCATACGGGGCATGTCTCGCCTCCTGATCCATCTACTGCGAGTGCGGTCGATGGATCAGTCCATGCGGACGATGCGAGCCGACCCCATTGACTGGACGATAAGAGGGTAAGCACCGGCCGCGGCAGCGGCGGGACCCCGCCGTCTAAGGTTGCACGTGACACAGCTACCCGACAGCCAGTGCCGTGCGAGTGAACCGGTAGGAGCGCAGTCAGCTCCGTCGCCACAATGGGCGCCTCCGCCGCCGGACCTGGCACGGCAGAGGCCCTCCGCCGGAAAAGCTCCGAGGGCGGGATGTCCTGATGCGTCGCCCACAACCGCAGCATCAGTCAGGCCAGACCTGTCACCTATGCCTAGCGACCAACTGCGCGCGGTCCGTAGCCGACGTTTGCCGTACATGTCTCCGACCCCGCCGACAATGGGCGCGGTAGCAGCGCCGTCCGGCAGAGTGAGAGTGATGACCAGGTGGTGTCGCCTGGCGGCCCGTTCAGGTGCAGGGGCAGTTGAGGCACAACGTGGATCTGCTCAACGGGCTCGTCAGCAGCCACAGGAGCGGCGGATGATGAGCTCCGTGGGCAGGAGCTGGATCTTCCCGTCTGTGTTCTTGGGCGAGAGGGCTGCTTCGAGGACTGCATCTGCGATTCGGTTGATGGGTTGCCGGACAGTCGTGAGCTGAGGCCAGCTGAATTCCGATTCGGAGGTTCCGTCGAACGAGACGACGGCGATGTCCTTTGGAATGGACAGGCCGGCTTCGTGGATGGCACGCAGTGCGCCTACTGCCAGCAGGTCGGAGCTAGCAAAGATGGCCGTGGGCAGCTTCGGCAGATCAAGCAGTCGACGGGTGGCTTCGTAGCCGCCCTGCCTCGTGAAGTCGGTGAATTCCGCGGGCCCCTCGGGCAGGCCTGCCTCGTGCAGTGCCTTCTTCCAGCCGTTATGTCGTGGGTCCACGCGGGAGGGGTCGATGTCTTTGCCGACCAGAATGGCAATGTCCTTGTGGCCATGGCCGATCAGGTGCTGCACTCCGATTGCGGCTCCCTGTTCAAAGTCGGTACTGATCGTGGGGATGCCGTGCACGGCGCTGGACTGGTCAATCAGGACCCTCCGAATCCCTTGGACCGGCATGGCGGCGACTTCACTTGGGCTGAGCACGGTGGCGAGGATGATCGCGTCGACCTGGCGTGATACGAGGTTGAGGGTATTTTGGCGCTCGGTGTCGGCGTCCGTGCGGGAGTTGGCGGCCAGGAGTGCGTACCCGCGGGATCCGGCCGCCTGCGCGATGGCGTCAGTGAGCTCGGCGAAATAGGGGTTGGTGCTGTCGGGGACGATCATCCCCAACAGCCGCGCGGAACCTATTGTCAGGGCGCGGGCGGTTGCGTTGGGCTGGTAGTGCAGCGCCTTGATGGCTTCGCGCACCCGGGCCGCAGTTGTTGCCGCGACCGGCTTGGGGCCGCCGTTGATGACGTAGCTGACAACTGCCGTGCTGACCCCCGCATAGCGGGCAACATCGGTTCGCGTTACCCTTCCGGTTCCGGCCTGTACCTGCGGATTTGCCATGTAGACCACCTTCCACTCCCTTGTTCTCAGTAGTCTACCCGCGTTGACCAGCTTTCTTGCCGAACTTAACCAGCATTTGTGGGTCTCAATGAGCCCCTTGCACGACAGAGTCTACCCGGGTAGACTCACTTTTGAGCCCATGAGCAGTGATCCTCCTCACGTTTCTCGCCTGACGATATCCAGGCATTTTGCACGCATTCCAGAAAATTTCAGCTTCTCCGAAGGGATCAATGATGACCATTCCGAAATCACCGAGCGGGGCGCGGATCCTCGCCGCGGCTGCCGCTGTCTCTATCGCAGCCGTGGCGCTCACCGGCTGCGGCGGCCCGGGAGCCAGCAGCACCGGCAGTACCGGAGCCACCGTCGTGGCTGGCTCGGGCGAGGGCACGATTAATGTTTGGGCGGTCGACGGCCAGGCGGCTGAGAACGACGCGTTGAAGAAGATCATCTCGAACTTCGAGAGCTCCCAGAGCAAGATCAAAGTGAATCTCAAACTCTTTCCCTCCGACCAGTACACCAAAGCCGTCAACTCCGCAGCCCCGGGTGATTTGCCCGATGTCCTTGACTTCGACGGGCCCACCTTGGCCAGCTTCGTCTACAACGGCAAAATGGCCCCGCTGAAAGGCTCCGTGTCCGACGCGACGCTGTCGAACCAGACCGACTCCATCAAATCGCAGAACACTGTCGATGATGCCGTCTATGGCGTGGGCATGATGAACGCCGGCCTTGCACTGTGGGGCAACAAGAAACTCCTGGACGCCGCCGGCGTTGCCTACCCCACCACTCCTGAAAAGGCTTGGCCGCTGACGAGTTCACGGGAGTTCTGGACAAGCTCGTCACGGTGGTTCCGGGCGGCAAGCCGCTGGATCTTTCGGAGCAGTACGGCTTTGCCGGCGAATGGGGAACCTGCTGTTCGGCGGGCCCGGTCATCTGGTCCGGCGGCGGCACCATGCTCAAGGACAACAAAGCATCCGGAGCGCTGGACTCAGATGCCAACGTGAAGTCCCTGACACAGTTCGCCAGCTGGAAGAAATACACTGACCCGAACGCAGACGGACTCGCCTTCACGAGCGGACGCGTCGCTTTGAGCTGGGTTGGTCACTGGACCTACCCGACATACAAAGCCCTGGGCAGCGATCTCGTCTCCATCCCCCTGCCGAACTTCGGCAAGGGCACCAAGACCGCATCCGGAACCTTCGCCTGGGGCATGGGCGCCACCACCAAGAACGGCTCCGCGGCCGGGAAGTTTCTGGACTTCCTGATGACTGACCAGAGCGTCAGCACCTACACCGACGCCAATGGCGCCCCTCCCGCCACCAAGACCGCGCTGGCCGCATCCACTCTCTACGGCCCCGGAAAGCAGCTGCAGCTCCTCGGCGATCAGCTAAGCAAGGCCTGCGGCACCGAGGACCAGATCGGCGACACCTGCGTCAGCGTCACCCGGCCGGTGACGGCAGGCTACCCCGTCGTCACAGATCAGGTGGGCAAAGCCGAGGCAGCCATCTACGCCGGCAAGGACGCCAAAGCGGCCCTGAGCGCCGCCGCCCGCGCCATCGACCAAAACTTCGCCGACAACGACGGATACAAGAAATAGACCTCCGGCAGTCGTCCGGCCGCCGCATCCAAGACGGCCGGCCGGACCACTCCGGACTCGCTCCCAGCGAAAGCCACCATCATGACCACTCAAACCAAACCGCAACAGATCCAGGCCACCACGGTGCCGGCAAGGCGCCGGTCGGCCGCCGGTCTTTCCGGGCACCGGTTCGCGGGCCCCCTCTTCGCCAGCCCGGCCCTGCTCGGACTCGCTATCTTCCTTGTCGCACCTTTCGTACTCGCACTCGTGCTGTCCTTCTACCGCGTGCAGCTCAACAGCCCGCGTCCGGCGCGTTTCGTCGGATTCGAACAGTACACGCGCTTGTTCACCGATCCTGACCTGGCCGCAGCCTTCGGCAACGCGCTGCTGAACAACTTCACGTTCGCCCTCATCGTCGTACCTGTGCAGACCGTTTTGGCCCTGGCACTGGCCGTCCTCGTCAACCGCAAACTGCGCGGCATGGTGATCTTCCGAACATTCATCTTCATGCCCCTGGTCTTCCCGCTAGCCTTGACAGCCGTGATCTGGCGGCTCATCTACTCCAGGGGAGACCAAGGACTCCTCAACGCCATCCTGGGTCTCTTAAGCGGCGGCTCATATACCGGCCACGACTGGCTCGGCGATCCCTCTACCGCACTCGGATCGATCATCGTCATGTCGATCTGGCAAAGCGTCAGCTTCCAGATGATCATCGTTCTCGCGGCGCTGCAAAGCGTGCCGACCGAACTTTACGAGGCGGCATCGCTCGACCGTGCCAACAAATGGGCTCAATTCCTCAATGTCACGGTGCCTGGCATCAGAAACACCCTGATCTTCGTCGCTCTCATCACCACGATCTTCTGCTTCCGGCTCTTCGACCAGGTGTATCTCCTGAGCCGGTCCGGGAGCGTCGACCGCGCCTCGACCGAGACGGTGATGACCCAGATCATCAACACCGGCTTCGACAACAACAACGTGGGTCAGGCCGCAGCCATGACCGTCATCTTCATGCTGATCATCACCGTGATCGCAATCATTCAACGCGCCGCGGTGCGCCAGCGAGGAGGAGTCTGATGACGATCTCAAAGAGTCTGAAGTCAGGGCGGCGGGGCGGCAGCATGAAACGCACCCGACGTTGGCAAACCGCACTGCACTACCTGATATTGACCGCCGTTTCGCTGTTCTTCTTCCTGCCCGTCTATTACCTCATCGTTGGAAGCTTCCGCCCGTCTTCGGAGGTCCTCAGCGGTATCAGCGGCTTCGTCCCCACGAACCTGTCCTTCCACAACTACACCGGTGTCTTCGAGCACCTCAGTTCAGAGGCCACGGGATACTTCGGACAGTTCGCGGCCGTTTCCATCATCGTCACCACCGCGGTGGTTGCCGGCAGCCTGGTCGTAAACTCGATGGCAGCCTATTCGTTCGCCCGGATGCAATGGCGGGGAAAAAAGGTCCTCTTCCTGCTGGTGATTGTCCTGACCATCATCCCGTTCGAAGCCGTCGCCTTGCCCCTGTATTACATGTTCTCCGGACAGCGGGACACCATCGTTATCCAGGCAATCCCGTTCATTGCCAACGCGTTCTCGATTTTCCTGTTCTACACCTTCTTCCTCGACGTCCCCGGCGAGATCGAAGAGGCAGCACGCCTTGACGGCGCCGGGCCATTCCGGACGTTCTTCCAGGTCGTGGTGCCCATCACCAAGCCGGCATTCGCCACCGTCGCCATCCTGACCTTCCTGGCCCAGTGGGGATCCTACCTGTGGCCGGTCCTCATGGTCTCGGACCCCACCGTCCGGCCGCTCCCGCTGGCAATCAGCATCTTCCAAAACCAACAGCCACCGGAATGGGGCCAGGTACTGGCCTTCGGAACGATGTTCATCGTCCCGGTCCTGGCAGTTTTCCTGATCTTCCAGCGCTGGTTCGTCGCCAGCATCAGCAGCTCCGCAGTCAAGGGCTAGCACTTCCCTACCGCGGCCCCGCCCGGGCGGACCGCCACCAACAGAAAAGGTAATGAATTGGTTTTCAGTCTCAACGACTCCTGGGTGTGGGACTTCTGGCTAGCCGACGACGGCTCCACCTTCCACATGTACTACCTCCACGCCCCCAAGAGCCTGGGTGACCCGGCTCTGCGACACCGCAACGCCCGAATCGGGCACGCCACCTCACAGGACTTGAGCACTTGGGTCTCTCACGGCGTCGTCCTTCAGCCCGATAACCCCGATGCATTTGATGCAACCTCGACCTGGACCGGAAGCGTGCTCCAGGGCCCCGACGGAATCTGGCGGATGTTCTACACCGGGGCCAGATTCTACGAAAAACACAACATCGAAGCCATCGGCGTCGCAACCTCACCAGACCTCCACACCTGGACCAAGCACCCGGCCACCGTCATTGAAGCCGACAGGCGCTGGTACGAAAAATACGGCGACTCCAGTTGGCCCGAAGAAGCCTGGCGGGACCCCTGGGTCTTCGCCGACCCTGCCGGCAACGGATGGCACATGCTGATCACAGCGAGGGCAAACACCGGAGACGTCGACAACCGAGGCGTCATCGGCCACGCCGTATCGCCGGACCTGGAAACCTGGGAGGTACGGCCGCCCCTGAGCCGGCCCGGAGCCGGCTTTGGACACCTCGAAGTCCCCCAGACCACCGTCATGGACGACCGGACCGTCCTGCTGTTCTCCTGCGGGGTGGACACGCTCGCTGCCAGGAAGGCAGAAGGATTCGGCGGCGGCGGGATCTGGAGCCTGGAAACGGACCAAACCAGCGGACCTTACGACGTCGCATCAGCGGCGATCGTCACCACGGCCCCGCTCTACAGCGGCCGCCTCATAAAGAACCGTGCCGGCCAATGGATGATGATGGCCTGCCATGACGCCAACAGCGACGGCTCCTTCGACGGCATCGTCTCGGATCCAATACCAGTCCAATGGGACGCCGAACGCGGCAGCCTGACCACGACACCACCGCACACCAGCACCGCCAACGCTCTTTAGCCCGTGACGAACCTGACCGCACCAACGCATGAGGAGTTCCATGCCAACCGATAACCGGGACGCGATCCTGCAACTGACAGCCGCCGGAGTGTCCGTGCTGATAGACGCCACGGACGGCCAACTGCCCGCCATCGTCCACTGGGGAGCCGGACTTCCAGCTTTGACCGCCCAACAGGCCGAAACCCTGGTTGGGGCCAGTGTCCCGGTGACCAGCTCCAACACCGTCGACCTGCCACCCCGGCCGGGTCTGCTGCCCGGGCACCACAGCGGCTGGACGGGACGTCCGGGATTGCGCGGCTCCTTCGATGGCATCGGCTGGTCACCCAAATTCCGCACCCAAACCGTGGCACTGAGCGGCACCCCGGTCACAGCATCCACGTCCTCCGGTCCCGGACTCCTTGAAATCAGCGCCCTCGACGACGCTGAACGGCTGCGCCTTGACCTGACACTGGAGCTGCTTCCCGGCGGCCTGCTGCGCAGCCGGGCACAACTGACCAACCTCTGCGACGAAAAGTACACGGTCGAAGACCTCGCACTGTCCTTCCCGATTCCCTCGGAAGCCACGGAACTGCTGGACTTCGCAGGCAACCACAACTACGAACGCATCCCCCAGCGGGGCACGCTGCGGACCGGCACGCACCTGCGCGAGAACCGCAAAGGCCGCACCGGCGCCGACAGCGCGTACATCCTGCACGCAGGAACCCCCGGATTCGGATTCGGCCACGGCCAAGTCTGGGCCGTCCACACGGCCTGGAGCGGAAACCACCAGCACTACGCCGAACGCGTCTTCACCGGCGAGCAACTGCTCGGCGGCGGGGAACTGCTCCTGCCCGGCGAAATCCGGCTGGGCCGCGGTGACAGCTATACAAGCCCCTGGATCTACGCCTCCTATGGGACCGGACTCGACGAGGTCGCACGCCGCTTCCACACCCATGTGCGCAGCCGCAGCCCCCAGGTCCCGGCTGAGCGGCCGGTGACGCTCAACGTCTGGGAAGCCGTCTACTTCGGCCACGACGAGGACAAACTCATCGACCTGGCCGAGCGCGCCGCCGCCATCGGCGTCGAACGTTACGTGCTCGACGACGGGTGGTTCGGTTCACGCCGCGACGACACCTCCGGGCTGGGCGACTGGGTGGTCTCACCGGACGTGTGGCCGACCGGACTCCACCCCCTGGCGGACCGCGTCCACGCTCTTGGTATGCAGTTCGGCCTGTGGTTTGAACCCGAGATGGTCAACCCCGACAGCGACGTCGCCCGCGCACATCCGGAATGGATCATGGCCGCCCGCACCGAATGGCCCGCGGAGTCACGCCACCAGCAGGTCCTCAACCTCGGCATCCCCGAAGCCTACGAGCACGTCAAAAAGCAGATCCTCGCGCTCCTGGCGGAGTACCGGATCGACTACATCAAATGGGACCACAACCGCGACCTCATCGAGGCCGGCAACCAGCTCGAAGCAGGCCGCCCGGGCGTTCACGCCCAGACCCTCGCGTTCTACGCCCTGCTGGAGGAAATCCGGTCACTGCACCCGGAGTTGGAGATCGAATCATGCTCATCCGGCGGTGCCCGGGTCGATCTGGGCGTCCTGGAACACACGGACCGGGTCTGGGTGTCGGACAACATCGATCCCCACGACCGGCAGACCATGCTGCGCTGGACCACGCAACTTCTGCCGCCGGAGTACATGGGCTCCCACATCGCTTCGGGGCGCTCCCACACCACCGGCCGCCAGCACGACCTGGCGTTCCGGGCAGGCACCGCCATCTTCGGACACCTCGGCGTCGAGTGGGACCTTGCCAAGGCCTCACCCGAGGAGATATCAGGACTGCGACGGTGGATCGCCTTCTACAAGCAGGAGCGTAGCCTCCTGCTCACCGGGGACGTCGTCCGAATGGACGGTCACGATTCCAACGCCCTGTTTCACGGCGTCGTCAGCAGGGACAGGTCGTGCGCGATTTTCGCGGCTGTGGCACTCGACAGCCTTTACCCGGATCCTGCCGGCCGCCTGAAGCTCCGCGGACTCGACCCGGACGCAACGTACCGGGTGGAACCCGTCTTCCCCTGGACAACACCCTCCGGGCTTCTGCCGCCCGAATGGTGGGGCCAGCCGGCGGCCTCCGGCCGGGCGACCGAACGCACGTCCCTGCGGGGAACCACTCAGGATGACGTGGTTTTCCCCGGAGCCACCTTCCCCGGCAACGTCCTGTCAAAGGTCGGCGTCGCATCCCCGAGGATCCACCCCGACCAGGTAGTCCTCTACCGCGTCACCAAGACCGGCTGACGCGGCGCCAACCTATACCGGAAGGCGCGCACCTCGTGTCCTGTGAGGCCGGGGCGACCACGCTGACCCCCACGGGTCGAATAATTGACGAGTTCTTGAGCAGCAAAGGGAACCATGATGATCACTCCAATCGAACCAGGACAGACCTTGCACGTCACCGGCAACAGCACCGGCCACATCGAGGACGAACTGAGCGCCGCGGTGATGCTGCTGCGCCAACGAGCCAGGGACGCCCGGCAGGGCATCCTCATCACCCGACTGGGTCCCGGCACATACACCGTCGCCTGCGATGCCAGCGTCCCCTACGGCGTCACAGATGAACGCGATACATGGACCTCCCAGGGACTGTGTTGCGGCCCGGACGTAGCCGCTAAAGACCTCCCGCAGTAACCCTTCCGGCCGGCTCGTTCCTGCCTATTTCGACTCCTTACCCGTGTGCCGCACCGGTTTCTTCCAGCGGCAGGCAGAAAGGCACCCATGACTTATTTGGCAGCTGACACCCGCTACGACTCCATGCCCTACCGCCGCGTGGGGCGCAGCGGCCTGAAACTCCCGGCCATCTCGTTGGGCCTGTGGCACAACTTCGGTGACGACAAGCCGTTCGAGATCCAGCGCGCCATCCTGCGCCGCGCCTTCGACCTCGGCGTCACCCACTTTGACCTGGCCAACAACTACGGCCCGCCCTACGGCAGCGCCGAGACCAACTTCGGCCGCCACTTCAAGGACGACTTCGCCCCCTACCGCGACGAACTCATCATCTCCAGCAAAGCCGGCTACGACATGTGGCCCGGCCCCTACGGCAACTTCGGCTCCCGCAAGTACCTGCTGGCCAGCCTCGACCAGTCCCTGGGCCGGATGGGCCTGGACTATGTGGACATCTTCTACAGCCACCGCCCGGACCCGGAGACGCCGATGGAAGAGACCATGGGCGCCCTGGACCAGGCCGTGCGCTCCGGCAAGGCGCTCTACGCCGGCATCTCGTCCTACACCCCTGAACAGACCCTCGAGGCGGCCCGGATTCTGAAGGAACTCGGCACCCCGCTGCTGATCCACCAGCCCAGCTACTCCATGCTCAACCGGTGGACCGAGAACGGCAGCCCCAACCTCTTCGAGGCCTTGGAACAGGTGGGCGCAGGCTCCATCGCCTTCTCGCCGCTGGCGCAGGGCATGCTCACCGACCGCTACCTGGCGGGCATTCCGGCCGATTCCCGCGCCGCCCAGCACAAGTCCCTGGGCGAATCCATGATCACTGAGGACAAGCTGGACCGTGTTCGCGGGCTCAGCCGGATCGCCGAGGGCCGCGGGCAGACCCTCGCACAAATGGCCATCGCCTGGATCCTGCGCGAGCAGGGCAAGGGCTCGCCCGTCACGTCCGCACTGGTCGGCGCGTCCAGCGTCCGGCAGCTCGAGGACACCCTGACCGCCATCAACAACCTGGATTTCACGGCCGACGAGATCGACGCAATCGATGAGTTCGCCGTCGAATCCGACATACAAATATGAACATGACACGCACCACCACGACCAGCCTGGCCGACGGCCGGGAGATTCTCTACTTTGACGACGCCGCCACAGCGGATCGGGCCCCCGAGTCCCTGGCGGACCACCGTGAACTGCCCGTTCGCCCCGACCCGGGCCAGTTACGCTTCGACGCGCTCAGCCGGGAATGGGTCGCCGTCGCCGCCCACCGGCAGTCCCGCACACACCTGCCGCCGGCGGACCAGTGTCCGATCTGCCCGACGACCCCGGCCAACCTGACCGAGATTCCGGCTCCGGACTACGACGTGGCTGTCTTTGAAAACCGCTTCCCCTCACTGGGCCCCGTCACGAACGAGATCCCCTCGGCGCCGGGCTGGGGAACCTCGACGCCGGCCGTGGGCCGCTGCGAGGTCGTGGCCTTCACCCCGAAGCACACCGGATCCTTTGCCGAACTGGGCTGGCGCCGCACACGAACCGTGATTGACGCCTTGGCCCACCGGACCGAGGCCCTCAGCGCCCTGCCCGGCATCCGACAGGTCTTCCCGTTCGAAAACCGGGGTGCCGAGATCGGGGTCACCCTGCACCACCCGCACGGGCAGATCTACGCCTACCCCTACGTGACGCCCCGCGCGGCGGTCCTGGCCGCCGCAGCCGGCGCCCACTTCGATGCTTTGGACGGCACGGCGACGCTCGCCGCGTCCGTGCTGCAGGCCGAGCGCAGTGACGGCAGCCGCATGGTCCTGGAAGGCGAACACTTCAGCGCCTACGTGCCGTTCGCCGCGCGCTGGCCCCTGGAAGTCCACCTCGTCCCGCACCGCCAGGTACCGGACCTGGCCGCGCTGACCGGGGCCGAACGCGATGAGCTGGCGCACCTCTACCCCGAACTCCTCAAGCGCTTTGACGCCCTGTACCCGACGCCGACTCCCTACATTGCGGCCTGGCACCAAGCCCCGCTGGAGGCGGATATGCGCAGAGCCGGTCAACTGCACCTGCAACTGACCTCCCCGCGGCGCGCAGCGGACAAGCTCAAGTACCTGGCGGGCTCCGAGGCGGCAATGGGGGCCTTCATCAACGACACCACCCCCGAATCGGTCGCCACCCGGCTACGGGAAGTGGCCAGTGAAGCCGTCGGCCACCCAGCCGGCATCCCGACCCGCACCACCCTGACCCCGGAAGGCGCCCCTGCATGAACACGACCAACCGCGCCGACACCCCTCCGGACAGCCTGATCAGCCGTTTCGAGGTCACCTTCGGTGCGGCCCCGGACGGCGTCTGGGCCGCCCCCGGCCGGGTAAACCTGATCGGCGAGCACACCGACTACAACCAGGGATTCGTCCTGCCCTTCGCGATCGAAAAGCGGGCCAGAACCGCCGTCCGACTCCGCGACGACTCCACCGTCCGGCTGCTGTCCACGATTGGCGACCAAGGGCTCGTCGAGGCCGACGCCGCCGCCCTGGCGCCGGGCGCCGTCACCGGCTGGGCCAAGTATCCCCTCGGAGTGGTTTGGGCGCTGCAGCAGCACGGCATCAAAGTCCCCGGCTTCGACCTGCTGCTGGACTCCGACGTCCCGCTCGGGGCGGGGCTGTCCTCCTCGCACGCCATTGAATGCGCCCTCATCACGGCCCTCAACGAGCTCACCGGTGCCGGGCTGTCAGCCGAGGAAATGGTTATGCTGACCCAGCGCGCGGAAAACGCGTTCGTCGGCGCGCCGACCGGCATCATGGACCAGTCGGCGTCGTTGCGCGGCGCCAGCGGCCACGCCGTCTTCCTCGACTGCAGGGACCAAGCCGTGCAGTTGGTCCCGTTCGAGGCGCAGGAGGCCGGGCTGGTCCTGCTCGTCATCGACACGAAAGTCTCGCACTCCCACGCAGACGGCGGTTACTCCTCCCGCCGAGCGTCGTGCGAACTCGGTGCCCAGATCCTTGGCGTGTCCGCCCTGCGCGATGTCGCCGTCACCGACCTACAGAACGCCCGCGGGCTGCTTGATCCGACGACGTTCCGGCGGGTCCACCACATCGTCACTGAAAACGACCGCGTACTCCAGACGGTGGACACCCTCCGCGCCCACGGCGCCGCGCACATCGGGGACCTCCTCGATGCCAGCCACGCCTCGATGCGGGACGATTTCGAAATATCCTGCCCCGAACTCAACCTCGCCGTGGACAAGGCACGGACCAATGGCGCCATCGGCGCCCGCATGACCGGCGGGGGCTTCGGCGGCTCGGCGATCGCCCTCACCCCGGTACAGGACGAGCAGCAGGTCCGCGACGCCGTCATCCTTGCCTTCGCGGCGGCGGGATTCACCCGGCCGGAGATCTTCTCCGTCACCCCGTCGGCGGGCGCAGCCCGGACCTCCTGATCTGTGGCAACGCCGGCCGCATGAACACGCCACAGTCCAGTCCGCCATCCTTGGAGCCGGATGAGAATTCTCGTCAGCGGAGGCACCGGTTCCATTGGTTCGCGCACCGTTCGGTCCTGCAGGAGGCCGGGCACGATGTGGCGGTGATAGACAACCTGATCAACGCCAGCGAAAAATCACTGCACCGGGTCGCCGACACGCGCCTAAGGCTATTACTCCCGCGGACCGGGGAAGGCACCGGCGCCGCTGTGGTCTTCTGAGAAATGCGGGTTGGCTGCTTCAGTGTGAGCACAGGCTCCGTCCGGCCCCGACCCTCCAGCACGGTCGATAGCGGAAATTACGTCAACCCGGGCAGTCCCTGGCGGGAGCTCCGCCAGATAAATCTGGGGGGCGGCGACTGGAGATGTCTGATTGCACAAGTTCTCCTCAACATCTGTTCTGATCTTTTTGGGCATGGAACAACTATTGGGGTGGGACCAATGACATGGCTTCCGTGCCTCTCCGGCAATTCCGGGGCGACGCCGGTATACGTTGCATGCTGATGCAGTCGACGGCGCGGCTGATCGGGACACTGACGTTGTGGCGTGACCTGGCGGCCTAGGAGTCGCTGCCAGACGCGTTCCTCTATCGCAGGACGAATCGGCGGCGCCGACAACATCACCGACGGCCGGGTCCAGAGCCGGGAGTCTACACGATGTCCACCCTCTGGTTGCAGTTCGACAGACATTACGAGACGTCGTGCACTGATCAGCCCCTTGCTGAAAAACGCCCTTGCCGCAGGTCTATCCGGTGAGGTCCTTCGCCCGGGTTTCCGGAAGACTCCACGCGACCAGCGTGGAGATTGCCAGCAGAACCACCACATAGATGGTGAACCCTCCCGGACCGAACGACGCATTCGCCCAGTTCTGGAGATACGGTGCCGTCCCGCCGAAAACGGCCACGGCGACTGCGTAGGGCACAGCGACGCCCACTGTGCGGATCCGCGTGGGGAAGAGCTCTGCGAATACCGCAGGTGAAATGGACAGCGTTGCACCCATGAAAACCAGGATGATGGTGGCCGGCAGAAAGAGGGACCAGAAGCTCTGGCCCACAGTGTTTACCAGCAGCGGGAAGAGGATGATGGGCGCGCCGGTTCCTATCAAAAGGCTGGGTCGGCGGCCGAAACGGTCAGAGAACTTGCCCCAGAACGGCAGAGAAATGATCAGTACGACGTTGCTTAGAACGCTGGCCAGAAGTGCGGTTCCCTGGTCCATCTTGTGGATGAGGACAGCCTGCTGCACCGCGCTGACAGACCAGACGTAGTAGCAGACGGTACCCCCGACGCCCAGGCCGATCACTCGGAGGGCGGAGCGCCAGTTCCTGCGGATCTCCGGCCACATCGGCTGGCGAACGGTCGCCTTCGCGGCGGTGAACGCCTCGGTTTCCTTCATCCGTGAACGGGCGATCAGGGTGTACAGGCCCAGGAGCGCGCCGACAACGAAAGGGATGCGCCAGCCCCACGACTGCATGTCGGGCTTACTGAGGACTGTGTTCAGCAGCACCCCGAACAGCAGCCCGATCACAATGCCGGAGGTGCCGGAGACGTAGATCAACGAGGACCAGAGACCGCGGCGGGACGCCGGGGCGGACTCTGCAATGTAGGTCTGGGCTGAGGGCATTTCACCGCCGTGGGCCAGCCCCTGTAGGAGCCGGGCAGTGAGAAGCACTACGGCGGCCCAGGCACCTGCGGAGTTGTAGGTGGGAACCAGCGCGATCATCAGGGATCCGAACGATGCGAGGCCCACGGTGGAGATCATCGACGCGCGGCGGCCAAGATGGTCCGCCATCCAGCCAAAGAGTAGGCCGCCAACTGGGCGGGCAACGAAGCCCACGGCGAAGACCGCCATCGCCCCCAAAAGGGCGGCCAGGGGGTCTTTGGGGTTGAAGACCTCTGTGGCGAAGTAGATGGCGAAGGCTGAGTAGATGCCCCAGTCATACCATTCGAGAGCGTTGCCCATGCCGGTGGCGACGAGAGTCTGCCGCTGGGATTTGGTCGCCTTGAGCGAGGCCCGGGCGGCCGGGATCTTTTCCTGCACGGCGAGGGGCGCCATGCCGTTAGTTGTTGGATCCATCATCAAAAGTCCTTGGTATTGGGGGAAGGATTGGGGTAGCGGGGAAGGTCAGACGCCGGCGAGCTGGGCCAGTTGGCCCACGGCCAACTGGGTGTACAGGGCGGTACCGTCAACCAGGACGCTGTCATCGAACGCCGCGCGCGGGGAGTGGTTGAACGCCGCGTCCGGGCCGCCGGCAAGCGGGGTGGCGTCCAGGCAGATGAAGCTGCCCGGCACGCGGGCGAGGACGTCCGCAAAGTCTTCGGACCCGCCCAGCGGTGCGGCGAGCCGGTGGTGGCGTTCGGCGCCGAAAAGTTCGGTGATCTGGTCGGCGGCAAATGCGGTCTGGGCCTCGTCCGTCACCGTGACGCGTCCCCCCACGTGATAATTGATGTCGACTTCCAGCCCGTGGGCAGATGCGATGCCTTCCAGCAGGCGCGGAATGGCCGACTGCATTTTGGTTCTGGCCTCGTCGGAATACATCCGCAGGCTCGCGCCGAATTCGGCGGTGTCCGGAATGACGTTGATGGCCTCGCCGGCCTTGACCATTCCGACCGAGACCACCACGGGGTCGTGGGCGTTGAACTGGCGCGTGACCATGTGCTGGAGGCCGAGGATCATTTCCGCCATAACCGGGACGGGGTCCTGCGCCTGGTGCGGCGCCGACCCGTGACCGCCGCGGCCTATGACCTTGACGAAGAGCGCGTCCGCGGCGGACATCATGACCCCCGGCTTGGTTTCGAAGCGGCCCGTATTGCCGCCCGCGCTGAAGACGTGTAGCCCGTAAGCGGCGTCGGCCCGCCGGCCGGACAGCTCCAGAATGCCTTCCTCAATCATCATCGGAGCGCCCGCCAGCAGTTCTTCGGCGGGCTGGAACATGAAGACGACGTCGCCGGCCAGTTGGTGGCGGCGCTCGGCGAGCAGACGTGCCGCACCGACGAGCATCGCCGTGTGCAGGTCGTGGCCGCAGGCGTGCATGCGGTTGGCCACCTCCGACGTGAAATGGATGCCGGATTCCTCCTGGAGCGGCAAGGCGTCCATGTCTGCGCGTAGCAGAACGGCCGGCCGGGCGGCGCCGTCGGACGTGTCTCCGGCGGTACCGCGCAGAACGGCACCCACGGAGGTGAGGCCCTTGCCCAGGGTGATCTCCAGCGGCAGGTCGGCCAGCGCTTCGAGTACCTTCTCCTGGGTGCGGGGCAGTTCCAGACCCAGCTCTGGGTGGCGGTGCAGGTCGTGGCGCAACTGAACGATGTCGCCGTGGAGCGCGCGGGCATCTTCAAGAATTTTGGCGACGGACACGGAGTGTTCCCTTCGAATGAACAGGTGATCCACAAAAACGTGGTTTGGCTTCTTTCGAGTATGTGAGCTGTACTACCTGCCGTCCATGACCAATATTGCAGGAATAGCATGCCGTCGCGGCATGGATCAGTCGCTGGCGCCCTCAGTCGAGGGCGAAGCCGGGTGAGCCGGGGACGGAGGCGAGGAGCTTCCTGGTGTAGTCGTGTTGCGGGTCCCGGTAGACGGTGTCGATGGGGCCCTGTTCCACGATGCGGCCTTGGAACATGACCACCACTTCGTCGCAGACCTGCTGGACGACGGCGAGGTTGTGCGAGATTAACAGCATGGCGCTATCCACGGTGCCGCGCATGTCCTGGAGCAGCCGGATGACGTCGGCCTGGACTGAAACGTCCAGGGCAGAGGTGATCTCGTCCGCGATGACGAGTTTGGGCTTGAGCATGAGGGCCCGGGCGATCGCGATTCGCTGGCGTTGCCCGCCGGAAAACTCGTGCGGATACCGGGTGGCGGCGGACGGGTCCAGTTTGACGCGTTCCAGTGCGGCCGCGATGGCGTCCCGGTGCTCTCTGGGGTCCGCGCCGTGCGGGTCGAGCGCTTCGGCCAGAGTCTGCCCTGTGGTTCGGCGCGGGCTGAGCGAGGAGTAAGGGTCCTGAGGGATGTACTGGACTTCGCGGCGCATCTGCTGCCGGCGCTTGCCCTGCATACGGGTGAAGTCCTCGCTGCCGATGAAGATTTCGCCGCTGCTCGGTTTGTTGATGCCCACGAGGGTCTTGCCGAGGGTTGATTTCCCTGAGCCTGATTCACCGACCAGCCCCACCACGGAGCGGGCGGGGACGGCGAGCGTCACGTCCTTAAGCACGTGGGCGGCGCCGAAGCTGACATCGAGGTTGCGGACGGACGCGGCCATCGGAACGTCGGTTCCGCCTGGTTGAAAGCCGGCCCCGGGCCCTCCGGGAACATTGAGAACATCTGCGTGTGCGTTCATGACGTGAGAACTCCAGGATTTTCCGGAACCGGGCCGCGATCCAGAACCGGGATGGCGGCCAGCAGTGCCTTGGTGTAGGGGTGGTGGACATCTCGGGCGGCCAGTTGGGCGGACGTCAGCCGCTCGACGATTTCGCCGGACTTCATCACCAGGATGGTGTCGCAGAGTGCTTCCACAACACCAAGGTCATGGGAGATGAACAGCATGGCGGTCCCCTGCTCCCGGCGGATGCGGCGAAATTGCCGCAGGACTTCTGCCTGGACGGTGACATCGAGCGCCGTCGTAGGCTCATCGGCGACGATCAGCTTCGGCGAAGTGACAATCGAGGCAGCGATCATGGCCCGCTGGCGCATGCCGCCGGAGAGCTCATGCGGGTGCTGCCGAAGCCGGCGGGCCGGTTCAGTGATGTTCACGCTGGCCAGCGCCTGGGTGATGACGTGGCGTGCCTGGGCGCCTCCCATGCCCAGGTGGGTACGGAGCACCTCGGTGAGCTGGGAACCCATCCGCAGGGCCGGATTGAACGTGGTTCCCGGATCTTGATAGACGATGCTGATGTCTTTGGCCAAGCGTGACGTGTCGGGCTCAGCCAGCATGTTCATGTTGTCCACGCGCAGCAGGTCTGCCTCCACCGTCAAGCCTTCGGTGGGCAGCCCTGCGATGGCCATGGCCGTGAGGGACTTCCCGGAACCTGATTCGCCTACCAGGGCCAGCACTTCACCGGGATCGATACTCAACGAAATGCCCTTCACGAGGTCGGGCCCGCCGGGGACACCGATCTTCAGGTTCTCGACTCTCACGAGTGCGCGGTCCGACGCCGGGACCGCCACCGAGCGGTTCTGGTGGACCACCCGGCGGAAGAAGCTCCGCTTGGCGCGGGGATCGGCGTCGGCAGCCAGCGCGTCCCCGATCAGCATGACCGAGAGCCCGGTCAGGGCGATCATGACAGAGGGGCCGAGGGCCTCGACCGGCTGGGTGTAGAGGGCCCCGAGGCTGTCGTTCAGGAGCCGGCCGAAGTCGTAGTCCGGCGACTGCACACCGAGCCCGATGAAGGACAACGCGGAAATTTCAACAAGGGAGAGCGCGAACACCGTGGCGGACAGGATCAGCAGGGGCTCGGCCATGTTGGGCAGCATGTGCCGTACCGCGATGCGGACCGGGCTGACGCCGAGGAGGCGCGCTGTGACCACATAGTCGCTGCTGGACACCGAGGAGGCCAGATTGGCCGTGATCCGGACGAAACCGGGAATGCCGGCGATGCCGATCGCGACGACGGCGGAAGAGACACCGGGCTCCAGCACGGCGGCGATCACCAGCGCGAAGATCAGGCTGGGGTACGCTACGGCGGTCTCGAGGACGCGCAGGGCGGCCTCGCGGACACGCCGGCCCGAGAGCCAGATGGCCAGGCCGATCAGGATGCCGGAGACCGCCGTAATAGCCGCGGCACCGGCGGTCATGAGCAGGGTCAGCCGGGTCGCCACGAGGGCGCGTGCCAGCAGGTCCCGGCCGAAGTCATCGGTGCCCAGCCAGTGTGCGGGGCTGGGTCCCTGGGCGGCGTCGGGGGTCAGCTGTTCGGCCGCCTGCTTCAAGGTCAGTGGTGCAATGACGGCGATGAGAATCAGTGCGAGCATCAGCGCGGCGCCCGTTGCCATGGCGGGAGTCCAGAACTCCCGGCTCCTAAACCTAGACGTCATGGGAAGTTCCTCCGAGGTTGCGGGGGTCGATGATGGCCAGGATCAGGTCCACCAGAATGATGATGAGGGTGGCCAGAAGCCCGAGGACAAGGATGATTCCCCGGATCACGGGATAGTCTCGCTGCAGGATCGCGTTAACGATCCCCTGCCCCAGTCCGGGCCACGCAAAGACGGTTTCGATGACCACGGCGCCGCCGAGCTGCGCGGCGAGGATGAGTCCCGAGAGCGTCAGCGTGGTGGTGAGCAGGTTCGGCAGGACGTAGCGGGCATGCGTGCGCAGGGCGCCCAGCCGCCAGCCGCGGGCGGTCCGGATGTAGTCCTTGTCCAGGACCACGGCGGTTTCGCGCCGCACAATCCGGGAGATGACGCAGATCGGGCCCAACATGAGGGCCGCGGTGGGAAGCACCAGCGAGTTCAGGGTCGCCGCCCCCGCGGCGGGTAGCCATCGCAGGGTCACGGCAAACACCACCACGAGCAGTGTTGCCACCACGTACTGCGGAATCGAGTAGATGAGGCTGGTCAGGAAGTTGAACCCGGCGTCCAGCCACCGGTTCCGCCCGCCGCGGGTGAGGATGGCCACCGCCATGCCCAGCGGCACGGAGACGAGCAGGACCAGGGCAATGGCCAGCAGGGCGATCTCGGCGGTGAACGGGAATCGAGTGAAGATCAGGGTGGAGACGCTCTCGCCACTGACGAAAGAGGTTCCCAGGTCCAGGCGGAGGACGCCCGAGACATAGTTGACGAACTGGGTGAGGAGCGGCAGGTCCAGGCCGAGTTCGGCCCGGACATTCGCGATCTGCGCCGGGCTGGCGCCGTCACCGGCGGCGATCACGGCCGGATCGCCCGGGATGAGCGGCACGATCAGGAATGTCACGACGGTGAGTACCGCGAACGAGAGCAGTAGCCCGCTGAGCCGGCGCAGCGAGAACCGGGCCCACGGATGGCGGATGAGGCGGCGTCCCGCACTCCCGGCATTAACTCCGGGAGTGCGGGAAGCTTCAGCAATGCTTGAAGAAGTCATGAGCTGTTTTCCGTGCTACTTCGTGATCCGCATGGTGCTCTCGTCCGGCTGGCCATTCATGGTGTGCATGGCGAAACCGGACCGGATGGTCACCTGCGAGGGAAGGCTGGCCAGCGGGATCACGTGGGCTTCGCCGATCATGATCTTCTGGGCTTCCTGGTAGGTCCCGCAACGTTCGGCGTCGTCGGTCTGGGTCATGGCTTTGGCCACGAGGTCCAGGACGGGCTGGTTCTCCAGGCCGCCCCAGTTGAGGCCGCCCTTTTCCACCGGTGTGCCGATGACAGTGGACAGTGCGCCGTACATGGTGCCCCCGGCGTTGATACCGCCCATAACGGTGACGTCCCAGGTGTCGAGCTTCTGGGTCAGGTCGGTGCTCCACGTGGCGAGGTCCACGTTGCGTAGTTCAATGTCAGCACCGGCTGCCCGGAGGGCCTCGGCGACATAGGTGTTGGCTGCACCATTGGGGCCGAAGATCTGCGCACCGACCATGCGGATCTTGACGCCGGCCAGGGCCTTCTGCGCAGCTGCAGGGTCCGTCTTGATGAGCAGGCCGGTGTCCTTGTTGGAGCACGGCACGCCCGGGTGGGCGAAGGAGGAATAGATTTCGCCGAGACCGCCCGAGGCTGCCTGGTTGAAGGCCGTCACGTTCAGCGCCTGGGCCAGGGCTCTGCGCAGGGCCGGATCGGTGAACGGATGGCCGGGCCGCTCATTGAACATCATGTACAGACTGCCCTGCGGGATGACCTGGGTGCTGAAGTCCTTGTTGCCGTCAAAGCGGGTGGTGTCTTTGCCGCGGATGTTGGCGATATCTTTCGTGCCCGTCAGGAGCTCATTGGAGATGGCGCTGGCGTTGGCGTTGACGCTGGCCTCGGTGGTCTTGGCGGGAGTGCCCTCGATCTTGGTTTCGTATGCCGGCCAGGTCTTGTAGTCGTCCCGGAGCGCGAACGTGTATGCCACGCCATGCTGCTTCTTGCTCAGGGTGTACGGCCCCGAGAACGCGCCGGCAACGTCCCCCGTGGTCAGGGCCTTGGGGTCTTTGAGTCCGGCAGGGCAGACGATGCCGGTGGCGTGCAGGCTCATGCCCTGCAGGAGGTCGGTCCACGGCTGGGCGAGCTTGACGGTGACGGTGCCGGCGGCGTCGTCGGCCGTGACTGCGGCGGGGCCATCACCGAGGACGAGGGGGCGGAAGCTGGACTTGCTGTCCGGGGCAGCGAACACCTTGAGGGATTCCGCCACGACGCCGGCGGTAATGGGGGTGCCGTCGGAGCAGGTGGCGCCACCGCGAATGGTAAACGTTCCCTGGGTGGGGGTGATGTCCCACTTGCTGGCCAGGTCGGAGACGATCCTGTTGTTCTCGTCGCGGCGCACCAGCGTGGAGAACAGGAGACGGTTGACGGCGTAGTCGTCAGCGTTGCGGACCTCGACCGGCGCAAAGCTGGTGGGGTCGGCGCTCAGCACCGTACGGATGGTGTCGGTGGAGATCTGGCCGACCGCGGCGGCGCCCGGGGCGGTTCCGCCGCCAGTGGTACAGCCGGTGGCAGCGACAGCGATAACCGCAGCTGCGGCGGCCAAGGGAGCGAGCCTGCGTCCGCGGCGGGCGGAGATGCCTGCCGCTGACTGGTGGTTCTGGGTCACGAGTGGTCCTTCGATTGGTCCGATGCGGGTGCGGGTGCTGCCTGCAAGAGCTGAGGCGAACACCTGCTGATCGAGTATGTGATCCATCTCTCAGAACGTCTAAGACTCATTTTGTAGATATTCGATGCCTCTACGGCATAGACCGCGGCGTTCTGCGGGCAGGCGTGGGGCGCCCGCGCCGGGGCGCCCACGCGGACCGGAAATGGCCGCTCCTCCGGCACCTCATATGACTCGATTGTTGCGGGGGCCGGGGCGGCATTCCGAAAACGCGCCCGTACCCTGATTGCGTGACCCCCACCCTCTTCGCCAACGCCACGTTCCATACCCTCAATCCGAAGCAGCCACGCGCCGGGGCCCTCCTGGTGGAGGACGGCGTCATCCTGGCAGCCGGCTCGGCAGCAGAACTCCAAGCCCATGCACCCGCGGGTACGAGGACCCTCGATTTGGACAACGCCGTAGTCATTCCAGGGCTGACGGATGCTCACATCCACACGGCGAGCCTGGCCCGGTCCATGCACGAGGTCGACCTGCGGCAGGCCGGGAGCCTGACGGAAGCCCTGGCCGGCGTCGGTGCCGTGCGGCCGCGCTACAGGGATGGCGAGTGGATTTTCGGCGGCTGGTGGGACTTCAACAAGTGGCAGGTCCCGGTCCAGCCGGACCGCACCGGTCTGGACGCCATCTGCCCGCGAAACCCCGTGGCCCTGACCAGCGCGGACGGCCACACGGTGTGGGCCAACTCGCGGGCGCTGCAGCTATTGGGCATTACCCGGACGACGCCGGATCCCGCGGGCGGTGAAATCGTCCGCGACGAACACGGCGAAGCCACCGGGATCCTGCGGGAGAGCGCCGTATACCCGGTCCGGAAACTCGCCGCATCGGGGGTCTCGGGAAATCTCCCGGATCAACTGCGGGAGGCCCAGCGGTACCTGCTGTCCCTGGGCCTGACCGGCGTCCACGACATCGACGGGGCTGACGCCCTGGACGCCTACAGGGCCCTCCGCGCCGAGGGCGCACTGGCCCTGCGCGTCCACAAACTGCTGGCCCAGGACGATCTGGAAGCCTCCATTGGTGCCGGAACTCGGACCGGACAGGGCGACAGTTGGATCCGGCACGGCGCCGTGAAGATTTTCGCCGACGGCGCGGCCGGCTCCCACACCTGCCACATGAGCGAACCGTTTCCGGGCGGCACCAGCCACGGCATGGAGGTGACCGCCTACCCCGACCTGCTGGGACAGGCTACCCGGGCCGCCTCCGCGGGAATCGCCGTCGCCGTCCACGCCATCGGTGACCGCGCCAACCGCCTGGTACTCAACGCCCTGGCCGAAATCCGGGACACCACCGCCCGGCTCGGCCTGCGTCACCGGATCGAGCACGCCCAGTTTCTGCAGCCCGCGGATGTTCCGCGGCTGGCCGCCCTCGGCGTCTTGGCGTCCATGCAGCCCCAGCACTGCCCCAGCGACCTGCCCATCCTCGGCATGGTGGAGGGCCGGGGCCTGGCATGCTACGCGTGGCGGAGCCTTCTGGATGCCGGGGCCACCGTGGCCTTCGGCTCGGACTCCCCCGTAGAACTTCCCAACCCCTTCCACGGACTTCATGCCGCCCTCACGCGGACAACGGCTGAGGGGGAGCCCGACGGCGGATGGGAACCCCGGGAGCGGATCTCACTGGAGGAGGCCCTCCACGCGTACTGCGTCGCCCCGTCCTACGCCTCGGGCGAGGAAGCCGCCAAGGGAACGCTAAGCCCCGGGATGCTGGCCGACTTTGCCGTGCTGGACACCGATATCTTCGCGGCAGGCGCCGCCGAGATCAGGGCGACGAAGGTCCGGATGACCGTCACCGACGGGCTTGTCCGGTACAGGAGCGAGGACTGACCAAAGCCCGCTGAAAAGGACCTGCGGGAAGCCAGTACTCTCCGAAGCAACAACCTCAGGACAACACAACACCCCCGCAAACAGGCTGCGGGGGTGTTGTTGTTACGGGTGGACCGACGGGCGGCGGCTAGTTGCCGCGGGCGGGCACCTTGGACGTCGCGATGGCGCCGCCGAGTGAGATCAGGCCGATGACCACCAGGAGTGTGGCCGGTCCCCAGGACGCGTTCCCGGACAGGGACAGGAAGACCGTGGCCAGCGCCGGCATGAATCCTGCGACAACCGCAGACAGGTTGGCCGACAGCCCCATGCCCGTGTACTTGACCTGCGCCGGGAAGAGCCGGTCGATCAGGGCGCCGATGATGGCATAGGTGATGGCACAGGGGCCGAATGCCAGCACCATGGCCACGATGATCAGCCCGGGATCCCTGGTGTCGACGAGCCAGAAGATGGGAAACGCCAGGGCCAGGAAAATGGAGTAGCCGATGATGCCCACGCGGGCGGCCCCGAAGCGGTCGGCAAGGCGTCCGGCGACGATTGTCATGACCATCTGGGCGACGGCACCGATTGTCATGGCGGTGAGGATCACCGAGGACGGCAGGCCCAGCACCCGGGTCACGTAGCTGATCATGAAGGTGGTCAGGATGAAGAAGCCGGCGTTGCCCACCAGATAGGTGCAGACACCGATCGCCAGCCTTCCCTTGAACTTGCGGAACAGCTCAATGACGGGAGCTTTCTTGGTCCCGTCGCTGGCCTTGAGTTCCTGGAACTCCGGAGTTTCCTCCACGTTCCAGCGGAGCCAGAGAGCCACGGCCACCAGGATGATGGAGGCAATGAACGGCAGCCGCCAGCCCCACGCCATGAAGTCTTCCTTGGGCAGCAGGGCCACCAGGGTGATGGCACCGGTGGAGAGCAACGTGCCAACGGGCGAGCCAAGCTGCACCAGGGCTGCGTACAGCCCGCGGCGCTTCGCGGGGGCATATTCGATGGCCATCAGGGTGGCGCCGCCCCATTCGCCGCCGGTGGCAACACCCTGGACCGCCCGCAGCAGCGTCAGCAGGATCGGGGCGACGACCCCCGCGCTCGCATAGGTGGGCAAGAGGCCCATGAGGGTGGACGCAGCGCCCATGAGCATCACGGTCGCGACCAGCGCGCCGCGCCGGCCGTACTTGTCACCGACGTGGCCAAAGATGATCGCACCGATGGGCCGGGCAACAAAGGCCGCGCTGAAGCTCAGGAAGGCCGAGACGGTGGAGGCCACGGGGTCGGCGCTGGGGAAGAACAGCGGTGCGAAGACGATTGCGGCCGTAGTTCCGAACAGGAAGAAGTCATACCACTCAAGGGCGGTGCCGATGAAGGCTGCGGCCACAACCTTTCCGGGGCTGGACGGTCCCGGCCCGATAGCTGCCCTAACGGCACCTGCCGGGACGGCAGTGGATTGTGATGTTGGAGTTGTCATGGGTGGATCCCTCAGCTGGATAGTTCAATGTTCAATGGGTTCTGACCATGACCGTACTGCGGGCCAGTGCATACCCGCCAATACTTCTTCTTGCATTTGTGTATGCCGAAAGGGCATGCTTTCCCCATGAATCTACGCCGCCTGCAGTACTTCCTGGCCGTTGTGGACGCCGGCACCGTCACTGCCGCGGCGGAACGGATCCACATTGCCCAGCCGGCCCTCAGCCGGCAGATCAAGACCCTGGAAAATGAGCTCAAACTGCGTCTGTTCGAGGCACAGGGCAACAAGCTTGCGCTCACGCCCGCCGGCCGGGCCTTCATTCCGGCCGCCCGCCGCCTCATGCTGGAGACGCAGAGCCTGGAAGATGCCGCTGACGCGCTGCGGACAGGACGGGTCGCCACGCTCGTGGCTGCCGCTACCGCAGCCTCCGTCCGGGGCTTCCTGGCACCCTACATCGCCACCACCAGCCCGGAGGATCCGCTGATTATCACGCGCGAAACCAGCCACTTCGCCATTGCCGAGGCCCTCCTTCACGGCAGCGACTTCGCCGTCTCCCCGGCGCCGCCGGAGCCGGGCCTGGCCACCATGCCGCTGGGCAGCATCCCGCTGACCGCCTACGTCGCGGCGGACCACGAATGGGCGCGGGACGGGGTGTCCGAACTCCCGCTATCTGCCCTGTGCGGCCAGCATGCCATCCTGCCCTCACACCAGAGCGTCAGCCGCTACATTCTCGACGACGCCCTCAACCAGAGCCACCTGAGCTTCCGCCAGGTCTCCGAATGTGACGACGGGCAGACCATCATGGCACTGGCGGCGGCCGGGCACGGCATTGGCGTGACCACCGACCTGCCTGCCTATGGCACCCACCCGATTCGAATCCTGGCGGGCAGTAACGGTCAGCCGGGACATGCCCTCCGGCTGCCCCTGCACACGGCCTGGATCCCCGGGCACTTCGCCGAGGAATCCATCCGGGCGGTGGCCGTTCGTCTGCGGAGGTTCCTGAACAGGCAGGGCGCGATCATTGAGGACGAGTCGAAAGCCTAGAATAGGATGCCAGATTGGCATTGACTATCAACCAAATAGACATTAGACAGCATGAAAACGGATTCCGATACTGGATTGAACGCAATGATGCAATCCACAGAATCGGGAGAAATGCATGCTCTTGGACGTGCTCTACACCAACGGATCGTTTTACACCCAGGATGCCCGGCGTCCGCGGGCCCGCAGCGTGGGCGTCCATGATGGACGCATCATCAGCCTCGATGACGAACTGCCCGGTTCCCTCTTCCGCGACGTCCACGATCTGGGGGGCGCCGCCGTCGTGCCGGGGTTCAATGACGCGCACTGCCACCTCAGCTATGTGGGCCAGGCGCTGGTCCAGGCCGATGTCCGCCCCTCCGTGTGCGCAAATATGGACGAGTTGCTGGCCACGGTGGAGCGCGCATGCGCAGCAGCACCGCCAGGGGCGTGGGTCCAGGGCGCAGGGTACGACCAGAACTACCTCGGCAACCAGCACCCCACGGCGGAGCAGTTGGACGCGGTCAGCCACGGCCACCCCGTCTGGCTGATGCACAACTCCCGGCACATGGGCGTGGCCAATACGGCCGCCTTCGAGCGGGCCGGGTACCCCGGCCGGCGCAACGTCACCGCGCCCGACGGCGGGGCCGCCCCCGCCGATGCCGACGGCAGGGCCGTCGGGCTGCTTCAGGAGACGGCCCGGGCACTAGTCATGGACGCCATTCCCGCGCCAAGTGTGGACGACGTCGCCGCGATGGTTGGCGCGGGCAGCGCCGCGCTGCTGAAACTGGGCGTCACCAGCATCACCGAGCCGGGGCTGGGCGCCCCGCAGCACATCGGCCACAGCCTGTCCGACCTGGCCGGCTACCAGGCTGCGCGCGATGCCGGGATGCTGGGCGTGCGCGCCACGGTGATGCCCTACCTCACCACCCTGCACGGGCTGGGCGACGAGTCCGGTCCGGTCGGTCAGGCTGGCGCCGGCCCTGTTGCCCGCATGGGCCTGGATCTGGGCATGCGGACGGGATTCGGCGATGAGTGGCTCCGGCTGGGCCCGGCCAAGATCCTGTCCGACGGCTCGCTGATCGGCCGCAGCGCCTTCATGTGCTGCGACTACCAGCACGACGCCGGGGCGGAGAAGGGCAACCGCGGGCTGCTCCAGTTCCCCGCCGCGGAACTGCGGCGGCGGATCATCGGCGCGCACCGTGCCGGCTGGCAGGTGGCCACCCACGCCATCGGCGACGCCGCACTGGACGTTGTGCTGGACATTTTCGAGGAGGCCCAGGATCTCTACCCGCGGCCGGACGCACGGCACCGGATCGAGCACGTGAACGTTGCCGGCGATGCGCAGATCCGGCGGCTGGCATCGCTCGGCCTCATCCCCGTACCGCAGGGCCGCTTCATCAATGAACTCGGCGACGGCGCAGCGCGGGCGCTGGGGCCCGAAAGGACGCGACTGTCCTACCGCGTGAAGGCCCTGCTCGATGCCGGGATCGAGATTCCTGCCAGCACCGACGCGCCCGTGGTGTCCGGGGATCCCATCCTGAACGTCCATGATCTCGTGAACCGCCGGACCTCCTCCGGCGCGGACTTCGTGCCCGAGGAGCGCATCAGCGTCGCCCAGGCCGTGCGCGCCTACACCGTGGGCAGCGCGCACGCCGCACATGAGGACCACTACAAGGGCACGCTTTCCCACGGCATGCTCGCGGACTTCGTTGCCCTGTCCGAGGACATTTATGAGGTTCCGGCGGACGCCATCTGCGACGTTCGGGTCACGGCCACGGTCGTCGACGGCAAGGTGGCCTGCGGCAGCCTTTAGGCCGGCATGCCCGCCACTGAGTCCATGGACCACTCGGTGCCATCTACATGCTTTTTAGTTATGTATTTTGAACTTTTTATGTATTAGACAGCATGAACTTGATTGCCAATACTTGAGGGAAACCCACATGCCGGCCACCCTGCCAGCACCCCAGCTGTCCGCCAGTTCCCTGGCTCAAACCCCTGTTTAGGAGCACTACGTTGGAGAAGAACACCCACGCCGGCCAGGCGATCGTCGATTCCCTGGCCCTGCACGGCGTCAACCGTGTATTCGCGGTCCCGGGCGAAAGCTACCTTGCCGTGCTCGACGGGCTCCACGGAGCCGATATCGAGACCATCGTGTGCCGCCAGGAAGGCGGTGCCACGTACATGGCGGAAGCCCACGGCAAATTCACCGGCGAACCGGGCGTGGCCATGGTGACCCGCGGCCCGGGAGCCGCGAATGCCTACGTTGCCATCCACGCCGCGTGGCAGGACGCTACACCGATGGTCCTGTTCGTGGGCTTGATCCCGGTCGCGGACCGCATGCGCGAGTCCTTCCAGGAGTTCGACCCCAATGCCTGGTTCGGCACCCAGGCCAAGCGCGTTTTTGTGCTCGACGAGGCCTCCCGGGCGTCGGAGGTGGTGGCCGAGGCGTTTTTCGCCGCCAAGTCCGGCCGTCCCGGCCCCGTCGTCGTCGGCCTGCCGGAAGACGTCATCACCCACGAATTCGTCGACGACCTGCACCCGGTGATCACGGTTGCCGAAGGGGCAGTATCCTCCGCGGAGTTGGAGCTCATCACCACGGCCCTTGCCGGTGCCGAAAAGCCCGCCATCTTCGTCGGCGGCCAGCGCTGGACGCCCGCAGCGGCGGCCGCCGTGACGGCCTTTGCCGAGGCCAACGGCATCCCGGTAATCCAGGACTGGCGCGCCTCGGACCGCATCCCCTTCCACTCCGAGGTCTTCGTCGGCGCCCTGGGCTACGGCCGCACTGGAAACACGGCACGGATCTTCGCCGAAGCCGACGTACTGTTGGCCATCGGCGCCGTACCCACTGACGTTCCAACGGACGGCTACACCCTGCGGCAGTCGCCCCAGGCCACGAATATCCTCGTCAACATCGACAGCTCCCTCCGCGGACGCTCCGGCGCCGTCACCGCCCACATCCTCGCCAGCCCGGTCGCGTTCGCCGACGCAGTCAAGGACCTCCGGCTGGGAAAGGCCGCACAGTGGGACGCCTGGCGCGCCGCCGGCCGCGCCGCGCAAAGCGCGTTCAGCACGCTCCCGGATCTGGCCGCCCTCCCTGCCACCCGGGAAGGAACCGGCCACATGAGTGCCGTGATTTCCGAACTGGTGACCCGCCTGCCGCAGGACGCCGTCTACAGCTTCGGCGCAGGCAACCACTGCGCCTGGGCCCAGCGGTACCTGCCCACGAATGTGTTCCCATCGCAGCTGAGCATGCGCAACGGTTCCATGGGATACAGCGTTCCGGCAGCGGTGGCAGCATCCCTGCAGAGCCCGGAGCGCCTGGCGGTCGCGATCGCCGGCGACGGGGAATTCCTGATGAACGGCCAGGAGTTCGCAACGGCAGTGCAGCACGGCGCCGCCATGCTCATCATCGTGATGGACAACGGCCAGTACGGCACCATCCGCGACCACCAGGAGCACCACTTCCCGGGCCGCGTCAGCGGCACCCAGCTGACGAACCCTGATTTTGCCGCATTTGCCCGCGCGTTCGGAGGCCACGGCGAAACGGTGACCAGCGACGACCACGCCGCGATCGCCGTCGAACGCTCCCTCAAGGCCGTGCAGGACCAACGGATCCCGGCCATCATCCACGTCATCACCGACCCGCAGATCGCCCTCCCCTGAGCGATCCGAACCAATTGAAGGAGCACAGCATGAGCCTCTATGCCGTCACCAACCCGGCCACCGGGAAACCCGTCAAGGCCTACCCCACCGCCACCGCCGCCCAGATCCACACCGCAGTAGCCACCGCCGACGCCGCCTTCAGGGCATGGAACAAGACAGCGCTGGCGGACCGGGTGAAACTCCTCGGCCGCGTGGCCGAGCTCTACACCGAGCGCCGAGACGAACTCGCCGCGATCATCACCCGGGAAATGGGCAAACCCGTTTTCCAGGCGCGGATCGAAGTGGACATCGTCGCGTCCATCTACCGGTACTACGCCGAGAACGGCCCGTCGTTCCTCGAAGATGACGAGCTCAAGGTTGCCGCCGGTGGAAAGGCGATCGTCCGCAAGGACGGCCTGGGCGTGCTCTTGGGCATCATGCCGTGGAACTTCCCCTACTACCAGGTGGCCAGGTTCGCGGCCCCCAACCTGATGAACGGCAACACCATCCTGCTCAAGCACGCCCCGCAGTGCCCGGAGTCCGCCCTGGCCATGGAACAGATCTTCCTCGATGCCGGCGCACCCGAAGGTGCGTACGTCAACATCTTCGCCACCAACGAGCAAGTCGCCGGCATCATCGCGGATCCCCGCGTCCAGGGCGTCTCCCTCACGGGATCCGAACGCGCGGGATCCGCCGTCGCCGAGATCGCCGGCCGCAACCTCAAGAAGGTGGTGCTGGAACTCGGCGGCTCGGACCCGTTCCTGGTGCTCGACTCCGCCAACCTGGAACAGGCGGCTACCCACGCGCTGTTCGGCCGCTTCGGCAACACCGGCCAGGCCTGCAACGCCGCCAAACGCATCATCGTCGCCGACGCCGTCTACGACGAATTCGTCGAGAAATTCGTCGGCGCCGTGTCCGCTGTGAAGGTGGGCGACCCCACGGAGGCAGACACGTTCATGGGGCCGCTGTCCTCCGCCGCAGCCCTAGACGGTCTGGCCGCGCAGGTGGACGACGCCGTCGCCAAGGGTGCCACCGTGCTCACCGGCGGCAGCCGGATGGACCAGCCCGGTGCCTGGTTCGAGCCGACGGTCCTCGCCGGAGTGACCGAGGACATGCGCGCGTTCTCCGAGGAACTCTTCGGCCCGGTCGCCGTTCTGTACCGTGTTTCGTCCGAAAACGAAGCGGTGGAACTGGCCAACAACTCCGTTTACGGCCTCGGCGCCGTCATCCAGTCCACTGATCCTGTCAAGGCCCAGGAGATCGCGGACCGTCTGGACACCGGCATGGTCTACATCAACGAGGCCCCCGGCACTGCCGCCGAGCTTCCCTTTGGCGGCATCAAGCGGTCCGGGGTCGGCCGCGAACTGGGCAAGTACGGCATGGACGAATTCGTCAACCGGAAGCTGATCCGCACCGGAAAGTAGGCATGGTTATCGGCGAACCGGCCCGGCCCGTTTCGCTTCCAGCGGCCGTTGCAACGCCCCGGAACAATTTCCGGGGTGCTGCAACGGCCGCGTCGTCTATAACGAGGGACGTCAAGGCCCGAGGAGGTGCACACAAGGACCACTTAGCTGTTAGGGCGTCGAGGCAAGCCGCGGTTGCCGCTGCTTCCACGACGTTCATCGGGACCTGTCCCGCCATCGGCCGACTGGCCAGGGCACGCCACTAGCCCGGCAACGAGATGCTTCGCCATCCCCAGGGGCGATGAAGTCCGTTGCCAGGCTAGTGGTGCCGCCCCGCACGGAGCCCGCCTGCCGGCATACGGGCGACGTGGCGGTTTCGGCAGGACTTTAGGCGATTGGCCCTAGTCCGTTCGGGACCCGGCGGTGCCGGGTTCAGCGGACACCTTGGCGGCTGCGTCGCGGAAAACGTCGCCGAGGATGGCCGCGCCCTTGCGGATATCGTCCAGCGTCGGCAGACAGAAGGACATCCGGAGTTCGCTGTGGCCTCTTCCGTCCGTGTAGAACGCGGTGCCCGGAACGTACACGACGCCGCGTTCGATGCATTCGTAGACCAGCGCTTCGGTGTCAAT
Source organism: Arthrobacter sp. NicSoilB8 (assembly GCF_019977355.1). Lineage (NCBI taxonomy): Bacteria > Bacillati > Actinomycetota > Actinomycetes > Micrococcales > Micrococcaceae > Arthrobacter > Arthrobacter sp. NicSoilB8. The sequence continues at coordinate 2,129,439 of NZ_AP024655.1, read as the reverse complement.
ACCCGCGGGGAGGCTCACCCACAAGTAGAAGCCGCCGGTAGGCCGGTTCCAGGTGGTGCCAGCCGGCATGACCTGTTCCAGCGTTTCCACCAGGGCGGTGAACTTCTCACGATAGATCCCCCGGTATTCCGCGAGCTTGTCCGGCCAGGCCGGATCGTCGAGGTAGGCGCTGATGAGCTGCTGGGAGAACACCGAGGGATTGAGCTGGGAGGTCTCGCTGGCGTTGACCAGGTGTCCATATAGCGTTGCGGGCGGCAGAACCCAGCCCACGCGCAGGCCTGGTGCGATCATCTTGGAGAAAGAGCCGAAATACAAGGTGATGTCTTCGAATTCCGGCTGGATGGCGCGCATGGTTTCGCCGTCGAAACCAAGCAGCCCGTAAGGGTTGTCCTCGAAGATCAGGAGATCGTTGCTGCGGCAAAGTTCTCCAACCCGGTGGCGGCGTTCCGCCGAGAGGTTCACGCCCCCGGGATTCTGGAAGTTGGGGATCGTGTACAGTCCCTTGGCCGTCTTGCCCGCGGCCCGGACTTCACCAATGAGCCGCTCCAGTTCCTCCGGGATCAAACCGTCGGCATCCATCGGCACGTGCACTATTTCGGCCTCGTAGCTGGTGAAGATGGCCATACCGCCGGCGTACGAGGGTGCTTCAGCAAAGATGACGTCCCCGGGGTTGACGAGAACGCGCGCGGCGACGTCTAGCGCCTGCTGGCTTCCCGAGGTCACGATAACCTGGTCCCGTCCGGCCGTGATGCCCTCGAATCTCATGAGTTCGACGATGTGCGCGCGCAGCTCGGGAATGCCGTCGCTGGACCCATACTGGAACGAGCGCTCACCGTTCTCAAGCAGAATCCGCTGGGCATCCAGCGCAATCCGCTCGAACGGTAGCGCGCCGAGGTAGGGCGCCCCGTTGGCAAAGGAGATCATGCCCGGCCGCTGGGCCGCCCTAAACACTTTGCGGACTTCTGAGGGGCGGGCGCCAAGGGTGCGCTCCGCAAGGACCTGCGGGGAGACCTGGACGCTGGTGCCGGTGGCTGCGGGAGTGCGGGCAGCGCCTGCGGAAGATTCCACTGATATGGACATGGGATTCCTTTCAGCCATGAGTATCCATCCATTCTCGGTTTCGCCGGCGGATGCTGTCTAAGACCAAACTCCGAAGAATGCCATACCAGAAGGGCATGAACCGGTGGGCGACGGAGGGCCAGAACGTGGCGGGCGGGTGGCAGTTCAAGTCGCCGCCTTGTGGCGCCACAGCGACCCGCCCCGTAGGGTCACGGAAGTGCAGAACTAGCTGGAATGCATCAATAGGTACGTCCGTATCGCTTGTCCCCACCGATCACGCCCCGCACTGACGGAACAAGAAACCACTATCCCGCTCCCCCAGTTGCGCCAGGTCATGCAGTTCCAGACGCTCCCGGCCATGAAGGTTGCACCGGTGGCCCGTCGGGTCGTCCCGGGAAGACCGCCGCAGGACCAAATGGCAGCAGGGCTGAGGCATGGATCGGCCGGCATGACGACACGCGCGGCGCAAGTTCCTCTAATTGACGATAACCGGTGCCACCATCGAGATATGAGCACTCCAACAGTGGAAGCAGCGATCAATGAGCTCATGGATTGGGAATGGCACGCAGTCGAGGAGTTACTCGCGAAACGTGGCCTCCTGGGCGACGGACTCCTCATTGAGGACTACACCGGACTGATGTCATGGCTCGAATCAGTGACCCGGTACACCGTCGTGCATTCCGCGTCAGTGGCCGTCCTTTTCGTGAACTCCTTCCCGGTCGATGCCATCTCCTTCCACCGCGACCTTCTCGGCTCCGACGATCCGAAGTCGTTCTTCACCCTCATGCCGCGGACGTAGCAGCTCAGCGGCACGCGGACAGGCGCGTCGACTGGCACCTTCGGCCGGTCATGCCGTACAAATGATGGCTATGACGACGACCACGACCGCGCCGGCCTTTCACGCGACAGACGAAACCGCGACCGCTCAAACCCATCGTGTGGTCTTCTCGGACCCCGACGCCGCGACGGCGACAGCGGTAGGCGACACCGACACTCGGGGCGCCGCCCAGGCCCCGGTCTTCTCGAGCCCCTACTGATCTCCCCGGCCCGCCATGTCAGAGCTCCTGCCGACGGACCTTCGCGTGCCATCCCTGACCATGGCCAAACCCGTGAACCGATTCCCCGGCCCGGACCTGCTTCCCGGCGGCTCCTGGTACGGGCCCGAGTGGGACGGCTTTCGGGTATCGGCGGTGGTCGCGGAGACGGGCGTGACGCTGCCAAGTCGGAGATGTGCTGTGTCTGGCGGCGGATGGTGGCCCTCAGGTTCAGGTTGTCGGCTTCGAGGCTTTGGCGTGTAGCCGTGGTGGCGGTGGCTGCTGCCGATGGCTGGTCGGCGGCGGTGTAAACGTCCGCGCGAAGGTCGAGATGGCGGTGGATAAAGGATCGGTGCACTCTAGCTTGGGCTGCAACTGAGGAGATGGTGATTTGGATTCCTTCTGTTCCTCCAGGTGTTGTTTCAAGCCTTCGCATAGCCAATCACAAACACTGGGATCCCGCGGAAACATCGGCAATCCGGAATCCGGCCCGATCCGACCGATTTACAACCCAGTCCGATGCCCAAAGTGTGGACATTGTCCACAAGCCAATTTCGGAAATCTTGGCTTTTTTGGTTACTCCGTCACCAGTTCATCCCGTGTGCCGGGCTCGGCGGCGGACAGCAACCCGTCCCAGCCAGGTGCGGGCATACCCTGGCGTGAATAACGCTGCTGTAACGGTTCCGTGGCTAAACTCTGCCTTCATCAAGGGTAGGACGTCGGTTGGAGAACATCGAGGCGGGCCCATCTGACGACGCGAAGCAGCGCGGCGGACGGGCTGCTTGACGCGACTCATCTGGCAGCCCGCCGTTCTTACGTCTCGAAGGATGGTCATGAACTACGGCACTCTGCTTGCTCACGTAGCGCGCATCAATCCGGCAATATGGGATGCAATTTACCCGCATGGCCCGTTAATCCGCCAAAGATTCGACGCTGTCGCCCTCAACCCCCAGCCGCTCCCTCCGAAAGAGATTGGCGAGCGACTGCAGTTGGAAGCCGGATTCATGGCACGTGAACTCGTTCGGCTTGCCGTAGAGGCCGACTTGCGCGGTGATGATCCTGTCCGCATGGTGCGTGAACTGATCGATGACTGGTGCGGCACGCCGTGGCCTCGCAAGTGGCCCTTCCCATGGCCGGGACCGGGACCAATTGATGGTCCCCAGCCTGAACCCTGGCAAATCAACGCCGGTCGGGTCGTCGGCGCCACCGTGTTCGCTTCCTATGCATCCCGGCTCGGGGAAGGACCGCTCAGGGACGCCTTAGCTGATGGCGCTGAACGTTTGGCCCAGGCCGCGGTTGGCGGGTGATCCCCAACGTTCGTTGCGGTCCTGACGGATGTCTTTCTGCCCGAAATTTGGTCTGGTCATGGCATTAGGCCCTGAGCGCTTCAATATGACAATTAGCCTGAATTCCATCTTCCGTTTCCAAGGCGATGACATCGCCAGCCTTTTTCGGCGAAGCGTCCGAACCGTACCTCTGGGTCTTTATGATCAAGTTTGATCCAGACGGAATGGCTCAGCAGGGCAACAGCCTGGTCGCTGAACCAAGTTATATTCCGCGCCGCCGGCACATGGCCTGCAGGTTCCCCGGGTGACGACTCTCCATGTGCCGCAGCGGACGGCCTATTTGTGGGGGCGTTAGGCCAGGCAGTCGGCGTTGTCCGTACCGGGACAGGGGTGGCGCAGAAGGCACGATTTTCAGCCCCGGCGACCTAGCCCTGTGAACACTAGGCTCCTCCGGAAACATGCGGAATCCGGCCCGATCCGACCGATGTACGGCTCGATCCGGCTCGATCCGAGGTGTTCCGATACCAAGCCCAAAGTGTGCACAGTAATGATGGAATTGGCCTGTGTTGCGGCGTGGCTCGAAGTGTGACTGACGCCCGTGTGAGGGTTTGTCTTGACATTGATCTGTCCGCCGCACCACAGCCTGCAGTTGACGCGGCGGCCAGGTGGACATGACCTCATAGGAGCCTGTTCGAAGAGTCCCATTACTGTCTTGTCTGCCCACCCGGCCGGCGTGCCCTTCGTGTTCCACCGCACGCAACGGAAGGTCAGGGCAGTTTCATCATGGCAAACGAACAAACGAAAGTCATCGCCGGGATCGACACCCACGCCGATACCCACCATGTCGCCGTCATCACCGATACCGGCCGGCACATGGCCGACAGGGAATTCCCGGCCGCGGGTGCCGGCTACCAGGGGATCATCGACTTCATCACCGGATTCGGTCCCGTCCTCGCCGTGGGCGTGGAAGGGACCGGCAGCTACGGTGCCGAACTCTCACGCGTGCTCGTGCGCGAGGGCATTCACGTCGTGGAGGTGATGCGCCCGAACCGGCAGGCGCGCCGGCTGCAGGGAAAATCCGACCCGCTCGATGCCTACCAGGCCGCCGAATCGGTGCTCGCCGGCCGCGCCGCCACCACCCCGAAATCCCGCGACGGAGCGGTGGAATCGTTGCGGGTGCTGCGCGCGGAACGTGCCACCGCCATGCGCGCCCGGGTCGCCGTGATGGCCCAGGTCAGGGCGATCCTGGTGACCGCGCCGGAGAGCATCCGCGCCAAATACCGGGCCATGACGAGCCCGGCCCTGATGGCCGCGCTGGAGAGGACACGGCCCGCCGGACCGGTCTCCGAGCCGCTGGCCAGCACCGCGACCGTGCTGAAACGGCTCGCCGTCCGCTACCGGCACCTGCACCACGAGCTGGCACAGATCGATGCCGAACTCGACGCCATCCTCGCCTTCCACGCACCGATGCTGCGCGACCTTCAGGGCGTCGGCACCGACGTCGCCAGTCAGCTGCTGGTCACCGCGGGCGACAACCCCGAACGCATCACCACAGAGGCGAAGTTCGCCGCCCTGGTCGGCGTCGCACCGATCCCCGCATCATCGGGAAAGACGTCCCGTCACCGGCTCAGCCGCGCCGGCGACCGGCAGGCCAACAAAGCCATCCACCACGTGGTCCTTGTGCGGATGCGCTACGACAGCAGAACCAGGGCCTACGTAGCCAGACGGCGTCAGGAGGGCAAAAGCACCAAAGAAATCATGCGTTGCCTCAAACGCTACGTCGCCCGGGAAATCTACGACCAACTCCGCCACCCGCGCCCCGCACCCGACGCCGGAACCCTCCGGACAACACGCACAGCTAAGCACCTGACCCTTCAGCAAGCCGCCGACGCCCTCCACGTCTGGCCCACCGCCCTGTCCCGCCTGGAACGCGGACTCAGCCGGGATGATGTCTTCCACCAGCGCTACGAAACCTGGCTCAGAGAACATTGACGTGTATAGGAGCATCAATGTACACACCCCGAAGATGGGAGAGATGGGAGAGTTCGATCACTGCAAGCAGTAAATCGCCGCATGCCAGTTAGTGCAGGCCGTCATTGGATTAGGGACCTCCGATGTACGCCCAAACCGCCCACGGGGTGTTCTCGAAGAATGTCATCAGCAGACTCCCTTGATCTGCTCTGATCACTCACATTCACCCGGCACTCCCCGCGGTCGTCGGCGTCATGCGCACTCCTGCGGTCTCGATCCCATTACCACCTCGACAAACCCCCGCTGTCGGCGGGTAGCCTTGATTCATGGCCTCATCCGCACCCACCCTCGCGACCCGCTGGGATCCGCTGACCCCGCGCGCCGCTGCCGAGCTGCTCGGTCTGTCATCGGCGCGCTGGTGGCTCTCCGGCGGGGTGGCACTCGACCACTGGCTCGGCACGAGCACTCGCGAGCACCACAATACCGATGTCAGCACGACGGCTGCCGACCTGCCCCGGCTGGTGCACGACATTCCGGCGCCGTTTAGCGCTTGGGTTCCGTCAGGCGACGGTGTGATCCCCTGGGCAAAGGCTGATATGGATGCCGATCTGCAGCCGGTCCGTATCCACGACGACGCGACGGGCGCATGGGTACTGCAGATCGACGTCGAGGACGGCACGGATCGCTTCTGGGTCTACCGCCGAGACCCCCGACTGCAGCTGCCGTGGGATCGTGCCGTGATCGACGTCGACGGGATCCCGACCGGGGCGCCCGAGGTGCAGCTGGTCTGGAAGGCGCTGCGTCCCCGCCCCGAAGACGACGCCGACAAGGATGCGGTGCTACCGGAGCTCTCAGACGAAGCCCGCGCCTGGTGGGAGCACGCGATTCTGACGATCCACCCGCACTCGTCGTGGTCGATCCACGTGCGCAGCCCGTTCGCTCCGGGTAAGGCCAGCTGGAACAGGACGAAACGCTAGCCTCCGCTTGAGCCCGCCGACGATGGGAGCCCTGACTTACTCTGCCTGTGAGGCGTCGATGAGTTGGCCTCAGATCCAACCGATCCTCAAGAGCGAGTGGCATCCTCCTCCCACACCATGCTGCCAGTGCCGTGGATAACAACTGCCTTCATGGCAAGAACCTCTCAATCTCCAGGTCGACTGGCGGCGCCGCGCCGCACCGTCCCCACCGACCTCTTCAGCCGAACCGATGCAGCATGAGGGGCCCGTCCGATCTTGAGACGCCCGCAGACGGTAGCGACTACGACCTGTATTCATCCGCCGCAACCGCATCAAGCACCAGCGAGCGGAACCATCGCTGCGCCTGCGAGAGGCTGGCCTCGCGCCGCGTATACAACTCCACCGGTGTGCTCTGCCCGGGCCAGGGCAGCTCGGCGATGCGAAGGCGGGGGAACCAGCCGCAGAACACCCCCGCTACATGCCGAGGCAGCAGCACGACCAGATCCGTCGCCTCAAGCACGGCAGGCACGGTGCCGTATTCCTCCATGGTCAGCACGACCTGGGACATCAGGTCGTGCTCTGTCAGCGCCTGGACGGGATACACGTGTCCCCCGCGGGCGGAGACCCGCACAAAGCGCCTCCCCGCGAACATGTCAGGCCCCGTCGCCGGCAGCGGATGCGCCCCGGACGACAGCGCCACGTACTCGACCGAGCGCACGTGCGTCCGCCACAGCCGCGGTGTGGTGATCCGCGACACCGTCAGTGCCAGATCGACGGTTCCGCGGATCAGACCGCCCTCGACCTCGTCCGAATCAAGCCGTTCCACCTGAATCCGCGGATCGGCGCCGACGCGCCCGAGGGCGGTCATGATCGGCGGGAGGAAGGTCTGCTCGCCGATCGAGGTGAGTCCGAGGACGAGTTCGCCGCTGAATCCGGTCGGCTCGAACACTTCCGACCCGATGACGGTCGCGTCTATCTGTGCCAGGGCGTTGTGTAGGGGGCCGAACAGCTGCGTAGCCTTCGCCGTCGGCACCATGTCGTTCCCCTCGCGACGGAACAGCTCGTCGCCGAACCGTTCCCTGAGCCGCTTCAGGGAGTAGCTGACCGTGGGCTGTGTCACGTGCAGCCGGCCGGCGGCGCCCGTGACGCTGCGCAGCTCGTACAGCGTGACGAATGTCCGGATCAGGTTCAGGTCGGTGAACGTCATCTCATAGATCCTATCTATGGCTCTGGCTTTGCATATCTATTGGATCACAGTGACACACATCCCCTAAAGTCAGTTTTGGGCAGCACTGGTTCAACGACATGCAGCTCCTCTCGCACCGCTTACACTCAGTGACAAGGACGACACGCGTGATTATCGACATCCACGGCCACTACACCACAGCTCCAGCACAGCTCGGAGCCTGGCGTGACGTGCAGATCGCTTTTACTGAAGGACGCGGGGACGCTCCTGACCCCTCGACCCTGCGCATCAGCGATGACGACATCCGTGAGACCATCGAGGCCAACCAGCTCAAGCTCATGAACGAGCGCGGCAGCGACGTCACCGTATTCAGCCCTCGTGCCTCGTTCATGGCGCACCACATCGGAGACCTCGCCGTGAGCGAGACCTGGGCCCGGATCTGCAACGACCTGTGCGCCCGCGTCAGCGGCCTCTACCCCGAACGCTTCCTCATGGGGGCGATGCTCCCCCAGTCCCCCGGTGCTGATCCCGCGACGAGCGTTGCCGAGCTTACTCGCGCCGTCGAGGACCTCGGCGCCGTCACCGTGAACCTCAACCCCGACCCGTCCGGCGGCAACTGGACGTCCCCGCCGCTGACCGATCGCTCGTGGTACCCGATATACGAGAAACTCGTCGAGTACGAGATCCCGGCCATGGTGCACGTCAGTACGTCGTGCAACCCGGCCTTCCACACGACCGGAGCGCACTACCTCAACGCCGACACCACCGCGTTCATGCAACTGCTCCAGGGCGACCTGTTCCGCGACTTCCCCGAGCTTAAGCTCGTAATTCCCCACGGCGGCGGCGCCGTTCCCTACCACTGGGGCCGCTTCCGCGGACTCGCAATGGCGCTGGGTAAGCCTGCACTCGAGGAGCACATGCTGAACAACGTGTTCTTCGACACCTGCGTGTACCACCAGCCGGGCATCGACCTTCTCACCAAGGTCGTCCCGACCGAGAACATCCTCTTCGCGAGCGAGATGATCGGCGCCGTGCGCGACATCGACCCGCGCAGCGGACACTACTTCGACGACACCAAGCGGTACGTCGACGCCACCACGCACCTGAACGACGCGCAGCGCGCGCAGGTGTTCGAAGCTAACGCCCGCCGTGTCTACCCACGGCTTGACCGCGCCCTCACTGCGCGCGGACTCTGAGAGGACCATCAAATGCGACTGAACAACCTCGGCATCGTCCGCACCAACATCGAACGTCCGGATCCCACGGACGTCGAACGGCTTTCGCGGTTCGGCGTCGCCACCATCCACGAGGCGATGGGGCGAGTCGGGCTCCTGCGCCCCTACATTAGGCCGGCCTACACCGGCGCCAAGCTCTGTGGTCCGGCAGTGACCGTGCTGCTGCAGCCCGGTGACAACTGGATGTTCCACGTCGCGGCCGAGCAGGTGCAGGAGGGCGATGTGATCGTCGCCGGATGCACCACCGAAAGCGAGGACGGCTTCTTCGGCGAGCTGCTCGCCACCTCGCTGACCGCCCGCGGCTGCAAGGGCCTGGTGATCGACGGCGGTGTCCGCGACGTCGCCGATCTGGAGAAGATGGATTTCCCGGTGTTCTCCCGCGCTGTCAACGCCAAGGGCACGGTCAAAGCCACCCTCGGATCGGTGAACATCCCCGTGGTGGTCGCGAACGCCGTGGTGAACCCGGGCGATGTGGTCGTGGCCGACGTCGACGGCGTGGTGGTTGTCCCGCGCGAACTGGTCGGAGCGGTGGCAGACGCCAGCCAGAAGCGCGAGGATAACGAGGAAGCCAAACGCGTAAAGTTCCGTGAGGGCGTCCTGGGACTGGATGTGTACGGCATGCGCGAGCCTCTCGCCAAGGCCGGCCTGGAATACGTGGAGAACTGATGATGACACACGGCGACACCACCGGCGATTTCGAGAAGTCGGAGGGCTGGCTCGACTGGTACGACGGGCCGAGCGCACCGACGTTCCGGCTGCCCGAGGGCTCTGTAGACGCCCACTGCCACGTATTCGGGCCGGGCGGGCAGTTCCCCTACGCACCTCAGCGCAAGTACACCCCGTGCGACGCCTCGGCGGACCAGCTGTTCGCCTTGCGAGACCATCTGGGCTTCGACCGCAATGTCATCGTGCAGGCGACATGCCACGGTTCCGACAACCGAGCCCTGGTCGACGCGTTGCAGCGCAGCGCAGGTCGCGCCCGCGGAGTTGCGACCGTCCGCCGTGACGTGACCAACGAGCAACTCGCCGAGCTGCATAAGGCCGGGGTACGGGGCGTCCGGTTCAATTTCGTCAAACGCCTGGTCGACCGCGTGCCCACCGACTCGCTCGAGGAGATCGTGGCCAAGATCGCGCCACTCGGATGGCACGTTGTGATCTACTTCGAGGCCGAGGACCTGCCCGAGCTGTACGACTTCTTCTCGTCGATCCCGACCGACGTGGTCGTCGATCACATGGGACGGCCCGACGTGACCAAGGACCCGGACGGTCCCGAGTTCGGACTGTTCCTGCGGTTCATGCGTGAGAACACCAACGTGTGGACCAAGGTCTCCTGCCCCGAGCGTCTGTCCGTCACCGGACCGCGCGCTCTCCACGGCGAACAGCACGCCTACCGGGACGTCGTGCCCTTCGCCCGCCGCGTGGTCGAGGAGTTCCCCGACCGCGTCCTCTGGGGAACCGACTGGCCGCACCCCAACCTCAAGGACCACATGCCCGACGACGGGCTTCTGGTCGACTACATTCCGCAGATCGCGGCGACGTCGGAACTGCAGCAGCAGCTGCTTGTCGACAATCCTCGCCGCCTCTACTGGCCCGAAGGAGTATGACATGACACTCGACAAGCCGTACAAGGACGTTCCCGGCACGATCATCTTCGACGCCGAGCAGGCCCGCAAGGGATACCACCTCAACCAGTTCTCGATGTCGCTCATGAAGCCCGAGAACCGCGAGCGCTACCTCGCCGACCGCGGGGCCTACCTCGACGAGTGGCCCCTTTCGCCGAAGCAGCGCCAGGCCGTGCTGGACATGGACCTCAACGCCATGATGGCCGAGGGCGGCAACATCTACTTCCTGAGCAAGATCGGCGCCACTCACGGCCTGAGCTTCCAGCAGATGGCCGGCTCGATGACCGGCATGTCTGAGGCCGCCTACCGCGACATGATGCTCGGCGGCGGGCGCCGCCCGGAGGGAAACCGCCTCAAGGATCTCGACGGATGGACGCCTCCGGTGCCCGGCGAGAAGGCCGAGACGATGCGGCAGGATGCTCCGGCGAAGTACACCTCGGCACTTTTCACCTCGCATGTGCCGGCGATCGGCGCGGCGATGGACCTCGGCAAGACCGAGGAGCCGTACTGGAAGAAGGTGTTCTCCGGGTATGAGTGGACGCGAAAGTGGGCCAGGGAGAACCTGCCCGACGTCGTCATCCTGGTGTACAACGACCACGCCACGGCCTTCGACTCATCGATCATCCCGACCTTCGTGCTCGGCACCGGCGCGGAGTACCCGGTCGCGGACGAGGGCTACGGCCCTCGCCCGGTGCCCGACGTCAAAGGCTATCCCGAGCTGGCCGCACACATCGCCCAGTCCGTGATCCAGGACGACTTCGACCTCACGCTCGTCAACGAGATGGTCGTCGACCACGGCCTCACGGTGCCGCTGTCGCTCGTGTATGGCGATGTCGAGGAGTGGCCCGTCAAGGTCATCCCCCTCGCCGTAAACGTGGTGCAGTACCCTGTGCCGTCCGGACGTCGCTGCTACGAACTCGGGCGTGCGCTCCGCCGTGCGCTCGACAAGTGGGACGGTGAGCCGCTCAACGTCCAAATTTGGGGAACCGGCGGCATGAGCCACCAGCTGCAGGGCCCGCGTGCCGGCCTCATTAACGAGGAGTGGGACAACGCGTTCCTGGACCACCTCATCGCCGACCCCGTGGGCCTGACCGAGTGGCAGCACATGGAGTACGTCGACGAGGCCGGGTCCGAGGGCATCGAGCTCGTCGACTGGCTCATCGCGCGCGGCGCGATGGATGATCAGTTCGGAGGCGAGAGCCCCGAAGTGAACCACCGCTTTTACCACGTGCCCGCGTCGAACACCGCCGTCGGCCACCTTGTTCTCACGAACCCGACCGACTGACCGCATCCGCGACAAAGGAGCCCCCATGACTGAGAAGATCCGTGTGGCCGTCGTCGGCGCCGCAGGCGCCTTCGGCATGAAACATCTCGACGGCCTGATGAACATCCCCGATGCCGAGGTGACCGTCGTCAGCGGCACGCGGCTCGAACCGACCCAGGCGGTCGCCGAGAAATACGGCGTCGCGAACGCCGTTGTCGGCTTGGACGCCGTGCTCGAGCGCGACGACGTCGATGCGGTGATCCTTGCGACGCCCACGGGACTCCACGCGTCTCAGACCCAGGCGGTGCTCGCCGCCGGCAAGCACGTGCAGGTCGAGATTCCGCTGGCCGACTCGCTCGCGGACGCGGAGGCAGCGCTCGAGGCAGCTGAGTCATCCGATCGCGTCGCAATGGTCGGCCACACCCGCCGCTTCAACCCCTCGCACCAGTTGGTGCACAACCGGATCGCCTCGGGCGAGTTCCACGTGCAGCAAATGGACGTGCAGACGTACTTCTTCCGCCGCACCAACACGAACGCGAAGGGCGAGGCCCGGTCCTGGACCGACCACCTGCTGTGGCACCACGCCGCGCACACCGTCGACTTGTTCGCCTACCAGGCGGGCAGGATCGTGCAGGCGAACGCGATCCAGGGCCCGGTCCACCCCGAACTCGGCATCGCGATGGACATGTCGATCCAGCTCAAGAGCGAGTCGGGCGCGATCTGCACGCTGTCACTGTCGTTCAACAACAACGGGCCGTTCGGCACGTTCTTCCGCTACATCGGCGACACCGAGACCTACATCGCGCGCTACGACGACCTCTACAACGGCCGTGAGGAGTCGATCGACGTGTCGCACGTCGCTGTCAGCATGAACGGTATCGAGCTGCAGGATCGTGAGTTCATCTCGGCTATCCGCGAGGGACGCGAGCCGAACTCGTCGCTTCGCCAGGTGATCGACTGCTACCGCGTGCTCGGCTCGCTTGAGAAGCAGCTGACGTGAGGCTGCCCTCCACCGGGCTCGGCTGCATGTCGCTGAGCCACGCGTACGGCGTCCCCCTGGCGCGTGACGAGGGGCTGGCGATGCTGCGCGCGGCTCTTGATGAAGGCATCGGGATGCTCGACACGGCGACGCTTTACGGCGGCGGCCGCAACGAGGAACTTGTCGGTGCCGCGATCGCGGGGCGCCGCGACGAGGTGTTCCTGGCGAGCAAATGCGGGATGGCGTCCGTCGACGGCGTGAAAGTCATCGATGGACGCCCCGATACGCTGCGCGCACAGGTCGATGCTTCGCTGAGCCGGCTCGGTGTCGACTACATCGACCTGTACTACCTGCACCGTTGGGACAAGAAGGTGCCGATCGGCGACAGCGTCGGCGCGCTGGCCGAGATGGTCGCCGCGGGCAAGATCGGCGCAATCGGCCTGTCCGAGGTGTCGGTGGCGCGGCTGCGCGAGGCGCAGGCAATCACCCCTATCGCGGCCGTGCAGAACGAGTACTCGCTGTGGAGTCGCAATGCCGAGCTTGGCATGCTCGACGCCACTCGCGAGGACGGCGTGACTCTGGTTGCGTTTTCGCCGGTCGCACGGGGCTTCCTGGCCGATGCCATCAAGGACCCGGGCGAGATGGCCCCGAACGACATCCGCCGCAGCATGCCGCGCTTCCAGCCCGAGCACTGGGGTGCGAATGCGGCACTGCTGGACTCCTGGCGAGAGCTGGCCGCGGAGGCCGGTTGCACGCCAGCACAGCTCGCACTGGCCTGGCTGCTCTCCCGCGGCGATCACGTTCTGCCGATCCCGGGAACAACGAGCGTCGCGCACCTGCGCGAGAACATGGCGGCGGTCGGCATCTCTGTCGACGGCGCGCTGCTGGCGCGGGCCGGCGAGCTGATTGGCACGACCACCATCTCTGGCGCGCGCTATGCACCGGCATCTGCCGCCGAAGTCGATGCCGAGACCTTCGAGGATGCCGCATGAGGGCGATCTCGTCGATGGCCACCCGCCACGTTCTCGCCGACCTCGCTGAAGCTGCCGCCGCGGCGGGGCTACCGCTTCTGCAGCTCGAATCCGTCGGCGGAGTGGACGCCGCCCGGCGGGTTGCCGCCGGCGAGCCGTTCGACCTTGTGTTCCTCGCCGTAGATGCTCTCCAACGCCTCGCAGCCGAGCGGCACGTCGATCCGGCATCCATCGCCCCGATCGTCCTGTCGGAGGTAGCCGTAGGCGTGCCCACACACAGCCCCGATGCAGCCAAACGTCCCGAAGGCACGGCCTTTGCGAATGCCGATGAGCTTCGCAGCGCCCTGCGCACGGCATCCCGCATCGGATACTCCACCGGTCCGAGCGGAACCGAACTGTTGCTAATGATCGACCACTGGGGCATGACCGATGAGGTCCGCGACCGGCTGGTGCAGGCCCGTCCAGGCGTGCCCGTGGCGCGCCTGCTCGCCGAGGGCGAGGTCGATCTCGGCCTGCAGCAGCTCAGCGAGTTGGTCGGGCAGCCCGGCGTGCGCATCCTCGGCGTCCTCCCCGCCGACTGCGCGATCAGCACGGTCTTCGCGGGTGCTGTCGCGACATCCTCCAGCAACGCGGCGGGCGCTGCGGAGCTGTTGGCCTTCTTCCGCTCCGACCTCGCGGCGTCCATCAAGTCCTTGCACAGTTTTGGCGCGCCCTGAAGTCTCGCTGTGACGGATTGGCTGTTATGGATCAGCAGACATTTACACCGATGCGAACCGCGCAGAGGTGGACTACTCTGCGGCGGAGGCGCTGATCAACGCACGGGCCTCGACCGTCTGGGGACGTCATCACGGGCAGTGCGAAATTCACCGTATGGGACTCGGGGATCACCGCAATCGACGGCGAACTGCGCTTGGCGGAACCGTCCGAATCAACACCACCGACGGCCGCGGCCGAAGACTCCGCCTCAGCGTCCAGCAAATACCCGGAGAAGTCATGACCGGGGCCAGCGGCCTGCCGCTCGGCCTGCTGAAAGGCGTACGCACCTCACCCTGTCACCATAGGACGGGCTCACCCACCTCACAGTCAAAGAAGAAGTCAGCTGACCCATGAAGGCACTCCTCGGAAACACCGGCCCCGACGCCAACCGAACCCTGAACGACTACGTCCACGCCGTCACCAAACGCGCCGAAATGCTCGATCGGGCCTCATGAAATGCCTGACTAATGCTCTTGGCGCCCGTGGTCTTGGAACACGGGTCCGAACACCGCTCAGCGATGTCGCTGCGTTCGCCCCGCTGATCCGAGCTCCTCGGCCTAGCCGGGCTAAATCTGCGGCCTCGGCGCACATAGCTGCAGGAACGCGCTCGACCGCCCGGGCACACTCGTGACTGCCACAGCGGAGCCCCACAAAAGTTCAGCTCAGACAGCACGGAAGCTCTCGCGTCTTCCGGCTTACCGACATGGATGATCATGACTTATTGTTCCCGGCCTCAGGGCCCCAGCAACGGCCACCACACTCCCGAAAACCTCCCCCACCCGGCGCAGTCCGACACCGGTACGACCCAGCTCGAGCCCAGTGTGTGTACATTGTGCGCAGACCACGCGACGCTGCCTAACCGCGCTGGCCAACGCTCAGGGAGGCGGCTGCCTGAAGTGCCTGTACGACCGCCGAGATCGAGAGACCCTGGTAGCGCAGATCTGCGGCTAGTACTACAGTCGCGTTTATTTTCGATCATGTCGGCGTTTTAACCGGGTTCTGTGCTGCTGGCGTGTTAATCCTGTCCGGTGGGTGATGATATTTGCGTGGCGGATGTGCGGGAATGGGCCGAGGGTTTGGTTGAGGTCGGGGAGCTGATCGGGGGCAGGTTCGCCCGGTCGGAGCCGCGGGCGAACGCGGTGGAATACGTGCGGGGGCTGCTCTCGGAGGAGGAGCGGAAGAACTCCTGGACGCTTTCCGAGCGCGCGGGGCATCGGGTGCCGGACCGGATGCAGCGGCTTCTTTCGAGCACGGATTGGGACCCGGACGGGTTGCGGGACGATCTGCGGTCTTACGTGGTGGAGAAACTTGGAGACCCGGATGGGGTTCTGGTCGTGGACGAGACCGGCTTTCTGAAAAAGGGCCGGCGCTCGGCCGGGGTCGCCCGCCAGTATGCGGGGACCGCGGGGCGGGTGGAGAACTGCCAGATCGGCGTATTCCTCACCTACGCCACGGGGCGCGGGCGGACGTTCCTGGACCGGGAACTCTATCTGCCGAAAGAATGGACCGAGGATCCGGACCGGTGCGCGGCAGCCGGCATCCCGGCCGGCCGCGGGTTCAAGACCAAACCGGCGCTGGCCATCGACATGAT
The DNA here is from genome assembly GCF_019977355.1 of Arthrobacter sp. NicSoilB8. Taxonomy (NCBI): domain Bacteria; kingdom Bacillati; phylum Actinomycetota; class Actinomycetes; order Micrococcales; family Micrococcaceae; genus Arthrobacter; species Arthrobacter sp. NicSoilB8. The sequence goes on along the minus strand of NZ_AP024655.1, from coordinate 2,113,529 downwards.
CGAACGGGCCCTGGATGCCGGGGTTCCGGCGAAATGGGCGGCCGGGGACGCCGTGTACGGCCAGTACCACCGGTTGCGCCGCGTCCTGGAGGGCCGCGGAATCTATTACGTCCTCGCGGTCCCGGTGACCCAGCGCGTCGTGGTCAAGGACGGGTCGTGGCTGGGTGTTGAGAAGCGCGCCGACGCGGCGGAGACCTCGTTGCGTCCGCGTGGCGGACCCGCTCCGCCGGTGCCGGGTCCAAGGGAATCCGCCATTACGCCTGGGCCAGGGTCAGGATCAACGGCGCCGAAGACGGCCGCGCCGAGCACTGGCTGCTGGCCCGCCGCAACCTGGCCAACCCCTCCGAACTGGCATATTTCATCTGCCACACCCCCAAGCGCGTCGCCCTGGCCGAAATGGCCCGGATCGCCGGTGTGCGCTGGTCGATCGAGGAAACCTTCCAGACCGCCAAAGGCGAAGCCGGGCTCGACCACTACCAGGTCCGCCAATACACCGGCTGGTACCGGCACATCACCCTGTCCATGCTGGCCCACGCCTTCCTCACCGCCGTCAAGGCCAAAAAAGGGGCACCGGAACCGGGCAGGAAGGCCTCGTAGAGCTCTCCCTGCCCGAAATCCGGCACCTCATCACCCGCCTCGCCTGGGCCTGTCTTCCCAGACCCAGGGCACGTCCTGAATCGCTCACAGTGGCGCCGAAAACACCAGCACAACGCCCGCCAACACCACTACCGGAACCGGCAATCAAGGAAATAAACGCGACTGTAGTACTAGGCAAGTTTCGTCTGTTCGAGCCCGCTGGGCCGTCCGTTTCTCATGCATTTGCCGGCAGCAACTGCACGGACGCGGCCCGCTAGTCCAATTGCACACGACCGTTCCGTTTGACCGAAGAACGCGAGCATGACCACTGTCAGTTGCGACATGGGATCCTCCGGATTGCCCAAATCAACCCGGATCGGATCGGATCGGATCGGTCAGGTTCCCCACCCCCACGCCCCGCAGAACTCACGGGCTCTAAGCACAACAGCAGCATCCGCCATATTGGTCGCAGTCGTACTCAATTCCCCAGACATCAAGCTTTATCCTATTTTTGCCTGGCTGCTTGTTGATTGGCCGGTTGTCAACAGGGCAAACTGCCTTAAATGTGGGGTTCACCTGGAAGAGGGTGGCATTCTTCAGGGCGAAAACAGAGCGGACTGCGTCCAGCCCGTGCAGCTTGATTCCCTGTTGCAGGAAATCGAAAGCGCCATACACGTGCCCACATTCGCACGTGACCGGCGTGAACCGAAAGCCAGTGAGTTTGAGTCCCAACTCTGATTTGATGCGCTCGTTTTCCTCGTCTGATATTTCCCGAAGCCCAGTCCTTCTGATTCTCTCCGGGGTCCAGAACCAATCCTTGACCGCCCGGGCCTGCTCTTTGGTGAGGTAGAACGAAGCAGAAACGTCGGCCAGGATGGCCGCCTTTACGACCTCTACCACGCCATCACCCCCATCAGCTATCACGGCCTTGCCTGTGGCAGCGATGGCGTCGATCTCCGTAAGCACTGACTTGTTCATAGCTTTTCACCCATCAAATACGTTTGGCCTGGCTTGATTTAGAGTCACCTAGAGGATCTCGACTCGCCCCCGCCTGCAGGTTGTCCTTTATCGGCCCTGCAGAGACTCACGTCTGAATGGGCGCCAAGCCGTTAGGGATGACTTCCTGCCTTATTCAGGCGAAAATAGCAGTCGGCCGTTACATAAGCGTTACGGCCATACGCGCCTGTGATGAATTAACTTAGTGTGTTCGTGTTGCCGCGGGTTCAGGGTCTAGTTCCATTCGCCGTGGAGCCGGTCCTGCCGCAAACCTGCCCTGTTCAAAAAGCACCCAATCGTCATACCAGTCAGGGACCAATTCCGCGTCCCGTAGCTGGTGTACACGGGAGGCCACGTTTCCATTGAGCCCGCTTCCGCCCAGCTGCATTCCGAGAATGAGAAGATGGCCCCCATGTCCTCGGCCCGCTCCCGGACATCGACGCGCCAAGCACGGTGCCAGGCTCTTGTCTTGACCAGATGGCGAACAGTGGAGCGGCATCGCCCTTGTGCAGGGGCAATTTCGGCGTCTTTTGAGACGGGACCCAATCGAGGCCATAAACTATTCCCGCTCGCTCACGCCGGACCTCCAAAGAGCGCATTGTCCACTAACGGTCGACGCTGTAGCCGGCTTAGGCCAACATCAGAAAGTACTGCAAAGTATTGGCAAGGCCACAGCAAACTAGACCCAACTCGGGCACTGATAGAGCGGCCGGCCCGCGACAAATGGCACGCGAAGCGGTTGAATACGCCTCGCTACAGCGGCTCACAACATCCCCCACCGGCCCGGAAAGGGAGCCGTTACCGGGCGCTGCGGCCTTAGGTGAAGTCAACAAGTCGGGGGCAGTCCCAACCTGCCCGTTTTCCTGTTCGTCCCGTTCCTGCTATGCACAAAGGCCACGTGTCGTCACAAATGCTGGGCACCTATCACCCGAACTTCCTCCATTGTCCTTCGGAAACCACCTCGACGGAGCCGTCGACGACCTTGATAGCTGTCTGTTCGTCGATGGCGTAGGCCGGGACATCTATGTCGGCGGCCCACTGCTCTGCGTGGGTCAGGGTGTTGCCCGGGAACGCGTCCAGGTGCGGGAAGATCGAAAAATCCACCACCCCCAGAGTCCGATCATCCGGAGCGGACGGCCACTCGACGAAGTATTCGCCGATCCGGGGCGTCATCACCATGCTTCCGGCACTCACTCCCACCCACACCGTGTCGGGAAGTGACGGCAGCAGCTCGGCCAGCCCGGACTCCCGCATCCAATGGGACAGGTACGTTGCGTCGCCGCCGTCGACCAGGAGCACGTCGGCCTCCCGAAGCCAGGGGACCCATCGGTCGGCGCCGATGGTGGGCAGCGCGGTGAGCTCGAGGACGCCGAGTGACGCCCACCCCAGGCCGGAGAGGTGCCGGGAGTCGGGCTCGGCGGCCAGGAGGCCCCGCACCGATGCCGGTCCGCACATCGGGTGACCCCACTGCGCTGTCGGGACGACCAGGGCGTGGCACTGGGCGATCGGCTTTTTGAGAAGCTGCACGAGCGCCGAGTGGATGCTCGGGTTCGTCACGCCGCCTGAGGTCAGCAAGAGCTTCAAACGTTCCTCCAGAGTCCGCGCGTGGATGGTGGATGTGCCCGGTGCCGCGAGAACGGGCTAGAACTCACCGACGGATCCGGTAGGCACGCCCGTCTGGTGCTCGGCCCTTCAATAGGTACACACCCAGTAAGAGTTTGTCCACACTTCGGCATGGACGCAGACCTCCCGTTGGTCTGTCCATCCATGAGGGAAATACAGCCCGGTGCTGGCGGACTCTGCTGACTGTCCCGGTAAGGGATCCTTGGGTTCTTGCGGTGATTGCAACACTTAGCGGATGGGTGTTGTCATGGCGAGGTATTCAATTTACGTAAGACCGGATCTTCTGCAGCTGTTTTGGGCCGGGATGCAGGCCGGTGATTCATCACTGACGCCGTTGTGCCAATCAACACGAGCAGACGGACCGGGCGGCGGGTTAACTGACGGGAAGGCGATGGCAGCAAGGCCCACCGGCTCCTGAAATCGCCCTCGACGCCGGCCCCGTCTACAGACTGGCCAGGGTCAGCGAGCTCATGATTAGCTCCGGATCCATTGCCATGTCATGCCGTTCCGCCCGCCTTCCTGAATGACAGGTACCTGAGCGGAAATTCCGGACCGGCCCCAACACGAGCCCGATCGAAAGAACAATCAGCAAGTCATGTTGTGAGCGGCCCTAGCCACCATGAAGTGGTGAACGCGGAATCCCAACGGAAGGACGAACAAAGATGAACTCCCGGCAGAGGCCCCACAGGGCGGTCCGCGGTCCGCCGTAGCCGGCAACTCCCCATACAACCGAATAGGTCTATCCGGGACCCCACACACCCGGAACATCAGATCAGAGGCTGGGGAGTGTGGACACTGTCCACACGAAGAAACACCAAAAGCCCCTGAACAGGGAAAACACGTGCCCGAGGTGGGACTCGAATGCATTCCAGCCCTTGCAAACACTGGGCTCCCGAGGAAACATGCGGAATCCGGCCCAGTCCGGCACCAGTACGGCCCGATCCGCAGCCGAAATGTGTACTTTGTACACACCCCAACTTGACCGTGTCAATGCTCGCAGACCAACGACCGCACCCCGCAACAAAGGGAGGCGGTCCTTCTTTGTCCTGACAGATTTTGCTCAGCTTGAGGCAGTTCTGCGGTTTCAAAATCCGAGGCCGACGGGACGCCGCAAGAGAGCCAGACGCTTGACCAGCATCCTGGCCAGCTTCCCCGATCCTCATGGTCGTTGCCACCTCCTGTCAGTCACGTCATGACCTGACCGGCACAGACCCACATGACGGGTCAGAAAGTAGCCCAAGCGCAGAGCCCACGACCCCGGCGTCTAGCGCCTGACGAGATGCGTGGCAATCATCCCGGCGCTGTCCTCCAGCGAAACGCCGCCGGCCGCCACCCCCACGACGAGATCAAACGCCGCATCCGTGCTGAGGTCATGCCGGTAGCCGTTGATCCAGAGCATCAGAACCATCAGCGTCCACGCCGTGCGCTTGTTGCCGTCGATCAGCGGGTGGAACCGCGCCACCGACTCCATGAGAGTCGCCGCCTTCGTGGATAACTGCGGATACGCCTCCACACCCATCACCGTTGTTGCCGGACGGGCCAGTGCCGAGGCCAGAAGACCGATGTCGCGGATATGGAACCCGTACCGGTCAACGACCTGCAATGCGTCCTCTATCTCGAGGTACGCGGTCACGCATCCTCAAGGCGCGTCAGGAGCTCGGCGTCATGGCTCATCACGAAATCCAGGCCCTCGCCGATGTCACGGCTGCGCCGGTGACGCTGCAGCACAAGCTCCGCGCCCTGGAGCAGTAATGCGGACTTCGATGTATGCTCTTCGGCCGCAAGCTGATCCAGACGCCGATCCAGCTCTTCGGGAACACGCAGATTCATAGCCATGACTTCATGGTACCAAACCAGTACCACCCGGCCCTGGCGATCAAGTCACTCTGCGAAGAACTGAACTATGGTCTGCCTGCCGGAGAAACGCTTCCATCCCGACGAACGCATCGAAGGCCTCACATCGAAGTTGGGCAAGAACGCCCGACCCCACTCCCATGCACGTCACCCCGGGCGTACCAACACTTGGCTCTGCCGAGAACTGATAGCGGAGATTGCGTCAGGTCTGATCGCCGTTGGCCCGGGCTTGCGTCCGGAGCAAAGTGATTCACGAGTTGGTTCCGGGCTGGTAGGTGCCGGCGCTCCATTCCTGTCCTTGGGGATCGAGCACTCGGCTGCGCCGGGTACCCCATGGGGTGTCTTCGGGCTCGATCACGGAAGTACCGCCCGCGGCGAGGGCCTTCCGGTGAAATGCGTCGACATCCTCGACCAGAAGATATAGTCCCTGGCCGGTTGACTGACCGATCAGGGGCGGCCGCTGGTAGGAGGCATCGTTAGTTGACACCATTAGGACCGCCTCCCCCATGCGAATTTCGGCGTGCAGCACCGCCCCGGCGGGGCCGTCTTGCCGGTGAATGACGTTAAATCCCACTGCCTGGAGCCAGTCCAGGGCCGCGGGCGCGTCGCTGTAGCTGAGATAGGCGAAGAGCTTGGCGTCCCTGCGGGAATGTTATGCCCCAGCGCGGCCGTCCGGAACAGTCCGCGTTGACTCATTGAAAACCTCCGCGTAGCCGGATACGTTGCCTCATTTGAAAACCTCCGCGTAGCGGCGTGGTTGAGAGTGTTGGCTCCGGTTGCCGGATATGCCCGTTTTCATGGAGCTCACGATGGCCCAGCGGCAGGCTGTGACGAAGAAGAAGGCCCTCGCGTATCGGGACGCGTCGCGAAAGGCGAAGTCCCGGATCCTTGATGAGCTGGTGGAGCTGACCGGCTGGCATCGTGACCACGCCCGGGCGGCCCTGCGGGATGCCCTGGTCCTGAAGCTCATCAAGCCCCGGCCAGGCAGGGCACCGGTCTACGGCCCTGATCTGCTGCCTGCCCTGATCAGGTGCTGGGCGGTGCTGCGGGCCCCGGCCGGCCGGCTGCTGGCACCGATGCTGCCGGTCCTGGTGCCGTTGCTGCGCCGCGACGGCGACCTGGAGCTCACCGACGAACAGGCCGCCCTGCTGATACGCATGAGTGCCGCGACGATCGACCGCAAACTCGCGCCCGAGCGGGCGAAACTGATCCCCCGCGGACGGGCCCACACCAAGCCGGGGACCTTGCTGAAGTCCCAGATCCCGATCCGCACCTGGGCCGAATGGGACGACGCGGTCCCGGGCTTTGTGGAGATCGACCTGGTCGGCCACGAGGGCGGCAACAGCTTCGGCGAGTTCTGCTTCACCCTCACGGTGACCGACATTGCGACCGGCTGGACGGTGAACCGCTCCGTGCGGAACAAAGCGGCCAAATGGGTCTTCGAGGCCCTCGAGCACGTCACCGCCGTGTTCCCCTTCCCCATCATCGGCATCGATTCGGACAACGGATCGGAGTTCATCAACGAACACCTGCTCGCCTACTGCCATGCCCGCCGGATCACGTTCACACGGTCCCGGCCCGGCAACAAGAATGACGGCGCCACGTCGAACAGAAGAACTGGGCCAGGGTCCGCGAACTCGTCGGCTACCTCCGCTACGACACGGCCGCCGAACTGGACAAGCTCAACGCAATCTGTGACCTGGACGGGACTTTCACCAACTACCTGCTGCACCAGCAAAAACTCCTCGAGAAGCACCGGCGCGGGGCCAAAGTCACCAAGAAGCACGACGCGCCGGCCACCCCGCACCAGCGCGCGGTCCGGCACGAGGCGATGCACAAACGCCCGGTCATCACCATGAATGCCGCCTTCACACGGATCAAACCCGGCGCAATCGGTAAAAGTCTGTTTTGTGTCGGACGCGAACTCCCAGAGCAGGAGCCCGCAGAGCGGGCCAGTGAACTCTTCTCTTACGCGCAGGTGCGTCATGCCGCTCACGGGTTCAATGGTGAAGGTGCGCACGCCGGTGAGCAGGCCCAGAGGCAGGCACAGGGACCCGGGGAGACCTTGAAGATGGGCGATTCCTCGTATTTCACGATGCCTGGGCCCGAAGCCGTTCTTCACCCTTATGCCGCGGACGTAGATGCTCAGCGGCACGCGGACAGGCGCGTCGACTGGCACCTTCGGCCGGTCATGCCTTACAAATGATGGCTATGACGACCATGACCGAAGCGCCGGCCTTTGGCGCGACAGACGAACCGGCGACCGCTCAAACCCACCGTGTGGTCTTCTCGGACCCCGACGCCGCGACGGCGACAGCGGTGCGCGACACTGACACTCGGGGTGCCGCCCAGGCCCCGGTCTTCTCGAGCCCCTACTGATCTCTCCGGCCCGCCATGCCAGAGCTTCTGCCGACGGACCTTCGCGTGCCATCCCTGACCATGGCCAAACCCGTGAACCGAGTCCCCGGCCCGGACCTGCTTCCCGGCGGCTCCTGGTACGGGCCCGAGTGGGACGGCTTTCGGGTATCGGCGGTGGTCACGGAGACGGGCCTGACGCTGTGGTCCTGTCAGGGCAAAGACCTGAACGGGTGGTTCGCTGACCTGGCTGCTGTCCTTACGAAGCAGGTCCCGACCGGGTGCGTGATCGACGGCGAGGCGCTCATCTGCCCTCAAGCCGGTCCCCCACCGCGACACCTTCCGCCCGCCACCTGGCGTGGTTGCCGGTGATCCTCTCGAGTCAGTGCCGGCCGAGGTGGGCTGCGTCTTTCCAGACACCATCTGCCGGCATTTCGAGCCGATCGGTCATACCCTTCCGCCATTCCGGGGTCTCAACCGGTTCCCCCCAGTAGTCCGTGATGTGGGTGACCGTCCCGTCGACGAGTTCTCCAATCGTGACGTTGCGGTAGAGGCGTCCGTCGCCGTAGTTGCAGGTCCATTCGACGACGATGGTGGTGCCCATTCGGTGGCGGCGGCCGATTTCCAGGGTGAGTTCGGGGAAGTTGCCTTCGACGTCTGCGATGAGTTGGCGGCCCCGGACGATTTCGCGCATCTGCGGCCATTGGCGGACGGCGTTCTCATGGAGGGGAGCGCCGAGGAGGTATTCGACGCGGGTGGCTCCGTTGTAGTCATCAGTGGCACTGTCGGTCATGCTGGGGTTCCTTCGGTCATGGTGAGTGAGCGCCGGAGCAATGCGGTGGCGTAGCTGCGGTCCGGTGCCCATCCTTGTCCGCGCTGACGAACCTCGTCAATGGTCGGTGCCTCGTTGAGGGTCCAGGCGCGGGCGATTGCACGGCGAACGCCGATGTCGCCGGCAGGCAGGATGTCCTGCCGATGCAACTGGTGGATCAGGAACATTTCCGCCGACCAGAGGCCAACCCCGGTGACGGCGGTCAGGGCTGTGACTGCTTCCGCGTCGCTGAGGTCGTCCATGTGCTGGATCTCGAGTTGTCCTGATCGTACCCGGCCTGCGAGGTCGAGGATGTAGCGGGCTTTGGCGGTGGAAAGCCCGAAGCCTCTGAGCCGCTCGGGACCGAGTGCGATGACGGTGTCCGGGTCAGGGATTCCACCGGTGGCGGCGGCGATCCGGTCGTAGAGGGTATAGGCGACGGTGATGGAGATTTGCTGGCCGACGATGTGGAGCGTCATTGCGGCGAAGTTGCTGGTGCCCGTGCGTCCTCCGTCGTTCCACACGAAGGGGTCCGGGGTGCCGTGGGTTTCGATCATCGCCGCCAGCACCGGGTCGTTGGCGGCGAGGGCGGAATACGCGGCCACCCGCTTCTCGTTTCCGTCTGTGCCAGTCATTGTGGTCACCAGAGCTCGGCTTCGGGGCGGGGTCCGCGGCGTTCGTCGGCGGCGATCGCGTGGTCATTAATCGACGCCTCCCGGCGGCTCATCAGCCCCAACGGGGTGAATTCCCACAGCTCGTTGCCGTAGCTGCGCCACCACTGCCCTGCAGTGTCGTGCCACTCGTACTGGAATCGGACGGCGATGCGGTTGTCGCGGAAACCCCAGAACTCGACTATCTGCTCCCGACCGGTCACGAAGGTGTCACGGTTCCGCCACACCGAATCGGGGGTGTATGCGAGGGCGACCTCTTCCCGGTCGCCGGTGTTCCATGCGTCTTCGGCGGCCCGCACCTTTTGCAGCGCGGTGTCCGTCTCGAACGGTGGGAGCGGTGGGCGTGTCTCGGTCATCTGATTCTGCTTTCAGGTGATTGCGGGGTTGCGAGGATAGAAGTGGTGTTCGGTTTGCCTGATGCCGGGCAGGTGACCGGCCACGAGACGTTCGGTGTGGAAGTGGGCTCGACGCCCGGTGTGCCCGTCATCACCGGCTTCGCCGCGGTGATCCCACTCGATGCTGGCAATCCCGGACAGTTGCAGTGTCCGGCCGCTGTCAAAGTCCACGAACAGGAGCGCTGCCGTGGGGTCGATAGTGAGGTTCCCGAAGCTGTTGAACATATTGTTGCCGGGGTAGTCCGGCCACCACACGTCGTTGCTTTCCAGGCGGACGAACCCAGCAGGTCCGCCGCGGTGTGAGGCGTCCTTTCCGCGGGTCGGATGGGCGGTGCCGAGGAAGAAGGTGTCGGCCGATCTGATCTGGGCAGCATCCTCTCCCGAGAGTTCTACATCGCTGCGCGGCTCTTCCAAGTCCGGTCGACTCCCCGGGTTAGGGGCAAGGTTGCGTTGTTGGATGTATTGCGGGCAGTTGCCGTACGCCTGTTCAACCTCCACGGTCAGGCCGTCATTGTCGGAGCCGGTGAGGGTGCCGTTGATGCGCAAGCGGCGCCCGGCCGCGAATTCCATCACCACCAAGCCCACCGGTTGACCTGCGGGTGCCGCGTCCAGCGGGTCACCGTGTGCCACGTTCGTTCGGATGCGCAGTGTCGTCGGGGAGGTGACCGTCAGGAACCCGGGTTCCCCGATCAGGGGCGAGCTCCACAGGCTCCCGGCATCATCTCGTGCGGTGATGACCGCGAAGGTTCGGTCGGCGAGGAACCCGGCGACTCCGCCGCGCAGCCCGACGGGTGCAAGCATCCCTGTCAGACGTTCGGCATCCGCCCGAACACCCGCTCGTCGCTGCACGGTCAGCTCACCGTCGTGGAATCCCCAGTCGGCGAGCTGACCATTCTGCATGTTCATCTGATTCTCCTGCGGTTACGCCGATTGCTCGACGCGTTCGTGGAAGAAGCGGGTGATGTTGTCGGCGATGTACTCGACGTGGTCCTCAACGGCGAAGTGGCCGGCGTCGAGGCGGTGCAGTTCGGCGTCGGGCAGATCGCGAAGGTAAGCCTCTCCTCCCGCGGGGGTGAAGAACACGTCACCTTGGCCCCAGAAGATAATCGTGCGCGGCTGGTTGTCGCGCAGCGCCTTCTGCCACGTCGGGTACAGCGGCGGGTTGGTTTTGTAGTCCTCCAGCAGGTCGAGCTGAGCCTCCCGGCGACCGGGCAGGTCGAGGAACGCAACGTCCACGGTCCAGTTATCCGGGGAGATGAGTTCCGGGTCGGGGTGGCCGCCGAGGTAGATGGACTTGATGCCCTCGGTGGTCAGGAAGGGGCGCAGCGCGTCCTCGGTCTCGGTGTTGCGGTCTGTCCAGAGCTTGAACCGGATGCCGTCCCAGACCTCGGTGAAGCCCTCGTCATAGGCGTTGCTGTTCTGCACGATCTGCCACTGCAGCCACTCGGGGTGACGGCCGACGATGCGGTTGCCGATCGGTCCGCCGTAGTCCTGGTGGTAGAGGCCGAAGGAAGTGAATCCGATCTGGATCAGCCACTTCTCGATCACCTCGGACAGGTTCTCGAAGGTGTAGTCGAATCCGGCCGGGGACGTGGTGTTTCCGAATCCGGGATAGTCCGGAGAGACGACGTGGAAGCCACGGGCGGCGAGGCCAGGGATGAGATCCCGCCACTGGTGGGAGGACGACGGGAACCCGCCGAACAGCACGATCTTGGGGGCGCCAGGTTCCCCGGCCTCCCTGTAGAACACGTTGTGGCCGTCAATGTTGGCCGAACGGTACCTCACAGTCATGATGACTCCTCATCTCTAACGCGTAATACATGAATAATCCGTTAGAAGTTCTATCACATCCACCTAACGGATGCAATAGAAATTACCCGTGATAAGTTGGTGGCATGACTAGATCAGCGCGTACGTGGGTCCTCCCGGAGGAACCCGTCTCTGTCCGCTTGATGGGAACGATCTGGGCCGACACTGACGGCCTCCACGATGACCTCGAGACGGCATCCGGCCTCGATGCTTGGATGAAAGCCGTTGGCGTCGACCAGGGAACGGCCTCCGCCACATCCAATGAGCTGGCAGAAGCCCGCGCACTCCGTGACTCCCTCCGGCGGCTCGCCGCCATCCAAACCGAGGACACTCGTCCCACCGCCGTCTCCCACATGACAGACGCCTCTCGGGCGGTCGATGTTCTCAACACTGCCGCCAGGCGTCTGCCTATTCCACAGCTCCAAATCCAAAACAACGCGTTCCGTCGAACCAGCACCGCGACCACCGCCGTGCCCGCCGCCCTGGCTGGCATCGCAACCGAAGCCGTCAACCTGTTCGGCGGCCCGGACGCACAAAAACTTCGTGCGTGCCAGGCCCCCGGCTGTGTCCTCTACTTCGTCAAGACCCACCACCGCCGTGAGTGGTGCTCCATCGCCTGCGGGAATCGTGCCCGCGCCGCACGCCACTACCACCGCATCCGCCAGACCACCCCGCAGGACTAACCATCGACAGCCCGGGTGTGGACGCCACCGGCTGCGACTCGTCTAGGGACGTGCTTCGTCCCCTTGAGTCTTGATGGCGGGTTTCGCGGAGGCTCCTGACGGGACCGGGAGTGTTCGCAGTCTGGACCCTGCCGTGCCGTTGCCATATCGTTGGGGAACCGAGCAAAGTTGACCGGCGGAGCTCCGTATCGGAGGTACATGATGGGAATCATCTCGTCTGGATTTCATGGAAAAAGGCGGACCGGCAATCCAGCGCTACCCCCCGGGCAATACGAGACGGGAAGCTTTCCCGTGCTGACAGCAGGCCCGGCACCTTATGTCTCCCCGGCGGACTGGGAATTCTTCATTACAACCGAGACGGGGCAGCACCGCACTTGGTCCTGGGATGATCTTATGGCGCTCCCGCAGGCTGATATCCGCTCGGACATTCACTGCGTGACCAGTTGGTCCAAGCTGGGCACCTCGTGGCGCGGGGTGTCCCTGGACACCTTGTTCGAGGATGTGGAGACAACGTCTGAGTTCACGACGGCCCACTCCTACGGCGGCTACACGACCAACGTACCGCTACAGGACCTTCTCGACGGCCAGGCATGGGTGGCCTGGGAATTCGACGGCGAACCTCTGGAACGGGCCCACGGCGGACCTGCGCGCCTGCTGATACCCCACTTGTACTTCTGGAAGAGTGCAAAGTGGATCAATGGCCTCGAACTGATGCCGCACGATGTTCCCGGCTTCTGGGAATCCAACGGGTACCACATCTACGGCGACCCGTGGCGCGAGGAGCGCTACTCATGAGGCAGGACATATGAGCACCCTGTGGCGTGTCGCCGACGTCGTCAGTGGCGTTCCCGAAACGGAATCATCCCGAACCATCGGGTTGCGCGTGGACGGTCTGAACGGCAATCTTGCCGGCCAGCACATCGATATCCGGCTCACGGCGGACGACGGCTACACCGCAGTTCGGTCCTACTCCGTGGCAACAGCCGGCATGGACGAAATCCTGGAAATCACGGTCGACGAATTGGCCAACGGAGAGGTCTCCCCTTATCTGGTCAGAGACCTGATGGTCGGAGACCAGTTGGAGATCCGCGGCCCCGTCGGCGGCTGGTTCGTCTGGCGGCCGACGGACCCGAACCCGGTTCAGTTGATCGCCGGAGGATCCGGCATCGTCCCGCTCATGTCCATGATCCGTGCCCATGAGGCCTCCGAGAATCCTTCACCCTTCCGATTGCTGTACTCGCTCAAATCCCCGGAGTCGGGGTTTTATCGGGAGGAACTGCTCACCTTGGGCCAGGAATCCCCCAAGCTCGCCGTCGACTATTTCTACACACGCAAAGTGCCCGAGGGCTGGCCCACCACTCCGAAACGGCTCACCGCTGAAACGCTGCTGGCAAGCATCCTGCCAACGGACGCTGCCCCCGACATCTTCATCTGTGGTCAGACAGTATTTGTCGAAACGGTCACCGAATGGCTGGTGGAGGCGGGCTATCCGGCCGCCTCCATCAAAACCGAACGCTTCGGCGGAACAGGAGGAATCCGGTGACTGGCAACAACGGCTCGGCTTCCCCTGGCCCTGAGGACCCGCGCCTCGAGGACCAGGACATCGCCGGAACCGCTGGCAATCCAATACCTCATCTTGACGGAAACGCGGTTGCGGGACCGCTGTGGGAACTGTTCCGCATTGACATCGTTGCAGCAATCGGTCGGTGCAAGAACTGTGGAGCCGTCCGGGTCTTCGGGGAAGCAACGGTCTATGCCGACGCCCCGGGAATCGTTGTACGCTGCAGTTCCTGTGACGGCGTCCTGCTGCGACTCGTAGAGACTCCCACTAAATATTGGCTCGATGTCAGCGGACTCAGCTATCTGCAGATCGACCGGGAGCGCTAGCGCGTACCTCTTGGAAGGCTTCCCTTCAGTCGTCCTGAGATAGCGGGGCGGCCGGGTGAGGAGGGCCAGGATCGCCGACGTCACTACAACGGCCGCGAAGTCGGCGGTCAGGTGGATTCAGAGCGCAGTGCCGTTGTACATGGTCACACGGACGTTCAGCAGCGCCGCGTCCAGGAGCGCTGTGACGGCAGCCTTTTGTCGCCGATGGCCGGCAAGAAGCAGCAGTGACGGAACGGCGTACCAGGCCACGCTGGCCGGGCCCATCGCGTTGATCTGGGTGATCACGGCCGTGCTCCCCGGAATGATGCTGACGAGCGGTTCGATGAACATCGCAGCGCAATGAAGGATCAGGCCGCTGAGACGGGCCGCTGTCAGGCCGAGGTCCCCGCGGTGAGTCGGGTTGCCAGACTTTTCGGGGCAGCCCCGGACGCGTCCGATGTAATGGACATTCTTCGATTGCGCGTCCAAGGATGCGCGATGGCCACGGCGCATGTTTCCGGTCAGATGGGGCCGCCGTCCGCGGGGATATCCGCCTGCGAGTCACTCCTGCTGCTCGTGGCGCTGCGTTGAGGCACGCCACGACGGGCGTGCTTCATGTAACAGAATGACATCATTCCCCGAGCTACCCATCCGGAGGGGTGGTCGATGTCGAAGTACTCCTGACAGACAGCCTCCGGCCCACGCAGAAATGCATTGCCCGATCCACGGTCGCGAGGGCTGGCCCACATCGATCCACAAGTTATAGGAGTACTCCCATGCGTACATCAATCAAGACTTTCCTGGGCGTCGCGGCTGCCGGTTCGCTCATGTTCTCCCTCGCCGCGTGCGGCCCGGCCAACAATGCCTCCAGTGCGCCGGCCTCCTCATCCGCTTCGGCGGCGGCCGAGATGCCCAAGCCGCTGGCCTCCATCCCGGCGCTGACCGGGACGTCCACCGCGGTGAAGCTGGACTCCTCCTTCGCCGAGGCTTTGAAGACCCTGAAGCTCACCCCCGGCGTGATCGGCACCGCGCAGCTGACCGACGGGTCGCTCGTGTTCCCGATCACCGGCGGCAAGGTCGATTACTACGACCCCGCCAAGGACTACCGCCCCTACGTCCAGGGCCTGATCAACCACGCCGGCTCCGGCTTCTCCCTGACCTCCGGGGACACCAAGGTTGATCTGACCAACTTCACGATCGACCCTGGCACCTCCAAGCTCTACGGCGACGTCGCGGTCAACGGCACGGTTGCCGCAAAGCAGGCCTACATCTTCAACCTGGACGGCTCCACCCTGAAGCCGCTGGCAAAGTCCGGGGACACCGCCATCCTTGAAGGCACCCGCGTCCTGGTCTCTGACACCGCTGCTGGCCTGCTGAACAAGACCTTCAAGACCGACGCCGTGAAGGCCGACATGCTCGTTGGCATCGCCAAGATCACCGTCAACACCAAGTAATTCCTCCGAAATAACCTGCCGGATGGATTGTTCTGCACCGGCGGGAAGTGCCGCGGCTCCTCCCTTGGGGGTCCGCGGCACTTTTCCGTCCGCATACCGTAAGGATTTCGGGGCGCGGCGGCGCTGCCGGATCCGTAGCCTTGAAGGGTGTTTGAAATGACCGGATCCATGGTTGATGTAGTGTTGCCGTGCCTGAACGAACGGGGCGCCCTGCCCTGGGTTCTGTCGCGCCTGCCGGACGGGTACCGGGCCATCGTCGTGGACAACGGTTCCACGGACGGGTCCGGCGAGCTCGCGCAGAGCCTCGGGGCGACCGTGGTCCGGGAGGACCGGCGGGGTTTCGGGGCGGCCGCCCATGCCGGGCTGCTCGCTGCGACGGCGGAATTCGTGGCCTTCTGTGACTGCGACGGTTCACTGGATCCGGCGCAGCTCCCGGCGCTCCTCGCCCCCGTGATGGACGGAAGCGCGGATCTGGTGCTGGGCAGCCGCCAGCCGCAGCCCGGCTCGTGGCCCCTGCACGCCCGCATCGCCAACCGCGTGCTGGCATCGCGGATCCGCCGCCTGACCGGGGAACACGTGACCGACCTTGGACCGATGCGGGCAGCACGCCGCGAAGGGCTGGTTTCCCTGGGCCTGGCGGACCGGCGCAGCGGCTACCCCCTGGAAATGTTCCTCAAAGCGAGCCTTCGCCGTTGGCGGATCGCGGAGATCCCCGTGCCGTATGCCCCGCGTACCGGCAAATCGAAAGTCACCGGGACCATCCGCGGAACGATTACCGCGGTGAACGACATGTCTGCCCAGCTCAGGGCGGCAAAGTCGTTGCTGCCGTCGGGACCGGTCCGGATGACCGGCCGCCGCGAAGAACGTATATGAGGACAAGCATGGACCTGACAGTGGCGGTCATCGCCAAAGAGTGCGTGCCGGGACGGGTCAAGACCCGGCTCAGTCCGCCGCTGCCACCCGAAGGCGCGGCTCAACTGGCGCAGTTGAGCCTCAGCCGCACCCTGGGTTCGGTGCGCAGCCTCCCGGCCGGCCGCCGGCTGCTGGTGATCGACGGCACGCCCACCGCGTGGGACGCCGCCGGATTCACGGTTCTGCCGCAGGCATCCGGAGGCCTGGATGAGCGGCTGGCCGCCATCTGCGACGCCGTCAGCGGTCCACTGCTCATCATCGGCATGGACACCCCGCAATTCTCCGCGGACCATCTGGCGCCACTGCTCAATGACTGGTCAGCTGCGCACGCCCGGCACCAAGCCTGGATCGGCCCGGCAACCGATGGCGGTTTCTGGGCACTGGCGCTGCGCCGGCCGGACGGAAACCTGATCCGGGGCGTTCCAATGTCCACGACGACAACCGGGGCCTCGCAGCTCGCCCGGCTCACCGCGGCCGGGCTCAACGTCGGAATGCTCCCGGAACTGCGCGATATGGACCACTTCAGTGACGCCCTGCAGATCGCGGCCGAGATTCCGGACAGCGCGTTCGCCGAAGCGGTGGCCGAAACCGCCGCCCGGGTGCCGCGCCCCCGGCAAGAAGCGGAGGCACTCCTGTGATGTCCACTGCCGTGGCACCCGCCGCCTCTTTCGGCCAGGGCGAAAGCGAGCCCTACACCCGTGCCCTGCAGACCGGCACCGGAACCCTCACCCTCCGTCCGGAAAGCGATTACCATCCTGCCGAGCCGGTGAACTTCGATGTCAGCACCTGGTGCGAGGATGCCAGCACGGCGGAGCTGTCGCTGCTGCAGAGCCTTCGGGGCCCGGTCCTCGACGTTGGGTGCGGCCCGGGACGGCTCCTGGCTGCCGCCCGGCCGCTCGGCCTGGCCGCCCTGGGCATCGACACCAGCGCCGAAGCGGTCCGGCTGGCCCGCGGCCGCGGTACCCGCGCCCTCGAACAGTCAATTTTCGCCCCGGTACCGCAGTCCGGGCAGTGGCAGTCCGTCATCCTGCTCGACGGCAACATCGGAATCGGAGGAAGCGTCACGGCCCTGCTCGGCCGGTGCCGGCAACTCATTGCCCCGACCGGCACGCTGCTGGTCGAAGTGGAAGCCGACGAATACATCGACACCGCCTACTCGGCCGTGCTCGAAGACGAGCGGGGAAACCGCAGCGAGGCGTTCGCCTGGGCGCGGACCGGCACGGCCGGCCTGGTATCCCGGGCGCAGGCCGGCGGCTGGGCTGTCACCGCCATCCGGCGCCTTCAGGGCCGCGTTTTTTGTTCCCTCTCGCCCCTGCCGGGCCCGGCCCGTTCGATCCCGTAAACAAGGACGGCGGCCAGGCCGGCCAGAACCACCCAGAACCAGAGCAGGTGGGCGGCGTAGTCCCCTTCCAGGGCGCTGGTATTGCGGGCCACGGACTGGGCCTTCAGCAAAATCCCCGCGATCACGGTCACCACGACCCCGGTCATCAGGGCGCCGCGCAGCACCGCGGCAGACGCCGGACGAAGCCCCGACCCCAGCCGGGTGAGGCCCCCGCCGGCCGCGGTGGACACCGGCACGATGACGCCGTCGTGCAAAAGGACGGCCACCGCCATCCACACCAGGAGCCCGAGCAGCTGCGGGGGTCCAAGCTGGGTCGGCAGGCCCAGGAGCCCGTATCCGGCCAGCGCCGCACCCGCGGCGCCCAGGACGATTCTCCAGATCTTCACAGCATTTCCGGCCCCTGCGGGTTTTGCGGCTTTCGCCGGCATCTCGGGTTTCACAGGACCTCCACGGTGTGCAGCCACTTTGTTTGCAGGACGCCGGGGCGTCCGGGGGCGATGATGCGGGCCGGATACCCGTGGTCCAGATCGAGCGTCTGTCCGTTCAGTTCCAGGGCCACCAGGGTCCGTTCGTCCTGTGCGTACGTTGCGTGCATGTCCATCGTCCGGTACGCGCCCTCCGGTTCGAGGCTTGTGACCCGGAGCGAGGAGGACGGCGGCGCGCCGACTAAGGCGACCAGGTCCCGGATACGCACGCCCCGCCAGGTGGCCGTCTGGCTCCAGCCCTCAACACAGGCGATGGGAAGTTCGTGCTCATACTGGGGCAGAGCCTGGAGCTCCGCGAGGCTCAGGCTGCGGTGGGTGTCCTGATGGCTCACGGTGAGCGTCCAGTCCTTTGCCCCGGCCAGGTCGGCGACCTTGGCGTCGGCGGCGGTGCGGTTCACCGGGACGGACTGCGGGCCGGTTCCCATCTTCCGCGGTGCAAAGAGGTTGAACGGGTCCAGCCAGGAGAAGGACTGTCCGGCCGTCGTGAGCACGACGGCGCCCGTGGTGACGCCGACGGCGGCCAGGAAGGCCCGCCGGGACCAGCGGCCAGGCTCCGGGGGTGCCCCGCCGTCGTCGGTCACCGGTGCCGGGGAACCGGCACCGGCCCCGGTCCCCGACCGGGCACGCCAATGCTCGATGATCAATGGAAGTTTCACGGCGATGTGGAGCAGCAGCGACCCCCAGATCACCCAGGCCAGCCAGTAGTGGGTTTGACGGAAGGGGAAAGGCCACGGGTACCACTTATAGGTGTTAATCAGGCCCGTTGTCAGCTGCAGCAGCGAAGAGGCGATGAACAAGGCAATGGATGCCCGCTCCAGGCCGTGCGCCGCGGATTTCACCGGCGGCCACTTCAGCAGTTCGGGATAGACCGACCACAGTTTTGCCAGCAGCAACGGAATGGCAGCGATGCCCGTGGTGACGTGGATTCCCTGCGTCAGCTGATAGATCCAGACGGGGCTGGTGGGGAAGAACATCCAGGACGGCGGCTCCTGCAGCCCGTGACTGAAGAGCCCGGTCAGGAAACAGATGGTGAAGCTGAGCCCCAACCAGCGCCCCAGGACCACGGTGAGCCGGGTGCTGCGCGTGGGCGAGGCGAACCTGGCGGCCAAAGCGTTGGTGAGCTTTTCCATAGCTCGATCACACCACCTTTTCAGCCCCCTGAGGTGCCGTCAGACCTTACGATTCGCGGAAGACCTCCTGTCGGATGCAAGTGCGGCGCCGGAGATGGGGCAGGATCGGAGAGTGAGCGTCAGTGCAATAGAACCCAACCGGACAACCGGCACCACCATCAAGGTCTTCGTGCTCCTTCCGCTCGTGTTCCTCACCAGTGCGGCCCTGCTGTGGTGGATGGTGGTCCCCGGAAACCCGCTCGAAACGGCGCAGATTATCGCCACCTGCCTGTCATGGCTGGCCCTCATCGCGGCTGTCGGCCTGCTGCGGCACGTTCCGCGGCGTCAGGTGGGTGCCGTCATCATCGCCGGAACGGTCCTGCTCGGCCTCGTTGCCGTGAGCGCCCCGCCCCGGACCAGCAACGATTCGGCCAGGTATGCGTGGGACGGTATCGTCCAAAAAGCCGGAATCTCCCCCTACTCCTATGTGCCCATCGATGAAACGCTCAGCAGGCTTCGCCCCGGCTGGTTGTTCGCCCCGGGTTCCACGGGCCCCGACGGCAAGCCCGTGTGTGCCAGGGACCTGTTCGGAACGGAATCCGTCGCCGCATCCGGTTATCCTTCCGGGGACCCGCTGTGCACGGCGATCAACCGTCCGCACGTGCCCACGATCTACCCGCCCACGGCCGAACTGTACTTTCTGGGCGTCCGCGCCACCGTCCCGGACACGGTCGGATATCTGCCGCTGCAGCTGGGCGGCCTGCTGATCAGTGTCGCGGTTTCCCTGATGCTGCTCCGCTGCTCGCTGGCCAGCCGCGGATCACCCCCGCACCTGGCCGCCGTGTGGGCGTGGAGCCCGTTCGTGCAGCTCGAAGCGGTCAACAACGCGCACGTCGATGTGCTGGGCGGAGCGTTGATCCTTGCCGCCGGGATGCTGCTTCTGGGCGGCAAGCCGATCCGCTCGGGGGCGTCCTTCGGTGCCGCGGTTGCAACGAAACTCATTCCGGTCGTTGCCGCCCCCGCGCTGCTGTGGCGGCGCCCGGCCAGCTTCATCACGGCGGCGCTGGCCACGTTCGTGTTGCTCTACGTTCCCTACGTGGCGATCGCGGGGGCCGGTGTCCTGGGCTTTTTGCCCGGCTATCTCAAGGAGGAGAACTACAGCCAGAGCGGCGGCATCCGCTTCGGCCTGGCACAGCTAGTTTCCGCAGGCCCCTGGCCTCCGGTGCTCAGCGCCGCGGCCCTGGCCGTCGTCGCCCTGGCCGTGCTGCGGCACACCCGTGCGGCGAACGTCTGGGAACAGCAGACCGTCATGATCGGGCTGACGTTGCTCATTGTCAGCCCCAATTACCCCTGGTACGGGCTCATGCTGCTGCCGTTCATCGTTCTGAGCCGGCGGTGGGAGTACGTGGGGGTGATCCTCGCCCTCGACGTCATCTACATGGTCCCTGCCGGCCCCTGGAGCGAGCTACTCAACCAGTGCGCCCTGCTCCTGGCTGCCGCGGCCATCGCCGGAGGCACCTGGCTGCGGCGCCGCGACGAGCTGCGGCTGGCTGCCCTCACCGGACTCATGACCGGGGCGCCGGACCCCGCGGCCTTGTGACGGGCACAAGGCCTGCATCTATCGAAACCGACGAAATGGCAGGATTGCACCATGGACACACCACTTCCTTGGACCGCGCACGCACGCATCGGCATCATCGGCGGTTCGGGCACCTACCAGCTCCCTGGGGCGGTTGTGCGCGCGACCCTCGACGTCCGGACCCCCTACGGGCCGCCGTCGGGTCCTGTGACCCTGGCCGACGTGGGCGGGCGAACCGTGGCGTTCCTTCCCCGTCACGGCGGCGACCACTCCCTTCCGCCGCAGAAGATCAACTACCGGGCCAACCTCTGGGCGCTCAAGAGCCTCGGCGTCCGGGCAGTGCTTTCCTCCTCGGCGGTGGGCGGGCTGCGGGAAGGCTTTGGTCCTGAGAGCTTCGTCGTGACCGACCAGTTGATCGACCGCACCTGGGGACGCGCCGATACCTTTTACGACGGCACGGTGGCCGACGGCGTCCCCCCGGCCGGCGTTCAGCATCTGCCGGCCTCGGAACCGTTCTGCCCGACACTGCGTTCGCATCTGGAGGCAGCGCTAGCGGCACGGGGTCTCCCCTACGCCCCGCAAGGAACGGTGGTGGTGATCAACGGACCCCGTTTTTCCACGAAGGCCGAGTCGCAGTGGTACGTCAGCGGCGGTGCCGACATCATCAGCATGACCCAATACCCCGAACCCGTGCTGGCCGCGGAGTTGAACATGGGCTTTGCCAATCTGGCCTTCGTCACGGATTCGGACACCGGTCACGACGGCTCGGACCCGGTGACCGCCGAGGCCGTCTTTGCCCGGCTGAAGAAGGCCCAGCGCGGCATCCTGGCCGTGCTGGAGGACACCATCGCGGCGATCAGCGAGGACTACGCCCCCCGCCGGCTGATGGATCGAACCGCCGTCGCCAGGATCATGGCACTCCCGGCCGCACGCGAGTCCGTGTCCGCCCGGTGAGGCTCCTCGTCACCGGCGGTGCCGGGTTCATCGGTTCGCATATCGTCGACGCCGCCCTTGCCAGGGGATGGTCGGTCCGGGTCCTGGACTCCCTGGACCCGGGCCTCCACCCGGGGCCGCCGGCCCTTGACCCGCGGGTGGAACTGCTGACCGGCGATCTCACGGACCCGGACACGGCGGACCGTGCACTCGAGGGGATCGACACCGTCTGCCACCAGGCGGCGAAGGTCGGGCTCGGCGTCAGCTTCGCCGACGCGCCGGACTACATCCGAAACAACGACTACGCCACCGCTGTCCTGCTCGCCTCCATGGAACGTCTTGGCATCCCCCGGCTGGTCCTTGCTTCCTCGATGGTGGTCTACGGCGAGGGGGCCTACACCGACTCTGAAACCGGCGTCGCGGTCAGACCAGGACCGCGCGCCGAGGCCGATCTGCGCACCGGGATCTACGACCCCCGCAACCCGGTGTCCGGCGCGATTCTCAATCCGGCCATGGTCACCGAGGACGCGCCCCTGGATCCGCGGAACGTCTACGCGGCATCAAAAGTCAGCCAGGAGCATCTCGCCGCCGCATGGGCGCGCAGCACCGGCGGCGCGGCGATCGCCCTGCGCTACCACAACGTCTACGGTCCCCGGATGCCCCGCGACACACCCTACGCCGGCGTCGCCTCGCTGTTCCGCTCCGCCCTGGCCCGCGGTGAGGCACCCCGGGTCTTCGAAGACGGCGCCCAGCGCCGCAGCTTCATACACGTCAGGGACGTCGCCACCGCGAACATCGCCGCCGCCCTGGCGCTGTCCGCGGGTGGCGTTGCCGCATTCCGGGCCTACAACGTCGGCGCCTCCGAGGTGCACACCATCGGCGATGTTGCCGCGGCTCTAAGTAAGTTCAGTGCCGGACCTGCCCCGATCGTGACCGGCGAATACAGGCTGGGGGACGTCCGCCACATCACCGCGTCCTCGGAGCGGATCAAGGCCGAACTCGGATGGGAACCGACCGTTGGCTTTGAATCAGGCATGCGTGAATTTGCCACAGCTCCCCTGCGCGGCGAACCCGGCTGACACGTGCCTGTGTCGCGATATGCCGCTTCAGGGGGCCCAACCTCGACTGACGAGGCACTTTCAGACTCTGTGAGGCTGTTGGTGCGGCGCCATTAGCGATGTGGATACACCCGGCCGCAGTTGAGGGGTCCGGGCCGGGATCCAGCGTGAGGCTTCCCCTGATCGCCGTCGGGGACGCCGGCTCCCGCATTCGCCCGGACGGCGCGGCAGGTCGGCTGTGAGACTACATCTCGCCGAGCTCGAAGATCTCCAGGGTGAACTTTCCGTTCCCGTCGGACAGGAACGGATGGCCGTCGGCCAGTGCCTTGGCCCCCGCGAGGCTTTCTGCTTCCACGATCGAGTAGCCGTTCAGGTCCGAGGCTTCCACCACGGCGCCGTCGTCCACCAGAGCGGTGCGGGACGGCGCGAACGGCGCACCCGCCTCGAGCAGGGCCGGACCGATTTTCTCCATCCAGGCGCCCCAGGCGGCCATCTGCGCCGCCGACTGCTCCGAGGTGAACTGGTCCACCGGTGTGGCCGGACCCTTGTAGAGATAGATGAACTTGCTCATGACATGTCCTTTCATCGTTGTTCGCTGTTCGTAAGGCCTGGCGCTGGGCTTCGGCCTGCCCTGCCGGCGTGAATCAAACCGGGCAGGGCTTCCTCGGGGCGGGCCGTGCCGTGCGCGCACGCACGGCGGTCAGGCAGCCTCCAGGATCTGTTTCAGCTTGGCGAGGTCTTTCTGCATCGCGCGGCGCATCACCGGTGCCATGACGAGGTTCACGACGGCGGAGAATCCCGCCGGCTTGCCGGTGTTGCGCAGTGCCATGCGGGTAGAGGAGCGGTCCGCGTCCGCCCAGGTGTAGGTGGTCTGCATGGGGAACGGGCCCTGGGCTGTCTGCATGACCAGCCTCGCGCCCGGGTCCAGCTCCGTGAATTCGTACACGTAGTCCAGGTCCCGGCCCAGGAAGTGGGCCCGGAAAGCCACCCGGGATCCGACCGTCAGGGGCCGCGCGGTTTCCCAGTCGACCGCCTTGATGTTGGTATACCACTCGGGGGCATTCTCGGGGTCGGAGGCATAGCTGGCCACAACCGCGCGCGGCCGGTGGATGACAATCTCTGTCAGTACGTCAACCATTGTCTTCTCCTTCTGCCGGGGAAGGCGAAGCATCAGATCCCGGCGACTTCGCGGCCGGTGAACGCGATGAGACGCTCCATGCTCGCCGCCGACTCATCGACCAGCGCCTCCTCCGCGAAGGTGGCCCCGCGCATCCGGGGACTGATGGTGTTCCGGGCGAGGCCCAGCACGTAGTCCGAGAGTACCGGCGAGACCGCGAGTTCCTGCCCGGTGGCCGCGGCAAAGTCCCAGGCGTGCACCAGCAGTTCCAGGTTCAGGATGTTTGCGACCAGCGTCGCGGGGAGCTCCGCGAAGCCCATGTCCAGGCTTCCTTCGAGGCCGCGGGCACGGAAGGCCTCCAGGGTGATCTGCGAGGCCACGGCGATCCGGACTTCCGGCGACGCCGTCGGCCTGTCCGGAACGGTAACGCCAAGCGCCGTGCCGATCGATGCAATCGATCCGAAGAGATGGTCCAGCAGACCGTCAACGGTGAAGTCCTCGCAGGGCGTGCGGGCGTCCATGTCCGAGTCCTTGAGTCCTTGCAGGACGCGTTGGGCCACGGCGAGGGAGGCTTCGGCGCTGGCGAGTTCGTCGATGGGGTCCGGTGCTGCCGACCATTCGTCGGGGCCGGCATCGCCGGTCGTGGCCAGCAGCACGAGGCGCTCCAGGAAGTGGTTCCAGCCCTCGGCGTGGCCGACTTCCTGCTCCGTTGTCAGCCCTTCGTGGATCAGCTGGACGGTCGTTCCGCCGTCGACAGCTTCCAGGTTCACGGTCACGGTGGAGGCACCGGGCGGTAACTGGGCGTCACCTTCCCAGCCCCAGGTGTAGACGACTCGCTTTCCGGGCTCGATTTCCGTGAAAGTCCCCCTCGCCGCATGCCCGGGGGTGATGGTCCAGCGGTAGTCACCGCCGACGCGCAGGTCCACCCTGGCCGCCACGGTTTTCCAGCGGCGGAGCCTCTCGGGCTCGGTGATGAGCGCGAAGGCCGCGTCCGGATCGACCGGGAGGAAGACAGTTTTGTTGAATGACATCAGATTTTCCCTTGCGATGTGGGTGGGTGGAGCCGGCCGGCGTCAGCCACCAGCAGATCCAGTTCGTTGGTCCAGAAGGAGTCAAATTCTTCACGCAGCCGGACCATTCCTGCCGCGTCCAGGCTGTAGTACCTGTTCCTGCCGTCCTTCCGGGCCGACACCAGCCCCACTTCGGACAGCAGCAGCAGATGCTGGGAAATTGCCGACCGGCTGACCGCGAAATGCCCGGACAGCTCCGTCACGGTCCTCTCTCCCTCAGCCAGGAGCCGAAGCAGTGCCCGCCTGTTTGGTTCCGCGGCAACTTCCAGAAGATCAGGCACAACTAATACGTTAGTCGGCACTAACGTATTATGCAAGCGGTCTTCCCGGGCGCTCTCGGTAACAGGCGCGTGAACGCCGACGCCGCAGGGGCCAACCTCGATGGTCTTGGCGGCACGGCTTTGAAGGGTGCTTGAGGCCCGCTGGTGGAGGCCCCGAAACCCACTGCAGCGGGGCGGCCCTAACCTGCTCCGCATCGGACGGGTCGGGGTGGTGGGCACAAGCTCCGGCCCGACGTACTGTGTGGACATCATCAACCGCCGAAATCGGCGGGCACAGGGAACCATTGAAGGGTAAGCCATGGCCCACGCCGAGAACGAGACGACCATCAGCCGTTCACCGGAGGACGTCTACGCGTTCCTCGCGGACGGACTGAATAACCCCAAATGGCGTTCAGGGATTCAGGACATCGCCCTGAAGAGCGGAACACCCGGGGCATTGGGGGCCGTCTACAGCCAGACCCTCGCCGGCCCCGGCGGCCGGCCCATCGCCGGTGACTACGAAATCACCACCGCGAACCCGGGACAACGCCTAAGCTTCCAGGTGGTAGCGGGGCCGGCCAGGCCGTCCGGCGAGTACCACCTCAGCGCGGCGCCCGGTGGAACGAAGGTCCGGTTCACCCTGGACCTGCAACCCAAAGGACTCATGAAGATCGCAGGGCCGATGATCGCCCGCGCGATGCAGACCGAGGTCGCGCAACTGACCAACCTCAAGAGCATTCT
The DNA here is from genome assembly GCF_019977355.1 of Arthrobacter sp. NicSoilB8. Classification (NCBI taxonomy): domain Bacteria; kingdom Bacillati; phylum Actinomycetota; class Actinomycetes; order Micrococcales; family Micrococcaceae; genus Arthrobacter; species Arthrobacter sp. NicSoilB8. The sequence goes on along the minus strand of NZ_AP024655.1, from coordinate 2,087,830 downwards.
CGAAGCCGCATAGCCTAAGCAACCACTGCTCGCCGTCGTCCTCGCAGGGACCGTGGACCCCGGGCTGATGCGACCGTGCCGGTTCGTCAGCGGAAGCGGCTGGCCGCGTTTTCTCCTGCAGACACCGGCCAGCAGCGTCACTAACCGGCCGTTCGAATGCAGGCAATTTTGGCTGGTTTGTTCCGTTCGGGGCGATGTCCTCCGGCGGCGCGTATGCATTTGACTCGGTAGATGGGGAAGTTGCAGAAGCCCAAAAAACAATCCGAAAGTCAGGCGGCCCCGAGGACACCCGGCAGTTCCGCGCACGGACACTGATTCATTCCGCCCTCTCCTGACCGGATGTCGCTCTGGCTGAATGTATGCGACGGGATGGTTCCACTCCGGTCCAGGCCCTGCTGGATGAGGCATTCGCAATCATCAACCGTTGAGGCATTTGTGGCAGCTGGACGCCACCGAGTACGTCCTCACCGGTGGCCGTAAATGCGTGATCTTCCAGCTCATCGATCACCACTCCCGGTGGTAACGCAGGGCATCACCACCGCGCACGGGGTGCCGCAAAAACTGCTCACCGACAACGGGGCCGTGGTGATCCCTTCACGGCGGTGCCATCAAGGTTAATTCGTCACGTACATCACCTCTCCGGGCTGCTTGATGAGGGCCTTGACCGCTTCCGGCTGACGGCACAGACTGACACTGCCCGGGGCGGTGGGCCGAGGCCGCACGTGAAAGGACGGAAGACATGAACGCAACCAGCAGGTTCTTGATCGTCGCCGGTGTGGACGGTTCCGAACACTCCCTGGCGGCTCTTCGCTGGGCTGTGGATGAGGCGCGTCTTCGGCACGGCAATGTGCGGGCCGTCACTGCCTGGCACTACCCTCCTGTGCCGTCAACGCTGGAGGACAGCGGCAGCAACGACTCCTTTCACGCCGCTGAACGTGTCCAGGCCGACGCGCTGACGGCCGTCGCTGCTGAGGGCGTGGACATCGAGGGAACGCTCGTTAGGGATACCGCCGCCACCGCTTTGCTGGATGCAGCCAAAGATGCGGACCTCCTTGTCGTCGGATCCCGGGGCCACGGAGGGTTCGCCGGGCTGCGACTCGGATCAGTCTCGAGCCAGGTCGTGCACCACGCCCCCTGTCCCGTTCTGGTTGTCCGTCCCAGGAACGGTACCTGAGTCCTGACGCCGCCCCCCGTTCCGATCCCGAATTCTGACGCATGCAACCCTCCGGGGGAACGCGGATGATTCCGATGCTCACGCTCGCCTTTGCGGTACTGCTTCTGCTGGGCGTCCTCATCTCCGAACGCGCCAGCCGGACGGTACTTTCCACCGCAGTGTTGTTTCTTCTCGGCGGCTTCGTCCTGGGCCAGGGCGTCCTTGGGGTTGTCCCCATAGCGCCCGGCGATCCGGTCGTCGGGGTTCTGGCCCAGCTGGCACTGTTCTCGGTCCTGTATACGGACGGCATGAAAGTGGGGCTGTCCGACCTTAGGAAGGCGTGGCGTTTGCCCGGCCGGGCGCTGCTGCTCGGCCTGCCCCTGACACTGCTGGTCACCGCGCTGCTGGCCCATTACGTGGTGGGGCTTCCCTGGCTTCAGTGCTTCCTGATCGGTGCCGTGCTGGCCCCGACCGATCCCGTGTTCGCGGCCGCCATTGTGGGGCGTAAGGAAGTCCCGGGCCGGTTGCGCCACCTCCTGAACGTGGAGTCTGGACTCAACGACGGGCTGGCCCTGCCTGTAGTTCTCGTGCTACTGGCCGTTGGGGGTGGAACGGACGTCGGCCTTGGGGTTCTGGCCGGAGAAATCTTCCTTGGCCTGCTGATCGGTGTCCTGGTCCCGCTGATTGTCATCTGGCTGGAGCGGCTTCCCTTTTTGATGGCAACGAAAGGGCTGCAACCGCTGGTGGCTGTCTCCATCGGCCTGCTCGTCCTTGCCATCTGCCTGGTGACCGGGGCCAACCTCTTCCTCGCAGCGTTCGCGGCAGGCATCACGGTCGCTACCGCAGGACCGGGCTTTCGGGACGAATTCGAGCAGTTCGGGGAACTGGTCTCCGAACTGCTCAAGCTCGCCGCCATCCTGGTCTTTGGTGCTTTGATCACGCCCACCTTCCTGTTCGGTGAAATCGCCTGGTCGGGGTGGGTCTTCGCAGTACTGGCCATCGTCATCGCCCGGCCGCTGGCCCTGCTGGTGTCATTCCTCGGCACGCGGCTGCCCGTCAAGGAACAGCTCGCGGCCATGTGGTTCGGTCCCAAAGGGTTCGCGTCCGTGGTTTATGGGCTTCTCGTCCTCGAATCAGGCGTGGAGCGCTCCGATGAGCTTTTTCATCTCGTGGCCCTGGTCATTGTGCTCTCCATCCTGGCCCATTCCTCGACCGACGTCCTCGTCGCCCGGCAGTTCGAGAATCCGGGACCCCGTACGCCGCAGTAGCCTGCCATGGTTCACGAGATCCGGGGGCGGGCGGGTCTGGACGGCCAGGCCGCGCAGGCTTGCCCGCAGTTTCGCCCGGCGGCCCGGCGCCGGCGCCGACGCAGCATTTCGCGACCTTCTGAGCGGCAAGCTCCCGGCGGATGTTGAGCCGTTCGTTTGCCGGCGGTCCTCCACCGCTACTTGACAGTCGGGTTTACTTTGCGATTCTGCCCAGGATCTGGCGGGCCACGAGCCGGTCGATTCCCGGCAGGTGGGTGGCCCGGATGATCCACCGGCGCAGGAGGCGCTGGGCCCGGTTGGCGGGGAGGAAGGAAGATGCGGTGCGCCTCCCGGCTGCCTGGGCCTCCTCGACGAGGGGTCTCCAGCGGCGCTCATATTCGGCGAGGGCAGGACTGATTCCCCCAGGTGAGGCCACGGGTCCCAGGAAGTCCCCGAGCAGAGCGGCGCCGGCGATGGCGAGCGAGCCGCCTTGGCCGGCGAGGAGCGACACGGCGCCGCAGGCGTCCCCCACGAGGACGGTGCGCCCCCGCTGCCAGCCGGGCATGACGATTTGTGCGACGACATCGTCGTACGGATGCTCGGGGCACAGTTCCAGCAGCCGGTCGATCGCGTGGCCGAGCCCGGCGAACTCGCGGCGCAGCCGTTCCCGCGGGCTCCCGGAACGCTGGTGTCCTGGGGAGCCGGTGGAATCCCGGTAGACCATGAACGTCGCGACCTCGTCCGAACGGAGGCTGTAGAGCCCGGCCATCCGGTTGATGCTGTCGGTGAGGACGAACCGGTTCCGGAAGCGGGCATTCAGGAGCGGTTCGGTCACGATGAAGGCGGCGGCACGCATGCCCAAAGGGCGCAGGTACTCCTCCTCGGGGCCGAACACCTGGGCTCGCACCCCGGAATGGATGCCATCAGCGCCAACCAGTACATCCGCGGCGACCGTCATGTCCGGTGGGCCGCCGACGGTGACCCGCACGCCGTCCTCATCACTCCATACCCGGGACACCGACGCCCCGTAGCTGACTTGCACCCGGCCGGGGGGCACGTCGTCGAGCGCAGCGAGGGCGGCGCGCTCCATGTCCGGGCGCAGCAGACTCAGGACCTTCCCGCCGGCAAGCCTGGCGAACCGGTCGTAGTCGAGGCTGGAGGTGGGGTGTCCTGTTGCATCGACGTACTCGGCTGCCTCGACGTGGTACGCCACTGCTGCGAGCCGCGGGTAGAGGCCGATCCGCTCCGCGGCCTCCACTCCGGGACCAAAGAAGTCCATCATGTAACCCTCGGGGCGCGGAGCAGGAGATTTCTCCAGGAGTTCAACGTCCCAGCCGGCCAAGCCCAGCTGGCGGGCCGCGACAAGGCCCGCGATGCCTGCCCCGACAACCACTGCCTTCATGTCCTGCCTCCACCGATCAGATCGGCGGGCCGCCGGAACCCTGCCGGGAGTGCAGGAGTCCTGGCGGCACCCGCCGGCTCATTCCCGGCGCATTCCTCGCTGGCTGTCCAGCGCTCACCACTCCCCGTCGGACGCCTGGAATTCTGTTTCCTGGAGAACACCCGATAACGCTGGGCCAAGGCCATGTGTTTGGTGGCAGGGATAGCAGCACAATCCTGACGTTTTATGTCTACTCGGCCATTTGTCATCGGGCTGGCGTTTCGAGCGTCGGTGCCGGCGGACGGCCGAAGGCGCTTGTTTTGAATCGGGGTGCGGCTGCGTCCATGAAACGTCCCCATTGGCCGCCGGCGAGGTCGGCGCCGTCGACGCCGGCGTAGTAACGCCCGTTGATGGTGATGTTTTGGTTGACCCATTGCGGGCCGGTGCCTTTGTAGCTGCCGAACCAGGATGCGGTGGCGATCCCGGCGGTGGCGCCCACGGTCCAGGTCATGGTGTTTCCGTCGGTGGTACCGGTTTTGGCGAAGATGTCGTAGCCGGTTTTGTTGACCGGGATGTTGTAGCCGGATCCACGTGTCAGGACGTTTTTGAGCGCGTAGGTCACCCCTGCGGCGACGCCGGGGTCAATGCTTTGGTGGCAGTCCGGCCCGGGGACCGGGAGCGCGCTTCCGTGGCTGTCGGTGATGGAAACGAGCGCCCTGGGTGCGCAGTAGGTTCCTCCGCTGGCAAAGGTCGCGAAGGCGTTGGCCATGGTCACCGGGGCGACATCGACGGAGCCGATGAGGTTGGAGATGTTGGAGAAGTCGTAGGGCTTGTTCGTGTGTCCATCCGTAATGCCGGCCGCCGTCGTCATTTTCTGGACATCGCAGAGGTCCAGGAGGCTGGCGGACTGGAACGTAATGGTGTTGATGGACTGGTACAGCCCCTGCAGGACGCTCATCGGGTAGTAGTGGTTGGGGTCGTCGTTGGGCAGTAGGTGAGTTCCGGTCGCCGGGTCATAGGCGCCCGTGGTGGTGCCGCAGGAGTTCGTCCAGGGGAAACCCGGCGGGTAGTCCCGGACGGCCCCGTTCAGGACGGTGTTCATGGATTTTCCGGCGTTGAGCCATTGGGCGAAAATGAACGGTTTGATGGTGGACCCGATCTGGAACCCGCCGGCTCCGTCCAGCGGATGGCCGTTGGCGTCGGTGGCGGGGAGCGCGAAGTTGCCCATGTAGTTCCCCGGCGCGGGCGCCGGGTTGTAGGCAGTGTTCTGCGCTATGGTCAGGATTTTGCCGGTGCCGGGTTCGATGCTGACCAGTGCCGCCCCGCGCTGCAGCGGGTCGGTACCCGCGATGGTGGCGTTGACCTGATCCTGGGCGACCCGCTGCAGCCCTGGGTCCAGGGTGGTCCTGATGGTCAGGCCGCCGCGGTAGAGGACGTTGCGCCGCGCATCCTCATCGGCGCCGTAGGCCGGATCGTTGAGGATCAGCCGTTGGACATAGTCGCAGAAGTACGGGGCCGTGACGGCGGCCATGCAGCCTTGCCGGGCCGGATGAACGTTTAGCCCGATCGGGCTCTTGATCGCGCTGTCATGCGCTGCGGCCGTGATTTTTCCCTGCTCGAGCATTTTGTGCAGCACGATATTGCGCCGCCCGATGGCATGCGCGGGCTCGGTCACGGGGTCGAAGTAGGCCGGGTTGTTGATGACGCCGGCGAGGGTGGCGGCCTGGGGCAGGCTCAGGTCCTTGGCATGGACGCCAAAGTAATACTCCGCGGCCGCCTCGATCCCGTAGACGTTGTGGTTGAAGTAGATGATGTTCAGGTAGCCCTGGAGGATCTGGTCTTTGGAATACGTCTTTTCCAGGGCGATGGCGAGTTTCATCTCCCTGATTTTGTCCCCGACCGTTTTGGCGGCTCCGAGTTTGACCTGGTCCGGGTGCCCGGCGGCGATGTGGGACTGGATGATGACGTTGTTCACGTACTGCTGGGTGATCGTCGAGGCGCCCTGGCGTCCGCCGCCCGCGGTGGCCGCCAGCGCCCTGAGGATTCCGGTCGGGTCGATGCCGCCGTGCTCGTAGAACCGGGCGTCCTCGATCGCGACGATGCCATTCCGGATGGACGGCGACATCTGATCCAGTGCCACGCTGTCCCGGTTCTGGCTGAAGAAGGTGGCGATGACGGATCCGTCGCTGGCCAGGACCGTGGTGGCCTGGGCGGGAGTGTCGATTTTCAGCTCGTCGGGGAGTTTTCTGATAAATCCGGCTGAGAACCCTGCCGCCGAACCGGCCACCGCGGCGGCGGGAATCATCAGCCCCGCCACCATGACCCCGCACACCGCCCCGACGAAGAGAAGGAGGAGCAACCGTCCCACGGCAGTCCCGGGATGAGCCATTGAGATGATCCTTCACTGTCGGGGACATTATCTTGAGTGCTGTCGGCGCCCGCCGGTGCGCCGGCGGGAACAGTAATTTAGAGCGTCAGCGCAGGAGACCCGCGATGTATGCCCTCACGCAATATATGTATTATAGCAAGTATGAATTCTGTAAGTTCCTTCATTCCCGGGCGGTCGCGGCGTGGACGCTAGAACCGTCCACCGCCGCGACGCTGCCATCGAGGGCACCCTCACCGCCTCGCGCGCCCTTCTGGGCGTAATAGCCAGGTCGCTGGCTCCGGTGATGGACACCGTCACGCTGCCCCAGTTCCGGGTCCTCGTGGTGCTCTCCAATTTCGGGCCGCTGCGCATGGGTGAAGTGGCCCAACGCCTGGGAGCGAACCAGTCCAGTTTCAGCCGCTTCGCGGACAGGATGGTCGCCGGCGGCCTGATCGCGCGCTCGGCCAGTCCCGGCAGCCGGCGAGAAGTCATCGTCTCACTGACCGAGGAGGGCTCCCGGGTCTACACCGAGGTCACGGACGCGCGCAGGCGCGAGATTTCCCGGGTACTGGAGACGTTGTCGGGACCGGATCTTGACGCGGTCCGGACCGGTTTTGAAGTTTTTGCCAGGGCCGCGGGCGAACCGTCCGCGGACGAGACCCTCATCCTGGGGATCTAGGGGTGGCGCCGGGCACCAGCCTGCCGGTCCCGGGTGCCGGAGATCCTGGCGTGATGATGAGCGGGCCGATGTGGATGCCGGTCCAGCCGCCGACCCTGGCGCGTGTCCTGGCCTGGCACCCCCAGCCCGTTCCGCTCCTGCCTGTGCTTGTCCTCGTCCTGCTCGGGTTGTACGGCTGCGGCGTCGTTGTTCTCCACCGCCGCGGCATCAGGTGGCCCGTATCCCGGAGCATCTGGTGGCTTCTGGGCCTGGGCATCATCCTGGCCGTCACCGCGACCGGGATCGAGGGCTACGGCATGGAACTCTTCAGCATCCACATGATCCAGCACATGGTCCTGAACATGCTCGCCCCGGTATTCCTGGTCCTCGGGGCGCCGATAACACTGCTGCTGCGCGCACTGCCGAGCGGCACCGGCCGCCGCGGCCGCCTGCGGCGAGCAGTGCTGCGGGTCATCCAGTCGCACCCGGCCGCATTCCTGGCGCATCCGGCGGTGGCCTTTGGCCTGTTCATCATGAGCCTGTATGGCCTGTATTTCACCCCGGCCTTTGACGACCTCATGGGCACCTGGTGGGGGCACAACCTGATGCTCGTGCACTTCCTGGCCATCGGGTTCCTCTACTTCTGGGGAATCCTCGGCGTCGACCCCTCCCCCAGGACCCCCGCCCGGGGACTCCGGCGCCTCGCGGGCCCCGTCCTGCCCGTGCTCGAACTGGCCGCCACCGCGCCGTTCCACGCCTTTTTCGGCGTCGTCGTCATGATGTCCACCGCGCTGATGGTCAAGTTCTACTCCCGGCCCGTGCCCGGCTGGCACATCTCCCCGCTGGCCGATCAGGCCGCCGGCGGCGGAATCGCCTGGGGATTCACCGAGCTTCCAACCCTGCTCGTCCTCGGCGCGCTCGTGGTGAAATGGCAGAAATCGGACCAGCGCGCAACCCGCGCCGCCGAGCGGCGCACGGCCCGGGACGGCGGCGACACGAACCTGTCGGACTACAACGCCTACCTGCAATCGCTTCACCGCCAGCCCGGATCCAGGCACTGACATGGCTCCCGCCATCTCCGCCGGACCAGTCCTCTATGCCTTCACACTCGGGCTCGTCGCGGCCCTGAACCCCTGCGGCTTCCCCATGCTCCCCGCCTACCTGGCCATCTTCACCGACACCACCGCCGGCAGAACCGGCGCGGACTCACAGGCGGTGCGCATCACCCGGGGGCTGTTGGCCGGCGCCTGCGTCAGTGCAGGATTCATAGCCGTTTTCGGCGTCCTCGGTCTCCTTCTCGAAGGCGGTGCCCGGCTCGCGACCGATTGGCTGCCCTGGGTCATGGCTGCCATCGGGGTGATGATGGCCGGCGCCGGAATCTCCACGCTCCTCGGCCGGGCCCCCGCGCTGAACCTGTCCGCTCCCCGGTTCCGCGCGCGACGGTCCGTACTCGCCATGGCCGGCTACGGTGCAGCCTACGCGGTGGGGTCACTAAGCTGCTCCCTCCCGCTCTTCCTAGCCGCCGTGGCCGGGTCCTTCACCGGCCAGAGCCTCCCGACCGCACTGGCCACCTACCTTGCCTACGCCCTGGGAATGGCCCTGTTCGTGACGACCGCCGCCCTGATCACCACCACCCTTGGTGCGGCCGCCGTGCGCAACATCCGAACCGCGGGAAGATGGCTGCCGGCCCTCTCGGGTATCACCCTGGCCGCGTCCGGCGCTTATCTGGCCTACTACTGGGTGCGGGACCTGCTGGACCCGGCAGGGGCATCGCCCCTGACATCGACGGTAACCGGAGCTCAGGCCGCCCTCGCCGCCGGCATCGCAGCACAACCGCTCCTCTCGGCAACACTGCTCGCCACTGTCGTGCTGACCGCGATCGCCGTCGTCATCCACCGGACCCTCACCGAAACGCCGGCCCCCGCGACCGGACCCGAGCCCTCGAAAGGCAGCCCCACCCTATGAGCACCAGCCCGCCAAGCTCTGAGCCCACCCACCAGGGACACCGGAGACACCGGAGGGCCATTGCCGTGGCCTGGGCCGCTGCCGGGCTGGCTATCGCCGTAGCCCTCGCCGGAATTTTCCTTGCGGCCCTCCGGCCGGAATCGGCAACCGGGCCCGCAGACCCCGGCGCCGCACAGCCGCCCCTGGGTTCCGCTGCGGCCGAGCTGCTGCAGCTTGACGTCCTGTCCGCCCCTCTGGATAAGGCCCCGGATTTCTCCCTCACGGACCAGAACGGAAAAAACGTCAGCCTGTCCCAGTACCGGGGGAAGTCCGTGGTGCTGTCCTTCAACGACGACGAATGCGAGGACCTGTGCACGCTCCTGGCCCAGGACGTCGCAGCCGCCAACACCGATCTGGGCGCGGCCGCCGCCGACGTCGTCTTCCTCTCCGTGAACGCCAACCCCCTACATACCGCCGTCAAAGACGTCAAAGCCTGGACCGACGGCCACGGCCTCGCATCAGCCCCCAACTGGGTCTTCGGCACGGGAACCCCCGCACAGCTGTCCACCGTCGCGGCCAGCTATCACGTTCCTGTCAGCGTCAACCCGAAAACCGGCGAAGTGCTCCATGGGTCCGAGCTATTCTTCATCGACCCTGCCGGCAAGGAAGCGGCCATCGGGCAGTTCGGCACCGGCTCTGCAAACACGGCCCTGTTCTCCCAGGCCATGGCGCAAACAGCAGCGGACCAACTGCCCGGCCGCGCCGGCTGTCCGGTCGGCGGCCCGGCTCCCTCCGGCAACGCCCCCGCCGGACCCGCGGCACTCGGCCAGCCGGCGCCGGCCTTCACACTGCCCGGACTCGCCGACCCCGGAACCCCGCACTCTCTCGCCGAGGCCAAGGGCAAGTACACAGTCGTGAACTTCTGGGCCAGCACCTGCACCGCCTGCGCCGGCGAAATGCCCGAACTCCAGAAAGCCCACACCGACCTCGGCTCCACCGTGGCATTCCTGGGAATCGACGTCGCCGACCCCGCCGCACCGGCGGCGGCCCTGGCCGCAAAGAACGGCACCAGCTACCCGCTGCTGGCCGATGCCAACGGCACCACGGCGGGGGCATACCAGATCCCCGGGCTGCCCTTCACCGCCATCATCGCTCCCGACGGCACCCTGGCAGTCCGACACCCGGGAACCTTCAGCGCGGAACAACTCGAGTACGTCCTCCACACCCTCGAAAATGCCCCCTCCTGATCCGAATAGCGAGTGCACCACGGGCTTCGGAATGGCAGCGACACAGCGGGACGAAGAAAGTCCCTAGCAGCTGCCCAGCGGCATTCCCGGGGATCCTGCCACTCGCCATCGCCCGGCCTGTGTTAGAAAGGAGGCCCCGAACCGCGCAACCTGCGGGAACGGGGCAGGAGGACGGCAATGCTGGAACCACACGGTAACGAACGGGGATGATCATGATCGATCGCCGGGCAGCGCAGGTCACGGACGCAGTGCGGACACAGCTGTGGCCATTGCCGGCTGTGGCCGTGGTTGTCGCCGTTGTCCTCGGTATCGCCCTGCCGACCCTCGACGCCGCGGTAGATGACCGGCTGCCGCAGGGCGTTGCCGCCCTGCTCTTTGGCGGCGGTCCCGAAGCTGCCCGGGCCGTGCTGCAGGCCATCGCGGGATCCCTGATAACAGTCACCTCGCTGACCTTTTCCCTCACCGTGGTGACCCTCCAGCTCGCCAGCAGCCAGTTTTCGCCCCGGTTGCTGCGCACCTTCTCCAGCGACAGATTCGTGCACGCGACCCTTGCGTTGTTCCTGGCCACCTTCGCCTTCGCGTTGACCGTCCTGCGCAGCGTCCGGACAGAAACCAGCCAGAGCCCCGCCTTCGTCCCTGAAATCTCCGTCACCGTGGCCTACGCCCTGACGATCGCCAGCATCATGGGACTCGTCCTCTTCCTCGCCCATCTGACCCGTGAGATCCGCGTTGAAACCATGATGCGCAAGGTCAACGCCGAGACCCGGGCCACAATGGACCGCGTATTCCCGGCCCACCGGCCCTCCCGGCAGCCCGTACCAGCCACCGGCGCCGGCAGTATGAACATCCGTCGCTCGCGCTCCGGATTCCTCACCGGATGGAACAAGAACGCCCTCCTGCGGGCCGCCCGGGAGGCAGGTGCCGTAATCCGGATCGATCGCGAGCCCGGCAGTTCCCTGGTGGAAGGAGTTCCTTTCGCCACCGCGTGGCCCCTGCCTCCCGCGACCGCCCTCAGCCCCGAAACCGCGGAGCAGTTGACAGAACAGATCAACGCCGCCGTCGACACCGGCTTTGAACGCACCAACGTCCAGGACGTCGGCTTTGGCTTCCGCCAACTTTCCGATGTCGCCGCACGCGCCCTCTCCCCGGGCATCAACGATCCGACCACAGCGGTGCACGTGATCGGCCACCTCTCGGACCTGTTGTGCCGGCTTGCCAACAGGACCACCGGACCGGAGGTGATCACGGACGATAGCGGTGAGGTCAGAGTCATTCTTGCCCAGCCCCGGTTCGAGGACCTCCTAGACCTGGCGCTGGCGCAGTCGCGGCAGTACGGGGCCGGTGACCCGGCTGTCGCCGAAAGGCTTCTTGTCCTACTCAGGGAGCTCTCCTCGCGGGACGAACACGCCCAGAACCGAAGTCGGATCCTGGCTCAAGTGGACCAGACGCGGGAGACAATCGCGGCAAACGCCTACACCAGCGTCGAACGCCGACACCTCCTGGCCCTGGCTGACGCCGTGGGATCCGGCGCAGCTTGAGAGCATGCCCGGCCCCGTCGGTTCCTGCCCGGATCCACGCTGCGCGTGGCCCGTCAGGAGATACGCCCCCTATCACCCCTCGCTCCTAACCTTCACGACGTCCTCAGCCCGGCGGCGAGGCCCAGTAATCCACGAGGGACGGGACACGCATCTGGCGTTAAGGATTCGCAAAGGCTGCCGCGGGGGCCGGTAGTTCGCCGGATTTCCAGTGATAGGCTCCCTGATGTTGCCGACAGTATTGCCGGGTCCCGGACCGGATCAGCAGGGCGGGCCGACGAGGGGAAGGATCATCCGATGCCTGCACGTGAGAACGTATCCCCCGGGCACGGACTCGCAGGACCACTCCGTTCCCGGACAGCCTTACTGCTCGCATTCTCGTTTGCCGTGATGGCAGACCCCGTGTCGTCGGTCGCCTACGCGATTGAGGCAGCGCTCCGGGCTTTGAACGGCGATCTGGCCTTGCTTGTGCCCACGATGGTCCTCGTCGTGGCGATCATCGCGCTGGTGATCGTCAATTACCGGCAACTGGTCATCCGCTACCCCCAGGGCGGCGGAGCGTCGGCAGCAGTCGGGGAGGCTTTCGGTGACCGCTGGTCGTTCGTACCGATCGGCGCGCTGGTCGTCGATTTCGTCCTCACGATCGCCATCAGCGTCTCTGCCGGCGCGTCCGCGGCAATCGCCTACTTTCCCTCCCTGGCGCCCTGGCGGCTGCTGCTCGCTCTGGCACTGGTCATCCTCGTCGGCGCCGCGACGTGGTTCGGGCATCTGGGCCGGCTGGTCTTCGCCGTCATGACTGCGGGATTCATCATCGTCTCCGCCCTCGTCTTGTTCTACGGACTGGGCGCCACCCCGCAGCCGGTAGGAACGATCACGGACACACCGGGGCACACCCCGGTCCTGGCCGTGGTGCTGGCCTTCCCCGTGGCCATGGCCCTCGCTACGGGCGTGGAAGCGCCGTCTTCGGCGATCGCCCAGCTGGGCCAGCTCGATGATGCCGGCCGGAGCCGCTTCGGGAGGGTCACGCTGTGGCTGACCCTTGGCATTGTCGGGTCGATCACCCTGGGCCTGACGCTGGAAGCCGCGCACCTGCAGGTCGGCATCCCGCCCGAGGACAGCACACAGATCGCCGAGCTGGCCCGGCTGGCAGCTCCCGGTCCGGTGTTCGCCGCCTTCCAGCTCGTTACCGCCCTACTATTGCTCTCGGCCGCCAGCTCCTCGTTCCAGGCAGGACCCGGGCTGCTCAAGGCCCTCGCCCGGCACACAAACAGGCAAGGCGCTACGGTCGGCATCCTCCCTCCTTCCCTGGGACATACGAACACCCACCACACGCCGTACTGGGGGGTGGCGCTGTTCATTGCTCTGGCCTGCGCAGTCACCGCCGCAGCCGGCGGCAATGATCAGGAACTTGTGCTCTTCTACGCTGTGTCCGTCTTCCTGAGCTTCTTGGCCGGTCTGCTTTCCATGGCCCTTTTCTCCCACCGCGACGGCCGGCGCGGCTATCTCATCATGAATCTCGCGGGCGCTGCGGTGGTGGCATTCACCCTGATCGCCAATCTCTCCCGGGGCCTGCCGATTATCAGTCTGGCCGCGGCCCTGGGCATTGCTGCCATCCTGTACGTGGCATGGGTCGGCGCCGGGCGGCCGCGCGGCATCCGCAACGTCGAGGCAGAAGCCGAGGAGATGGCCCAGTGAGGACCGGCGCCGGCAGGCAAAAGGACCTGAAAATTCTTCATCCAGCTTCCCGGAATGGCGGCCGCCGGCGGCAGCCCCGGATCAGAGCCCACGGCGACGGGATCGGACGAGCGCTGCTGCATCCTGTCCGGTCGGTGCCTCTGGCTTTCCTCGCCGTGATCCTCCTGGGCTCCGGGCTCCTGATGCTGCCAGCCGCGCGGATGGCCGCGGAGGCAGACCCCGTGCTCCCGGCACTGTTCACAGCCGTCTCGGCCGTCTGCGTCACAGGCCTGATCACGGTCGACACCCCCACGTTCTGGACTCCTTTTGGACAGGTTGTGATCCTCGGGCTGATTCAAGTCGGAGGATTCGGCATCATGACGCTGGCGACCTTGCTGGCGCTGCTCGTGCGCAAAAGCATCGGACTCCGAGGCCAACTGGTCGCGCAATCCGAAACCCAAACCCTGAACTTCGGCGACGTCCGCTCCGTCCTTTTCCGGGTCGCCCGGATCATGATTGCCTTCGAAGCCGTCACGGCCGCCGCCCTCACCATCCGCTTCTGGTTCGCCTACGACGATAATCCGGGCACAGCACTCTGGCACGGGACGTTCCACGCTGTTTCAGCGTTCAACAATGCCGGCTTCGCTCTCTACAGCGACAACCTGATCAGCTTTGCCGATGACCCATGGATCATCATCCCGGTCTGCCTGGCAGTGATCGCCGGCGGCCTCGGCTTCCCTGTGCTCATCGCCCTGCTCAAGGGCGGTGTCAGGATGAAAGACTGGACCGTCCACCTTCGCCTGACCGTCTTCGGCACCCTGGTCCTCCTCGCCGCCGGGTTCGCTCTCTTCGGCGCCTTTGAATGGAACCGGGACGAGACCCTTGGTCCCATGTCCGTGGGCGGGAAACTCCTGGCGACCCTGGCCGGAAGTGTCTTCCCTCGCACGGCAGGGTTCAACAGCATCGATTACGCCTCCGCTTCGCCCGAGACCCTCATGATCACCAATATCCTGATGTTTATCGGCGGTGGCAGCGCAGGCACCGCCGGCGGCATCAAGATCACCACGTTCCTGGTCCTTGGGTTTGCGATCTGGAACGAGATCCGGGGCCGCGACCACGTCACCATTGCCCACCGCTCCATCAGCTCCCCCGCCCAACGCCAGGCCCTCTCTGTCGCACTCCTTGGCGTCGCCGCCGTGGTCAGCGGCACGCTGCTGCTCCTGATGTTCACCGACTACAGCCTCGAGAAAGTCCTCTTCGAATCAATTTCCGCGTTCGCCACCGTGGGCGTAAGCACCGGAATCACCTATGACCTTCCCGCCAACGCCCAATGGGTACTCATGGCCCTCATGTTCACCGGCCGCATAGGCACTATCACTGTCGCCTCCGCCCTCGCCCTGTCCTCCCGCCCACGCCTCTACCAACTCCCGGAAGAACGACCCATCATCGGCTAGCCCCGCGCCCGCAGGACTGTCTAAACCAACACCCTCGGCTCACGCACCCGAGCCCAGGCCGTTACCGATAGCAGCACCGTGCATCGGGAGCCTCCAGGCACAACGGCAGCGATAGAACGAAGCTGATGCAGACTGGTATCCACCCGAATGTGAATCAACAATTTCGGTACTGCTACTACCACAGCTTCATGTCTCTCGCGGACTTTGTTGTCTGGGTAGAGAGGAATGAGGTACTGAGCCGGACATCTCGCGCGTACAGGGCCGCTGACTACAAAGCGCCCCTGAACAGGCATGACCCAGACGGGCACCGGCTACGCGAGGACCCGGCCGGGCGCTTGTCTGAGATTCAGAAATGACCAACCTATCGGAGTCACCCCACCCAGCGGCGACGCCTTCTGGTACCCAATCATCGCTGGGCGGTCACTGCTCGCAACCCGGGCGCTCCGCGCCGGGCATTCCTCTAAGAATTTTTCCTCGGCGCTCCTAATTCGTCGCATATTTCCTCGCAAGAATTCTCTCCTCCTGCCGCCGGTCCCCCGGATTGCCCTCCGGTCCCTCATACCCAGCGGTGATCTCCTCTACCAGAAGGCTCCACAAGAGCAGACGGCCAAACACGCCGGCAACGCAAAACAGGAGAAGATCACCATGGAAACGCTTCACATCACCACCGCGGCTGACTTGATCAGCTTGATCGGGCACAGCCTGGGCTATTGGCCACACGAAGGCTTGGTCTGCATCTCGCTGCAAAGCAACCGCATGGGTGCCACACTGCGGCTGAACCTTCCGTCCAGCCCGGAACATGCCAGGGCCTACGCTAAGTGCGTCGCCGGCCACCTCGGAAGCGACGAAGATGCGACAGCAACAGTATTCGCCATCGTCACGGACGCACCGTGGACAGCGCAACGACGGGAATTCCTCCGTCGAATCATCCACGAAGTCGCACACCAGCTGGCACAGTCCGGAATGCCAATCCGGGCAGGCTGTACCGTACGGCCTTCCTCATTCGCCGAGTACCAGCCACACACAGCGTCCTACGGCCCGGAAGTCCCCCTCGAGGCTGTCCAGTCGAGCTGCATCAACGCCGAAATTGTCTTTCGTTCGAGCCAGGTAGAGGACAGATTTACCGTCGCTGTCCCCACCCAGCCCCGTGGACAATCACCGACCACGTCCGACGCCGGGAATCCCCAGCGACGGCGACCGGCGCCTTCGCTTCCGGCCAGCCACGCCCGCCGGCTGTCGCCGTTGAGGTCGCTGCCTGATGACGCGCCAGAAGAATCGAGGACGACCAAGATAAGAGAGCACGCTCTGGCAGTCATGTCAAAAACCGCCCACGCGGGTATGAACAGGTATGACTGATAAACCACAGTAAGACCGGCGGCGGAAGAAGGCGTCGGTCCCGCACCATGCTGCCGTGGACGGTTCCAGCACTGTCGACGCAATCCATGGCGGGTAGTGTCAGAGTATTCGGATAGGCAAGAAAAATGGGTACCGATGAGCCTCGGCATCACGCTGACACGGGTGCGGCCGCTGTACACGCCCGTGGCCGGACAAACGGCCACCAGCCTCTCCCCAAGCCATCAGGAAGCAGCGAATCGGGGCCAAGAATCTGGAAAGAATTTCGTTCAGGTCATGTCGTCACCACAACCTCAGGACATCAATAGGTAGGAGGCCAACCACGCCCACCAGAACAACAAACAAAGGAGACCCGAATAACCTCACATCCCAGCAGGCGGAGGACCAACCAGCCAGGGCTCTGAACCCGCCACCCACACAACCGAATAGGCCACGCGGCAGCCAGGCACCAGCCGCGACAAGCGTCAGAGGGACCCGAGCAGGGTCAATGTACACACGTTAAGTGCACAATGTACACACCCCTTTTTCCCACCTTTTGGACCCCGCTGTCCGGGCAGACGGCTGCCCTAGCGGATCGCTCCGAGCCGCTTCGTCAGGCGATCTGGATTCGTTCGTCGCCGAGTTCGACCTCGACGCGAAGCCGCCCGCCGAGCGCCTCTACGTATTTTCGCAAGGTGTCGATCTGGGCACGGTCAATGTCACCGTGTTCGATGCGGGACACTCTGTTCTGACTGACGTGCAAACGACCGGCCAGCTCAACCTGCGTCAGCTCCGAAGCCTCGCGGAGCTCCCGAAGACGGTAGGCCCGGACCTCATCGAGCATGCGCTTCTTGTTGGCGTCCACAGCAATCCGGTCAACCGGACGCTGTGCCAGCAGTTCCTCAATGGACTTCGCCATTACACATCTCCTTTCAGAATCCTCAGATGATCGTCAACAGGTCATCGGCAACCGGAATGTTCGTCTTGTACCACTTGGTCCAGTTGCCCGCCTTATCCCCAGCGACAAGCAGGATGGGACTGCGCGGCATGAATGAGTAAAGGACCAGCCACCGCCACCAGAACAAGCCAGAAAGGAGAAGTAAATGGTCCCACATCTCAGCAGGCGGAGGGCCCACTAGCCCTGATCCTGATCCCGCCACCCACACAACCGAAGAGGCCACCACAGCGGCCTGGCACCAGCCACGGACCGAAGTCAGAGGGACCCAAGCAGCGTCAATATACACACGTTAAAGCAACAACCCCTCTGACGAGGGAAAACACGTGCCCGAGGTGGGACTCGAACTGCATTCCAGCCCTGCAAACACTGGGAAAGCGCATAAACATGCGGAATTCGGCCCGATCCGCCCCCGTACGACCTAGTCCGAAGTTGAAAGTGTGAACAGTAATGATGGAATTGGCCTGTGTTGCGGCGTGGCTCGAAGTGTGACTGACGCCCGTGTGAGGGTTTGTCTTGACATTGATCTGTCCGCCGCACCACAGCCTGCAGTTGACGCGGCGGCCAGGTGGACATGACCTCATAGGAGCCTGTTCGAAGAGTCCCATTACTGTCTTGTCTGCCCACCCGGCCGGCGTGCCCTTCGTGTTCCACCGCACGCAACGGAAGGTCAGGGCAGTTTCATCATGGCAAACGAACAAACGAAAGTCATCGCCGGGATCGACACCCACGCCGATACCCACCATGTCGCCGTCATCACCGATACCGGCCGGCACATGGCCGACAGGGAATTCCCGGCCGCGGGTGCCGGCTACCAGGGGATCATCGACTTCATCACCGGATTCGGTCCCGTCCTCGCCGTGGGCGTGGAAGGGACCGGCAGCTACGGTGCCGAACTCTCACGCGTGCTCGTGCGCGAGGGCATTCACGTCGTGGAGGTGATGCGCCCGAACCGGCAGGCGCGCCGGCTGCAGGGAAAATCCGACCCGCTCGATGCCTACCAGGCCGCCGAATCGGTGCTCGCCGGCCGCGCCGCCACCACCCCGAAATCCCGCGACGGAGCGGTGGAATCGTTGCGGGTGCTGCGCGCGGAACGTGCCACCGCCATGCGCGCCCGGGTCGCCGTGATGGCCCAGGTCAGGGCGATCCTGGTGACCGCGCCGGAGAGCATCCGCGCCAAATACCGGGCCATGACGAGCCCGGCCCTGATGGCCGCGCTGGAGAGGACACGGCCCGCCGGACCGGTCTCCGAGCCGCTGGCCAGCACCGCGACCGTGCTGAAACGGCTCGCCGTCCGCTACCGGCACCTGCACCACGAGCTGGCACAGATCGATGCCGAACTCGACGCCATCCTCGCCTTCCACGCACCGATGCTGCGCGACCTTCAGGGCGTCGGCACCGACGTCGCCAGTCAGCTGCTGGTCACCGCGGGCGACAACCCCGAACGCATCACCACAGAGGCGAAGTTCGCCGCCCTGGTCGGCGTCGCACCGATCCCCGCATCATCGGGAAAGACGTCCCGTCACCGGCTCAGCCGCGCCGGCGACCGGCAGGCCAACAAAGCCATCCACCACGTGGTCCTTGTGCGGATGCGCTACGACAGCAGAACCAGGGCCTACGTAGCCAGACGGCGTCAGGAGGGCAAAAGCACCAAAGAAATCATGCGTTGCCTCAAACGCTACGTCGCCCGGGAAATCTACGACCAACTCCGCCACCCGCGCCCCGCACCCGACGCCGGAACCCTCCGGACAACACGCACAGCTAAGCACCTGACCCTTCAGCAAGCCGCCGACGCCCTCCACGTCTGGCCCACCGCCCTGTCCCGCCTGGAACGCGGACTCAGCCGGGATGATGTCTTCCACCAGCGCTACGAAACCTGGCTCAGAGAACATTGACGTGTATAGGAGCATCAATGTACACCCCCCAAATTCGCCGTTTCAGAGCATTCTAGTCATCAGCCCCATCTCAGACAGTGGGTTGAGAATGGCGGGTTAATACACAGTTGGGATGGCGGTTTCGGTGCCCCGTGTGGAGAAGCATCTGTGCTGCTGCACAGATGCCGTTGCATCGTTACTCAATAGGGGGCCAACGCCACATGGGTTAACTGCATATGGGCCAGGTTCGTGACGCGTCACAAGTTCCTTGCACCAGCAGAACCAACCAGTCGTTATCCAGATTTGTGATTTTCTGACAGCGCCGTCACGGCGGCAATATCCTGGGGGGTCGTTCGACAGCACCCGCCAACGAGCCGGGCACCAAGTTCACGCCAGATTGGCGTCCCCTCCGCAAGGCTTGCGGGCTGTTTGAGATCGGGGCCCGAAGGGCTCGCCGCGGCCGGCCCCCACGTTTTGGTGACTGCGTCATAGCTTTCGCCCGAATTCGGATATGCGATCAGGGGCGTATCAGTGGCTCTGCCCAGGGCTTCCAGCGATGGGGAGACCAGCTCCAGCGGCACGCAGTTCACGCCGATCGCCGCCACGAGCGGCTCCGCCGCAAAAAGCTTTGCCGCCTGAGCCAGCGGCGTACCGTCGCTGATGTGGCCGCCGTCCCGTAGCGTGAAGGAGAGCCAGGCTTCGACGTCGAACTCTTTAATGAGTGCTAACAAGGCTTCGGCTTCCGGCAATGAAGGCAGCGTCTCACAGGCAAGAAAGTCCGCTCCGGCCTCCACCAGCGCTGCGATTCGAGGCCGGTGGAACTCCAAAAACTCGTTTCGGCTGAGGACATAGTCGCCCCGGTATTCCGATCCATCGGCAAGGTACGCGCCGTAGGGCCCGACCGATCCTGCAACCAGCAGGGGGCCCGCATCAGGGTTTTCCGCCAGGTACTCGCGGCGCGCCTCGTCGGCCAGGCGCACACTCAATGCCACCCGCTCCAAGGCCTCTTGCTCGCCGATGCCGCGCCGCGCAAATCCCCGGGGTGTGGCTTGATAGCTCGCCGTAATGGCGACGGCGGCTCCGGCGCGGAAGTAGTCGTGGTGTACGCGCTTGACCAGTTGCGGTTGTTCCAGAAGGACTTTAGCCGACCACAAAGGGTCTTCCAGGTCGCAGCCGAGCGCTTCAAGCTCGGTGGCGAGTGCACCGTCCACGGTCAGGTTCGCTCCGGCGTCGAGCATGCGGGAAAGCGTGGTGTTACTGGGCATCGTTCAGGGCTCCAAGCGGTTCGGTTCGTTCTTGTCTGCCGGGCAGTTGCGGCCCTTATGGCCCGGCAATGCAAAGTAGCACAACGTGCAGTGCCAAAAAGCGCAGTGCAGCCCGGGGTTGCAGATGACGGTCAGCAGACACTTGCAGCAGCCGGTGCTCCGCGGCCCAGTCACGCCGAAAGTCTGGCGGATGTGCCGAGTGAACACAAACCCCTCCTCCACTATTGTGCGTAATACGCATTTATTCATGCTTGTAATGAACATCACTCTATGCCACCATGACATTCAGACACCTTTTGAGAACTGCCCAGGAAGAGGCTTCCCTTGAAAATTGCAATGAAATCAGTCCGCAAGCTGCGCGTGCATTGGCCCATAGCTTCGGAAACTTTCTCGCGGCTCGCCAGGGGCGACGCAGAAGCATTCAAAGATGAGGCCGGCATCGCGGCCCTGCTCCAGGCTTCGTCGGAATCCCCCGACTTAGGGGATTTTGGCAACTACAGGCATGTATTCGAATCCGGCCTGGGCTTCGAGGGGTTCACCTGCAGTGAAGGCGCTAACCCTACGTTGGGGCAGGTGGGGCAGCGGACAATTTCACCTACCTTTGTCTTCACGACGTATTTCGATGCGGCGCTCCCTGACGCCGCCGTGGAACGCTTCTTGCAGCACATCGTGGATATCCATCCCTGGGAGGTACCGGTCATCGAACTGACAGGCCCAGTCAGCGTCTCCAGCGCTACCCTTCCGGCAGTCTTTGAGAGCGAGGCCGCATCATGATTGAAGCCACCACTGCCGGACTTTGGGACGGTCTGCAAGCGTTGCTCGCGGGCAGGTCGTTCACCGATCTGACGCACGCCTTCCACCCCGGCCAGCCTCATTTCTCGGCATTCCCCGACGAAATCAGGGAGGCGGTGTTCGATCTGGAGAACGGCGACGGTTTCACCGCTCACCGCTATTCGATCATCGGCCAATGGGGTACGCACGTTGACCCTCCCTCGCATTTCATCCGCGGTGGACGGACCTTGGACCAGATTCCTGTGGAGGATATGGTCCTTCCACTGGTCATCCTCGACATCACCGCGCGGGTCACCGCAAATACGGACGCCACGCCCACGATGGAGGACGTCCAGGCATGGGAGCGCCGCAACGGCCCCATCGCCCCCGGGTCCTTTGTGGCGTTGCGGACAGGGTGGAGCCATCGTTGGCCCGACTCCGACGCCATGGCGAACAGGGACGATAAGGGGGTCAGCCACACGCCTGGCTGGTCGCAGGAAGTCCTCTCCTTCCTGATCGAGGAGCGGTCGGTAACTGCCGTCGGCCACGAGCAGACAGACACAGACCCGGGGCTGGCTACGTCCCGCCAGGATTTCAGCTTGGAGACCTATGTTCTGGCGCGCAACCGGTGGCAGATCGAGCTGATGGCGAACCTGAACGGACTTCCAGAAGCCGGCGCGATCCTCATTGCAAGCTGGCCGAAACCCCTGCACGGCAGCGGTTTTCCAGCCCGGGTCTTCGCCATCCACTAAGACACGTTGATCCAGGTGACTAGAATCGGTTCCATGTCTAAGACGTCCAGCATGGGCCGGGGAATCATGGCTGTCTTAGCGGTGGGCTCCTGCAAGCCAGGAGGGCTTCCTGGCGGAACGGTCGCTGACATAGCCGCCGATCTGGGCAAAGACCGCAGCCAGGTTTCGCGCAGCCTCCGGACCGCCGAGCAGGAGGGGTTTTTGGCCCGCGGCGAACATCGGTCCTACACCCTGAACTGGTCACTCCTGACAGACGCGCAGCTGTTGACAGAGCAGCGGCTGCAGAGCGACGGCGTGACCGCACTGGAAGGCTTGGCCGGTGAAACTGATGAAGGATGCTTCCTTGGAATTCTGAGCGGAAACAGTACTGTCACCATCGGCGAGCGTGTTCCGGCAAGCAGCAACATGGTCGGGTCCTGGCTGGGCCGGCCCTACCCGGCCTACTGCAGTGACGCCGGTCAGGCCCTGATGTGGGAAGCGTCGGATGCCGAGGTCCGAACCGTTTTTTCCGGCGTTGACTTCGTGCGTCATGGTCCCAACACCGCGCTCGACGTCGAGGACTTCCTGTCGCGTCTGCGCGGGGCGCGGGCACGGGGGTACTCCATTGTCGATGAGGAAGCCGAGCCCGGACTGTATTCCCTGGCCGTTCCGATTCGGGACTTTAAGGGCGACGTGGTCGCAGCGCTTCAGGTTGTAGGCACCAAGACCCGCCTGGGGCCGCGGCGGGAAGTCTGCGCCACGGCTCTCCTGTCCTGGGGAAAGTGGCTTGAATCGGCGTTGGGCCACACGTCGGCACCGAACGGGCTCTAGCTGGCAAGGCCCTTACGGCCGGAGTCGCCCCGGCTGCCGCCCTCGCAGGACCCCAGCCGTTCGGCTGCGGCCGTGAGGGCCTCGGCAATGTCATCGGTGCTGGATGTGATCTCGGCCCGGCTGCCCAGGACGCTCAGCGCAGCAAGAATGGATCCTTCAACGCTGCGGACGGGAACGGCCAGTTCGTAGACTCCATGCTCGAATTCTTCCTCCGCGACGATGAAGCCCCGCGCCCGGTCCCGGTCCATCAGTTCGGCGACCTCTTGTGGCGAATGGGCCGCTCCCGGGCCGCCTACGCCGATGAAGTTGACGTCCTGGAGGAGGGCTTGAACGGCAGGCTGCTGGTCGTCCCACAGCAGGGCCCGGCCGGACCCGGTACACCATACGGGCGTCACCATGCCGGGTTTCACGAAGCTTCCGGGTACCGCGTCGTTACTGGAGGCACGCAGGAGAATGACGCGGTAGCCCTCGCGGACGGAAACTCTGGCCCTGAGGCCGAACGAAGCCACCAAAGCCTCAAGCTCAGCTCTTGATTCGTGGACCCATCCGGCATTCAGCGCTGCGGCCAGACTGAAAAAACGTGGGCCGGTTCGGAAAGGTCCTCGTTCGACACGTTCCAGCAGTCCCAGGTCGCATAATTCCTGCGTCAGCCGGGAGACACGGCTTTGTTCCATATCCAGCTCGGATGCGAGCTGGGAAACGCCGAGAAGCCGCCTGCCCCACTTCTCCCGGTCTGCGACCAGCCGGACTATTCGAAGTCCTTGGGCCATGGACGACGCTTCCGAGGAAGAATCCATGATCCGTGCTCCTTCCGCCCGATAACTACGCCTATTCTCACATGTCCTCATTGTTAACGAGGACGCGGTTTCCTTGCGCCCACACAGTGTAGAGGTCCGCGAGGATTGCTGAAATTCGCTGCATCGAGTTCTGCCGGAGCGATTTCGGCGCTTCCCTGCCGGCCGAACAGCACGACTTCGTCTCCCGGGGAGACGTTCGCTATATCGGTGACGTCGATAACCATCGAATTCATCGAACCAACATCGACAATGGCAGCGCGACGGCCACGGACAAGTACGCCGCCCTGGCTGGCCAACGCACCCCGGTAGCCGTCCCCGTACCCTGCTGTCACTGACGCCAGCCTGGAGTCGCGGTCCAGGGTGTGGGCTAGCCCGTAGCCGACCTTCGTTCCTGCTGCGTAGCTGTTAATAGACGCGATTCGGGCTGTGAAGGCCACGCACCGCCGGAACTGCCCCGATGCAGGCTCTGAATCGCCGTAGAGGAATGCCCCAGCACGAACCATGTCCAGCCACGAGCCGCGCATGTTCAGCGCGGCGTACGAATTGGCGCAGTGAATAGGCACCTCCTCCCGGGGAACTCCTGTCAGTTGGAGCAGCGCCAACGCCTGGCTTTCAAAACGCACAAGAGCCGTTTCGATGTGACTGTTGTCGTCCTTGGGAAAGTGCGTCATGATCCCGGCCAGTCGAAGTCCCGGGTGGCTCACGATCGCTACCGCGGACGCCCGCCCAAGTACGGATGAGACGTCGAGGCTGTGCCTGCCGATCCCGGAAGAGTTGATATCGAGGTGGATTCGCACCACTTTCCCGGCCTCGGCAGCGATCGTGTGCATCTCCCATGCGCTCTGCGGGTCGGCAGCGAGCTCTTCGATGTCGTGACGCAGGCCGGCCTTGATCTCCTGCGGCGCCGCGGCACGGACACGCAGGATCCGGCCCTCAAAACCGCAGCGGCGTGCGATGGCCGCCTCTTCGTTACTTCCCACTCCCACGAAGGGGACGCCGAGACGAACAAGGGAAGGGAGAAAGAGGTCAGCTTCATGTCCGTAAGCCTGGGACTTAACCACGGCACACAGGAGAGACCGACCATCGATCATGGACAGGAGATTCCGGACGTTTGACTCGAAAGCGGCGGCGTCAATCTCCAGCCAGCTGCCGGCGTCCTGGGCCGAACTGCTCATTTGTTGCATCAGGTCTTGTGAACTCATGGCTATATCCGTTGGACTGCTTCACGGCCGGGAACGAAAGTCCCGGCCGTGAAGCTGAGTAGGCGGTAGTTGATGACGGCCTTAGGACAACTGGCTTTCGCGCGCCTTGCGTCCGTACTTGAAATAGAAGTAGGCATAGCAGGCGCCAACAAAAGAGACTCCAAAATAGAGGGCTGCGACCTGGTTCGGGTCGTAGGCGATGCCGATGAGCGAAATAAGGCAGAGCGAGAAGGCCAGGATCGGCACCAGCGGGAACAGCGGCGCTTTGTACGGAAGGGCAGCAACATCGCCGCCCTTCCTGACGAAGGACCTCCTGTGGAAAAAGTGCGAGGCGGTGATAGACATCCAGACCCCGACGACGGCGAATCCTGCCACCGAAACGAGCGCCAGGTAGACCGTTTCAGGTGCGACGACGCTGCTGATGAGAGATGCCAGGCCTCCGAGCATGCTTACTGACAACGCGATCATGGGGATCCCGCGTCGGGTCAGTTTCTTTAGCGCCCGCGGCGCGTGCCCCTCGTCGGCAAGGGAGTAAAGCATCCGTGCGCAGGAGAAGAGACCGCTGTTTCCGGCGGAGAGGAGGGCGGTGATGATGACGAAGTTCATGATGTCGGCGGCAAAAGGAATGCCTATGGATGAGAAGACCGTCACGAACGGGCTTTCATCCAGTCCGACCTGCTCGAACGGGATGGTAGCGGCGATGACGGCGATCGCCCCGACGAAGAAGATCAGCAGGCGGATGACTGTGCTGCGCATCGCTTTCGGGATGCTGGTGGCAGGGTCAGCTGTTTCGCCTGCCGCCACGCCGATGAGTTCAGAGCCTGAGAAGGCGTAGAAGACGGCCAGAGCAGTGACGAGGACGCCGGCGAAGCCGTTCGGGAAGAGGCCGCCGGATGTGTTGAAGTTCTCCAGCATGAACGGGTGGTTGGCCCCCTCGCTAAGCGGGTGAACTCCGAAGAGCGCCGCGCCGCCGAGAACGATGAGGACCACGATGGCGCCGACCTTGACGATGGCAAACCAGAATTCAGACTCGCCGAAGAACTTCGAGGAAATGGCGTTGAAGCCGAAGAGGACCGAGGCGAAGATGACGCACCAGACCCAGACCTCGACCCCGGGGAACCAGCGCTGCATCAGGAGGCCTGAGGCAGTGAACTCCGATCCGATGGCCACTGCCCAACAGAGCCAGTAGAGCCAGGCCGTGACGAAGCCGGTGGCCGGCCCGATCGACCTCGCAGCGTAGATGTGGAAGGCGCCTGAGACCGGATACGCGATGGCAAGTTCGCCGAGGCAGGCCATTACCAGGTACACAACGAAGGCACCGATGAGATAAGCGACGACGGCCCCGAGTGGCCCGGCTTGGGAAATGGTGTAGCCCGAGCTAAGGAACAGCCCGGAACCGATCACCCCACCCATGGCGATCATGACCAGATGCCGTGCCCCCATAGACCGCCGGAGCCCGGAATCGGTCGACGGGGGAATTATGGGCTGTGGTTCCAGCTGGACAGGTGTTGACGGTTCCATGGTTTCTCCCAGGTGAGTGGACAGGTCTGATGCGAAAGGTGCGCATATCGTCCCGGTGGGCAGGACGGGCCGCCTCGAACTGTGCAATGGCGGTAGTGATGAAAGTAACACGAAAACTAGCTTCTGGTCATTAAAAACATTTCACCATGCCTATGTTGCACTGGGTTACATCGGGGCGTCGATGTCGAATCGGCAGGCACATGGTCACTTCGCCCTGTTTTTCGGTCACAATCACATGCCCTGACGGACATGGAATGCGGTGAGCATTGGAAGACCGATGTAACTGATTGAAGGAGCACCATGACCACCTACGACATTGCGCTGATCGGCTTCGGCGGCGTCAACCGGACACTGGCCGAACTGATCGCAACACGCGGCGAGACACTTCATACCGAGCTGGGCTTCGGCCTGCGGGTCGTGGCCATCACCGACCTGCGCCTCGGCTCCCTGGTCCAGGCTGAGGGCATCGACCTTTCCATCCCCCTCAATCTGGGTGGTGGCGGCGAAACCTTCGCCGAATACGGCGGATCCGCGGACACCAATAACGAATCCGTTATCCGCAACTGCACCGCTGACATCATCTGCGAGGCCACGTTCACGAATCCCGACGACGGCGAGCCGGCAGTCTCGCACGTGCGATGGGCGCTCGAATCCGGCAAGAGCGTCTGCACCACGAACAAAGGCCCCGTTGCCCTCCGTGGCGCTGAGCTGACCTCCCTGGCCGAACAGAACGGCGTGCACTTCGAGTTCGAGGGTGCCGTTATGAGCGGCACTCCCGTCATTCGCCTGGCCAAGAAGATGTTCGCGGGGCTGAAGTTGAAGGGTTTCGAAGGCATTCTCAACGGCACCAGCAACTATGTGCTCGGGCGGATGGAAGCCGGACTGGACTTTGAAGCGGCCATCAGCGAGGCGCAGGAACTCGGCTATGCCGAGGCAAACCCCTCAGCAGACATTGAGGGCTACGACGTTCAGCTCAAGGTCCTCATCCTCGCCAACGAACTGCTTGACGCAGGCATGGAACTCCAGGACGTTCAGCGGCAGGGGATTTCAGCTGTGACGCCGGAGAATATCCGGAAGGCAGCCCGCGAGGGCCGCCGATGGAAGCTCGTCGGTTCTGCAAGGCGGAACCTGGACGGGTCAGTGACAGCAGGCGTATCCCCCGTAGCACTCCCCCTCGACCACGGGCTGGCCGGCATTTCAGGCGCAACCAATGCCGTGTCCTTCGACACCGACCTTCTGGGGGCAGTAACTGTCTCAGGACCGGGAGCCGGCCGCGTGGAAACCGCATACGCCCTGCTCTCCGACATCATCGCCATGCACGCCGTCCGGACGGGAGCAGCTGCAAATGCTTGAGTCCACACTGTATTCGACGGAAACCGTGCTGCCGCAGTTCCGAGACGTCAGGAGCCCCTACGACGGCAGGGTGGTCGGCGCGGTTTCGCTGACCGAAGCCACCGCCGGCGAAGCCGTGATTGAAACAGCCCGCATCGGCGCCCGGAAAGCACGGGCGCTGTCCCGCAATGCCCGCGGGAAGATACTCGACGGCGCCGCAACAGAGATCGAGCAGCGCCACGAGGAGTTCGCGCAAACCATTGTGTCTGAGGCCGGGAAAACGATCCGCCAGGCCCGGAAGGAAGTACTGCGGGCGGTCAACACGCTCCGCCTCTCCGCTGCCGAAGCGCGCCGAAACGCAGGCGAAGTCATCCCCTTTGACTCGTACGAGGGCTCAGAGGACCGGACCGGGTGGTACTCCCGCGAACCCTTGGGCATCATTGCCGCGATCACTCCGTTCAACGACCCCCTCAACCTGGTGGCTCACAAGATCGGCCCGGCCATCGCCGGAGGAAACGCCGTGATCCTCAAACCCTCGGCCCTGACTCCGCTGTCAGCCCAGCTGCTCACGGACGCCCTCGTCAGCTCCGGTCTCCCGCCGGAGACCCTCACGATTGTTCACGGCGACCGGGAAGTGGCCGAGTCAATCATCAGGTCCCGGGACGTAAGAATGGTGTCCTTCACCGGGGGGTTCTCCACGGGTGAGAGTATCGCCCGCACCGCAGGTCTGAAGAAGCTTTCGATGGATCTCGGTGGAAACGCACCCGTGATCGTCCTGGACGATGCCGACATCGAGAACGCGGTGGAATCCTGCGTCTCCGGAGCGTTTTGGGCCGCCGGACAGAACTGCGTGGGAGTGCAGCGGATCCTCGTAGCCGCCCCGGTATACAGCGCGTTCCGCCAGCGCTTCCTGGAGGAAACGGCGCGGTTGGTTGCCGGAGATCCATCGGATGAACGGACGGATGTCGGGCCCATGATCAGCCCCGCCGCCATGCAGGAGCTCCAGACGAAGCTGGACGGGGCCCTCGGTGCCGGCGCTGTCCTGCTCTCAGGCAATGTCAAGGACGGCAATGTGCTTCAGCCGACCGTCCTGGAAGCCGTCCCGGCGGACAGCAGGCTGTGGAAGGAGGAGGTTTTCGGGCCGGTGGTGATGCTTCATAAATTCACCACTTTCGAAGAGGCCATCGACGTCGCCAACGCCATCGAGTTCAGTCTCCATGCGGGCATATTCACCGACTCCCTGGCCAGGGCCATGGATGCGGCCCGCAAGCTCGAAGCAGGCGGCGTCATGATTAACGATTCCTCTGACTACCGGTTCGACGGCATGCCGTTCGGTGGGGCCAAGTACGGGAGCATGGGCCGGGAGGGCGTCCATTTCGCGTATGAGGAGATGACGCAGCCAAAGGTCATTTGCATCAAGAACTGATCGAGCTGGAGGGCGCGACCGGGCCCTGCGCCCTCCGGTTCCTCCGAGCAAGCGGCACTCAACAACGCCACCACCCACACTTCCACATAGAGGATGGAAAACCATGACCAGCCGCATCGAGACGGATTCGCTCGGGAGCGTTCCTGTACCGGCCACAGCCTACTGGGGAGCGCACACCGCCCGGGCTCTGGAAAACTTCACCATCAGCGGGATTCCCATCTCCCGCCACCCGCACCTGGTGCGTGCGCTGGCGATGATCAAGAACGCTGCGGCGCAGGCCAACTGCGAACTGGGCATCCTTGACCCGCGGGAGGCGACAGCGATCCGCGAAGCGTGCCAGGAAATCCAGGACGGACATCACCACGAACAGTTCTGTGTGGACGTCATTCAGGGCGGTGCCGGAACGAGCACGAACATGAATGCCAACGAGGTGATCGCGAATCTTGCGCTGGAAAAACTGGGCCACCGCCGCGGTGACTACCAGCACCTGCACCCCATTGATCACGTTAACCGGTGCCAATCTACCAATGACACCTATCCGACGGCGATCAAACTGGCACTGATTTTCGCCACCGCAGAGCTCCACCGCGAGTTGGGCAAGCTCGCCGAATCCGCCCGCAGCAAAGGTGCTGAATTCGCCGACGTGGTGAAGATGGGCAGGACACAGCTTCAGGACGCCGTCCCGATGACCCTTGGGCAGGAGTTCAATGCCTTCGCCGCGACGCTGGAAGAAGACCGCTCCAGGCTGATGGAATCCACAGCGCTGCTGCTCGAGTGCAGCCTGGGCGCCACCGCCATCGGGACCGGTATCACCGCCGAGCCGGGGTATCAGCAACGCGTGCTTCTGGCGCTCTCCGAGGTCTCCGGCGTCCCGGTCGTTCCCGCCGCCGACCTCATCGAAGCGACGTCCGACGTCGGTGTTTTCATGCACTTGTCGGGCATGCTGAAGCGCACAGCCATAAAGCTGTCCAAAATCAGCAGCGACCTACGGCTGCTGTCGAGCGGTCCACAGAATGGCTTCGGCGACATTATCCTGCCCCCGCGCCAGGCCGGGTCATCAATCATGCCGGGAAAGGTCAACCCTGTAATCCCGGAGGCCATGAATCAGATCGCCTTCGCAGTCGCCGGAGCTGACACAACAGTCACGATGGCTGCAGACAATGGGCAACTCCAACTCAATGCCTTCGAACCTGTAATTGCCCATTTCCTTCTTCAAAGCATTTCATGGGTCGAAAACGGATCGCACGCCCTTCGTCGATACTGCGTGGAGGGTATCGAAGCGAACACCGGACACCTCGCCCGCCAGACGTCAGTCTCGGTGGGTCTCGCAACGGCCCTAATACCGGCCATCGGGTATGCCGCAGCAGCAGCGGTGGCAAAGGAAGCCCTTCAGGACGGGTCAACCATTCTGAACGTCGTCACCAGAAGGAAGCTCTTGGGCCGGGAGGCTGCCCAGTCGCTGCTTGAATCCGCCGTGCTGCCAGTCAGGAGTACGGACACATGCGGGGTCTGATCACTTCACTCCGTGGCCCGGGCACCACTGGCGCCCCGCCTGATGTAACTGGACAGCGTCATGGCCGTGACCGTGTCCGTGACTCCGGGAATGGCCGCGATCTGCTCCCAGATCTCCTGAACCCTCTCCAGCGACCGGGCCTCGACCCTCACCAGGAGGTCATAGTCACCGCTCACGACGTCGCACAGAACCACTTCGGGAATAGACCGTAAAACGGAGATGACGTCAGCCCCCCGCACCCGGTCCTTCCGGTAAACCATCAGGAAAGCGGACACCGGGCCCTGGCCCGGTGGGCCGGCAACAATCGTGTACCCCTGGATATACCCCTGCCGCTCCATCCGTTCGATCCGCTGGCGCACAGCATTCCGCGACAGGAGGACTTTGGTCGCCAGTTCTGCGTGGCTCATGCGGGCGTTCTTCGTGAGCTCCGCAAGAATCCTCTGATCTATCTGATCAAGACTCACTCGATCCATGCCTACCCTTCACCGCGATAATCCCCCGGGTACAACCGGAATGGAACCAAACTTCAAGACCGAAAGACCTCGAAAAGAATGACACACCTGCACCAAACCCCGTCCACTGGCATAAGCTGCATCCTGTTCGACATGGACGGAACGCTTTTGGACTCAGCACCAGGCGTTACAGCAAGCGCTGCCCAGGCCTTGGCCGCTGTAGGCGCACCGGTCCCATCGATGGACACACTGCGCAGATTCGTCGGACCACCGATGATCGAGTCCTTCAGAACCGTCTCACAACTGGACGAAAAAACCGCCCAAAAGGCCCTCCAACACTACCGCAACGCATACGCCGAGCACGGCGCCGAACAGTCCAGCCCATACGACGGAATCATCGATCTACTGGAACGCCTACATTCGGCCGGCGTTCCGATGGCCGTAGCCACGTCCAAGGTTGAAGATCAAGCAATAAGACTGGCACGAATGTTCGGAATTGATTGCCACTTCATCAATGTATGCGGAGCATCAGATACCGAGGGAAGAGCGAGCAAGGCAGACGTCATCGCCGAATTGCTGCTTCGGCTCCATTCCACAGGCGTAGACGTCTCCAGTCCCGCAATGGTCGGAGACCGAAGCTACGACGTCGCGGGAGCAGCTAAACACGGAATCCCCACAATATTCGCACTCTGGGGATACGGGGAGGCCGAGGAAGCCTCGCAGGCCGCCGCCGTTGCTCCCTCCCCTGCGGCCCTTCTGCCACTGATCATGGATAACCGCCGCTGGTCATCAGCGCAGCATCCCTCGTGCGACGAGTCCACGAATGCGACCAGCAGGCATGCACAATCCACGCCTTGCTAGAAACTGCGGTTGGGCCTCAGGCGCTTACGGGGGTGGGCCCCGAGGGCCTGATCAATGGTGACCACGGCCTGACCGGCAGGAACAACGAACGGCCGGGACCGAACGAAGCCCTGGCGGCTGGCCGGGCCGGCATCGCCCCGGTCGTCACCAAGCCCGATCGGTCCGCCCGGCCCAACCAGATGCTCGAGAACATCATCGAGGGCATGACGAGAATTTCCCAGGAGTTCCAGCGGCCGACCGGGACGATCACGAGAATTTGATCCGATGTCGCTGCAAGTCATGCAGTTCAGGCGCTCCCGGCCATGAAGGAGTACACAGCAACACCGCTGTCCAAGCCCAGAGAAGGAGCCATCACCAACAAAAATGGGCCCCCGCAGGGGCCCATATAAGGAGATTTGTACACACTCAGCGGCCCACAAGCCCCTGAGCAGGGAAAACACGTGCCCGAGGTGGGACTCGAACTGCATTCCAAGCCTGGCAAACACTGGGAATCCGCGAAAACACCGGCAATCCGAGCCAGTCCGGCCGATGTACCGCCCGGTACGACGCGAAAAGCGTTGACATTGTCAACACCCCATATTTCATAACTATTGAACCCGCTCGGGCCCGCACCGACCTCATGGCTCCGGACGACGTCGATACTAGCGGCGCATCACGCCACGAGGTCGATCCGGCAACGGCCCCAATCAGCTGGTGGTCCGTACAACGCCGATTCCCGCCCACGTCTCCCACGATACGGCGCGCCAAATGACAAGCAATTCCGTAAATCCAGAGAATACAGAAATTCCCTGACCAGAAATTCTCATCAGGGATTCTGCTGGTCGAGCTGCCAGTATTTGGACCTGCGCCCCATTTGACCCCAGTCAGGTGCGCTACCAAGCTGCGCTACAGCCCGCTATTCAATTTTCTGGTCTGCCAGGGGTAAACCCACTTAACCATCAGGCGTCCAAAGATGCTGCTCAGCCTCGTCTTCCGCATGGATGTGGGGGCAGACTGCCATATCGCAGGTCGTGCCTTGCACGGGTTTCATGGTTTTGGTCCCCTTCTGGTCCCCCTCGTCAGGAGCTCGCGAGAGCTTCCGCTGCACGCTTGGCGATTGCGATGACGCGGTCGACAATCTCCCGATCGTCGAGCACGTCTTGGTAGCGAACTTGCCGACCGGCGTACGCCAGTACCAAGGCCCATAACTCGCGTTCACTGGTCCGGCACTCACTGATCCAGTCGTGAACGCCACGGAACCAAAGTTCGCAAGGGTGGCCTTGCCCGAAGTCTCCTGTCGCGAAGGTCGATTCGATCTCGGAGATGACCGGCCATGCTGCACCACGGATCGGCGAAGCTGGATGGACCAGAGTCGAGTTGAACATGGTGATTGGGTCTAGCACGCCGGCCGCGAAGGCTTCGCTATCGAAATCACTGAGCACTGCCTGTCCGTTGTCGATCAGGACGTTCCCTGGGTGAAGATCTCCATGGCGAGGGCCCACTTGAGTGGTGACCGTGAGACTTCCGGCAGGCACAGAGATCCCGTAGGCGCCAAGAAGCTCTGACAGACGCTCCCAGGCGATCAGAGGTTCGCAGAGCTCGGCCACGGTGAGCGTCCTTCGCTGTGCTACCACTCCGTGCATAGCGTCCCAGACGGGCCGAGCGGAGTCTACAGCTTGGGCGGGTCGCTCGGCGATGATATCCATGAGCGCGTACGGTGCTTCGCCGGCGACCTCTCAGGCCGATGCCAAAACGATTTGTGACCCTTGACACCCTCTGCAGTCTGCGCATAATCTTGTGCCAAGTCGTTTTGGCAAAACGGTTTGTCAATGATCATCCAATCTTTCGTATCTCCGTTCCCAGAGAAAGGGAGTCGACAGCGATGTCCTCTCGAAAAACAATCTCCAGGCTCGCCGTGGTCGGCAGCGTCTCCGCCGCGGTACTGCTGGCCGCCACCGCGTGCGGAGCTGGCGGCCCGGCCGCGTCCGGCGGGGCCGCCGGCTCCATCAACGTCCTCGTGGAGGCCGGCGGCCACGCCGAACTGACCGCGGTGGCCGAGAAGTGCAAGCAGGAAACCGGGGTCAGCGCCAACTTTGTCGAGCTGCCCTACGACGGTCTCTTCAACCGGCTCTCCAGTGAGTTTTCCTCCGGCAGCGTCTCCTTTGATGTCGCGGCCCTTGACTCGGTGTGGTTGCCCAACTTCAAGGACGCCGTCCAGCCGCTCGACGAGCTCTTCACTGACGATGTCAAGAAGGACATCTTTCCCTCGCTGGTGAAGGAAGCCAACGTGGACGGACATTTCATCGGGATGCCGGCATGGACCAACGCCGAGATCATCCTCTACCGCAAGGACCTCTTCGAGAACGCCCAGAACAAGGCCGACTTCAAGACCAAGTACGGATATGACCTCGCTGCCCCCACGACCTGGAAGCAGTACCAGGACATTTCGGAGTTCTTCACCAAGGACGGGATGTACGGCACAGATGTCAAGGGCGCTGTGGAAACGGAATGGCTGGCCCATGTGCTGCAGGCGGGCTCACCCATGGTCCTCGATGCGAACAACAACGTCGTGATCGACAACGCGGCCCACAAGGAAGCCCTCGACTTCTACGTCAGCATGACCAAGTCCGCTCCCCCGGGCGCCGCACAGGTGGACTGGGCCGCCGCCCAGAACCTCTTCAACCAGGGCAAGACCGCCATGACCCGCTTCTGGGCCCACGCCTACCGGCAGATCCCCAAAGACTCTCCCGTCTACGGCAAGGTCGGAACCGCGGCCATGATCGGCGGCTCCGCCGGCGTGGCCGGCGTCCCGGGCCCCTGGTACCTGTCCGTTCCGAAGGCAAGCAAGAACGCCGAGAACGCCAAAAAGTTCATCAAATGCGCATATGACCACAACGACCTTGGCATCCAGTCCTCGCTCGGTCTGGCCTCAAGGATTTCCGCGTTCGAAAAGTACCAGGACCAGCCCGGCTACGAAAGCTTCAAGCCGCTGATCGCCACCCTCAACGCACCGGCCACGGCAACCCGCCCCGCGACGACCAAGTGGCAGCAGATCGTCGACACCGTCCTGGTGCCGACCCTGCAGAAGGCCGTGGCCGGCGGGGACACCACAGCGTTGCTGTCCGAAGCCAAGAAAAAGGTCCAGGACCTGATCAAGTAAGCCCTTCGCGGCCGGCACCCGCAATCAGCGGTGCCGGCCGCGAAGATCCACCAAACAGAAGAGATTCCCGTGCGTATCCCTGATCGCCGTTTCGCGCTGTTCCTGATGACCCCTGCCGCCGTTTTCCTCGCGGTGTTTGTGGCCTACCCGCTCATCCGGCTCATCACCGACAGCTTCTACAAAATTTCCCCCAATGTCGGCGGCACCCGCGAATTCATTGGCCTGACCAACTACATTGAAGCTTTCAGCTCCGAAGCCTTCACCGGCGCCGGATGGCGGACCCTCGCCTACACCACCATCGTCGTCACCCTCGAATTCACCCTGGGGCTCGGCATGGCCCTGCTGTTCACCATGCTGGGCAAACGGTCACAGATTTGGCGGACAGTGTTCCTGTACCCGCTGATGATCGCCCCGATCGTGGCCGGCCTGCTCTGGAAGTTCCTCATGATCGACAACTTCGGTCTGATCGGCACCCTCCTGCACCAGGCCGGCATCCTGGAGAACCCGAACCAGATCGGCTGGCTCTCCAACCCGGACATCGTGCTGTTTTCCGTGGCCGTTCCGGATATCTGGCTTACAACCTCGTTCATGTGCCTGGTGCTCTTCGCCGGGCTCCAGAACATCCCCGGAGACCTCATTGAGGCAGCACGGTTGGACGGGGCCCGGGCTCCGGCGCTGCTGTTCCGCATCATCCTTCCCCTAATGCGGCCAGTGATCGCTGTCGCCCTGGTGGTCCGCGGCATCGATGCCGCCCGGGCCTTCGACACGATCCTCATCCAGACCAACGGCGGCCCCGACTCCGCCTCGGAGACCATGAGCCTGCTGATCTACCGGACCATGATCCGATTCGGCGATCCAGGCCTGGCCAGCGCCATGGGCACCATCTACCTGCTCGCGATGCTCGGCGTCGCATTCTTCGCCGTGGCAACCATCTGGCGGCCCGGAACGGACACCTGATGAGCACCGCCCAGACCCCAGACGACGGCGCCTTGCCGACTCACGTCGTCCCCTACCGGCCACGCCACGCAGGCTTTGCAGCACGCGTCTCCGCAGCGCATGACAGGAGCGAGATCCCTTTGGCTACCGCAACAGCCCCACCCTTGCCTATCACCGAGGCTCCCGCAAGTACCCCCCGGCGGCGCCGCCGCTACAACGCGGAAGGCCTCGAGGCCGGAAAGCGCAGCACGCGGACCCTGCTCTGGATCCTGCTGGCCGCGGCCATGGTGCTCTACAGTTTTCCGTTCCTGTACCTGCTGTTCACGTCCTTCAAGACGCCGATCGACACCATCGCGGTACCGCCCACCATCCTGCCCCGGGAATGGACGCTGGAGAACTACACCAACGCCCTTGGCCGCAGCGGGGTCCTCCCGTCGTTCATCAACAGCGTCCAGACGGCCATCATCAGCACCGTGCTGTCCCTGGTGCTGGCGGTTCCCGCGGCGTATGGGATCACCCGCTACAAGACCCCCAGCGGCCGGGTATTCATCATGGCTGCCCTGGTCACCAGGATGGTCCCGCCCGTCGCCATCGGCATCCCGCTCGCGTCCATGATGGCCGGTGTTGGTTTGGCCGACACCCCCATCGCACTGTCGATCGCGCACACCACCATCTCCCTGCCGCTTTCCATCTGGCTGATGTCCAGCTTCTTCGAAGCCGTCCCGCAGGACCTGGAGGAAGCGGCTACGGTGGACGGCTGCAGCCGGCTGGGCGCCTTGTGGCGGGTGGTCATTCCGGTGGTGTCCGGAGGCATCGCCGTCACGGCCATCTTCGCCTTCCTCGCGTCCTGGAATGAGTTCCTGTTCGCCCTGCTGATGACCGCCGTCCGGTCCCAGACCACCCCGGTGGTCATCGCCAACTTCCAGACCCAGTTCGGACTCGACTGGGGATCCATGACTGCGCTGGCGGCCGTGTTCTCGATCCCGGTCATCCTCCTCACGCTTCTCTTGCAGCGCAAGATCGTCGCAGGCATGACGCTCGGCGCCGTCAAGGGCTGAGAAACAACACAAAGGGAAGAACCTATGTCAAGCAACAACTACTACGACGTCACTACGTGGCCCGTCGGCAATCCGTCCGAGGACGTCGGTGAAGTAATCAACAGCATCATCGCTGACATCAAGGACCGCCAGACCGTCACCGATGCGAACAATGGCGGAAAACCAGGCGCGGTGATCTACATTCCGCCCGGGGACTACCACCTTCGTACGCAGGTGGTGATCGACGTCAGTTTCCTCAGGATCTATGGCTCGGGACACGGCTTTACATCATCGAGCATCCGGTTCAACGTTCCCGAAGACGAATGGCCCGACTTGCATGAGCTGTGGCCCGGGGGGAGCCGCATTCTGGTCGACATTCCCCTCGGCCGAGACGGGGAGGAATCCAAGGGGGCCGCCTTCTACGTTGAGCGAAGCGGGAGCCCACGGATCAGCTCGG
This sequence comes from Arthrobacter sp. NicSoilB8, assembly GCF_019977355.1. NCBI lineage: Bacteria > Bacillati > Actinomycetota > Actinomycetes > Micrococcales > Micrococcaceae > Arthrobacter > Arthrobacter sp. NicSoilB8. Next base: position 2,050,737 of record NZ_AP024655.1, on the reverse strand, counting down.
TCGAGTTCTCCAACTTCTGCATCGACGGGTTGCACTTCAACTCGGACGGCTCGGGGATGCATCCGGAGAACACCTACGTCAACGGCAAGACCGGTATCTATGTCGCGAACGCCAATGACTCATTCCGCGTAACCGGCATGGGGTTCGTCTACCTTGAGAACGCTCTCACTATCTACAACGCGGACGCGCTGTCCGTTCACGACAACTTCATCGCTGAATGCGGAAGCTGCATCGAGCTGCGCGGGTGGGGACAGGCGTCAAAGATCACCGACAACTTGGTCGGAGCAGGCTTCAAAGGACACTCGATCTACGCCCAGAACCATGGCGGGCTCCTGATAACCGCGAACAACGTCTTCCCCCGTGGTGCGAGCAGCGTCCATCTCGACGGCGTCACGCGTTCGAGCGTCACCAACAACCGTTTGCATTCGTTCTACCCCGGGATGGTGGTGCTTGCAGCGAATAGTTCGGAAAACCTCGTGGCCACGAATCACTTCCTGCGTGACCACGAGCCCTGGACGCCCTTCCTGGGAGTCGACAACGGACTGAACGACCTCCACGGACTTCTCTGCGTCAGCGGCAGCAACAACTCTGTCATCGGCAACCACTTCTCCGAGATCATCAACTCCCAGAGCATCCGGCCGGCAGGTGCGACGCCTGTCATCATCCGGCTGATGGCGGGAGTTGGCAACTTCGTCTCCAACAACCACATGGTGGCGATGGACGTTCACTCCAAGTCAAGTGACTCCTGCTTCTCGGCCCAGGTGGACGCTCTGTTGACGACCGAGGCTTCGGACGCCCTCGCCGTTACGGCCGTCATGGTCGATTCCGAATCAGCCCGGAATACGATCCTTGATTCCGGAAGTGACGCCCAAGTTATCGCAGACAGGGCTGTTAACGCCTTCAGGGCCACACCCACGATCGGTATCCAGACGGCACAGGCACTTGTGGCCCAGTAACCCGCTCAGACCCGGCGAGACCCCCCGGGGATCGCCATCGGGCCTCTGGGACGAATAAAACGCACGCAGCCATTACCCGAACGTAGAATCAGCATCAACATAAGGACGTGGGAGACCAATGAACAAGTCAGTTGGCATCAAGGACGTGGCAGCCGCAGCCGGCGTCTCTGTCACGACGGTGTCCCACGTCCTCAATGACGTTGCCTACGCCCGGGTGGGGGTGGAGACGAGGGAACGGGTCCACGAAGCGGCGCAGCGTCTCGGCTACGGCCCGAACCGGCTGGCGCAGGCCCTGCGCACCCAACGCTCGGGCATGATCGGGTTCATCAGCGAGGAAATCGCCACCACCCCGCACGCTGGCCGGATCATTTTGGGGGCCGAGGAGACGGCACGTGCCCGCGGGTACCGCATCATGATCATCAACTCCACCAGCACCAGCTCCCAGGATTCCAGGGAAAGTGATGTGGCGGATCTGCTGGACCGGCAGGTAGACGGCATCCTGTACGCCACGATGTATCACCGCCAACTGGCCGTCCCCAAGAACCTTGTCGGACTCCCCGCTGTCCTGGTGGACTCCGAAGACATCAGCCAGACGGTTTCCTCCGTAATCCCCGACGAAATCGCCGGTGCGAGGTCGGCCGTGCAAACCCTGATCGACGCCGGACACACCCGCATCGGCATGCTCAACAACACCGACGACGTTCCGGCCACCCACTCCCGGCTCAGGGCCTTCAAAGAAACACTCGCGGACGCCGGGCTGCCCTTCCACGAAGAACTGGTCCAGTCCGAGCATTCGGAGGTGCCCGGCGGCTACCAGGCGGCCCTGCGCCTCCTGAAACCCCCAAGCCGGCCCACGGCGGTCTTCTGCTACAACGACCGCATGGCCATGGGCGCGTACCGGGCCGCCGGGGAACTTGGTCTTAGGATTCCGGATGACATCTCCTTCGTCGGTTTCGACAACCAACAACTCATCGCCGAAAACCTCTACCCCGCACTCACAACCGTCGCCCTGCCCCACTACGAAATGGGCGCATGGGCAACCGAAAACCTGATCGACGCCATCGAGGGCAAAACCGACCTGCAGCTGTTCGCCGCTCACCCGACCCTTCTTCCCTGTCCCATGGTTCTTCGCGATTCCGTCGCCTCCCCAAGACATAAGGACGCTTCCAGTAGAGCGGCCCTGGACTCTCCTACACACGCCAACACCTGACCTCGAGCGCGTCCAGTAACAGACGCGCCCACCCCTCCAAGGACCTCAAATGCACATCACCCCAGTTCCCCCATGCCCCGAAACGGACGTCGTCGTCGTCGGCGAGGCCATAATCGACATCATTGATACCGCCGCAGGACCCGTCGAGTTCCCAGGCGGATCGGGGATGAACGTCGCGTTCGGACTCGGTCGGCTAGGTGTCAGCACCGCATTTCTCACCGCGCTGGGCAGGGATGAACGCAGCAAGAGCATCCAACGGCACCTGGGCACCGCGGGGGTACGCCTGCTTCCGGGAGCCGAACACCTCGACCGCACATCCACTGCCAGGGCGCTTCTCGACAGCAGCGGTTCCGCAGAGTACGAATTCGACTTCGAATGGAACCTCCCCCAAATCAGCCCCACGTTTCTCCCGAAGGTGCTGCATACGGGGTCGCTGGCCTCCTTCATGGAACCCGGAGCAACCCAAGTCCGGTCCTTGCTGGAACTGTTCTCCCGCCGTTGCTTGATCACGTACGACCCCAACATCCGCCCGACACTGCTCCACAGCCACACTGAAGCACTCAGGACCTTCGAAGACACAGTTGCCCTGGCTACCGTCGTGAAGCTCAGTACCGACGATGCCCAGTGGCTCTACCCCCGCACGTCCCCTCCCGACGTCGCGCGGCGGCTGCTTGATCTCGGGACAGAACTGGCAATCATCACGGATGGCGGATCCGGATCCTATCTGCGTTCGAATGCCGCCGAGATCGAAGTGCCAGCACCGCCAGTAGCCGTCAAAGACACTGTCGGCGCAGGCGACTCCTACATGTCCTCGCTCATCGCGGGCCTCCTCGACGAGCCCGAGGACGATTTCGGCTACGGCAAACTCACGCGCCTGGGAACAGCCGCCTCGCTCGCTGCGGCCATAACGGTCGGACGGCACGGGGCGAACCCGCCAACACGGGCAGAACTGATCCAATCTCTGGAACTGGCCCAAACTTCCCGAAAGAACTCCGATGACTGAGACAACGACGCCACCGGCCGGCGCCGCCGAAGACACCGCCCTTAACATCCGGCCGATACTTCACTACACAGCCAGGAACACGTGGCTGAACGACCCCAACGGACTCGTGTGGCACCAGGGCATCTACCATCTCTTCTACCAAAACAACCCCTTCGACAACGTCTGGGGCAACATGTCCTGGGGACACGCCACCTCAACCGACCTTCTGCACTGGACCGAACACCCGGTTGCCATCGCCTGCGACGAGGAAGAAGACGTCTTTTCCGGCAGCATCGTGGTGGACCACGGCAATACCTCGGGATTCGGCACAGTGGAAGATCCGGCCTTGGTGGCCATCTACACGAGCGCCTTCAAGGAAGGCTCGGTGCACCAAGGGACACAAGCCCAGTCTCTCGCGTTCTCCACGGACGCCGGCATGACGTGGAACAAATACGCAGCCAACCCGGTGCTTGGCCGCGGCTCGGCCCATTTCCGGGACCCCAAGGTGTTCCGCTACGAGGGACCGGCCGGTACCTGCTGGGTCATGGTGGCGGTGGAGGCCCAGCACCAGCAGGTTGTGCTGTACCGCTCCGCCAACCTCAAGGACTGGGAATACCTGAGCACCTTCGGCCCTGCAAACGCCACAGGCGGCGAATGGGAATGCCCCGACCTGTTCCCGCTCCCCGTCGACGGAGACCCAGACAACGTCAAGTGGGTCCTAGTGGTCAATATCAACCCGGGTGCCGTGGCCGGCGGCTCCGGAGGGCAGTACTTCGTCGGCGACTTCGACGGGGTGCAGTTCACCGCCGACTCTGATTCACTCGTTCCAGCGGGTGCCGACGGGACCACGGATCTCAGACACTGCCTGTGGCTCGACTGGGGACGTGACTACTACGCCGCCGTCTCCTTCAGCAACGCCCCGGAGAACCGCCGCATCATGATCGGCTGGATGAACAACTGGGACTACGCCAACACCTTGCCCACGTCCCCGTGGCGCTCCGGGATGTCCCTTGCCCGCGAGGTCGAGCTCGCGACAGTGGACGGCTTGCCGCGCCTGGTGCAGCGCCCGGTGCTGCCGTTGGACTGTGGGGAGCCGACCCGCACCATCCACGACCTGGAACTTAACGGCTCCCGGTTGCAACTGCCCGACGCGATGCCCGGATCAGCCCAGCTGATCGAGGCCGAGATCCTGCCCGGGACGGCCCGGACCGTTGCCTTCAGGCTTCTCGGCGCATCGGGCGGGAGCGCCGCAACGGTTCTCAGCTTCGATGCCGATACGAGCCGGCTCACCCTGGATCGCCGCAACTCCGGAAACACCGCCTTCCACGGAAAGTTCGCATCGGCCGAGTCGGCGCCAGTGAAGCTCGACGGCGGCGTGCTAAGGCTACGTGTAATCGTCGACCAGTGCTCCGTGGAGGTCTTCGCCCAAGGCGGGAGGGTGGTCCTGAGCGATCTGGTGTTCCCCCTGTCCGGGAACCTCGGCACCGACGTGCGCGTGGAAGGCGGCACGGCCATTGTGCGGAAACTGGCCGTCACGGCCCTGTCCTAATGACAGCACCGCACTGCAGTGCCCACCCACGGCCTGCCGTAACCAGGGCCAGCCACCGGCAGGGCCAGGACCGCGCAGCTAGTTGCCTGTAAAAATGGGGCATGCCCGCGCATAACTTTCCGATCAGACTCTTGGCCGAAGACCCGGCCAACGTTCTCGACCGCAGTCGTGGCCAGCTGTTCTACCCCGTGTCGCCCAGGTTGTAGACCAAGGGCTCGAGCTGACTCCAGCCACTAACTTTATAGGGGAGATTGGGTCGGGAAAATCCACTCTCGGGGAAGCCACTGCACGGTCCGATGGCTTGTCCCCCGAAGACGGATCTACAGGGGCCCGACACAGCACCCGATCTACGGAGTGCAGACTCGCCGATCGCCTGCACCTGGTCCGGACCGCCGGCGCCACAAGACGCGACTACTTCCCGCGGGCGGAAACAAGGCACGGCTTTCTCACTTACCTTGAGCAGAACCCGAGCTAGGTCATCATGTCCACACACTCCCCTGTTCTTGCCGCACTTCCGGGCGCGCAGATTCTCGAAGTCAGCCCTGGGGACTTCGGCAGCAAGAATGGACCGACCGTGATCTGGCCTCCAACTGGCGATCGTTCCTGGACTCGCCTGCAAGAAACCTCCGACCCCTTTAGGGCAAGCCCGGGTCACGTGCCCCTAACAGTCACATTTTCAACGGCCTCAGGTGGTTGCTGAATGGTATCTCGAAAAGCTGTTGTTTCATGAGACTCGACGTTGAGGCGTCTTCAGCTCGCATGCCGCCTCTCTATTGCCTGAATAGAGAGGCGGTATGCCTTGCTACGCAGGGGGAACGGTGATGACAACTTTCCCAACTAGTGAGTTGTCCTCCAGGTAGGTGAACGCCTCGACGATCCGCTCCAGCGGGAACGCTTGGTCGATAGGAGGCTTCAATACTCAGTGTTCGATGCCATCAGTGATGAAAGCCACGGCCTTGGCCAACCGTGCGTCGTCCGAGACGACCTCGACCATGTAAAATCCCCGGATCGTGAGCCTGTTCTGAAGGAGCGACAGCGCCGGAATCTGCGTGGGTTCGCTGCTGAGTGCGCCGTAGACGACGATCCTGCCGTACTTCGCGATCACCGCCGCGAGTTCGGTCAGCAACGGTCCACCGACGGGGTCAAAGACGACCTTCACACCGCCGGGCGCAAACTCCGTCAGACGTGCTGTGACGTCGTCCTCCCCGGTTGCGATCAGAAATCAGATTTAGCCCTCGCCTACAGGCCCAGTGATGGTGAAAACAGAAGATTTCGGAAGCCAGCGCCGACGCAATGAACATCATCAACACACTGCCGCTGACCGTCTCCGGACCAGAGGGCGAGCACTAAGCGCTCCCAACCCCCAGTGTCTGTGAGTGGTCATGCCGCTTGGGCCTTTGGCTTCGATGGACAGGCAGAAGTTCGATCACTGCTTGTCGTTCTGATATGCCCCAGGATCGCTGGGCGGGTCCTCCGCGCAACCAGGGCGCTACCGCGCCGACCCCGAACCGAAAACTTCTTCATCAGCACGGTGAAGCACTGCCTCTAGCTGAAGTTTTCGCCCCGGGGCCGGTTCCCAAGTTGCGCTCCAGCCCCTCAGCCCAGCGGGTAGTCCCCTACCAGAACGACGCCCACAACCAACAAACGCAAAAACACGGCAACACAAAGGGTGAAGGGAATCAGGACCATGGAAAAGCTAACGATCAAGACACCATCGGATGTGCTCAGTTTCATCGGTCACACCCTCGGCTTCTGGCCCCAGGAAAGCCTGGTCTGCATCACTCTCAACGACAACAGCATCGGTGCGACCCTGCGCATCGACCTCCCCCGCCAACCCGGGCAGGAACTCCCCTACGCACGCACCGTCGCCCACTACCTGACCAGCGACACCAACCCCACATCCATCCTCTTCGCCGTCTACACCAGCGAAACCAGCAACCATGGACAGGCCAAACCCCATGCCGTCACCATCGCCGCGCTCACCGGGGTCCTCGCTGAACAGGGCATCACCATCCGGGACGGACTCCTCGTCGGAGACCAAACCTTTTCCCCCTACGACGGCGAACCCGGAACCAGCCTCGCCCGGCCCGTCAGCTCCACCCAGACAAGCGCGATCAACGCCGAATTCATTTACCGAGGCAGTTTCATCGAACCCACCGACCGGATCACCCTCCCAACCACCGGTCAGGCAGAAGCTAAGGCCGCCGCCGTCGAACACCACATGGACACCATCAGGACCCAAACAACCGACGCCGCGCTGCAGCAAGGCAGGAAACTCTGGGCAGACATGCTCGATTCCAAGACCTTCCCCAGCGACGACGACTGTCACGCGCTCGTCGCGAACCTGCAGTTCCCGGCAATCCGCGACCGGCTCATGGCAGACATCCCAGGGGTAGACGAGCCCATGCAGCAAATCCTGTTCGCCCAAACCGAGCAGGCCCCGGAGTGGTCACGCATCGAGTGGGCCCAGCAACTGCTGCTGCACGCCTACACCCGCACGAGCGCCGAGCACGCAGCCCCGGTCCTCACGGCCATCGGCTACATCAACTGGTGGGAAGGCAGAGGCAGCAAAGCCCACCAATTCCTCCAACTTGCCCTCGACACCGACCCCGCCTACCGCCTTGCCCGCCTCAGCGACCAAATGATCGGCTCCGGCATCGTTGCCGGCTGGAACATGAACAAAGACACCGCCTACAAAACACTGCCCTTCGATCTGCCGTAAGCATTCGAACCTTTATCCCGAAGAGCCAACCTGCTTCAGTGCGACGGGGAACAATTTCCATTAGGTCTTCCACCGCTATTGCTTCTGAGGAAACTACCCCGACGGTGACCAACGTCCAGCTGTGGATAGCTCAAAGTGACCCCGGCCCTGACCTGCTCAATCGCCCTAGTCGCGACAGTAGGTCAGCGCAGGGTTTGTTCGAGTTGAGTAGGCTGACGGTACATCGGCGGCGGTTCGATTGGACAAGTTCGCAGATCTATAGGGCCAGGGGTCCTAACCATGTGAGGAAGCAACATTGTCCTTGTCCGATGCCTCGAGAGTAGCGCTCGCATCGTCCTCGGCGGGCATCGCGATAACGGCGACAACGGAAAGTATGGCACTGACCAGTACGGCCATGAACACAGCAGCAGACGCCGACACGATTGTCTGGGGATCGGAATCGCCGCCGGGGGCGCCGGCGTATATCGAGTTAGCTACTGCCCCGAAAACGGCGACGCCGATAGAGCTTCCAATCGAACGGGCAAAGAGATTAGTACCGGTGACTACGCCGCGCTCATTCCACTCGACGCTTGACTGGGCGGCAATGAGGATCGGGGTCGCTACCAGCCCCAGTCCCAGACCGACAATGAAACAGCACGCCGCCACAACCAAAATGTTGGGGGAAGAGGCCGTAAGCGTAAGAACCGATGCACCGATGACCGCGACCGTGACACCGATCAGTGCCGTCCTCCGATACCCAATCCGGAGATAGAACCTGCCCGCCTGGGACGCACTGATCGGCCAGCCGACAGTCAATGCCGCCAGGGCGAGCCCGGCCAGAACGGGGGAGGTCGTGAGGGATCCCATGAGGAACGTGGGCACGTAGGAGGTAAGGCCGAACATGGTTGCCCCAATGCCGAAAGAGATGATCGACGTCGTCAACAACAGACGCCGGGACACGACCCACGACGGCAGTACAGGCTCTGCGGCCCTCCTCTCGACGAGAACGAACACCGCGAACAGCAACGTGCCGACTCCAAACACGGACATGCTGGTGGCGGAGTTCCAGGCCCATGCCAGGCCGCCCTCGAGAGCCCCAAGGATAAGCAGGCTGAGGGAAACTGTTAGCAGTCCCGCCCCCAAAAAATCCACCCGGTGCTTGGCGCGCTCGATACTTTCGTGGAACGTTCGGATCAGCAGCCACCCAGCCAAGAGGCAAAGCGGGATGTTCACGAGGAATATCGCACGCCAGATGCCGAGTGAAGCGAACAAGCCACCTAACGTTGGGCCAATGACCGAGGAAAGTGCCCACACACTGGCAAGGTAGCCCTGCACCTTAGCCCGTTCCGTCACCGTGTAGATATCGCCGACGATGGTCATAGCCATCGGCAGTACTGCTCCCGCGCCCAGGCCCTGCAGCACGCGGAAGGTGATGAGGGCCGGCATGCTCCACGCCACTCCGCAAAGGATCGAACTGAGCAGGAATAGAGCGATACCGCTAAGGATGATCGGCTTACGGCCTACGACGTCCGAGAGCTTCGCGTAGACGGGAACGGAGACAGCCTGCGCCAACAAATAGGCCGAGAAGAGCCATGGAAAGGATGTGAAGCCGCCAACGTCATGCACGATCGAAGGTACAGCCGTCGCCACAATCGTCGAATCAATCGCCACCAGGCCCGACGAGACCATTAAGGCAATAAGGATGGGGCCCCTCCGGGACCGAAACCCGACTCCGTCGGCAGTCGCTGTCGTCACTTAATCTCATTCCGTCCGTCGAGGCATCTTCTTGCTGGCCGCCCGCAAATTTATCCGTTTCGGCAGTAGAGTTGCCGCCTCAGTGTCCGTGGCCCGCTGCGTTCTATGACCTTCTCGGCTACCAGTTCATTTTCTCCATGGTTGTGCCGTACGGTACTTTTTCACTCAAGCTGACGGTAAAGGTCTCTGGGCCGCTGCGCGTCACCAGCATGCCCTGCTTCCGCAGTTTCGCATTTTTTATCAGTTTGCCAACGGCATTATCGAGTCGCTGCTCCAATTCGGAGCGCCGCTGGATTGTCAACATAATGGAATTCTCGGAACTGTAATTCATTGCCGGTCGAAATACCTTCTAATAGTGACGTTGCTCTACAAACCGAGCACGGCGGGTTATGGCAGAACGGTCGGCGCGGGGCATTTGATCTTGGTCAATCCCACAACAAAGCGCTGCTTTGATGGCAGTGCGATGGATTTCTCGCTAAGCCTCGTTCTCCACTAAGGCTAATAGCGTGCCGTGCCGGCCGGACATAGGTATCCACGCCAACAACACCCGAATACGCGTCACGTTGGGCTTTGACCCAGCTCTGGGCGCAAGCTCTGCCCGCTCCTGGCGGGCAGCGTCGGCGACAGTTGGCTGACGATCAGTGTGTGAGGTCTCGTCCCTTGGTTTCCGTCAGGAAGAATACGCACGCTGCTGTGATGAGCCCGGCGATGACGAGATAGAGGGCGACCGACCAGGAAGCCAGAGTTGCCGCATACAGGCCGGTTGCGATCAGGGGCGAGAATCCACCGCCCAGGGTCTGTCCGAGCTGGTAGCCCATCGACGCACCGCTGTAGCGGAACTTGGTTGCAAAGAGCTCACTAATCAAAGAGGCCAGCGGGCCGTAAATCATGCCACTCAGGGTAAGGGAGACGGCCATCGCAACCACGATGAGTACGGGACTCTTGGTGTCGACCATGGCGAACATCGGAAATGCCCAGACCGCGTAAGCAATTCCACCAGTGAGGATGACGGGGCGTCGACCTACCCGATCGGAGATGGCGGAGCTCACCCAGTCACTAATGCCGTAGAAAACATAGCCAATCACTAGGGCAATCAGCCCCAGGCCCGCACCAATCTTGAGGTCCACAGCGGTGTAGCTCAACAACCACCCCAGTACGACGTAATTGAGGGTGCCGAATCCGAAACTGATCCCCGCGGCCAGGAGAAGTTGCTTGGGGTTGGTCTTAATCACTTCGAGGATGGGCTTACGGGTGGTCTTTCCCTGCGACTCTGCGTCTTTGTATACCGGGGTCTCCTTCAGCCGAAGCCGGATGATGAGGCCAGCCACGACGAGGATAATCGATAGCAGGAACGGGATTCTCCAGCCCCATGCCTCGAAAGTTTCCGGTGGCATGAGACTCACAGCGAAAAGTACGACTGTCGAAAGCAGACCGCCGAGCGCTGATGATGCCGGGATGAACCCTGTGTAGAAGCCCCGCTTTTCCCGGGGAGCCGTCTCGCTCACCATTAGGATGGCGCCGCCGTATTCTCCACCAAACGAAAAGCCCTGCACGAAGCGCAGTATGACGAGGAAAATTGGTGCCCAGATCCCGATGGCAGCGTAGGTCGGAAGAAGCCCGATGGCGGTGGTCGAAATGCCTGCGACGAGCAGCATGGCGACCAGGACGCGCTTTCGACCATGCAGGTCACCAACATGCCCGGCTACCAAGCTACCGAGCGGGCGCGCAATAAAGCCAACGGCCTGGGTCGTGAACGCGGCAAGCAGGGCGACAGTCGGGTCGAAACTTGGAAAAAACAGCTTTCCGAAGATTAGGGCGGCCGCCGATGCGTACAAAGCGAAATCGTATTGCTCCATGATGTTGCCTACAGCGCTACCGGCGATGGTCCGGCGCAACAGCTTCCTCTGCTGCGGCCCGAACTCAGTGTGCGTTGCCGGGGATAGAACGGTGGTAGCCATGTGTTGCCCCGCCGTCGGTTCAGCAGCCGTTAGGGCCTGCGACTTCGTCGTCCGCATTGTTCTCCTGAGTGCGTCGTGCCAGCGCCAAAGGCGGCTGGGATGCATGTGATGGCCGCCCGAAGCTTCTCTTCTTCGCAACTCGGGGTCGGTATGCCGACGGTACTTCTGCTGGGGGTCCTCGTCAAGAAAAACTTTCGCAAGGAGAGCAAAACGTTCATAGTTTGAGTGTTTAAATATCGAGGCATATTCTCAGCGTTGTCATTAGTGTTAACGTCAAGCCGGACCGACGACAGAGGAGCGCCATGCGTATCGGAGAATTGGCAGAGCGGTCGGGCGTGCCCGCACGCATGCTGAGGTATTACGAAGAGCAGGGCCTGGTCGTGCCGCGTCGGCTCGACAACGGCTACCGCGTCTATGACGACCATCTCCTGGACCGGGTGCAGAAAATCCGCGGCCTGATTGACGCTGGGATTCCGACGAGGATTATCAGTGACATCCTGCCGTGCTTGGATCAACCGCAGGAGATTGTCGTCGCGGACCCCGACCCGAAACTTCGGGAGCTGCTGATTCATGAGCGGGAGCGGATGTCGCAGAAGATCGATCTGCTCATCCAGAACCGCGATGCGATCACGCGTTACATCGAAGCCTTGGACGACGCCGCCACGCGTTCGCGAAAGGTCCCCGCGGGCTAGGAGCCGCCGGCCTGCCACCATCCGGACGCCCGCTTCAAGCCCGGATTCGACATTAACAATAGTGTGAATGTTGCATCATGGGCGCATAACCCAAACACATTCCTATCCTTCGATTTCCCAACGATCCAAACGCCTGCCGCTGGGGAGCCTGCTCGCTCTCTCAACAGCAGGCTTCCTGACGACGATGCTCGAGGCGATACCCGCCGGGATCCTTCCCGCCCTCAGAAGCGGAATGGGGGTGACCGAGACGGCGGCAGGGCAGACGGTAACGGTCTACGCGATCGGTTCGCTAACCGGCGCAATCCCCATCATCGGTGCAAGCATGGGCTGGCCCCGCCGCCGCCTGCTTGCCATTGCCCTCGCCGGCTATGTGGTGACCAGCCTCGTCGTCGCCATTTCTCCAGCTTTTGCACTGACCTTGATCGCATGCTTCGCTCCCGGCATCTTCGCCGGCGTCCTGTAGGGGATCCTCACGGATACGCCAGTCGCCTGGTAGATCCCGAGCAGCGGGGGCGCGGGGTCACCATCGCCCTGGACGGCACCCCGATTGCCCTCGCCTTGGAAACACCCGCGGGCGCACTCCTCCCCGCAGCCTTCGGCCGGCGGCATGGCGTCCCTGCACCGCTTCACATCTAAGGAACGCTCATTAGCGAGCGCAACATGATCCTCGGAATGCCCCAGGTTCGAGGCCGGGAGCTGTCGATGGTTTCTGGATGCCTGTGGACATTTAGGAGGACGGGATCGACACCTTCGTCGACGAAGTCGTGCCGATCCAGCGGGAAAGCGGCCTTGCTGGACTCCGACTACGAAGGCACCACCCTCCGCGCACACCTCGGCGTCCCCGAGCAGTACGGGCTCGACCCGAGGCTGCAGTAGGCACGGGCCTCCTCCTCAGGGCATCCAGAGCCGCAGGGCGGTTTGCGATTCGTAGCCTTTTCCTTGCGGAAAGGACACGAGTTCGAATTGCATCCCCCACGGCGCCAGGAAGTAGATCCAACGCTGGCCCTTGCTGGCTCCAGAACTCGAGGTCGGTTCCCCAAGTACCCGAATCCCCTGGCCTTTGAGGTAGTCGACAGCTACGTCGAGATCCTCGACGTAGAAGGCGAGGTGATGACCGCCAATGTCACTGTTGCGGGGCTGTTCCCGCCGTTGATCCGGGGAGGAGTAATTGAAGACCTCGAAATTCGCCCCGTTGAAGCACCGGTAAAAGCGAATTTCCACCAGAGTCGCCTCCGGGTGGACATTGAGCTTCGTCCGCATTAACCCGGGGTCCTGCGGATAGGGCCCCAGCGAGTAGACATGCTGGCACCCAATAACGTTGACGAAGAATTCGTGAGCCTGTTCCAAGTCGGGAACAGTGAATCCGATATGGTCGGTCCCCCGTATACCCGGCAGACCGCGCACTTCTTGAAGGGCAACAGATTCATGTTCAGCGTCCTGGCTCATATCCTTATCCGGCTGGCTAGCTCTGGCGATCAAAAATTTCAGGGTGGTCAAGCAGGGCAATTCGGGTCTTCCGGACATGCATCGCCAGCAGTTCCTCCGCCGAGCGGATGTCGCGCCGGCGGATGGCCGCCAGGAGGAGGCGATGTTCCAAATTCGTGTCTTCGAGTCCCTCAGGGCCGATGAGCTGGACGTACGCGCGCCGATAGTGCTGCGTGGTGTTCCAGAGCCTTTCGACCATCTCCAACAAGGTTGGCATGCCCGCGTCCTGAAAACTTAGCAGGTGGAATTCGCGGTCCAGCTCGACGAAGTCCTCCACCACCGTGCAGTTCTCCATCTCCTCCGCCAGCCGGCTGAGCCGATCCATGGTTTCCACACTGACGCTGTCGATAGCTTGCCCCAGCGCGAGCGGCTCGATGCGTTCACGGATCAGATATGTCTCCTGGCACTCAGCGAGGTTCATGGAACTGACCCACGCCCCGGAGGAGGCAACCAGCGTGACGAGCCCATGCGATTCAAGAATGCGCAACGCTTCACGAATCGGCAGCCTGCTCACGCCGAACTCTTCCGCGATCTGCTCCTGGCGGATCCTCGCGCCGGGCGCAAGGTGTCCGTCGAGAATCCTTTGACTCAGTTCATTTGCGATGCGCTGACTTGCAGCGCCCGATTTCTTCAACAGCACAGCTTCGATGGCCATATCTACAGCATACGTACTCCGGCCGATTGGATCCATTCGACCCACGAAAGGGCCTCTAAACAGCAGATTGGCCTTGCATTGGATCCAATCACTGCCCTATGGTGGGACGAACGCATAAGCCCTGCACGTACGCCCCTTGGGAGCCATAGATGTCAACCATTACGCCTTTGACCTACTCGACAGAGTGCACAGAGCTGCGGACAACCCGAGAAGACTGGGACGCAGCAGCTCCGGAATTGCTCGAATCCATGCTGGTGCAGATGCACACCATCCGGATTTTTGAGGAAGTTGTCCTGCAGCTGGCAGCAGAAGGCCTGGTGCACGGGCCCGCCCACTCCAGCATTGGCCAGGAGGGAGCGGCCGTGGGATCCGTCCTGGCGCTGCGCGGTGCTGACGGCGTCAACGGCACCCACCGGGGCCACCATCAATTCCTGGCCAAAGGTCTTGCGTATCTATGCCCGAACGGCATGTCGATAGTGGACGGGATAAAGGACGACCGGGTAACGGAGTTCATCCGGCGAACCATGTCCGAAATTTTGGGCCTCAAGGCGGGATTCAGTGGTGGCCGGGGCGGCTCAATGCACTTGCAGTGGCTCGAGGCAGGAGCTCTAGGCACGAACGCCATCGTCGGCGGCGGCGTGCCCCTTGCCGCGGGCAATGCCTGGGCCCAGCGCCACGACGCAGAGGTGCATGCCGACGGCGGTCAGGCAGACGGGATGGGGGTCACCGTGACCTATTTCGGTGACGGTGCCTCGAACATCGGGTCGACGCTTGAGACCCTGAATCTGGCGGCGGCATGGCGCCTGCCGCTGTGCTTCTACATCGAGAACAATCTCTACGCCGTCTCCACCCACGTTGCCGATGTAACCGGTGAACCCCGGCTCGCGGCTCGTGGCCCTGGTTTTGGCATCCGGTCCTGGCGTGTGGACGGCATGGATCCCCTCGCGGTCTACTTGGCCCAGGAAGCAGCCGTGGCACACATGCGTGCCGGCAAGGGTGCCACCCTGATCGAGGCGGAAACCTACCGCTATTTCCATCAGAACGGCCCCTTCCCCGGCAGCGCCTTCGGCTACCGAAGCAAGGAAGAGGAGAAGCAATGGCGCGACCGCGACCCGTTGGCCAGGCTGGCCACAGAGATGACCCGGCGCGGACTCCTCACCGACGAACAACTGGGTGACCTCACCTCGCAGATCACGGAGCACATTACCCGGATTGTTGACGGAATCACGGAGAAGGATCCGGAAAGCACCAAAGCCGCCCGCCGGATTCGCCCCGTGCTCTGGCCGGATCCCGCCGCCGTGGATACCGACATCAGGAGCGAACCGGCCCTGACCCGATCAACCTCCGGGGAACAGACGGGCGCCGGCACCGAGGAGCGACGCTTCGTGGATGCAATTGCAGATGTACTGGGGCGCCGGATGGACGTGGACCCCGGTGTGCTGGTCATGGGAGAGGACGTTCACCGGCTCAAGGGCGGCACTAACGGGGCCACCCGCGGGCTTAAGGACGCTTATCCCGACCGGGTCCTGGGTACGCCAATCAGCGAGAACGCCTTCGCGGGCCTGGCAGGCGGCCTGTCCATGACGGGGCGCTACAAACCGGTCGTTGAATTCATGTACTCGGACTTCCTCTGGGTCGCCGCTGACCAGATTTTCAACCAGATCGGCAAGGCCCGGCACATGTTCGGCGGCCAGTCCGCGATGCCTGTGGTTCTGCGCTCCAAGGTTGCAATGGGCGCCGGCTATGGCTCCCAGCATTCCATGGATCCGGCGGGTATCTTTGCCAACAACCCGGGCTGGCGCATCGTAGCGCCGTCAACACCGCACGACTATATCGGGCTGATGAATACTGCTTTGGAACTCCAGGACCCCGTACTGGTGCTTGAGCACGTCGATCTCTACGGGACCAAGGGAGACATCCCCGCGGGGAATCTCGACTACCAGTTGCCCGTTGGCAAGGCTGCCGTGCGCCGGGCCGGCGAAGGCGTCACCGTACTGAGCTACCTGAACATGGTGGGTGTTTCGCTTCAGGCTGCCGGGCAGCGCCTCGATCTCGATCCCGAAATCATCGATCTGCGGTGGCTTGACCGGGCCTCGCTGGACTGGGACACGATCGGCGCCTCAATCCAGAAGACCAACAACGTCCTGATCGTCGAGCAGGGTGCCCGCGGCACCTCGTATGGTGGCTGGCTGTCCGACGAGATCCAGCGCAGATTCTTCGACTACCTCGACCAGCCCATTCAAAGGGTCACGGGCAAGGAAGCCGCGCCGAGCATCTCGAAAGTCCTTGAGGCTGCCGCCAACGCCGATATCGACGACGTCCTTGCCGGCTTCGACGAAATAGCCCGCAACCTCGGCCGTTCCTGAACCGGATCCATCGAAGGATATTCACCATGGCAACCATCATCACCATGCCGGCCGTCGTCGCAGACGCCACCGAGGCAGCCCTCCAGGACTGGCTCGTGAAAATAGGCGACACCATCGCCGCCGGACAGCCCATCGCCGAAATTGAGACTGAAAAGGCCACTGTTGAACTACAGGCTGAGTTTCCGGGCACCATCGGAAGGCTGTTAATACAGCCGGGAACTTCCGTGGGTGTCGGTGAGCCCATTGCTGTGCTCGTGGAAGCGGGGGAAGACGACGCGTCCATAGACAAACAGATCGCCTCCGCCGGCGGCGCCGCGCACAGCCTTGCAGAGCATCCCGTGCCGGAGGACACTGAAGCACCGACAACCCGGCGGGATACGCGGCCTGCGGCTCCGGACGCCAGCCAGGAACCGTCCCGTAATGCTCAAGGACGGGACTCGCGCATATTCGGGTCACCCCTGGCCCGAAAGCTCGCAAAGGAAATGGGCATCGACCTTTCAGCCTTGGCGGGCTCCGGACCCAACGGCAGGATCCTGCGCGGAGATGTTGAAGCTGCCGGAAGGCAACAAGCAGCAGGCCCGCAGCCCGTCCCCAAGGCGGAAGAACTCCTCCCCGCTGCCTCAACGGCTTTGTCGCAGACGGCGGGCATGCAAAACTTCCAGGACGTACCGCTCTCAGGCATGCGCAAGGCCATCGCACGGCGGCTGACCGAGTCGAAGACGACCGTTCCCCATTTCTATGTCTCAATCGACGTCGAAATGGACGCCCTCCTGGCTTTACGCAAGCAAATTAACCAGGACTCCCTCCCTGCGGGCCAGAAGGCAACCGTCAATGATCTTGTCCTGAAAGCCCTGGGAGGTGCCCTTGTAGACGTGCCCGCCGCAAACGCGTCATGGCAAGGAGGCGCCATCCGCCGCTATTCCACCGTCGATGTCTCAGTGGCCATCGCGACGACAGACGGCCTGCTGACACCGGTGGTCCGCGGCTTGGAAAACCTCTCCCTCAGCTCCCTGGGCAGAACCATGGGTGACTACAAAGAACGTGCCGGCGCCGGCCGGATCCGGCAGCAAGAACTCGACGGCGGGTCCTTCAGCCTCACGAACCTGGGAATGTACGGAACACGGGAGTTCTCGGCCATCCTCAACCCACCCCAGGCAGGGATCCTGGCCGTCGGGGCTGCAGAGCAGCGCCCGGTGGTGCGCTCCGGCCAGTTGGCAGTTGCCACGGTCATGAGCTGTACTCTCTCCGCGGACCACCGTGTTATCGACGGCGCGGTGGCAGCCCAATTGCTGGGCGCGTTCAAGACCCGCATAGAGAACCCGCTCAGCATTCTCCTTTAATTCCAGCCAGGCCGGCCAGCCCGCGTCCTTCTGGTGACCCGGGCCCCCATCCTGCGGCCCGGGTCAGTGACCAACTGAATTCCTGTTGCGCAAAGACGCGGCATCCAGCGAAAAGGTTTTATCCATGACTCAAGTAACAGCCGAGCAAGACGAGTTGCCAGGGGACCCGCTGCCATCCCTCAAGTCCGCTGGCCACGTCATCGTTGATACGCTGGCCGCCCATGGCATCAAGCGGGCCCATGTGGTGCCGGGCGAGAGCTTCCTTGACGTTCTTGACGGACTCCACGACTCGCCCATCGAAACCATCGTGTGCCGCCACGAGGGTGGAGCGACGTACATGGCAGAGGCTGACGGGAAGATGAACCAGCTGCCCGGCATTGCGATGGTTACCCGTGGTCCCGGCGCTGCCAATGCCCACGTTGGACTGCACACCGCGTGGCAGGACTCCACCCCCATGGTTCTGTTCGTGGGGCTGATCCCCTTCGCCCATAGGGACCGCGAGGCCTTCCAGGAATTCGATATCAAAGCCTGGTTCGATACCGGCGCGAAGCGCGTGATGGTCCTGGACCACGCCGCACGCGCTTCCGAAATCGTCGCGGAAGCCCTGTTCGCGGCGATGAGCGGACGGCCCGGCCCTGTCGTCGTCGGCCTGCCCGAAGACGTTATCCGCCAGCAGATCCCCGCCGAACTCCATCCACCCATCCCGGTCGCCACCGGTGGAATGACCACCGTGGACGCGGCCGCGCTGGCCGATGCCCTGGCCGCATCAAGCAAGCCATTGTTCGTCACCGGCGGCAATGACTGGACGCAAGAAGGGGCGGATCAGCTCACACGCTGGCTGGAGAAGCACCACATTCCTGCAGCGGCCGAGTGGCGCACCGAGGGCACCATCCCGTTTGATTCCCCCTCTTACGTTGGCCCCATAGGCTATGGCCGTCCGCGGCCCACCTATGACCTGCTCGAAGAAACTGACCTGCTGGTTTTTGTGGGCACAGTCCCTGGTGACGTGATTACCGATGGATTTCTTTGCCGCCAGGACTGGTCAAAAAAGAACTTCCTGGTCACTATCGACCCATCGCTTCGTGGCCGCTCGGGACCCGTCTCGTACCAAATTGTCGCCAAGCCAGATGTATTCGTCCGCGACCTCGCGAAGATCGAGCTTCCCGTCAAAGATGAGTGGAAGAGTTGGACGGCAAAGATGCGTGCGGAGCAGGTTGCCTTCGCCGCCCTTCCCTCAGCGACGCCGTCCGATGGTCCAGCTCGCATGGACACCCTGATGGCCAACCTCGTCCCCACCCTCCCGCATGACGCCATGATCACACTGGGCGCAGGCGAGCACACGAACTGGGCCCACCGCTACTTTCCCACCCAGCGCTACGCCTCGATGATCAGTGCCCGCAACGGCTCCATGGGCTACTCGGTACCGTCCGCTATCGCCGCTTCATTGGAATACCCCGGCAGGCGCGTGGTGACGATCGCCGGAGACGGGGAATTCCTCATGAACGGCCAGGAACTGGCCACCGCGGCCCAATACGGCGCCACCCCTCTGGTCATCGTGATGGACAACCAGGAGTACGGGACCATCCGCACACATCAAGAACGGCATTACCCCGAACGTGTTTCGGGCACCCAATTGAAAAACCCGGAGTTCGCGCTCATGGCACAGGCCTTTGGGGGTGTCGGCATCAAGGTGGAACGCGATGCTGACATTCTTGCCGCTATCACAGCGGCGCTGAGAGCCATCGACGAGGACCGCGTCTTCGCGCTCATCCATTTGGTGGTTGAGCAGCGGGTCAAAGCCTACTAACCCACCCCCCACCGCCCTCCGACCCGGTGGTTGAGCCTGTCGAAACCCACCCACGGTGGTTGTGCCTGCCGAACCCCTATACCTGCTAAGGACTTCCCTTTATGACTGTCTCCGCGCTTTACCCTGCCGTTTCAACCGAACGTGAAGCTGCCTTGCTCGCCGCTGTTCCTACCGGCCTTTTGATTGACGGGCAGTGGCGTGAGGCGTCCGACGGCGGCACATTCGACGTGCACGACCCCGCCACCGGTGAGGTGCTCGCCACCCTCGCCTCCGCGACGAGCGAGGACGCCCTCGCCGCCCTGGACGCCGCCGACAAGGCCCAGGCCTCCTGGGCGCGCACCGCGCCGCGGATGCGGGCCGAGATCCTGCGCCGCGCTTTTGACCTGGTCACCGAGCGGGCCGAGGACTTCGCCCTGCTGATGACCCTGGAAATGGGCAAGCCCCTGGCCGAGGCCCGCGGCGAAGTCACCTACGGCGCCGAGTTCCTGCGCTGGTTCTCCGAAGAAACCGCCCGCGACTACGGCCGCTACCTCACCACCCCCGAGGGCAAGAACAAGATCCTGGTCCAGCACAAACCCGTCGGCCCCTGCCTGCTCATCACCCCCTGGAACTTCCCCCTGGCCATGGCCACCCGAAAAGTAGCCCCCGCCGTCGCAGCCGGCTGCACCATGGTCCTCAAACCCGCCAAACTCACACCGCTCACCGCCCAGTACTTCGCGCAGACCATGCTCGACGCCGGGCTGCCCGCCGGAGTCCTCAACGTCGTCCCCTCCTCATCCGCCTCCGGCATTTCCGGGCCCCTGCTCGCCGACCCGCGGTTGCGTAAGGTTTCCTTCACGGGCTCCACCCCGGTCGGCAAACGCCTGATGGCCGACGCGGCGCAGAACGTGCTGCGCACCTCCATGGAACTGGGCGGGAACGCCCCCTTCATCGTGTTCGAGGACGCCGACCTTGATAAAGCCGTCGAAGGTGCCATGGCCGCCAAAATGCGAAACATGGGCGAAGCCTGCACCGCCGCCAACCGGTTCCTGGTCCAGGAATCCGTCGCAGCCGAGTTCACTGCCAAGTTCGCCGCTGCCATGGGCGCCCTCGCTACCGGCCGCGGCACCGCACCCGATACCCAGGTCGGTCCGCTCATCGATGCCGGCGCAAGAGAGGACGTGCACGCTCTGGTGAGTGCCGCCGTCGACGCCGGAGCCACCGCCGTCACCGGCGGCGCACCGGTGGACGGTCCCGGGTACTTCTACCAGCCCACAGTCCTGGCTAACGTGCCCAACGACGCGGTGATCCTGGGCCAGGAGATCTTCGGTCCCGTCGCCCCCGTCACCACCTTCAAAACCGAGGAAGACGCCATCCGGCTCGCCAACGCCACCGAATACGGCCTCGCTTCCTACCTCTACAGCCGGGACTTCAACCTGCTCCTGCGCGTTGCCGAGCAGATTGAGTTCGGCATGGTCGGATTCAACGCGGGCGTCATTTCCAACGCCGCAGCACCCTTCGGCGGCGTCAAGCAGTCAGGCCTTGGCCGCGAAGGCGGGACCGAAGGCATCGCGGAATACACCACCACCCAATACATCGGCATCGCGGACCCCTACGCGAACTAGCCCCGCATAACAGTGAAGCGCCTGCCGGCCCCGTAAATGGGGCCGGCAGGCGCTTCACTGTTAGCTCAGGAACGCATGCCGCTGCAGGTGTAGGGCTACCGGCAGAATTCCGTCGCCGGGCTGTCCACCCAGTCCTTGTAGATCGGGTCCTCAGGATGCCACGCTCCCCAGTGCGAGACTCGAGGGACATTCACAATGTCCCAGTCCGAGTTGACGGGCCGGACGTCGATCCAGTCCCAGATGCACGTCCGATGAAGGATTTTCCACACGCCATCGCGCTTCTCACACAAGTCGCGGTAGCGGCCGGCCTGGAACATGGTTACCTCGGGGTCCTTGAACGGGACAACACAGACAAACATGCTCTCGCGCTTTGCCCGGGTGCCGTCAATCTCCGACAGGACATTGGAAATGTGGTGGCTGCAGCTATGGATCTTGTCGTGCCAGGTCATGGCAGCATCAGCCCACTCCTGGCCGTTTCCAACGTAGCCGCCGTGATTATCAAATGAATCGGGCCAGTAGGTGTGTGATGTCTCATCACATCGTTGACACTTCATGTCTCAACTGATCGTGGACAGTTCGTGTCTCAGGACTTCGTGGACGGTTGCTCGGCCGGGCCGCTGAGGCCGATGTAGACGGTTCCTTTGGGCGGGCGCGGGTGGCTGATGATTTCCGTTCCCCGGGCGTCGAAGAACATGATGGTTGCGTCGTCGTAGAGGACATGGACCTGTTGGCCTGCGTGGCTCGTACCGATGTAGAAGTGCATCCCGATGACCGTGACTTCGCCCTGACGCCCTACCTTCCGTTGCACGCTCTGGCGCGGGGTGGGTTTGCGGGTCTCGGGCGTCGGGGGTTCGGGCGGCAGGGCTGTCGCGGTGGCGTTCCAGGCCTCGGCCGGGGTTGTGCCGGGCGGCAGCGCCTGATGCTCCCTTTCGGTGTTGTAGTAGGTGTCGAAGACATCGACACGGGCCTGCAGTTCCTCGATGGTCGCGGCTTGGGCATGGCGGTTCAGGTAGGTGTGGAGGGTTCGGTGGAAGCGTTCGTTCTTGCCCTGGGTGGTGGGTTTGTAGGGTTTGCCGGTGATCGGCTCGACGCCGAGGGTTTTGAGGTATTCCACCAGGGCGCCGGTGCGGCCCCTCCGGGTGGGATTGAACGCTGCCCCGTTGTCCGACAGGAACTTTTGGGGCACTCCGTGGCGATCGATAGCTACTCGCACCACCTGGATGGCCGCCTCGGATGTCTCTGCGTCTGCGACCAAAGATGCCAGTGCCAGGCGGGAATGATCATCGATGAGCTGGAAAATGGCCACCTTGGTTCCGCCGGCCAGCAGCCACTGCGTGGAGTCGATCTGCCAGCATCCGTTGGGTTCCGGATAGACGAATCTTTGGTAGGCGCTGCGCGGTTTCTTCCTCGGTTCCGGGACCACAGCCCCGGCCCGGGTGAAGATCCGGGCCAGGGTGGCACGTGATGGCGGCTGGACCCCTTGGCGCCGCAGTTTGGCAGCGACGCTCAGCGGTCCATGATCAAAGCCGAGGCTCTTGAGGGACTCCCGCGTCGAGAGAGCCAGCTGCGCCAATGAGTTGTCGATCCTAGCCGGGCTGGTAGTTGGCCTGGTCGAGGCCGTTTCCAGGGCCTTGATCGGACCCACGGCTGCAGCCGCGGCCCGGATCTTGTAAAACCAGGCCCGGGACACCTTATGACGTCGGCAGAACTGTGTGACCGCACCCCTCTCAGCGTCGTCAGGCCATGTCGCCACCAAGTGCCGGATCTTGATATCGGGCTGCATTTTGCTCATGATCCGAGCAAAACCGGCCCGAGTGTCCACGATGTCCTGAGACACACTGTCCACGATGTCCTGAGACAGAAATGTCCATTAAGTCATGAGACTCAACATCGGGCCAGTAGGTAGACTTCATCAGCTCGCGGTCATGCCGGTCCGCGCCCCTCGCGTACAGCATCAGGTTGTCGTGGAGGGCTTGCTTGTCATACAACTCAGTCAGTTGAGCATCTGTGAGGGACATATATCCAGACTTTCTACTTCAAACGCCAGGCAGCTTCTTTGCTGCCCTCGTTAGAAACAAGGCTAGAAGCAGGAGTTGCTGGACGGGTAGCATCTTGGGCGCCATGCAGTTAAGAAGCAACGCCAGGCGCGGGGCACCGGGACCGCCTCCATTGGCACTTCGCAAGAGCCTGTATGCCCCGCTGGCCTTAGTGCCGCCGTCAAAGGCTTTACCCTAAGGCCAGCAAGCTGGAACCGTTTTAGAAGGTGCGCGCGGCAACCCGCACCGGTTCGGCCCGCTTCAGTGCGTCGCGCAGCCGCTCAGCGGGCACAGGTGCGGCGGGAGCTTCGAGCATGCGTTCGTCCGGGGTTGAGGAGTCCGCCAGGTAAAGTCTTGTGTAGGCAGTGGCTTCCGGCTCGAAACGCCAGCTCTCAGCCAACGTACCCGCGTCCACTGCATCGAAACCCAGTTGCTCGATGAGGCTCATTACTTTGGTCTTGGCAGAGATGTCATCGCCCGCAACGGGAAGGGCGGTGCGATCGGTTGCGCCCGAGGGGCGCGCCAGCTGGGGAATGTGGTGCGCCAGGATGTTGTTGAAGGCCTTGGTCAGCCCGGCTCCCTGGAAGTGCCGTAGGACGAGCTCGCTCGTTGTCAGCCTCTCCTCGTCGAGCTCAGCAACCCTTCCGTCCCGGAACGGGTAGTAGTTGGTCGTGTCGAGTACCGCCTTCCCTTCCAGCAGAGATGCAGGAACGGCGGTGTGCGCCGTCAGCGGCACGGACAACACAACTACGTCTCCGGCCGCTGCAGACTGTTCGATGGTGCCGGCGGCAGCGAGGGGTCCCAACTCTGAGACGAGGCTGGCGAGGGTCTCCGGACCACGGGAATTGGACAGCACTACAGCGATGCCGGCATTCACGGCCAGACGAGCGATGGCAGCACCAATGTTCCCGGTGCCAATGATTCCAAGGGTGGACATATCTATTCCTAATTTGAGAGTCGTGGATGGGGGCGGGGAACCTGAGCGGCGGCCCGTTGTGTGGCACGCACTTCATTGGTGGGCCAGTTCTCAACGCTATCCTATGTTCGCATCAACGTAAACATAGGAGCCATTGCGGATAGAATGGGCACATGGCCAGCCGAACCTCCACCCCCCTGACCCACCCTGACGTTAGCGAACTGGACTTGTTCCGCCTGATGGCGGCCATGACTGACCCCGTGCGGCTGGGGATCGTCATCCAGCTGGCTGACAGCAGCGATGACATCCCGTGCACTGACTTTGCCCTGCCAGTAACAAAGTCCGCCGGAACCCGCCACTTTCGGGTGCTTCGTGAAGCGGGCGTGATCCATCAGCACGACGTCGGTGTCCGCCGCATGAGCCGGCTGCGCAGCGATGACCTGGAAACCCGCTTCCCCGGCCTGCTGAAACTGATCCTCCAGGAGGCGGCCCACTACAACCGCGGGGATCGTCAGGCCTCCTGACGTGGAGCGGCACCCAGGCTCCATCCCGGAACTGCCCCAGGTTCACGCGCCGAAACGATACCCGGGACGTGGCCGGTTGCATCGAGCACGTTGTCCAGCCAGGCCACCCGGTTAGCGAAACGCTTGGCCTTATGTGGAGCGGTCCACCGGTAGGCGTCGTTTTCCCAGTTGATCTTGAGCCGCCGGCGGGACGTCAAGGCAGTGAAAGTGTGGATGAGCCACGGATTCCCCAAAGAGTCGGCCACCACCAAGTCCGGTCCCGGCAGGAGTCCCAGGAGATCTTTGGTTTGCAGACCGGTTTCTTCAGACAACTCTTCCAGGGTCTGCTGTTCAGGCGTGGCACCGGCTTCCATAAAACCGGTAATGCAGTGCCAAAGGCCACTGTCGTGGCCAAGGTTTCCGCTCCTTCTGAATAGGGCAATTTTGTCCCGCCACTGGACGACGGCCGCTATCACGGTACGGTCCGCAGGGATGTCATGCGCAGCGCGCGAGGGAAACCCGACGCCGGACGCCGCATCAATGGCGCTCATATTTTCCTTCCAACGGGCAGCAACCGCTCAGTCCGCTACACGACGTCGATCGACTGAGCGTTGGCAAGCTCGCGGAACTTGGCACCGTGCCAAATGAGCGGCTCGTTTTCGCCGACTCCGAGCTTCTTCACCTCAAGCAGCGCCATCCAGTGATCGCCGGCCTCTGAAACCTCATGGACCGAGCACTCGAGCCACAACGCCGCGTCTTCTATGAACACTGCCCCGTCCTCGCCGACATCAATGGCCACCTGCTCAAAGCGTGCAGCACGGTCCTTGCCTGCGAGCTTGCGGGTCAGATGTCCCTGGCCCTTGCCAAAGATCGAGACTCCGAGTGTGGCAGCATCCTTGATCTGTTCCCATGTCTCCGACGACTTCTGCACAGCGACCGCGACGAGGCACGGTTCGAGCGACACTCCAACCATGAACGAGGACGCGACGAGCGCGTGCTTCTCGTCGCCGGCTTCGACTGCGAGCACCGCCACGCCCGACGGAAATTGCGCGAACGTGCTTCGCACCACCAAAGGGTCGTTGCCGAATGCACTCACCTTCGGCCGCGTCATGAATTTTTGGGTCATTAGTTTTCTTCCTCTCGGTGCGCGATTGGGAGTGATCGCCCTGCGACCACTCCCGGACCGAATACGGCCGGACAGTTATGCAGCGGTCTGGCCGCCGTCGATTGGCAGTGCGACGCCGGTAATGTAAGAAGACTGCTCACTGGCGAGGAATAGGACGGCATTCGCGATTTCTTCTGCGGTCCCGACACGACGTGCAGGCACCATATTGATGAGGTAGTCGGCGGCAGCGGGGTTTTCCGCGAGTGCTTCATCCATCATTGGAGTCCTAATGGGTCCAGGGCAGATGGAGTTGGCGCGGATGTTCTGCGCAGCGTATTCAAGGGCGATGGTACGGGTCAGTCCAAGGAGGCCGGTCTTGGCAGCACTGTAGCTGCCGTAAAGAGGCGTTCCCATCAAGGCTGCGGCTGAAGCCACATTGACTATCGATCCCCCGCCGCGCTCCAGCATCGCCGGAATGGCAAACTTCATCGTGAGGAAAGCACCTCGGAGATTCACGTTGATCATCTTGTCGAAGTCGGACTCCAGCGCCTCATGGTGCTGCACCATCGGAGCATTTGCGCCCGCGATATTGCACAGAATGTCGAGTCCACCGAATTCGCTGATGGCCAGGCTCACCATGGCCTTCGCGTCTGCCGCTTTTGAAATGTCAGCCTGGATCGGTACCGTGCGGTCTCCGAGCTCCACAGCCGTTTTCTCCTGTGCCCCGGAAAAATCCGCCAAGACGATGTTTGCGCCGTGCTGATGAAACAGGCGGGCAGTTGCCAAACCCATCCCGGAGCCGGCACCGGTGACTATTGCGGTCTTGCCTTCGAGTACGTTGCTCATCATTATTCCTTCATGTCCTTTAGTCGTGGGGCATTCCCGGTAGTTGAAGGCATGCCCACCGGCGCGAGCTGGCCTCGCCTTTGGCGGCCTAGCGTCGGCGGCCGGATGAGGGTCTTGGACTGGGAAGCTCACCGGATCTCCTTTGATCTCAGTGCGTAGGCTTTCTCTGCTGACTTCGCCACAATCAACGCTATGTCCGGGTGGCGCTGCACCGGCATGGCCATCGGCGCCAACAAGGAATGAAACCGCGCCAAACTATGTCCTCTCTTGAGGGCACGCCAGAAACCCTTGCGCCGCACTTCGGCGGACACGTCGCACGCAGGAATAAAAGTGCTCCCCGGAAGCCGGAACTGGATGACCAGTCCGGCCTGCGGGGAGCACCTTGGCTGTCTATTTACTTTGCCGTGAGAACCGCATCACGGCTCCGGCTTTCATCTGCGGTTTGCAATGCATTGCCAGGTCCGGAGGCCTTCGTGAACACGAAGCCGCGGTAGTCGTCGGAGACAACTTCTTCGACCTTCTTGACGTATTTGTCGAAGCCACCCGCATACGGAATGAAATAGCGGGAGCCGTCGTATTTGTTGACGTGGACCATGTAGTTGTCCACGGCTCGCCGCAAGAGCGGCTCCGCGATCTCATTGCAGTGGTCACCCCACTCCTGCTCCGCCTCTAGGCTGGCCTCAATGCGGACCGCGCCCTTCTTTTCAGCGTGCGCAATGATGTCCGCGACAAAATCGACGTGCTGGTTGTTCCCCACGAAGAAGTTTGCAAGCACACTGGGGCTCTGCGCGCCGGTGAGCATAAACAGGTTCGGGAATCCATGCGTCATGACCCCCAAATGAGTCTGCGGCTTATGTTTCCACCGGTCGCTCGGCTGCTGGCCGTGCTCATTGCGTACGTTGGCCTGGTCGAGGGCGCCCGTAAAGGCCTCGAAGCCGAGTGCAAAGACGATGAGGTCAACGTCGAACTCATTGTTCCGGGTCTTAATGCCAGTCTTGGTGATGCGCTCGACCGGATCACTTCTCAGGTCAACGAGACTGACATTGCTTTGATTGAAGATCGGGTAGTACCCGGTGTCGATGCAGAGCCGACGGATGCCGATCGGGTAAGCGGTCGGCATCAACTTCTCGGCGGTCTCGGGATCGTCGATCATGTCGCGGATCTTGCCGCGGACGAACTCGGCGACGACGTTGTTGACATCGATGTTCGTCCCCTGGTCGGAGAAGGTCCCCAGCAGGGTCTGGCCCCCGAACGCCCATCTCGACTCGAGAATCTGCTGCTGCTGTTCCTCGGAGAAGTCTGAAGCCTTACCGGCAAAGCCCTGCATGACGTAGCCGACTGGGGAATTGTATGACTCGTCACGCAGTTGCAGAGCTTTCTTATTGAGCCGGGCCTTCTTCCTCCTGTCCGCCGGCCCATTGTGTGCAGGTATCGAGTAGTTTGGGGTCCGCTGCAGGACATAGAGGTGCCCGGCGGTCTTGGCGATCTCAGTGGCAGCCTGCACACCCGAAGATCCTGTTCCTATGAGGGCCACGCGCTTGCCGGCAATCTCAACGGGGGTTTGAGGCCAATGGGCGGTTTGATACCACTCCCCCTCGAAATCATCGAGGCCGGGGAAGTCCGGCTTCCGCGGCTTGGAGAGCTGTCCCGTCGCCATGACAAGATAGCGGGCCCAAACCGTCCGGCCGGTATTGGTCTTAACGAGGTACTTGTTCTCGTTGGGGTGCCAATCGGCGGAAGTCACCCAGGTGCTCAGCGAGAGGTTGCGACGCACTTCGAGGCGATCGGCGACATAGTTGAGGTACCGCAAAATTTCGGGTTGTGCGGCGTATCGCTCGCTCCAGTCCCATCCCGCGTAGAGCTCGGGATCGAACATGAAGGCGTAGCTGTGGCTCTCCAAGTCCACCCGGGCACCAGGGTAGGCATTGTGATACCACACGCCGCCGACGCCGTCTGCTCCCTCGAAGCCGTGTACGTCGTGTCCCAGCTCCGCAAACCTGTGGAGGGCGTAAATGCCCCCCATGCCCGCGCCGATCACGACGACGGAGTATTCCTCAGTCTCGCCCGTGGGGTTCTGGATGTGGTTGTTTGACATGACTTCGCTCCCTGGACGCGCGTCTTCACTGGTCACTGGCGTCACCACTCGTTGGATGGAACGACCCATCCTGATTTCGTACGTTTGAAAAGCCCACCGGATCTCCTTTGATGTCAGTGCGTCGGCTTCTTTGCCGATCCTCGTTCACAAATAACGCTAAGAGCCGCCGGGGCAGGACCGGCATGGCAATGGACGCCAATAAGGCGGGAAAATGCGTCAGCTGTTCACCCTCCGCCCATGCGCGGGTCAACTGATCCGGGTTTCGGCCAGCGATACGACCGCTACGGCACTCGTGGTCTCCACGCCCAGCTGGTTGATGGCCTTCACCGTGACCTCCGCGCATGCTCCATGGATCTCATCGCGGAACACGCGGGTGACCTCGCCTCCGATCCACTGGGTGTCACCGAAGACACCCGGCTGCTTAATGCGCACCGAAAGCGAGACGAGATCCGCGTCGTCCCCCATCCAGTTGGTCACGCAGTGTGCCATCCATGACACGCGCTGGTTGCCGTTGTCGTACGCGCCCGGCATACCGATTGCGTGCGCCATGGCAGCATCCTGGTGCCCCAGGCTCGGGAAGGGCTCGGAGAGGAAGTGCTCGGGACCCAGGTTCGTCGGCGCGCTTGGGTCACCGTTCCTCACCCGCTCCTGCTGGCGCACACGGGTCTCGACGCCGCGGTAGCCGGCGGTACCGATCGCTCCCGCGTAGTACGCGGTCATGGTGATGAGATCGAGCGGTCCCTTGACGACCTGCGGGACGACGTCCCCAACGGACACCGTCTCGGCAAAGCGCGTGCGCTGGCCCCGGATCTCCTCAGCCAGGATCGCCGCACGGATCTGCTCCTTCTCCTCGTCCGTATAGACGTGGGGGTCGCGCGGTTCGTGCATCCGCTGGCCCTCGGAACTTCGAGCCACGCAGACGATCGTGTTGCGTACGATCCCGACAAGCTCCTCGCCGACGAAGTAATCGGTGCGCCCCACCTGCTCCACCAAGCGACCCGACCGGCGGCCCACGCGTTCACGGACGTCTTCGACGAAGGCTCGGGCGCGAACCCGCTCGCCCAGGCGGATCGGCCGGCGGAAGTCGAGGTCGGCACCGAGGTGGATGGCCTGGATGCCCTCCGACATCCCCATCGCGACTTCGGCGTCGCACACGGAGTAGACGAATGTGGGGGGTGCGATCCGGGTGCCGTAACGCGTTGTCTGCGCGTACGAATCGGACAGCCACAGCGGGTTCTCGTCACCGATCCCCCACGCGTAGTGGCGGATTGAGTCGGTGCTGGCCTCCTCGTTCCATTGCACAACAACGGCTGATTCACCGATGAAGCTCTTCATGTAGGCGACATCTTCATCGGTGATCTGCTTTGCAGGTACGCCGGTAGTGGCTGTGGTCACGTTGTTGGTCCTAACGAGGTGGTGTGGACCGACACGACAGCGTCGACGACAGTGACGGTTGCTGTTGCCGGGTCCGCAAGGATCGGATTGAACTCGAACTCGTGGATGTTCCCGTGCTGTTCCGCCCAGGCAAGAATGTCCATCACAGTAGTGGTGAGCGCGTCGAGGGTCTGCCCGCCGGCCTCGCCGCGAAGGCTTGTGGCCACCACCCGCGCGTCAGAGATAGCTTGGCGGACCTCCGGCCGGGACACTGGCAGCGGAAGTATACTGATATCGTCAATCGCCTCAGTCATCCCGCCTCCCGCACCGATGACGAGGACTGGACCGAACTCGGGATCGCGCCGGAGCCCTACGAGGACTTCGGTCTTCCCTGGCGCCATCGCCTGGACGGAGATCGTCGCGGCCTCCCCCTGGATGGATGTCAGCTGGGAGGCTGCCGCGCGGGCGCTGTCGGAGTCATTGACGCCAATGAAGACGCCTCCGGCGTCTGCCTTGTGAAGGATCTCGGCATCATCGATTTTGATCGCTACCGGGAAGCCGATTTCCTCGGCAGCCCGGACGACGCCGTCGACATCACGGACGGCGCGGCTGGCCGGTACAGGAACGCCGGACTGGGCCAGGGATTCGGCCACCTCGCGCCAGGTCAGGTTGCACGTCCCGCCCGTTGTCACCGTCTTAAGCGCTGCCCCCACCAGATCGCCGCGGTTGGCACGGGTGCGTTGGACCTGCGCCCAGGAGGATGCGGCCGCGATGGCATCCAGTGCCCGCCCCGCTGTAGGCAGGGACAGGACTCCTGCCTTGCGCAGGATTCCGGCCTGGGCCGCCGTGACCCGGTCGTCCTCGGACAGCGGGACCACCATTACACGTACTCCCGCCGGGATGGTCATAGCGGCGATACCAGCCGCCAGCTCATCGAAGTCGTGCGCAAGCCGGGTCGCCGTCACGATAATCCACCCGCCCGACGTCGTGGTGAGAACCCGCTCAACGATGTGCAGGTAGTCGGCGGTTGTTGACTGGACTCCGACGTCGATGGGATTGCCGAGGTGATTGCTGCCCACCGCATCACCTATCGAGCGGAGCGCTTCCGGTTCGAGATCGCGGAACGTCAGGCCGCGGTCATCGGCCAAGTCGTTCCAAAGCCCCACCTGGGCGCCGGAGGTGGTGACGACGGTCAGCGCCTGGTCGCGGCCAGAAAGCTGCCCATGGAAGACGTCGAACGTCTCGGTCAGATCAAGGAGTTGCTCCGGCGAGGTGCACACCATTCCAAAACGGTGGCGGAGGACGCTTAAGGCGACGCGGCCACTGCCTGCGAGTTTCCCGGTATGGGACTGGGCACTCATCGCGCCGCGGGTGGACCGTCCCAGCTTCAGGACGATGACCGGGATACCGCGGTCCCCCGCGGCGGTTGCGGCGGCCTCAAGGTCATCGTTTGCGCTGAAGCTCTCGACGATGCAGGTGAGGACATGCGTGTCCGGATCAGCGCCCAGCCACTGCGCCCAGTCGGAAAAGCCCGTCGAAATCTCGTTCCCGGAGCTGGCCCAGGCGCTCAACCCGCTCGCACCGCGTGCAGCGAGGGACTGTATGAGCGCGTTCCCCAGTCCGCCGCTCTGGCTGAACATCGCCACATGACCGGCCGGAATCGCGGTGCGTTGCAGGACCGATGAGAAGGTTGCGGTCAGCGACCGGCCCACGTGCATGAAGCCGATGCAGTTAGGGCCGATAAGTCGGGTAGTGCCCTTGGCCAATTCCGCACGGAGCAGCTCATCGCGGTCATGCCGGCCGGTTTCACCGAAGCCGGCGGCGAACGCGACCGCGAAGGGGACGCCGAGCGCGACGCACTCGCGCAGATCCTCGATGACCCTATCCGCGGGTCCCACGAGGACGGCAACGTCGGGCACCTCGGGGAGGTCAGAGAGCGTTTCCGCCGTGGGTACACCGAGCACTTCCTTGTGCACACTGCTGACCGCGTAGAACCGCCCCTCGAATCCGAGGCGGGCAAGGTAATCGAGTGTCCGCCCTGACGTCTTCCAGGGGTCCCGGGAGGGACCAACCACAGCCACGCTCTCTGCCATCAACGGGTTATCGATGCGCACGGGGCTCAAAACAGCCTTGCTATCCAACATTTACATTCCTCCAGTCCGTCGCACGGTCGCCGGCCTGCGGGTGGCCGGGATCTCTATTGCCTCGACCACCACGCCAAGATCACAGTCGGTGTCAAAGTAGGCGAATCCGCCGTCGCCGCCCTGGCCATAACCGCGCGCCGTTTGCGTAACCCGGTATCCGGACCCCTCCATAAGCGTGATCGCGGCATCCAGGCTGTCCACGAATACGCCCAGGTGGTGGAGGCCGGTGCGGCCCTGCTCGGTGAACTCGTGGTAGATGCTGGGGCCGGCCAATGGCTGGATGAGTTCGATCTGGGGATTGGAACCGCCCATGGCAATGCGCATCGCGAAAGTGCCTTCCTCGGCGCCAAAGCGCGACCAGGGCATGAACTCCTGGTCGTAGTGGTAACAATTCCACTCTTCGATGCCGAAGGCGCGTCCGTACAGGTCGATGGCCTCGTCGAGGTCCGGGACGAGGATCCCCACCTGTCCCACGCTCCCGATCGGAACAGGACCTCCGAACCCACCTGCTGCCGACATTTCCGCAGTTTCCTTACCAACGACAGCCGCGGCACCTTCGCCGTCACCGCCAAACTCTCTTGATGTGATAGTTGCATTCATAATGTAATAACTACGCTACCCTTCTGGTTGCTGTCAACGGATGGTAGTACTGCTCCCGGACCAAGACCCCTCATGGCGATGTGGCCCTTCTTTCGCCATGTGCGTATGATTTCCGCATGGCAAGTACAACGAAAACGGCCGATAAAACGGCTACTGACTCAGAAGCACCGAAGGACCTGGTCCAGTCGGTTGCCCGTGCCCTCAATATCGTTGACGTCGTCGCGGCCTCGAGGGAGCCGATGAGGGCCCAGTCCATCGCGAGCGCAGTAAATCTGCACATCGCGACGACATCGCATCTGCTGGCGACACTTGTACATGCCGGTTACCTGGAACGTAACGAGCGCACCTACAAACTCGCTGCCGGGAAAATTCTGGATCTGAGTTCGCGGGTGGAAGAAGACTGGCGCCCCTCCCCGCTGGCGCTACGTCTTCTGAAGATGGTGGTTGAGGCTACCGGCGAAAGCGCCTTCTTGTCCGCATGGCAGGGAGGCACGGTCACCGTCGTCGCCGTGGAAGAAGGCAGCCACGCTGTCAGAGTGGCGGACCTCCGGGTCGGTGTTTCCGGCGATATTCATGCGCGGGCTTCCGGGAAAGCCCTCCTCGCCTTCGGTCCGGAATTGCAACTGCAACGGGTCCGGTCCGTAGACGGTGAACTCACACGACGAACCGACCACACGATCACCACCCTTCCTGAATTTCTGGCTGATCTTGATTTGACCCGGTCTCGTGGTTACGCACTGGACCACCAGGAATACGTCGCCGGTGTTTGCGGCATAGCAGTTCCTCTCTTCGAAGGTTCGCAACGCCCGCGCACCGCGCTGTCGATTACCGTTCCTCTTCATCGCTTCACAAATCCCGAGCACTTCCAACTGTGCCTCGATGCGCTGATGGAAGCCCGCCGCATAGACAGTGAAGAAAGCGACTCAACCCAGCCGTAGTACGTCAAGTTCCAACACGGGACCCTTGTCTCCACAAACGTTCAAGAACGTCCGGGGCCCGTCCTCCAACCGGGGAAAATCTGAAGTGGCAACGTAGGCGCACAAGCGTGTTCCTTTCGCGATCCGAATTGCAGTGGAACCCAGATCCACCGTGATTGATTCCGCACTTCCACCGCCTGGCCTGCTGTACGAAGACCCCTCGCACAGCAGCTGAGAGGGGCCGGTACCGTCGAGCGTCGCCAACTTAACAACTACCGGCGTGGGGCCTGCGCTTGCCACCTCGAGTCGGCAAGCGACAGTGCCCAGGATTTCGATATCGTCAGCCAGGGGATCCGAAACGAAGGTGTGCACATCCTTCCGCGCATGCATTGCCTCCAACATGCGTGGACCTGAGTTCGCACCCACCTTGTAGCCAGGGAAAAAGGTTCGCCCGCCGATCGTCGGAACAGGGGGTTCCAATGAGAACCCGTGCCGGTCATCCGCGCTCGTTTTAGGGCTCTCAACCACATTGGGGCGCAATTGAAGCTGCATTCGGTGGGCGTCCTGGGGCGGCCAGCTTGAGAAACATCGCCATTCATCAGCTCCCATGGAGAAAACACTCACAGGAGGAGCGGATTGATTGCCACCGTCACGCACTTCCTCCAACCAACCGAGTTGGAGCGACGTCGGGTCGAGGCTATCGAACGAGGATCCCGGACCAAACGAGCGGGCCGGGAACCAGCCGCCCATGAGCCCATGCGCCCAGGGCCCAACCAACAGGCGGTCGTGGGGATTTTGTGTGCCGGCGGCCTCCCGCCGGACAAAACTGGCAACGGTTCCCCGAAGGAAAATGTCGAACCAGCCTCCGATGACAAAAGCCGGCACTTCAACGAGACCAGCCAGTTCTGGATCGACCAGGGAACGGCTTCGATCCCGCCAGTCCTGCAGATAGGGCGCGAATTCGCCGGCTTCCTCAACCAACTGGTGGAAGGTGCGGATTCGGCCGTCTGCCACGTTTCGCTCCAGGGCTGCGATCCGCGGTCGGGTTTTCTCATCCATTCCGCTACTTGCGAGGAGGATTGATACCCAGTGTGCAAGGAATCCCAACAGGACGTTGTTATCCTCATAAAGCCAGCCTGAATGGACGTCGTCGGCGGTCACAGCGGGAACGATGCCAATGAGGCCTTCAGGATTTCTGGCTGCCGCCAACCATTGGCTGATACCTACGTATGAGCCGCCCACCATGCCGACTTTGCCGTCTGACCATGGCTGTTCGCGTACCCATTGGATAGTGTCCACACCATCGTCGGCTTCATTCACAAAAGGCACGAAGTGGCCCTCGCTTCGGAACCTGCCCCGTACGTCCTGAACCACCACCACCCATCCGCTTTCCACGGCGCGCAAAACGTTAATCCACGTGTTGGCGTGCGCTGGGTCATCCTTGCAGTAGGGCGTCCTCATCAGCACTGTGGAGCGGGGTTCGCCGTCATTTGTCCGATACACATCTCCCGAGAGCGTAACGCCGTCGCGCATTGCGATGGGGACGTGCTTTTCAACTATCAGGTTCATGGCAACCTTCGCTGTGTCGCTTTCGCAGTCGGCTGGGTGGTCACCCGGCGGTTTGGACCATGTCCAGGCGCGGGTAGTGGTCAAGCAGTTCCGCACCACTGGCCGTGACGACAACGAGGTTCTCAAGGCGTACACCTCCGACCCGGTGCTCCCCTTCGATACCTTCAATGGCAATGACCATGCCTTCTTTGATCTCCTCAGGATGGTCAAGCGACCACGACCGGGTAATAGTCGGAGGGTTGTAGTGGATTGCCCGCGACCCTGCGTTAACCAGGCCGATCCCGTGCCCGAGTTCGATGCTGAAGCATTCCGCCTCGGACGGAAAGCCCAGGTCTTCCGCGGGTGCAAGTACGGCGGCCACGTCAGCTGTGCTGGCGCCTGGTTTCATGAGCGACATCGCAAGATCCAGACGGTCCGTCAGCTTTGTGTAGGATGAGCGTTCGGCTGAGGTTGGAGCGCGGCCGACGACGTACTGACGGTAGAGGCACGCCGTGTACCCCATGTAGGAAGTTCCGCAGGTGAGCAGGTACGCGAGATCGCCATGCTCTACGATGCGGTCTCCCCCGCTGATCCCGCGGGGGAATGACAGTGGTCCGGAGAGCAGGCGGGCAGCTCCCACTTCAGCGCCGGCATCTTCGATGGCGCGACGGGCCATCAAAGCGATCTGGGCCTGCTTGGTCCCGGGCCGCAATGCGGCCCGCGTCGCCTCGAACCCTGCCGTACTCAAGCTGGCCGCCATCGAGATACAGGAGATTTCATCAGCGGTCTTGATCGTTGAGCATTCGAGCAACAGCGGGAGCCCCGGGATCGTCTCGATTCCCGCATCGGCCAGCGCATTCATACCTGGCTCATCGATCTCGCTGACTGCCAGCCGCTCGCCCGCGAGAGAACGTGATGCAAGTTCGTCGCGAATCTGGGCTGCGAAAATGGCCGATAGTTCGGCGATGGCAGAGCTGGGCGCCACGCCGCCAAGCCAGGAAATGGCGGGGCGCCACTGGGTGATCCAGGGAGCCTGGTCAGGCATTTGCTGGAGGGATCCTGCTGGTGCGAACACGATTGGTTCGTCATCTGCGAAGAACAGTGCATAGCCGACTTGGAGCGAGAATTCTCCCCACCAAAAGCCCGTCAGATAACGCACATTGTCCGCGCCCGTGAGCAGGAGCGCCGCTATACCCTTCGAACGCATCAGTGCCCGCATACGGTCAGCGCGCTCACGGCGCATCCGCTCGAGATCAACGCCGACGTGGAGTTCTGTACGCGCCGGTCCGAAGTGCAATTTCTGGTGGTTTTCGGGCATCGTTGCCTTGGCCTTTCATTTTTTTGTACCGATCGATGGTCCCGCGGCTATCGGCGGCGTCGTCCGCGGCTATGCGGTCGGGCCTTCCTAGAGCCACGGCCGTCCCGTAAAAGTTGGGGAAGCCCACCGGTTGTTCGTTGATGTCAGTGCTGCGGCGTTTCAGCCGACCGTTGTTCTGAAATAACGCTACGAGCCGGCGTACCCTGAGCGACACGGCATAGAACGCCAATGACGTAGGAAGCCACGCCAGACTTCCAATTTCAGTAGTTCAGTGGCCATCGTTGCCCTGTGCAGCGACGACCCAGGCCGGGTCGCGCCGTTCCACGAAAGCCAGGGCACCCTCACGCGCTTCCGGTCCGCTTCGCAACGGAGCGACGATTTCTTCCTGAGCAGCGAAGCGCGCCTCCGCCGCCGCATACCGCGACTCCGAAATGATGCGCTTGGCAGTCTTCATTGCAACGGGTCCATTGAGCTGGATTTTTCCGGCGAGTTCGAGCGCGGTCTCGAGCGCTTTGCCCGGGTCCGTGAGCCTGTTGATGAGACCGAGCTCGGCGAGTCGTGCCGCAGTGATTGGCTCCCCCAGCAGCGCCAGCTCCATCGCGATGTGGTAGGGCATACGGTCTGGCAAGCGGAGCAGCCCGCCGCCGGCTGCGATGAGTCCCCGCTTTACCTCGGGCAGGGCAAACGACGCCGTTGAGCTGGCGACGATCAAATCGCATGCGAGGGCAAGCTCAAATCCCCCGGCGTAGGCGTAGCCTTCGACGGCGGCAATGACAGGTTTCACCGGCGGCCTGCGGGTTATGCCGGCGAACCCGCGTCCCTCAAGGACCGGGATATCCCCTGCTGCAACCGATACGAGGTCAGCGCCCGCGGAGAAATATCCGCCAGCTCCGGTGAGGATGGCGACACTTGCAGAATCATCGGCATCAAACGCGTCGAACGCAGCCGCAAGCGCCAGGGCGGTGGGCCGGTCAATCGCATTTCGCTTGTGCGGACGGGTGATCGTTATGACGCGAACTCCTCCGGAGTTGCTGACATGAACACTTGGCTCACTGACGTTGTTGTTTGCTCCGGCTTGGGGCTTGGTCTGTTGCATGTTCATCCTTTAGGTCGTACTGAGGAGGAGAGAGCAACATGGTTGCTCTCTCCTTTGTCGGCGGCGTTTTTCAAATAGTGAACGCAGCTAGCGTGATACGATAGTATCACTGCTACGTTTCGCGGAAACTCTTTCTCGTCGTAGCCATAACCTCCGACGAAAAGAAGGGAAAGCCCATGAAACCCGCACAAAGACTCCGGGAACTGCTTGCGGACTCCAAAATGATCATCGCGCCGGGAGCCTACGATGCACTCTCGGCGAAGTTGATTGAGCAAGCCGGCTTCGACGTCGTG
Organism: Arthrobacter sp. NicSoilB8; assembly: GCF_019977355.1. NCBI lineage: Bacteria > Bacillati > Actinomycetota > Actinomycetes > Micrococcales > Micrococcaceae > Arthrobacter > Arthrobacter sp. NicSoilB8. Next base: position 2,012,886 of record NZ_AP024655.1, on the reverse strand, counting down.
CTCATCGCCGGGGGTACCTACTCCAACTTCCATTACGGGGTGCCGGACAACGGCTTCATCTCCCAGGGAGAGCTCATCGAGGCCGGCAGGCGCATCACTGCAGTCACCGATCTGCCACTCATTCTTGACTTCGATGATGCAGGAGGATCGCCGCTTCAAGCATTCCGCGGCGTCCAGCTTGCCGAGCAAGCCGGCGTCGCAGCCCTGCTCGTCGAAGACATGGTGCCCGCAACGAAGCACTTTTGGACACCCAGAGACGGCGGGGAGCGCTGGAAGCCGCAACTCAAACTTCGCAGCGTCGAGGAGATGAGCGACATCATCCGTGCTTGCGTGGAAGCCCGGACGTCCCCGGACACTGTGATCGTGGCCCGCTCGGACGCCAGCCGCTTTGGCTTTGACAATCTCGCTGAACGCATGGCCGCCTATTCTGCTGCCGGCGCAGACATGCTCTATCCGTGCGGCTACCCCCTTCTCGACTTGCCCAAGCTCTCGGCAGTGGTTCCGGGCAAGTACGTCATGGTGACCGTGAAGAATCCCACCTTGGAGGAGCGTCAGGAACTCGAAGACGCTGGTGTGAAGATGCTGCTGGTCATCAACACAGTGAATGGGGCCGTGGCGGGCTTTCGCGAGAATCTGTCTCTCCTTGCGCGTGGTGAATTGCTCGAGGGTGAAGCAGAAGGCGGCGCTTACATACCCATCATGGAAGCAATCGATGCGGCAGAGTGGGCCCGGCGGGCCCGCCACTTCGGTTATTCCTGAGAGACTTTCCGGACGCAACCGTTCCTGGCCGGCCCCTAGGCCCGGCCAGGAACGGAACCCGTCGTTCTCATCCAGCGGATTTCGCGTGGCGAAGATCTTATGTCCCTAGTTGTGGCAGTTAAACACGAGCAGAAAGCGCCGACGACATCTCAAGTCGTCGGCGCTTCCGTTTGCCTCAGGCGGGCGTCTTGACGCCCGCGGCCAGTTCCGGTCCGGTGAGCGGAGTCGGATTCCAGCCCTCGCCCATGGCAACAAGACCTTCGGTCATCATTCCGTGGCTGACCGCGTCATTCATAGTCTTCTTGAGTTCGTTCACCATCAGCATCCGCGTGGAACGCAGCGTCAGCGTAGGCTTCGCAGCCAGCATCCGTGCAAGTTCATATGCCCTGGTGACTACCTGATCCTTGGGCACCACTTCGTTCACCGCACCCCATTCGTAGGCCTGCTGTGCAGTGATCTCCTGGCCGGTGAGGTGGAAGTACCGGCCGCGGTTCAAACCAATGACGAGCGGCCAGATAATCTGCATCCCGTCGCCGGGAATGTTCCCCTGGGAGAAGTGTGCATGATCGGCGAACACGGCGTCCTCCGAGGCGATGACGATGTCGCACAGCAGCGCCTGCTCATTGTGGTACCTCGCGGGACCGTTAACTGCGGCAATCATCGGGACTTCGATGTCGAGGTGGCCGAGCACAAGGCGCTTGGCGTCGTGATGCAGACCGAGCCAGATCTCGGGGGTTACCCAGTTCTTGTTTTCAATCGGGGCTTCCTTGTCGATGAAGGTGTCGCCCGCCCCGGTGATGATGACGACGCGGTTCCCCCGGTCCCTGCTGATGTCATCCCAGAGCGATGAAACATTGTCATGGACTCCTACACCCCAGACGACGTCGCTGCCGTCCGTGTGGAACGTGACAAGCAGAATGCCGTCTTCGTCACGTTCCAGTTTGATGTGCTGGTACTTGTCCTTGTAGTCATCAAACGTTATCCACGCCATCGTGAATCTCCTTATTTCTGTGATTGAGCGATGAGTTGCGGCTACAGCGCTACTTGTCTAGCCACTGACCGAACTATCGTAATATGAACCTTATATACAAATAGCGCAAGTTCTCAAGAGTAGAGATCGAAAAAGAGCGCCGGGAAAGCGGAATGTTCGGGCCCTGTCCTCATCCTCCCGGCGGCGGCAGGTTGAGTTCTCCCGGAATCATGGAGCTGTCGTCCGGCCGGCGTAAGCGAACAGGGCGCGGTCCACGGCGGCCGGGTCGTTGCCGTCCAGGCGGGCAAGCACGTGGCCGTCTGGCCGTACAAGGATGGCCTCATCCCCGTGTACACGGTAGGCGGCCGCCCACTCGGCCTCGGCAGCGACGAAGTCCCCAAAGGGACCGAACGTCACCACGCGGTGTGGAATGCCGTGAGTCTCGGCGCGCCGCGCTGCCTCCAGTGCAGGTTCCGAACCGGAGCGCGCGAGGACGGTCAGTTCACGTCCGAACAAGTCAAGCGTTGAGACAGTGCCCTCAGCGTTGAGCCAGACATGCGGGGCGCGTTCACCCACGGCAGCAGTTGGGGTGAAGGTTCCCACGGGCCAGCCGGCATCGGGTGATGTGGCTCCGGCAACCGCTCCACGGTCGTAGCGGAATCCGATGTCCAGGCCGGGGTGTACGAAATTTTCCGGCCGGAAGGAGCGCGGGCCTTCATCGGCGTTGCCCACAATGGATCGGAAGTTGCGGACAGCTTCGGCCATATTGAACTGTGCGACGGGCCGCCGCTCCACTTCGTAGGTGTCCAGGAGGGCCGGATCCGCCCATCCCTTAAGAACGGCTGCCAGCTTCCAGGCGACGTTGTGGACGTCCTGAATGCCGGTGTTTTGGTTGAACCCGCCGTAAGGAGGCATGACGTGCACCGCGTCTCCGGCGAGCAGGATCCGGCCGGATTGGTAGCGGTCGGCCACCCAGGCCCCCACGGTCCAGGTCCGGGCGTCCATCAACTCCACCGACTCATCGGGATCGCCGATCGCGTCGCGTATTTGCGTCGTCCAATCGATGTCCTCGAAGGGCATCCTGTCCATGACCAGCGGGCGGCCCAGCATCGCCACCCGGTCGGTCGCGTCCACGGGAGCGATCACGACAGCCCCGATCGTGTCCGGATTATCGAGATAGATAAAACTGGACGGGTCGCCTGTCCGCCGCTGGATAACAGGTGAACGGAACAGCACGCTCACCGCCGTCTGCAGGTCCTGATCGCCCGTCGTCCCGATCCCCAAGGCGGTGCGCACCTGGCTCGCGGCGCCGTCGGCCGCGATGACATACTTTGCGGCGACGTCCTCCGGGCCACTGTCACTGGTGACGGACACGAGGACCTCTGCCCCTGTGTCGTTTACCGTCGATACCGTCCTGCCGAACTCGATCGTGACGGTGTCCTCAGCCTGCGCCGCATCAACCAGGATGGGTTCGAGCACGTCCTGGGAGCACAGCACCACGTCCAGGGTCTCCGGACCGAGGCTGGTGTCCACGGGTCCATTCGCAGTCCCGTTGCTGGTAACCACTGAACGCCACGGCGATACGGCATCGCTTCCCAGCAGGCGGCGTGGTCCGCCGGGAAGCGCGGCTGCCCGCACTTCGTCAGCGAGGCCGAGTTCGCGAAACACCTCCATGGTGCGGCAACTGACCGCCCGGGACCTGGGGTGGCGCGACCGCTCGGTTCGTCGCTCGACCACGAGCGTATCGATACCGAACCGTCCCAAGAGGATCGCCGCCGAAAGCCCGACCGGACCGGCTCCGATGATCAGGACGTCGACGCTGCGCTTAGCGGGTTCGTTCCGCTCGTTCACTGGCTGACTCCTGCAAACTCCGTCAGCTCGGGCTCCGTGATGCGGGAGTCCATGTACGTCAGTTGGCCGCACGGCTGCATCCTGGCGCGCAGCACATCATCGAACGCCGCGCTGACATCGAGGGGCGTCCATGTCTCGCGGGTGAGGGCGGAGTCGACGACGGCGGGGTGCGAAAGCAGCATCAGGTCATGCCCGTTCGCAAAGCGGACCACCTGACCGTTTACTCCCTGGCTGAGGTCGGACAGGAGATAGACGACCACTGGGGCGTTTGTGGAAGGCGGCGGCGCGACGGGGTTGCCGCCGAAGAACTTCGTGTAAGCCTCGGTGCCCGCCGTCATCATCGGCGTGTCGGCGTGGGGTGCCATGGCGTTGACCCGGATGTATCCACCTTCGGCGCCGAACTCGGTGGCCCAGGCGAAGGTCAACGAGGCGATCGCCGCCTTGGCTGCAGCATAGGCGCTCATCATCCGAAGGCCCACAACCGCGCCCGAGGTCACGTTGACGATCGATCCCCGTCCCTCCATGGCGGCGAGTCCGTGGACAGACATGAAGTAAGTACCACAAACGTTGATGTCGACGTGGCGGCGAATGTGCTCCTGGGTCTCCTGCCCGGCAGTTACCGTCTCCAAGTAGCCGGCGTTGTTGACCAGTCCGTCAAGCTTCCCGAAGCGTTCCACCGCAGAAGAGACCAGCCGCTGGCAACTGTCCCAATCAGTGACGTCCGCCGCGAGGGCAAATGCTTCGCCGCCGGCCCGGTTGATTGACTCCGCCACGGCCTCGGCGCTTTCGGCATTAATGTCGGAGACAACCACGCGGGCGCCTTCCGCAGCGGCCGCGCGTGCATACGCCTCGCCGAGGCCGCGGCCGGCGCCGGTGATGAGGACGTGCTTTCCAGCGATGATTTGATCGCTAGTCATTGAGATGCTCCTTTGCATTCGTAGTCTGGACCGGGGGATGCTTTTCCCCAATCCGTGGCATAGGTCGGGTCACGCGGATAGCGGTCACCGAAGTTGGACGTGGGTGGGATACCGAACAGCTCGGCGACGTCCGCTTCCGGGGCGAGTCGTTGCGCCCCGTCCCAAACGCAAGTCCTCGCGAGCACCTTCCACTCCCCCTGTCGCCGCTCGCACAAATCCCGGTATCGGCCAAACAGCAGGTCGGTAGGGCCGCCGTCGGCCGGCACTGCCAGGTAGATAAACGCTGTTTCACGCTTTGCCTGGTTGCCGTTCAGTTCAATGAGTATGTTGGTCACGAAGTGGCTGGCCTTGTGGGAGGACTCCCGCCGCATGGAATACGCCCAGTCGCAGAAGTCATGGGACAGGCCCACGAACATGCCATGATCTTCAGTCGCTTCAGGCCAGTAGGTGGACTTCATCAGGCCAAGGTCCTTGCGGTCCATGCCTCGGCAATAGCGGATCATGTTCTCGTTCAACTCCTGCTTGGCAACGAGGACCCGCAGTTGCTGCAGTTCGGCGGCCCAGTCCACCGTGTTGCCGTTGTTCGACGCAGCCTCCTTCATTGGCTCAAATACTCCAGTCATCTATCAGCCCAGGGACAGGAGCAGTGCCTCGCCCTGCCCGCCTCCACCACACAGGGCCACCGCGGCCTTGCCCCTTCCGCGGCGCTGGAGTTCGTACACGGCCGAGACGACGACACGTGCCCCCGAGGCGCCGATGGGGTGTCCGAGAGCAATGGCACCGCCGTTGACGTTGACCCTGTCCATCCCAATTCCGAGCTGCGCCGCCGAGTGGAGCGCCACGGAGGCGAACGCCTCGTTAATCTCCATGAAGTCCAGCTCCCCCACGGTCCAACCTGCGGCTCCGAGCGCCTTCGCAATGGCCTGGGCGGGTTTGTCTGGCAGTGATGTGTCCGGACCTGCGATCTGTCCATGTGCCCCGAGTACCGCCACGACCTCTAAACCGTGGGCTTCCGCATAGCCGCGCGTGGTCAGAACGACGGCGGCAGCGCCATCCGTGAGCGGCGAGGCGTTGCCCGCCGTGACGGTACCTGTGGGGGAAAAGGCCGGCCGAAGTTTGCTGAGGGAATCCTCAGTGCTGTCCGGCCGGACGCCCTCGTCGCTGCCGGCCAGTTCAGGCGCTCCCCGACGACGAGGCACTTTGACCGGAACAATTTCCGTATCGAAGTACCCTGCGTCCTGGGCCGCTGCTGCCCGCCGGTGGGAGTCTGCAGCGGCCTTGTCCTGCTCGGCGCGCCCGATGCCGAGTAAGTCATTGGCACGATCAGTGTTGAGGCCCATTGACTCGTGGTCGAAGGCATCGGTGAGTCCGTCGCCGGCAAGGGCGTCTGTCAGCACGGCGTCCCCGTACAAGTGCCCGGCGCGCGAACCGGGAAGCAGATGCGGGGCATTGCTCATTGATTCCTGGCCTCCTGCGATGACCACTTCCGCTTCTCCAAGCTGGAGCAGCCGGCTGGCTTCGATGATCGCGCTCAGCCCGGACAGGCACACCTTATTAACGGTGACAGCGTGGGCACAGAGCGGGATCCCCCCGGCTACGGCTGCCTGCCGCGCAGGGTTCTGGCCGGCCCCTGCCTGGATCACCTGGCCCATGACAACGGCGTCAACAGCATCAGCACTGATGCCTGCCCTGTCCAAAGCGGCAGCGATTGCAACCCCGCCGAGCTCGACGGCGGACACCGAGGCGAGCTGGCCCATCAACCTGCCCTGGGGAGTCCGGGCAGCCCCCACGATGACTACATCTTCCTTACGGTTCACTTCTGCTCCTTGGCCTGCGGCCGACGGTGAATTGTCACGAGTTCAGCTGTAGATGGCCCGATGCAGTCGGACAAGGTAGTCGGCGGTGACTTCCGAATAGTCCGGGAACCGTTCGGTGATGGCTGCAAGCGCGATGTCCCGTCGCTGCGGGAGCCGGGCCTTATCAGCGGCGGCAAGGGCCTCGGGCAACTTCTGGCGCGTAAAGTCGGTGCAATAGCTGGGCGCTCCGGGCTGCTGGCGCCAGGAGTCCGCCAGGGATCCGGCGTCGACCGCGTCAAACCCGGTCTCCTCGACGAGGGCCATTGCTACCGCTTTGTCGCGATCGCGATCCGCGGCCACAGGGATCGCGATCCGGTCGGGATCCCCATCTTCTCTTCCATAGGCTTCGAAGGACCCGGCCGTGATGGCGTTCCAGGCCTTCGCAACCGGGCGCCCGAGCTGCTCGGTAATCCAGACGCTTTCGACCTTCCCGTCTTCCAGGGCTTCCACCCGCCCATCACGCAGTGGGTAGTAGTTGGATGTATCGATGATGACGGTGTTGGCCGGGAGGCCGGTGATAAGAGTTTTGACCTCGGGCATCCGGCTGAGCGGAATGGACGTGATGAGGACATCGACGTCGGTGACAGCGCTGCTTGCCTCTACTGGTCGGGCACCCGATGCCACAATGTCGGAATTGATGGTTTCGGGGCCGCGGGAGTTCGCAACCTTAACATCATGGCCGGCTCCACTCAGCTTGCGGGCGAGTGTGGCGCCTATCGAACCTGCTCCTAGAATGCCGATCTTCATGAGAATCCTTGTTTTGAGTTGAGAGCCAGTTTTGGCCGTGACTTTGCCGCTAAGAGATGGTGATGCAGCGACGCGGTCACCTTGAGACGTCTGCTGCGTTGGCCGGGAGGACCTCGTCCAGTTCGGGCGCCAAGTACACCATCTGGTCACGGAACGACTCGCTCGCGGTGCGGAATGCCCGCAGGTCGCCGTCCTTCATGAGCGCCTCCCCGCTGTCGGCCCAGCTCTCGGGCGTAGGTGCTTCGACCTTCATTCGCGGCATGCCGGCAATTGCCACGCGACCGGCTGCGACTCCGGCGATCTCAAACGTTTCGCCGAAGACTGTTGTGTCCTGGTGTGCCAGCCACGCCACGAAGGCAGACACCGAGCTCGCCGGAACCGTCGTGCGCATGGCGTCCTTAATGACAGGGTTGGGGAAGGCGTCCTCCGTCATCGGCGTCAAGGCCACCGGCATCAGGGTGGTGACTTGAACTCCCACCTCGCGGGCCTCGGCGGCGAGGGTGATGCCGAGACCCCAGATGGCGGCCTTGGCGGCGTTGTAGGCCGAGTCGGTTGGCACGCCCATGACCCCGTTCGAGGAGATGTTGATAAGCCGGCCACTGCCTGAGGCAATGAGGTGTGGCATGGCTGCACGCGAGACTCCGACCACGCCTTTAACGGCCACGTCGAAGATGCGCCACCACGTATCGGATTCCATCTCCCAGAAGCGGCCGAACGCGTTAATCCCGGCGTTATTCACGACGATGTCAAGCTGCCCAAAGGAATCGAGGGCGGTCTGGACGATCTCAGGCGCCTCGTTGACGACGTTATGGCTGTCAACCACTGCGGTGCCGCCTGCGTTGGTTATCTCGGCCACAGCTTCGGCCGCATTCGCCGCGTTGACGTCATTGACGACCACCCGCGCTCCGCGGGAGGCGAGCATCTTTGCGTGCTCGCGGCCCATTCCCTGCCCCGCGCCAGTGACGATTGCCACCCGGCCCTTGAAATCAAGATTGGTCATTTTCAGTTGCTCCATTTCTTTTAATCCGGATGGCAGTGCCACTTACTTTCCGGCCAACCAGCCGCCGTCGACCGCCAGGGAAATCCCGGTTACCATGCGGGCCTGGTCAGAGCAGAGCCACACAACCGCATCTGCCTGATCCTCGGGTTCGGCCAGCCCGCGCATCGGAATCGCCGACAGAATCCTTTCCCGGAATTCGGGCGGGTTCTGCTCGAAGGCGTTTTTCATCATGGGACTCGTCGTCGACCCCGGGGTGAGAGCGTTGATACGGATGCCAAGGGGGCCGTAGTCCATGGCCGCGTTCCTCGTAATGCCGACGACGCCGAACTTCGAGGCGGTGTACGGGGCGTTGTTGGCGATTCCGACGAGGCCCGCAGCAGACGCAGTGTTGACGATCGCACCGCCTCCGGTCTTCAGCATCGCGTTGACTTCGTGCTTCAGGCAGTAGAAGGTGCTGTACAGGTTCACCTTCATGACCCGGTCCCAGGTCGCGCTGTCGGTCTCCCCAATAGGTGCGAAGACACCGTTCATCCCGGCATTGTTGAAAGCGAAGTCCAGCTGCCCGAAGTTGGACACCGTCGCGTCGACAAGGGCCTTGACCTGCTCCTCGTCGCTGACATCGCACTGGAAGAAGACAGCCTTCCCACCAGATGCTGCGATGATCTCCACCGTTTCGCGCCCGGCTGCCTCATCAATATCGGACACCACTACGCGCGCGCCGTTCTTTGCGAACGCCAGGGCACCTGCCCGGCCAATGCCCGAGCCTGCGCCGGTGACGAGGCCGGCTTTGTCCTTCATCATCAATTTCTCCTCATTCATTAGTAGCTCTCTCCAACGTGGACGTTGTTGTCATAGTTGCGGCGCGATTCCTGCGGGAGGAACCTGTCCTCGGTTTCACGCACGTAGTCGGTCAAGGGACGGCCGAACATTGCGCCCCAGCCGATGCTGTCGGGGCCATCGTTCAAGTGGTCGATGTACTCGCCGATGGGTGTGGCCTCGCCCGATTCCTTGACCTGCATGAGCAGGCGCCAAACCTCTTTGACCCCCGGTAGCACGAAAGCCACGGGCTGAATCGCCTGGCCGATCGCGGTCATCTCGGCGACGGTCTTACGTCCGATCAGCGGAACCCCGACGGCGTAGGCGGGTCCGGGTGTCTCCTTCAGCGCGAGTTCGGCCTGCTCCCAGGTATGGAATCCCTCGTAGAAGATGACGTCCGCGCCGGTCTCGGCTTTGTAGACCTGCGCGCGGCGGATCGCCTCGTCGACGCCGCCTCCGGCGGCACCGTAGCCGTCGGTGCGGGCGACGATAACGAAATCTTTGTCCAACCTGTCGCGGGCTTCGACGGCGGCGTTCAGTCGTCCGATGGCCTCGGCGTCGGAAACCAATTCGATCCCGGCCACACCGCCCGATTTCTTGGGCTCCCGCTGATCCTCAATGTGGATTCCGGCGACGCCCGCGTCGATGAACTCGGACACCGTGCGCTGCACGTTGATGGGCGCACCGAAGCCAGTATCGGCGTCGCAATAGATGGGAATGTCAGCGGCGCGGGCAGTGCGCTTTGCATGCTCAACCACCTCGGTCAGGGTGAGCCATCCCGTGTCGGAGACACCCTGCCACCAGGCAGACATGCCGCCGGAGAGCTGGAACGCGTCGAAGCCCGCGTGCTGCGCCATCTGAGCGTGGAGCGGCAAGGCGCCGAACGGCACCAGCGCCGTCTCGGGACTGTCGAAGACTGCACGCAACGCCTTGCCGGGTGAGGTCAGACTCATGATGCGACCTCGGGGGTGTTGAAACCGACGGTGACCACGACGTAGACGCAGTCCTCGTCGTACGGGTTCTTCCAGGCATGGGGCACGCCGGCCATGACGAGCAGGTCTCCCGGAACGAGCGTGCGCTTCTTCCCTCCGGGGAGTACGAGGTCCACCTTGCCCGAGATGACCACCTCGTAGTCGATGGTGTCGCTCGCGTGCATCCCGGCGTCGCCGTCGTCGTCGGTGGCGGTCATGCTTTCGTCCAGCGTCGCCGCGTCCACCTCCCCCGAAGAGTTCGCGGGGAAGCTGCTGATGCCGAAGGTGGATCCATTGGGTCCTGCGAGGGCGACCTTGCTTGGAGGGGCACCGAAGTTCGTTTTGCTGTGGCCCCCGTCCACAGCCCAGAAAAAGGCACCCGCTGCCACGCCGGGGAAGTCGAACTCGGCGGCCGGGCCGACTTCGAGGAAGTCGGCTTCGCCGGACTCGTTCGGTCCCGCGACGACGAGTTGGAATTTCTTAGGATCAGGAAAAGTCATCTGTGTTCACTCCTTCGTGGATGGACGCTTCGTCGTCAGGCGCGCAGGCCCGCCTCGCGCATCAGCGGGAAGATCTGCTCGTTCAGCCGGTCGAGGCCCTCGTCATAGTCGACGAGGCCGGTGCAGATGCCCGTGATGCCCGAGGCCTGCAACTTCTGCAGCTCCTCGACGACCATCTCAGGGGTACCAGTGATCGGCATGAGTGCCGCGCGGCCAAAGGCCCTCACCGACTCGTCACGCTTGTAGTCCTCGGACTGCTTGTACTCATCCCAGTTGAAGCTCTGGGTGCCGCTGCGGATGATCTCGCGATAGCGAAGCGCGCTCTCCCAGTCGGTGCTCTCTGTTACGTAGTCGGCGTAGGCGCGTGCTTCCTTCTCGGTGTCCTTGACGATGATGTGCGCGCCCGCCCACAGGCCGAGGTCCTCGCGACCGGCCGCGTCAGCTTTCTGCCGGATTTTTGGAGTGATCTCCCCGCTGTGCTCGACGCTGGCAACCGACGCGAACAGGACGTTTGCGTGCTTGAACGCGAACTCCTGCCCTGCGGGGCTTGAACCGGCACTCATCACCATCGGGCGAGGGGACTGCACCGGCTTCGGGTACGCCTGCGCACCCTTCAGATTGAAGAATTTGCCGTCGAAGTCGAACTGCTGCTCCTCGTTCGCCCACAGGCGCTCGGCGATCTCAATCCACTCGTCGGCGAGTTCGTAGCGCACGTCGTGCTCGGGGAGTTCCACGCCGAAGATATCGTACTCGGGCTTGAAGTAACCCGCTGTTACGTTGAGCCCCATGCGGCCGCCGCTGATGTGGTCAATGGTGGTTACCATCTTCGCGCCCATCACGGGGTTCATGAACTGCACGTTGCATGTTGCGATGATCTGAATGTTCTGCGTCACTGCGGCGAGTCCTGCCGCCCAGGTGAACGTCTCGAACTGACGGCCCCAGGGGCGGTCGGGACCTGCGAGCCCCTGCCAGCGCGCGATGGGGATGAATCCGTCCACTCCGTACCGGTCCGCCTTCTGCGCAAGATGCTGCACCTCGCCCCAGTTGCCAAGCTTGATCGAGTTCTCCGCGAAGTTCAGGCCGCCTTGCCCGGTCGAGACGTTCGCCCCGAAGATCGCGACCTTGAAAGCGTTATCGCCTCCGACCATCGGGCTACTGTCACGCTCGACGGTGTAATCCGCGACGAAGTCGCGATCAACGGGATGGTCGGTGGCAGTTTCGTTAGATGCGATGCTCATAACCGCAGTCCTTTCGGGAGATGAAAATTGGGTGTAGAACGGGTTGGATTTCTTACGACCAACAGGGTCACGGTTCAGATCTGGGATGCATCCCCAAGGGCGTGCCAACGCCGGTTGTGATAGACCAGCGGGTCCCCGGGTGCCGCGTCGCCTGACAGCGCCGGCGACGCCTGCAGCGCCTCGACAGCCACGATGGACGACCCGCCGGCTGCCATCGAGTTGATGATCCTGCCCCGGATCCAGGCCTGGGCCTGCACAAAGTAGGGCTCTCCAGTCTCCAGTCGCGACCAGAGAGAGGTGTCAGCAAAACGGTCGATGCCGCTGGTGGCGCAGAGCTTGGCAATGTCCACTTGTTCAGCGCTCAGTAGATGCACAACGACAGTGTCTGCACTGAGAATGGTCGGGGTACTGGACGAAAATTCCGATACTGAGAATGCCAGAATCGCAGGTTCTGCGCTGGCCGAAATAACAGACGTTGCTGTCAGGCCGACCGGCCCGTTGCCCGCATCAGCCGTAATGACAGCGACCCCACCGGGATGGTTACGGAATGCCGCCTTGAATTCGTCGGCAGTGATTGCCGGTTCAAGGCTTTGGGCGATGGATATGCTCACCGGATCTCCTTTGATATCAGTGCGCCGGCTTCACTGCCGGCCCTTGCTCAGGGCTTCAACGTTAGGTGGGTAGGTGAGGTAAGCGGCATGGCAAGACATGCCAAACAGATGGGAAACTGCGTCAGGCTAGGGCCGCTTGTGAATACATGGCGTGGGATGCAAAGCTGGTGACGTGCTTCACATGCTCGGCCGTTGCGACTCCTCGCCCCGGGGCCCTGAAAGACTGGAGCGTCTCTTCCTCAACGGTGAAAGTGGGCAGCAGTGAAACTAAGCTCTTATCAGAATTTGCGACTACCCAACTTCAGCGTTCACGCACTATGCGCAGTGTTGAAAGACGCGGATCTTGATTGGCAAACTGCGCTCACAAACGCAGAAATCGACCCCGACGCGATCGACCGCCCGGGAGGCACTATTCCTGCGAAGAAGGAGTTGGCCTTCCAACTGCAGTTCGTCGCTCTCACAAAAGATCGTGTAGACCTCTGGGTGAAGGCCGCACAGGCCTACACACTGGGATCCTTCGGTATTCGCGGATTGGCCCTCGCTACGGCGCCGACCATTGCGGCCTGGGTAGAAGCTGGCAGCTCAACAGACTATGCCCCCGGCCTGATGGAAATTACGCCTCTCCGGACATCGGATGGCACGGTGACTGGCATGGAGTACACCTACCCCGATACTCCTGCAGAGCTCATCCCGTTCAGCGTCTACCGCGATTTCTGCGTCATTGCCCGAACGTTCACGTGGATGTACGGCGGCCCTTTCCCCTTCACCCGGGTCGAATTCCCTCTCGCAGAAGCCTCCCCTGAGATTTTCCCCTTCGTCCCGTGCGCCATCGACTGCGGATCCGACGCACTACGGCTCTGGTGGGCTCCTGAAACATCGGTACAGGAGCTCCCCTTCGGCAACGCCTTTCAACACGAAGCTTGGCTCAAAGCGGATCACCAAATTCTTGACAATCTCAGGGCAACCGGCGACTGGCCCGACACTGTCATGAAGACCATAAGAGCCGCGCCGGAGCTAAACCGCAAACTGGCAAATGTGGCCGCAACACTGCGGGTCTCCCCCCGCACCCTGCAACGCAAGCTCGAACTAACCGGTGACGACTTTGCCCAGCTCCGGGACAAAGCCCTGGGTGACCTCGCCGCCGATCTGCTCTCGAAAACGGATCACTCTGTAGCACGGATATCCCGCGCTCTTGGCTACACAGACCCAACGAGCTTCACCATCGCCTTCAAACGATGGAATGGGATGCCACCGACGGCCTACAGGGATGCTGCCCGGTACAAGAACAATGCGAAGTCCAAGGCTTAGCCGTGATCCACCGATATTGGTTGGGGCGCCGACGGCGTTCTAAACCGAGATGCCCGCCTTTTCAAGGAAAATGGAGCTTGTCTCGAGCACATTGACCACCGAAAAGAGGAGCGCCTCGTAGGTGCAGGTTTCCCACAAGCCGTCCGCGGTGTCAGTTTCCTTCGACGAGCCGAATCTCGTGTCTGCGGCCGGGCTGCTGCCGGTCATGACCCTGGCCCGGGGACGCCGGGCTCCACGAACTCGCCGACAACTGGCTGTCGGTCCCGACGGACAAGGGTGCGAATGCCGGGCTGAAGGTCGCGTCTCTGGTGGCGGGGATGGTCGCCGGCGCGGAAAGTATCGACGATATGGCCGTGCTGCGCCAAGGCGGGATGAAGCGGCTCTTCAACGCCTGCTACGCGCCCTCGACCTGGGTTCGTTCCTGCGGTCCTTCACGTTCGGGCACGTCCGTCAGCTCGACGCGGTCGCGTCCCGCTTCCCAGGAAATCTCGCATCCCGGGCACCTTTGCTGGGAACCTGTGGCGCGGAGGACTTCGTATCCGTGGATGTCGATGACACGATCATCGACGTCCACGACTACTCCAAAGTGGGCTCCGGATACGCGTACTCCGGGGTCCGCCGGCTGAACGCGCTGCTGGCCGCCGTTTCCACGAAGGACACCACCCCGGTGGTCCTGGCCCAGCGGCTGCGAAAGGGAGCAGCGAACTCGGCCCGCGGCGCCAAACGCCGGATTACCGATGCCCTGTCCACGCTCAAACGTCTGCAGACCGGCGGGCGGGTGCTCTGCCGGTTCGATTCGGCCTTCTATGGCCATGATTCGGTGGCCGTGGCGCTGGCCGGCGGGGCGTACGTCTCGCTGACCATGCACATGGACCCGGCCGTGAAACGCGCCATCGCCGGGATCCCTGAGACGGCGTGGGAAACGATCGAAAACACCGACACGGTCTTCGGCGGACAAAACCCACCGCAACCACGCCATCATCGAGCAGGTCAATGCCGACCTGAAGGACAGCGCACTGGCTCATATGTCATCAGGTGTTTTTCCCGCGAACTCGGCCTGGCTCCTCGCCGCAGGGCCCTTCCGCAAAGCACGGACCGGGACGATCCGCCGCAAACTCATCCATGTCCCGGCCCGCATCGCCACCAGCGCCCGGAAAACACGGCTCCACCTCCCCGAAGCCTGGCCCTGGCAAACACCATGGCAGGCCCTATTCGACCACCTCTACCCGCCGCCCCAACCAGCCTGAACCCCGTCAACCCAGCCACACGGCGCAACCAGGACCAACCGCGGAACACCACAGGGCAGCAAGGCCCGGAATCAGCCAAGCCCGAAGGCCGCAAACCCGCCGAAACCGCCGAAACCGCCGAAACCGAATTCAGATCCTCGTCCCAAGCGGATAGGTGGATCAAGCTAAAGCTGGCGAGTTGAATGAGTGATTCATGTGGATTGTCAGCCTTGTTGGCGAATTGCCAAACGATATGGCGAATTTTTCCAGCGAGTCAGCGAATCGCCGGTTCCGACCGGTCACGCGAGCCGCGAATGGTGCGCGTTGGACCGGGTCGGCGTTTGGCCTGGGCGACGCAGCCCGACCCTGCACTCCGCGGGAACGAACTTTCCGCCAATTCTAGTGGCAACGCGAGACGCTCGAGATCTGCTCATACAGGCGCGCTGCCCGCACCGTTGGCCAACAAACGCCACCCGAATTCCCGCACCCGCCGCGCTCCTCGGCTCGCCAACTGGGTTGTCAGTCTCGCCAACTAAGCTGGCAAGCCACAATTCAGGCCGCCGCCTATCATCCAGACCTGTGCCGCCCCCTAAGGACGACGCTCGACTTGGGAATCGCCACTGCGCCTTACCTCGTCTTGAAACCAGCCATACTACAGCGTTACGCCAGCCAGATTTAGACGACCCCTGGCAATTCCACTTCCCAATTTCCACTAGTCAGATCACGTATTCCGAATTAGGACATTAGAACTCATCCCACTGGGCATTTCGTCAGGAGTGGTTCCGCATAGCGGAACATGCGCTTGACTTTGGGTTTCGCGTCGATTTCACTGACAAGAACCGGCGCGGACACTTTCCGCTCATTGGGTCCGAAACAGGAGTGAGGAACAAGATGGAAACAACGCAGGCGGTAAATGGAGTCGATCTCGGTGGTCTTAGGGACACTATCGACGCAGTTCGGGCCAACCGCTCTCTTGGTAAGGTCACGTTTGCCGTAAATGGGGTGTGGGAGAACGGATTCCGGCTGCAGTCGACCACCGGCGGTCTGACTCAGGCGGGCAGCGTCGACGACTCACGCCGGGGCAAATTCACCATGAGCAGCGACGAACCTGCTCAGCTTTTGGGCGCCGACACCGCCGTTTCTCCGGCAGAGTATGTGCTTCAGGCGTTGGCAGGGTGCTACACGGTGACACTCGTAGCCAATGCCGCGTCTCGTAACATCGAGCTTGAAAGTTACCATCTGGAACTCGAAGCCGACTTCGATCTGGCGTCCTTCTTGGGTGTCGCCCCTGAGGAGGCGCCCGGGGCCAGACAGATCCGAGTGAAAATCGATGTGAAGGCACCAGGTGCCAGCCGTCAGGATCTGGAGGAACTCGTCGAGGCGGTGCAGAAGCGTTCTCCGATCCGGGACACGTTGATTCGGCCTGTCGACGTGGTAACGACCCTCGTATAAGACGCTGCGGTGGCGGACCTATATTCTGGTGGCAGCGGCGCCACCGCGCTCTCCCGCTCCAGGCTTGGCGAGGACAGGCAAGGCTTCGATGCCGGCATGTTGACTCTTAAGTGGTGAGGTCCGGCAGCGGTGACTAGGCCGTACTGACTGAGTGGGTGCAAAACAGTGGGAAGGAGAAGGGCATTGGTCGACGAGTCAACGACCTCAATCCGCAGCGTGGAACGCGCTGCTGCGATCGTGCAAGCTATCGCCGACGCCGGTAAGGCCGGAAGCCGGTTGACCGACGTTGCCGTCGCCACGGGGTTATCCAAGACGACAACGCACAGGCTCCTCGGGACGCTGTGCAACCTTGGCTGGGTTGAACTCGATGAGCAGAACGCCACTTATGTCCTCGGGTACCCACTCGTGGCACTCGGACTGGCCGCATCAGACCGTCACGGCTTCCTCAACTTGGCTGCGCCGCACCTACTCCGACTGGCAGAACTGACCGGAGACACCGTCTACCTCACTGTTAAGGCCGGAGCTCAAGCAGTCTGTATCGACCGAGTGCTCGGGACATTCCCCATCCGAGCCGTCACAACGAATATCGGCGAACGCCGCATCCTCGGCTCGTGCGCGGGTAGCCTTGCGCTACTGGCGTGGGCAGACCCGGACGAGGTCGAACGACTGCTCGTCTCGTTGCCTAGTGTCGAACTCGCCGCAGGCCCCGTTCCGGATCCGGCCGAACTCCCCATGCTGATCCAACGGGCGCGGGTCCGCGGGTATACACAAACGCCGGCCATGCTCGTGCCGGGCGCGGAAGGCCTTGGAGTCCCGGTGCTCAGCGCAACAGGGACCGCGATAGCAGCCTTTAGTGTGGACGCGATCGCTGCCCGCTTGTCCGAGCCTCGACGGTCACAAGTTGCGGAGTGGATGAAACGAGAGGCCGCGGTTCTCGCCCATCGCCTGCGACAATTCGACAGCGCGCCTAGCGAGGGTACAGTGCGTCGGCTGCTGCAATAAAGACAGGTTCAGCCTTTTTGCCCGCTTGACGCAACGGGGGCGACGCCTGTTCCCAGCTCGAACCTGCTCTGTTCTGCGCAAGCTAGCGGCCGAAGCTGGCGTGCGCACCCTGGTCCTCACGCACGTAACTGCCATGTTCGATGCAGAGAGCGCCCGCCAAGAATGCCGCACCGCGTTCATTGGCGAGGTCATCCCGGGAGAAGACCTCGCCACCAATCATGCAGAATGACGCGCCCCGAATAGCCGACCCATAGCTGCAGCCACCCACGACGGCGAAGATGAGGAGGAGACGCATTTGAGCAAACCTAAAGCAGGACGACAATTGGCACTCATCGCGATGGTTCAAGTGCTCGCACTCGGGGTCTGGTTTTCCGCTTCAGCCGTTGTGCCGACGCTCCGGACCGAATGGGGCATCAGTTCCATCGAGGCCGTCTGGCTTACGGCTTCCGTTCAGGTCGGATTCGCAGTCGGCGCACTTGCCTCCGCTTTCCTCAACCTGGCAGACCGAATAAGACCCCATCTGCTCCTGGCAGCAAGCGCAGGAGCGGCAGCCCTGACAACAGGAGCACTTGCCTTGCTGGTCGGGGATTTCGCAGCCGCGTTGCCGCTGCGTGTACTTACAGGAATCTTCCTCGCCGGGGTGTATCCGGTTGGAATGAAGTTGGTGGCATCATGGTCACAGCCGGCCCGCCGCGGCAAATCCATGGGGCTCCTACTCGGGGCCCTGACATTGGGGTCGTCATTTCCCCATCTGATCAGCGGCCTCGGATCCCTCAATTGGAAGGTTGTTCTCGGTTCCGCCGCTCTCGTGTCCGGCACAGGAGCAGCGGTCGCCCTCATCTGGGTGCGACCAGGACCCTATCTTCACGCTGGAATGGCTAGACCCAGCCCACGATACATCGTCGAGCTATTTCGTCACTCGACACCACGACTCATCAATTTTGGATACTTCGGCCACATGTGGGAACTCTATGCCGTCTGGACCTGGCTCCCCTCCTTCATGGTCGCCAGTGAACTCGTACACGGCAATACACTCGGGAACGGTCTCAGTCTTGGCGCTTTCCTGGCGATCGGTGTTGCCGGAGTCGGCGGGTGCCTCATAGGCGGGTGGCTTGCCGATCGATTCGGGCCGCCCCTGGCCGCAGGGGGCGCCCTTCTGATTAGCGGTACCTGTTGCTTGATCTCGCCCCTTCTCTTCGGTCTGCCCTGGATCATCTTGATGGGATTCTGCATTGTGTGGGGCGCCTCCGTGATCGCGGACTCAGGTGTGTTCTCCGCAGCACTCAGCGAGAGCGTCGATCACCAATACACCGGCTCAGCACTAACAATCCAAACCGCCATCGGTTTTTCCCTGACAGTTGCGCCAATCCAAATTGTCCCCTTGGCTGCCGACATGCTTGGCTGGCAGTTTGCTTTTCTCCTGCTTGCTCCAGGTCCCTTACTCGGAGCCCTCGCCATGATGGCGCTTAGAGCGCGCAACGCCGCGTTGCGGCCCCGGACAGACAACAGTTGCGCGGCAAATGACTCCGCCATAGATCAATCTTTTTGGGAACACCGATTATGAGGTCGACGGCGCGACAATGGGTAAGGTGCGATGCACCCAGGGTCGAATCGCACGCATGGAGCGTAACTTGCTCAGTAGTGGCCGCGAGGTCGATGGCGGCACACTCCCAGCATGCGCCTCTGCATGCTCGCCTGAGTGTGACCAGGCGGTTCATGATGACGGCAGACGACTTCTGGCAGCCAGTCCCTCCAAGTTCCACTAGACGAACCTGGTGTTCCGGTAGGCGAGTTAGCTCGAATTCCCAGAGCTACCTCTCAATAGGCAGTTCCGCAGTGCGGAACATGTCCTTGACTTTGGGTATGGCGTCGATTTCACTAATACCAACCGGTGCGAAATGGTGGGCCGAGCGACTTTACAACCTAAAGCGTCACCTGTCCCTGCTGATCAAAACCATCTATAAGGGATTCGTCAATCCGCCTGTCAGCATCACGAAGCGGATGGATTAAGGGCGACCGCACTCCGACGCCAGCATGTCACGACTCGACGCGCGAGTGTGCCTCGACGAAGCAAACCGGGTGGGAGTTCCCTTCATCTCTGCAATTCTTTTGGCCGATTTCTAATGCATTGGAAAGTGACGAACATGAACTACCAGCCCCTGATCGATGTCGACAACGTGATTGCGGATCCGTCGGTTCTTGATCCCGAATATCCCCCAGAGCATTTCGTCACTCATTTCCGGACCAATGGTGAAGTGGTGCATGCCAGCTTGTGGATCGCTCAAGGAAAGCAACCCAAGGGCACGCTCGTCCTCGCTCCCCAGATGTACGGTGGGGACCGACTAGAGAGCCTGATCATCCCTCTGATGAACTCCGGCACTAGCGTGCTGACATTCCAGCCACGGGGCATGTGGGACGGCAACGGTCAGCACACATTAATCAGTGCCATGGAGGATGTGAACTCCGCTGTTGAGTTTCTCCGCACTGCCGACGAACGGGGCCAGCGCACGCCCAGCGGCGCAGGATATCGCGTTGATCCTTCAAAGATCGGGGTGTTTGGGCTCAGCGGAGGCGGCGGCGGCGTTGCGATGGCGTCGTGCGCCGAGAACGACGACGTTGCCTTCGCGATCGCCATGGCTCCGCAAAACCTCGAGCTTATACGTGATCTAGCATGGCTTGACCAGCCTGAGAATTCCGCGTCGATGGCTGAGGTCACGGCAGAGACGGCAGGTCGTGTAGACATACCGAAGTTGCTCCGCGGCATGCGGGAAGAAGACTTCGATCGCCTCAGCATCATTGCTCAAGCTCCGCGCCTGGCACGCAAGAAGATGCTCTTGGTGGGAGCGGCCCACGATGCCGGCACCCCTGTGGAGTACCACCACGTTCCGATCGCCAAGGCCCTCCAGGCAGCAGGCGCCGCCGGCCTCACCGAGGTCATCTTGGACACCGACCATCTGTTCTTGACCAAGCGTGTGGCCCTCGCTCGACTCGTGGTCTCGTGGCTGCGGGCCGAGTTCGACCTGTGAGTCGAGACAGAAGGAGGGAGTACCGACCCCGACGCCGAGTTCTTCCCAATGGCACCCCGCAGCGCGCCGCAAGAACGAGATATTGGAATCAGTGGGCCCCCTCGTACAATGCCGAAAATTTTTAGCCCCGAGCCGAGCCTCGTGAGGAGTCTTAGTATGAACGAGCCTGTTTTCGTCGACGTCGTCCGCCACGTCGACTTCGTTGCCCTCGACAACTACTACTCGGCGGACGTGTTTGATGCGGAAACCCTTCCAGTTCAAACAGATTGCGTTCGTGGGGATGCGTGGTTCGGGGGGAGGAACCCCACGGAACGGCACTAAAAATACTTGGTCCAGAACAAATGGCTTCACGTCTGTTTGGCCCTTACATTGGCGAGATGTACACCCAGTACAGCAACATCGAAAGACGTTCAGTGAAGGCCATCGGAATCGCCTATCCGGCTCTGCCGGTACCCTCGCCCCTACAGATCAAAAAACTGGTCACAGTCAATGCCTTCGCGGACAACGCTACGACGGTATCGACAAGTTGTACATCCCGGTCGCGTGCTGCCCGCTATTAGCGTTATTCCCGACCGAGGATTGAAAGAGAAGCCGACGCATGACAAACGCAGTGATCCCGATCCGATAACGGACCGGCGGATCAGAAACAATACTCCGAGTAGTGGCGCATGGCTCCATCCCGGCACAAGTCCCGACGGGGTGCCATGTGCCATGCCGGGCAATAACGACTCCAGCAGCTGCTGGGTCCAAAATAAGGATGGTCAAAGATGACCCAATCTACATTTGTCGAGGCCCGTAGCGGCCGAAACACATCGATAGTTGCACTACTTCTGCTCAGCGGCATAACCCTCGACATCCAATATGGCATCCTGGCGCCGTTGGTCGGGGTGATAGCGACGGAATCAGGCCTTTCAGGGCCGGAAATTGGCTGGGTCCTTAACGCGCTGATGATCGGCAGTGTCATCTCCGTCGGCCTCACCGCGCCTATGGGCGACATTTACGGGCATCGCAAGGTTCTCATCGCCCTCATCGCCCTTGCACTGGTGGGATGCGCCCTGGCCGCGATCGCCCATGGCTTCTTGCCTCTGGTTATCGGCCGATTCCTCATGGGCCTCGCTGTTGCCATTCCGCTGAGCTGGGGGCTCCTGCGTCCACGCGGTACGGCGCGCCAGATCCGACTTGTCTCGCTGGGTCTGTCGACTGTGATGACTTTCTTTGTACCGCTCGCACTCATTGTCGGCGGCGCTATCGTTGAATTGGGATTGCCGTGGGAAAGCGTCTTCTGGGTGATCTTCGCTCTGTACGCGGTGATGCTGATCCTCGCCTTCGTCTCGCCTGAGACGCCTGCCTCCGCCCGTGCAGTCGTTCGCCTGGACTGGTTCGGTGCACTGGGGCTCGGCATTTGGGTCACAGCAATGCTGATCGGAATCAGCGAAGGGCCCGCCCTTGGCTGGACTTCACCCATCGTGCTCGGCGCGTTTTTCCTAAGCGCCGTGACGTTGGCTGCGTGGATTATTCAGCAGCGACGCACTCAGGAGCCGCTCGTCTCGTTCCGCAACATGGACCTCCGCCAGACCCTTATTGGATATTCCGGGATCCTCTTGATAAGTCTCGTCGGTCAGGGCCTGTTTATCGTGCTGCCGGCACTGCTGCAGACGCCAACGTCCTCCGGGTTCGGCCACGGACTGTCCGCCCTCGAATCGTCATACGTACTGCTCGCGCTGATTCCCGGCGGCGCACTGGGATACCTTTGGACGAGGTGGGGAATCACGCGATTGGGTCCAAAGACCGTCTTGGTCGTTTCCGGAACCGCATCGATCGGTGTCTTCCTCGGGCTCGCGTTCGCGAGTGACCAGGTGTGGATGCCCTGGATGTGGGTGTTCGGCTACGCCCTTACGACCCTGAGCTGCATAACCACGGGATACACCCTCGTTGCGTCGGCCGGCCGTCAGGACAACATGGCGGTGACGATCGGCATGCAAAACATCGTCCAGTTCCTCGGGGCGATGATAGCCGTCGCGATTGTGTTGAACGTCCTAGTCCCAGGCGCCGACGGATACATTCCAGAGGCAACGTTTATCGGCTTCTATGTCGCTTCAGCCCTGGTCGTCGCCCTGTTCGTCATCGTGTGGGCCTTCCTTGCACCGAAACACATCACTGATCGACACGCAATCGATACGGAAGCCGATCCCGTAAAGGTGCATGCTGCCGCCCCCTAGAAAGGCGCAGCGCTGATCGTGGACGTGCGGGAGGCAGAACGGGAACTCTCTGCCTCCCGCGACCCGTCGACACTTCGCCGCACTGCTACACGGCAACCCACTGGCACCATGTCAGCTGGTTCACTACCGACGACACCTCTCGATCAAGGAATGAAAGTAGAACACGTCACCTAGGGCTGGCATGGTCGCCATCATCAATGGCGCCGCTAGCGGGTTGGGAGACCAGACCCTAAGGGAACATCTAGGGTAGCGACGACCTGCCCACGGCGAAAGACCGGTCCGCGCTGGGATCCCTGAGACGGCGTGGGAAACGATCGAATACACCGACACGGTCTTCGACGAGACCACCAACTCCTGGGTCTCGAAGGCCGAGGTCGCCGAAACCGTGTTCACCGCGTTCACCTCCCGCAAAAAGGCCGAGCAGACCACAGGCCGCCTGGTCGTGCGCCGGATCCCGGAACTGAACCCGAAGGCCAGTGACGGACAACCCACCCTGTTTGAAACCCACCGGCACCACGCATTCTTCACCACCGTCCCCGCCGCAGTCCTGGACACCGTCGCGGCGGACAAAACCCACCGCAACCACGCCATCATCGAGCAGGTCAATGCCGACCTGAAGGACAGCGCACTGGCTCATATGTCATCAGGTGTTTTTCCCGCGAACTCGGCCTGGCTCCTCGCCGCAGGGCCCTTCCGCAAAGCACGGACCGGGACGATCCGCCGCAAACTCATCCATGTCCCGGCCCGCATCGCCACCAGCGCCCGGAAAACACGGCTCCACCTCCCCGAAGCCTGGCCCTGGCAAACACCATGGCAGGCCCTATTCGACCACCTCTACCCGCCGCCCCAACCAGCCTGAACCCCGTCAACCCAGCCACACGGCGCAACCAGGACCAACCGCGGAACACCACAGGGCAGCAAGGCCCGGAATCAGCCAAGCCCGAAGGCCGCAAACCCGCCGAAACCGCCGAAACCGAATTCAGATCCTCGTCCCAAGCGGATAGGTGGATCAAGGCTTAGACGCCCTCGCTGTGCATGGCGTCCGCGGCCCGTACCAGGGCCAGGTGCGAGAAGGCTTGCGGGAAGTTTCCCGCCATCCGTTTTTCGTTCATGGAATATTCTTCGCTGAGCAGGCCGAGATCATTGGAAAGTCCCACCAGGGCGTCCATGAGGTTCTTGGCGTCTGCCCGTCGGCCCGAGCGTGCGTACTGTTCCACCAGCCAGAAGGAGCAGGCAAGGAATGGATGTTCTCCGGGCGCCAATCCGTCGACGCCGGTTTCGGTGCGGTAGCGCATCAGCAGGCCCTCAGCGGTGAGTAGCTCCTTTTCCAACTGGGCGACTGTTCCCAGCATCCGTTCATCGTCGTAGGCAAGGAAGCCGACCTGCGGCAAGACCAGCAGTGCAGCGTCCGTCTCCTCACCGCCGTATGTCTGGGTGAAGGAATTAAGGTCACGGTTGAATCCCAGATCCATTATTTCTGCGGCCAGTCGATCCCGATGCCGCTCCCAGTGCCCGAGCGGCCCGGGCAGTCCGTGGTCCCGGACAGCCCGCACTCCGCTGTCATAGGCCGCCCACATCATGACCCGGGAGTGTGTGAAATACTGCGGAGCGCCCCGCATTTCCCACAATCCCAAGTCTTTGTCTTCAAAGTGTTTGTCCACTGATCCAAGGAGGGCACGCTGTAGGGCCCAGGAGAAATGGTCCTCCTTGCCCCCGGCGAGGCGAAGCCGCTCCAGTACCACCATCACCTCCCCCACAACATCGGCCTGATGCTGGGAGACGGCTGCGTTGCCGATTCGAACAGGTCTGGCGTCCTGATAGCCGGGCAGCTGCGGGAGTTCCTTTTCCGTCAGGTCGCGTTCGCCCCCTACGCCGTACATTATTTGCAGATCTTCCGGATCCCCTGCGAGCGCCCGAAGAAGCCAGTTGCGCCACTTCAGGGCTTCGGATTCGTAGCCATGCGTCAACATGGCTTCGAGTGTCAAGGATGCATCGCGCAGCCAACAGTACCGATAGTCCCAGTTGCGTGGTCCGCCAAACTCCTCGGGCAGGGAAGTGGTAGGAGCGGCGACAATGCCGCCCGTCTCATAGTGGGTTAAAGCACGTAAGACCAGTAGTGAACGCTTGACTGCACTCTGATAAGGCCCGTCGTAGCGACAATTCGCCGCCCACGTGGTCCAGTAGTGGACGGCGTCGTCCAGGGCTGCGTCAATGTTGATGGCCGACGGCACGTCCTGGTAGGAGGGGAACCATGTTAGGTGGAAGTCCACATTCCGTCCTTGCTGAACCGTGAACTCCCCCGCATGCCGGTGGTCTTCGGCCTGCGGAAGGCAGGTTCCCCGCAAAGATAGAGCATCCGGACCAGACATTGCGAGAAGTATTTCCCCGCCGTGGTCTGCGCTGTCGCGGGTCCTGCTCACCCAAGGCAGGACGGTGGCGTACTGGGGTCGAATCCTTATCTCTTGATGCATAGGGACTGTCCCGCTGAGTCCAGTTACCCGCCGGACGAGTGATGGCTGGGCGCCACCTACCGGCATAAAGTCCGTCACCAAGACCTTTCCGGAATTGGTCTGCCACGTTGTCTGGAGTACGAACGTCGAGTCCATATATTGACGGTCCACGACAACGGCCTCCGGCGGACTCGGTGCCAACAGCCACCGGCCATGGTCTTCATGCCCGAGCAGGGAGGCAAAGACCGAGGGCGAGTCGAAACGCGGGAAGCAGAGCCAGTCCACACTGCCCTGCCGGGAAACAAGGGGTCCGGTGTGGAGATCCGAAAGCAGCGCATAATCCTCAATCGGGGCAGCCATGCTTCACTCAATCACAACATGAAGAATCCCCATAGGCCTTGCGGGTATGGCCACGACCGCAGGGTCAATTACCGTTCTCGGGAGTGTCGCTGGCCTGGTGTACAGACAAAGAACTGAGGCTGTGCGACCGGGGCAAACGGAACGATGAGCCACTGATTGCCGTAGAGCTCCACGTAGGAGTCGGAAGGGCAGAGTGTGAAGGCTTCTTCGCGTGTCATCTCGTTCTTCATCTTTCTTGCGTTGTTTCGGCTCCACTGCGGCGCCTTGTTTAGCTTCAACGTTATGAGCCCGCAGCGTTTGACCGGCATGACAAGCGACGCCAAGTAGGTGGGAAACTGCGCCAAACGTGACCTCTTGTGTGTTGAAGGCCGCCGGAAGTGCAAAGCTACTGATGTGACTTCACGAGCCTTCTGATACTCGGATTTGCCGAAGCGCTTTCGAGCAGGAGCCCGTCCCTCCACAAAGAAGAGGAGAGCGATGCATCCCAGGACCGGTCCTGAATGCACTGAGGCACCCCGGTATGCCTGCGGCAGAGGGCGGCAACGGTGAAAGGCGGAACCTATCAGAACCTGCGGGTACCAAACTTCAGCGTTCACATACTGCGTGGACTGCTTGAGGACGCGGATCTGGATTGGCAAACTGCGCTGGCCCATGCGGAAATAGACCCCGACGCGGTGAACCGCCCGGGAGGCACTATTCCTGCGAGGAAGGAGTTGGCCTTCCAGCTTCAGTTCGTTGGTCTCACAGGAGATCGTGTCGATCTCTGGGTGCGCGCCGCGCGTGCCTACTCCCTGGGCTCCTTCGGGGTTAGAGGACTGGCCCTCGCTACTGCGCCGACCATCGAGGCATGGGTGGAAGTTGCAAGTACAACTGACTACGGCCCTGCACTGTTCGAGCTTGCGTCGCTGAGGACAGCGGAGGGCACGGTAACTGGGATGGAGTTCACCTACCCCGATGCCCCGGAACAGCTCATCCCGTTCAGCGTTTACCGAGACCTCTGTTTCATTGCCCGAAATTTCACATGGCTCTACGGCAACCCTTTCCCCTTCACCCAAATTGAATTCCCACTCGCAGAAGCTTCCCCTGAACTTTCGGCAAACGTCCCCTGCACCATCGACTGCGGCGCTGAAACGCTGCGACTCTGGTGGGATCCCGCAACATCAACAGAGGAACTCCCCTTCGGTAACGCGTTCCAGCACGCGGCGTGGATCAAAGCGGATACGCAGATCGTCGACACTCTCAGGGCGACCGGAGACTGGCCCGACACCGTGGCGAAGACCATACGATCCGCGCCCGAGCTCAACCGCAAACTCGCAAATGTTGCCGCAACACTTCGAGTTTCCCCCCGCACCCTGCAACGCAAGCTCGAACTCACCGGGGACGACTTCGCCCAACTCCGGGACAAAACCCTTACCGACCTCGCCTCCGACCTGCTCTCAAACACGGATCTCTCCATAGCACGGATATCCCGCAGGCTGGGCTACACAGAGCCAGCCAGCTTTACCATCGCCTTCAAACGGTGGAAGGGGATGCCACCCACGGCCTACAGGGAAGCTTCCCACTACAAAAACAAGGTCAACTCCACGCCCTAGGTGTAATTCCCACGGACGTTGTGAACGCGGCTGATGGGGGCTTTGCCTCCGATGCCGGTGTGGGTCCTGTGGTGATTGTAGTGGTGCAGCCAGTCCGGGTAGGTGGCGGCGCGGTCGGCTTCTGAAACGTAGGGGCGGGCGTAGGCCCATTCGGTGGCGAGGGTTCGGTTGAAGCGTTCGACCTTGCCGTTGGTCTGGGGCCAGTACGGGCGGGTCCTGCGGTGCTTGATGTGCGGTCCCAGGGCCGCGGCGAAGGCCCGGGATCGGTAGCAGGACCCATTGTCGGTCAGCACGGCCTTGACCCTGATTCCGTGGGCGGCGAAGAACGCGGTGGCGGTTTCCTGCGTCTCGTCGCCCAGGATTTCCGAGTACGCCAGACGCGAGTGGTCATCGACGGCGTGGTGCAGGTAGGCGTACCCGGTCCCGGCCCGTTTGTTCCGTCGCCCCTGGGCCCGGCCGAGGGCGCGGTGTCCGCCGCCGTTGGGGATGCGTCCGAGCTTTTTGATGTCCACGTGGACCAGGTCCCCGGGATGGTCGTGCTCATACCGTTGCGGTGTGGGCTTGCGCACGGGCAGGCCGGTGCCCTGGTCCAGGCACACCAGCCGGGGCATCCGGTACCGGCCCAGGACCTTGCCGACAGTTGAACGGGTCAGATGCAGGTGGGCCGCGATGCGGTGGGGTCCCCACCGGCGGGTGAACCGCAGCGCCACGATCCGCCGCTCGGTCCGGACGCGGGTGCGGTTCGGGCTCCGTCGCGGCCGCGAGGACACGTCCGCCATGCCGGCCTGGCCGCAGATACGGAACCGGGCTGCCCACTTCTTCGCCGTCGCCGGCGAGCACTGGAAGCGCTCCGCGGCCCGGCGCAGGCTCCAGCCCTCCTCGACGACCAATCGGGCGAGCTTTCCCCTTGCCTTAGGTGTCAGGTCGGCGTTGGCATGGGTAACGTAGGACACGAGGGCCTCCTGGGCGTTGAGATGAGTGTGGTAACCCAAATCGATACCGGAGGCCCTCGCCCTTTACATCACGCCACGCTGTTCACAACGTCCGTGGGAATTACACCTAGGTCTGCCGCACCGCCCTCATAAATCGCGACGAACCTTGGCGTACATTCCTAGCTGAACGGCGTTGATTGCCGTGCCGGGCTGGGGCCGCCCCAACCTAACGTTGAAGCCTGCGCAAGCCCGGCAAAGAAGCCGGATTCTTCCGCGGGACACAACGCTTGGCGTCGACGTCGTCGGCACATCGAACCAATGATGCGCCCCCGGGTCCCTCCGACCTCATGCGCTACTCTCCGCGGTCAGGAACGACCCCAGCGGCTGCTGGGTATATACAAAAGGTGGTCAAAGATGACACAAACAACATTGGTCGAGTCTCGCACCGGCCGAAGCACACCGATAGGCCGAAGCACACCGATAATTGCCCTGCTCCTGCTGAGTGGCGTAACGCTCGACATCCAGTACGGAATCCTCGCTCCGCTCATCGGGGTGATTGCGACTGAATCAGGCCTGACGGGTTCGGAAATCGGGTGGGTCCTTAACGCGTTGATGATGGGCAGCGTGATCTCCGTCAGCCTGACAGCCCGTATGGGTGACATTTTCGGGCATCGCAAAGTTCTCATCACGCTTATCGTCTTGGCACTGGTGGGATGCGCCCTGGGTGCAACCGCCAACGGTTTCTGGCCTTTGGTCGCGGGCCGATTCCTGATGGGCCTCGCTGTCACGATTCCACTGAGCTGGGGGCTTCTGCGCCCACGGGCTACCGCCCGGCAAATCCGGCTGGTTTCGCTGGTGCTCTCGACAGTGATGGCAGTCCTTGTACCGCTCGCACTTATTGCCGGCGGCCTCATCGTTGGCTTGGGTTTGCCCTGGGAGACCGTCTTCTGGGTGACCTTCGCTTTGTACGGGGTGATGCTGATCCTCGCCCTGATCTCACCTGAGACACCCGTCGCCGCCCGCGCTGTGGTGCAGTTGGATTGGTTCGGCGCGCTGGGGCTCGGCGTGTGGGTCACAGCACTCTTGATCGGAATTGCTGAAGGGCCCGGCCAGGGCTGGACCTCACCGCTGGTGCTCGGTGCATTCATCGTGAGCGCAGTGACATTGGCTGCTTGGATCATTCAGCAGCGACGCACCGAGGAGCCCTTGGTGTCATTCCGCAACATGGATATTCGCCAGACGCTCATTGGTTACTCCGGAATCCTCCTGATCAGCTTAGTTGGCCAGGGCATATTTATCGTGCTTCCGGCATGGCTGCAGACGCCGGCTTCTTCCGGGTACGGCCATGGCCTCTCTGCTCTGGACTCCTCGTACGTACTGCTCGCAATGATTCCTGGGGCGGCATTGGGATACATTTGGACCCGATGGGGCCTTCGGCGGCTGGGACCGAAGACCGTCCTGGTTGTTTCCGGATCCGCTGCGGTCCTCGTCTTCCTCGGGCTCGCCCTGGCCGACGGCCAAGTGTGGCTGTCGTGGTTGTGGGTGTTCCTGTACGCACTCACTATCCTCAGCTGCCTGACCACCGGATACACCCTCGTTGCAGCCGCTGGCCGCCAAGACAACATGGCGGTGACCGTTGGCATGCAAAACATCATCCAGTTCGTCGGAGCGATGATAGCCGTCGCAATTATCTTGAACGTGCTGGTTCCCGGCCCCGACGGATTCATTCCGCAGGCAACCTTTGCCGGCATCTACATCGCATCGGCGGTGATCATTGCTGTCTTCGTGATCGTCTGGGCGGTGCTGGCACCCAAGCGCATCACGGATCTGCATGCAGTCGACACAGAGACCGATCCCACGAAGGTCCTTGTTGCCAGCCACTAAAAGGACCGAAAGCTGATCTTGGCGTCGTGCCTCCAGGAGGCGTGCCCTGTCGCCGGGGCCGGTGAGCAATTCGCACGCTCAAACCGCGGTTGCTCACCGGCCGATGGGGGCGAAGCAATCGCGCGCACCCCCTGACATCTCGTCTCCGGACTCGTGGACGCATGTCGTTACTGGCATAGTGACGCCTCGGAACGGAATGCTCTATCTTGCCTCCGAGGAAGCGAAATTCGTCGCCGGTGAGGAGCTCATCACCGACGGTGGGTTTACCTCTCACTGAATAGCACGGGGTAAACGTGCTCGGTGGTGCACCGTCAGCAGGAACCTACCGGGGAGACTGCATGTACCCGCCACCGGACCCGTTTGGGAAGCGACATGGGCACACGGACCCACAGCGTGGGACGTTCCAGCAGTTGCTCGGTCGCGGCCTGCTGCCTGCGACGGACGCGACTGCGCAATCAAGATTCAGGGCTGCCCCCGCCATGCGCGGATCTTTTGACGGGGCAGCCACGACCGAAAAGACACTAGTAAACGGACACCGCAATGAAATATCACAAGCAAGATGACTGGCTTCCTCTTGTCGGGGAAACCGTGCAAATAAGACAGTATGGCCAGTTTCTCCGGACTGGGATGATTGACGCTGTGACGATCGACGACGGGATCCTTTGGCTTGCAGCCGATGGCGTGAACCAGCGTCGGTTGATCAGCAAAGCTGACGGATATGAGGTCTGGATGACCTACAAATGGGAGACCGCCGGAGCCTGGAGATGACTTGCAAGGGACGGTGCACGCGAATACACCCCCCGCACCGTGATCGGGTTTGACGTCTGGCCAACAGTGCCATCCTTAAACTGGCCTAGTACGGGCTGCTGCCCGCAGCTTGCGTTGACACCTCGCTAGCGACCGGGGCCTTGTTTTGACTCCTTGTGTGGTTGATGATCCGCCACGCACCAAGACGATTCACTTCCTGATGCTTTCGACAACGATGACCACTTCCATGCTGCCGCCGCCGGAATCATTCTGATAATGATCAAACTACGATAGCTACAGACAAATTGTGCAAGTTTTCTATTGACGTGCTACCTCAAACTCAAGTAGCGTCGGCCTAGCACCCACCGAGATCGCTAAGCAAAGAAGCTGGCGGCGAGTCACCCTGCCTTTCGGTCGTCAACGGCGCCGGCCGAATGCATAGGAGGCCATGGGGACGAACGCTTCGCAGCGTGCGAAAGAAAAGCGAGGAGAAAATGCGAACAATGAAGTCGCGAATCATGTTGACTGCTGGATCGACGGCGGTGCTGCTGGCTCTGGCTGGCTGCGCTGAAAGCGCGAGCAGTCAAGGCCCCGCTGACACTGTCGCGATCGATGTCGGCAATAGCATGAAGGTCAACCTGAAGACCAGCCCCAACCTCAAAGTGGCCGTCTTTATCCCTGGTGTCGCTAATGCATACGGGCAGGCGCAGGAGCTTGCCGCGAAGGAGACGGCCAAGGAGCTCGGCATGGAGATGACCTTGTTCGACGGGGGCTATAATCCGAGCCAGCAGCTCAACCAAATGCAGACCGCACTGGCGTCCGGGGGCTACGACGCTGCGGTCGTGCAGGCGCTCGACGGCACGGTAGTCTGCAAAACCATCACCGAGGATTACCCCAAGGCCAACATTCTTGTGGTGAACAATGTCACACCATTGTGCGAGTACGGCATAAATCAGACCGGTAAGTCAGTTGACGAGCTCTGGGCGCCGGGAACGATGAACTTTGTAGGTAGCAACAACACCCGCGCTTACATCGACGGCTGGTTCTCCGCGGCAGCAAAAGCGAACCCGGGCAAGCAGAATGTTGTTGCCGTTCTTGGTCCTGCAGTCGCCGCCCAAACGCGCGTGATTGAAGTTGCTCTGGCGAAGTTTGCAGAGGACAACCCCGACTACACGGTCAACAAGATCTACACCGACTACACGACTACTGGCGCATTTAACGAGACCCAGACGTACCTGCAGGGCCATGCGGACACCACCCTCATCCTGTCCATGTACACGCCAGACATCTCACGGGGAATCGTCAAAGCCGTAGAAAACGCAGGCCTTCTTGGAAAGGTCCACATTGTGGACCAGGGTTTTGGCGAGTTTTCAATCGAACAGATAAAGGCGGGAAGTATCCAATTCTCAACACTGTTCTTCCCATACAACGGGATAAAGGTATCCCTCGAGACCATCGCTGCGGCTCAACGCGGGGAAGCCGGCCCTCGTTTTGTGGATGACTCGGTCATCGGCACTGCGAAAAGTCCTTTCACCATCACGACTGGCACGATCTCCGAACTTCCCGCCGAACTGCGCTAGCCCCGCAGATCGCTTAGAGAGGGCGCCGGGGCGGCGTTCACCCGAACACCGCCCCAGCCCCGTTTAGAAAGAAGACCCGTTTAGAAAGAAGAACTGGCACGGCGGCCGGGTCGACAAGTCCGTTGAGCGACCTAAGGGAGGTCGCCTGACCCGACATGCGTTTCGTCTCGATCCCCTCAGCGACCCTGACGGAGGGCGGCACGTTGCCCCTGTCGGACTCAGCTGACTGGACGGGGTATTCGATTGTGGCCGCTCGGTCGGAGGGACCCTGCCGCTTCGGCCGCAACTCGCACATGCGCCTATGGCAGCCCGTGCGCCCGTGGTGGCCAGGTGCTCCCACTTCAGATGGTGTCGGAACATTCATACTCACCCCTTCCCCACGCACCCAAAATCCAAATAATGCACACATTGCGATAGTTGCATCCAAACTGTGCGATTTTTCTATTGACGCGCTGTCGCTTCCCCAAGTAGCGTCGGCGTACCACATCACGATCGCGAAGCAAAGAAGCCCCGCGACACATCACATGCATCCCGGCCGCCCAAGGTGCCGGAACGAGGCAATCAGGAGAATTATGCGTACAACGAAGTCGCGGGCCATGTTGGCTGCTGGATCCACGGCGGTGCTGCTGGCCCTGGCCGGTTGCGCTGGAAACGCCAGTGGTAACCCGGGCAGCCAGGGCCCAGCTGGCACGGTCGCAGTCGATGTCGGCAATGAGATGACAGTCAACCTGAAGACCGGCCAGGGCCTTAAGGTCGCCGTTTTTATCCCGGGTGTGGCCAATGAGTTCGGGCTGGAGCAGGAGCGCGCGGCGAAGGAGACTGCCAAAGAACTCGGTATGGACATGACCTTGTTTGACGCAGGCTATGACCCGAACAAGCAGCTCAACCAAATGCAGACAGCGATGACATCCGGAAACTTCGACGCCGCGGTAGTAATGGCCCTCGACGGCGTGATGTCCTGCAAGCTCCTCACCCACGATTTCGCTAAGGCGAATATCCTTACGTCGATTTCAGGCTCGCCCCTGTGCGACGACGGCGCAAATCATACCGGCAAGTCGGTTGACGAGGTCT
This sequence comes from Arthrobacter sp. NicSoilB8, assembly GCF_019977355.1. NCBI lineage: Bacteria > Bacillati > Actinomycetota > Actinomycetes > Micrococcales > Micrococcaceae > Arthrobacter > Arthrobacter sp. NicSoilB8. Next base: position 1,979,801 of record NZ_AP024655.1, on the reverse strand, counting down.
GGGCCCCGGGTACGTTGAACTTCGTGGGCAGCAACACCACGCGCGATTACGTCGACGGGTGGTTGGCGGCCGCAGCAAAGGCTAACCCGGGTAAGCAGAAGGTGCTTGCCGTTCTTGGCCCGGCGGTCAACACCCAGACGCGCGTCACAGAAGCCGCATTGGCAAAGCTCGCGGCGGACAACACCGACTATTCGGTTGACACGATCTACACGGACTGGACGACGACTGACGCGTACAACAAGACCCAGACCTACCTGCAGGGCCATCCGGACACCACCCTCATCATGTCTGCGTCCTCGCCCGACCTCACCCAGGGCGTCATCCAGGCTGAGAAAGGCGCCGGCCTTTCGGGAAAGGTTCATATTGTGGACATCGGTTTCGGCAAGTTCCAGATCCAACAGTTGGATGCCGGCAACGTCCAGCTCTCTACAATGCTGTTCCCTTACAACCAAATGAAGGCAAACCTCAACTCCATCGCCGCCGCCCAACGCGGGGACGCCGGCGCCCGCTTCGTCGACGACTCGGTCATTGGCACTGCAAAGAATCCCTTTGTGGTCACGAAGGAAACGATCTCCCAACTGCCCGCCGAGCTACGCTAGCGCCGCAGTTCGCCCAGCTCGGGCCGGGGTGACGTTCGTTCGAACGGCGCTCCAGCCCAGTATAGAAAGAAGAACTGGCCATGGAGCCTTCGCAATCGGACCCGGCTATCGCCGTCGCGCTCAAAGCGGTGTCGAAGACCTACGGTGCCACTCGCGCATTGATCGATGTGGACGTCGAGATCCAAGAAGGAACAGTACATGCACTGATCGGCGAGAACGGAGCGGGCAAGTCCACGGCGTTGGGCGCGATCGCCGGCCGCGTCGACTTTGACGGGGGTGTCGTCGAAGTCTTCGGTGAACCGCTTGAACCGGGGAATCTACGCGCTGCGCGCCGGAGCGGCGTCTCGGCCATCTATCAGGAACTTACGATCGTCCCGCATCTGGATGCAGCAGCGAATGTATTTCTTGGGTCCGTCCTGGCCCGGTTTGGAGTTCTCTCCAGCCGCGAAATGCGTCGCCGCTACGTCCAACTGTGTGCCGAGCTGGACGTCCGGGTCATACCTGCCGGCGTGTCCGTGGGCTCCCTCTCGGTGGCAGAGCAGCAGTTGCTCGAAATCATGCGGTCCCTTGTGGTCGAGCCTCGCGTCATTCTCTTCGATGAGCCCAGCGCCTCGCTTGCCGTCGAGGAACGGGAGGCGCTCTATAAAGCGATCGAAGGGTTGCGCAAGCGTGGTGTCACCATCGTGATCGTGAGCCACAACTTCGACGAAATCGAACGGCTCGCGGATTGGTTAACGGTATTCCGGAACGGCCGGGCCATCACCACGAGCAGGCGCGGGGAGAAATCCCGGGCCGAACTCGTGCGCGCGATGCTCGGTGACCAGCGAGGTGATCAGACGCTTGGCCGGGTACTCATGGACAAGCCCGTGGAAATACACTCGAGACCGGTCGAGCCGGGCGTGGCCCCGATTCTTGAAGTGGTTGGGCTCACCGTCCCGGGAGCCATTGAAAATATCGACCTGGAAGTGAAGCCCGGGGAAATACTTGGCATTGCCGGTCTCGTAGGTTCGGGCCGCTCAACATTGCTGCGCGCAATCGCTGGCGCCGAACCCACCGCACGGGGAACCATCCGCCTGGCGGGCGCCGAGCCTGGCTGGCCACGAACTGTGCGCGCCGCACGCAAACTCGGAATCGGTTTGATCCCCGAGGATCGCAAGGGAGAAGGACTCGTCCTGCTCCGAAGCGCCGCGGACAACATCGCACTCTCCAATCTTGGCGCAGCGTCATCCGGCGGTGTGATCGGGCGAAGGAAACTCCGTGCGATGGTCGCTGAGGCTGCCTCACGGCTGAACTTTCCTGTAGCCCGACTCGGTGAACGCAGCGACAGGTTCTCCGGAGGCAACCAACAGAAGCTGCTGATGGCACGGTGGCTGTACGACCGACCCCGAGTGCTCCTCGCCGACGAGCCCACACGCGGCATAGACGTCGGAGCCAAGGGCGAGCTCCTGGAGACCCTACGCGTGATGGCGGCCGAGGGCGTTGCCGTGATCATGGTCTCGTCCGAGCTTGAAGAAGTGTTGGCGGTGTCCGATCGGGTGCTCGTTATTGCCAAGGGCCGCAGCATGGGGCTCCTCGAGCGGACCGGTGATCAGCAGATCGCCATGGAAGACGTACTGCAAGCAGCATTTGGATTGAAGGAGCACGCATGAGCGCCACCATCGACCGGGATACCACCCCGGAAAGCACTGTTACTCCCAAGGTGACGGCAAACAGGAGGCTCAACCTACGAGAGAGAGCAGCAAGCCTCGGGATGGTCTGGGTACTCATCATCCTCGTCATCACGGCGATCATCCTCAATCCCCGCTTCCTCAACCCGGGAAACCTGATCAACCTCCTGACCCAGAACGCTCCCGTCGGCATCATCGCCGTAGGGATGACGTTCATTATCATCGCGGGAGGCTTCGACCTTTCGGTGGCCGCCGTGCTGGCTATCGGCGGAGTGTCCTATGCGACCCTGTCCCACATGATGCCCGCGGGGCCGGCGATACTCATCACGCTGGTGATCGGATTCCTCCTCGGCCTGATCAACGCCCTCCTCATCACAAAAGCGAAAGTAAATGCGTTCATCGCAACTCTCGCGACCGCCTCATTGTTCAGCGGGCTGACCTTGCTGTACACGAACTCCAAACCGGTTTCCATGGCACCAGGCGGCTACGATTTCCTTTCCGACGCAGACTTCCTCGGAGCGCCGCTCTCCGTCTGGCTTCTTGCAGTCCTCGTCGCGGCAGGATGGTTCGCCCTTTCCAAGACCGTGTACGGCCGGGGAATCTACGCGATCGGCGGCAACAACGAAGCCGCACGGCTGGCCGGACTCCCCGTGACCTCACTTCGGGCAAGTACCTACGTGCTGACAGCTATGCTCGCCGCACTCGCGGGAATCGTTTTGGGGTCCGTCATCGGCGTCGGACAGCCAGGCGTGGCCGTTGGAGTCACGCTCAACTCGATCGCGATCGTTATCATCGGCGGAACTTCACTGCTCGGCGGAGAAGGCGCCATGTGGCGAACGCTCATTGGCATCCTTATCTTTGGAACCATCAACAATGTCTTCGACATCCTGGCATTTCCACAGGCAACACAAGAGGTGGCCCTCGGCGTGATCGTCCTCGCCGCCGTATCGCTGGACGCCTACACACGGTCACGAAAGCGGTCAGGAGAAGCCTGACCTGTCGCATAACTACGACAAGCACACAAACATTGCCGCGAGAAGCCGGAGTCACCGCCAGTTGCTCAAGGTACGCTACGGCGTCGTGGCCCGCACCTCCAACACCCGCGAGTCCTCATTCCGAGAACTGCCGCTTCCGCTCCCCCAGCACTGTCAGAAGGAGCCCGTGCAGAACAATCTCGACAACGGCAGCTGCTGAACGAATCAACTATCAGAGAAGGAAGATGAATATGTCACGATTGGCCGGCAAGGTTGCCATCATCACGGGCGCAGCCAGCGGTATGGGGCTCTCCGCCCTCAAGCTCTTCGTGGCCGAGGGGGCGCGGGTAGTGGCCACGGACATCTCGACGGAGGCACTGCGACAGGCGGTCGAGGAAGTCACCGGGCATGGCGGCGAGGCGATCGCCCGCACGCACGATGTTTCCTCTGCCGGGGACTGGAAGCGTGTGGTTGACGACGTCCTCACCGAGTGGGGCACGATCGACATCCTGATAAATAACGCCGGCATTGCTATGGCGAAGGGTGTCCTCGAAGCCGAGCTTGACGACTGGAACAAGGTGATGGCCATCAATGTCACCGGACCTTGGCTCGGAATGAAGAGTGTCATCCCCGCTATGCAGGCGGCTGGCCACGGCTCCATCGTGAACGTGTCATCGATCGCCGGAATTGTCGGCGGCCCCTCGGACGGCGGCAGTGCCGCGTACTCCGCTTCGAAGGGGGCGGTCCGCTCCCTGACAAAACACACTGCCCAATGGTTTGCAAAGGACAATATCCGGGTGAACTCAGTGCATCCCGGTCCAGTGGACACCGGCTTGACCCGAGGCTACGGGCTCACGAGGGAAACGCTGGCCAACCCCGGAACCGTCCCCTTGCCGCCCCATGCTGGGGAGGCCTCCGACATCGCGTACGGCATGCTCTACCTTGCGTCGGACGAGGCGAAGTTCATCACCGGAACGGAGCTCGTTATCGACGGCGGATTCATCTCTCGCTGAGACCCCCCCTCCTACCAAGACAGCGGGCCTTCATTGCCAGCGGAGACTGATCCGCCCAGTTGCGTCGGGTGCCACCGAATGACCCGCCAAGAACGGTCATGACCCGATCGCTCGCCGGACATTCGTAGACAAGCTGTCAAGTTGACCATCAGTCTTGTAGCTGTATCGCTTCCACCAGTTAATCCATAGGCCGTCCCACGACCCCAAACCAGGTCGTACTGAATGCGGTCGACTTCAGAGGACAAGCACATGCATGAAATCACCCTCCAACTAGACGTTCCCGCAACGATGCGCGACGGCACCATTCTGCGAGCCAACGTTTTCCGCCCTGAGGGAGAAGGTCCCTTCCCTGTTCTTCTTGCCCGCCACCCGTACGACAAGAATTTGATGGAGACCGGCCAGCTCGACATTAGGACGCTGGTGCGAGCCGGCTACATCGTGGTCACGCAGGACTCCAGGGGTCGCTTCACTTCCGACGGCGAGTGGCAACCCTTGCTACACGAACGCGAGGACGGCTACGACACCGTTGAATGGGCAGCTTCTCTACCGGGCAGCAACGGCAGGGTGGGCATGTTCGGCCCCAGCTATCTCGGCAGCACTCAGTGGAGCGCCGCGATTGCCCGTCCCCCACATCTGGCGACCATCGTCCCTGCCACAACTTTCGCCGACCCGGACAACGGCTTACTGTTCCGAGGAGGGGCGATCGAGTTCGGAAACAACCTTTTCTGGGGACTGTTTACCGCCCTGGGCCAGATCCCGAAGGCCGGGCTCGAGGCCGACGCAATGATGAGGCAGTTGGGGACGACGTTCAGCGAACTTGATGCGCTCGCGAGCCGCACGTATTGGCAGTTGCCGGCAGGTGCCCCTGCGGCGCTGGCGGCGACAGGTCAGCCGGACCTCGGGGTCACCCTAGCCCTGGCGGAGCCCGCAACCATGGAGGACATACGCGTCTCGAGCAAGTACGACGATATCGACGTTCCCACCTTGGGGTTCGCGGGCTGGTACGACCTCTTTCTGCAAGGAGACATCGACAACTACGTCGGCCTGCGGGCACGCGGCCGTATCGCTCGCCTAGTGATCGGGCCCTGGCACCATGGCAGCCTCTCATCACCTTGGAATGGAGGCCAGGTAGGCGAAATCAACTTCGGCCTGTCCGCCCAGACCCCGGGCGGGCAGACGGTCACTGATATCGAGCGTGAGTGGTATGACCACTGGCTCAAGGACATGCCCGCCACCCACGCACACGAACCCGGTGTCCTGATCTTCGTGATGGGTACAAACCAGTGGAGGTCCGAAGAGGACTGGCCGCTCGCACGGGCCAAGGACACGGCGCTGTATCTCAACGAGGACAGGACTCTGACATGGTCAGTGCCCGAGCTTGACGTGGCCGGGTCGGGCTTCACCTACGACCCGGCTGACCCCGTCATCACACGGGGGGGAAGCATCCAAATGGCCTCCGACTTCCCCGCAGGCCCGTTCGACCAGCGCATCGTGGAGGCCCGTGACGACGTTCTGGTTTTCACCACCGACCCACTCGAGGCCGACCTCGAGATCACCGGACGCATACGCGCAACCATCTTCGCCTCCACGGACGGACCCTCCACCGACTGGGTAGTGCGGGTGTGCGAGGTCGACGCGGCTGGCGTATCGCGCAATATCACCGACGGGATAACACGTGTGCATACCGAATCGGAGCGTGTCGACGAGGTCGATGTCGACCTGTGGTCGACCTCCATCGTTATAAGGGCGGGCCACCGCCTGCGCGTGCAGGTGACTTCCAGCAACTTCCCCCGCTGGGACCGCAACCTCAACACGGGCGAACCCGTGACGGAGGGCACTACCATCCGCGTCGCACAGCAGCGGCTCTACCACGATCGCAAACGTCCCTCGCGAATCATTCTCCCGATCGTCCCTAGCGGACCCGAGAACGGAATGGCCAATCGCGAGGGTCTGTAAAGTTTTCGGCTCTTGCACACTTTCGGTGGTGTGGTTGGCCTCGTTGGGCTCCAAGAGAGCGGCGAACGCCTGGACCAGGCCGAGAACTGCGGCGATCTCCGGGCAGGAGGTGGCGAGCTGGTCGAGGCGCTCTTGCTGTCCGACGGTGAGCCTGTCCGGCCTGCTCAGAAGGAGGCCGGGCGGCACGACGGGGTGAGAGGTGCGGGCGCTCGTCCTCGGCGCGGCCCTGGACGCGCGGGCGTACAGGTCGATGACGGTGGCTAGGTACCAGGGCTTGGAGCCCTTGATCAGCAGGTAGGTGATGTCCCCGACGCAGCGCTGGTTCGGGGCCGAGGCGGTGAAGTCCCGGTCCAGGAGGTCCGGGATCCTTGCCGTGGCCGGGTCGGGGACGGTGGTACGGTGCTGGCGCAGCCGGATCCCCGGGGGGCGAACACGGGGCGAAAAAGACTCTCACGCCGGAGCGGGCCGCCGAACTGGTTCGGCGGCCCGTCGCTTCGGTGTACCGAAAGCCCTCCTTGCCCGTGATACGGGATCAGCAGAGAGACCGTCTCCTAGTACACCGGCAAGCAAAGCTGGAATGAGCGTTTCCGTGCCGGGGTCGTCGCTATCCCATATCCGGATGTCGCCGTGGCTTGACGGAATCTACATGCGGGGGGAAGGGGGAGGTCCACCGAGAGGGCAGCTAGGACCACGATATCGACGAGTTGCCCCAGCCCAGATGCTAGCTGGCACGGTGTTCCTTCCGGAAACGGCTGAACAGCCTGAGCGCCGGTTCTCAGTGGTCGTAGACAGGGCGGGTTCTCCCTGGAGTTCGCGGACGACGACGTCCGGGGGCATGCCAGAGGTTGCACCGAGGGACTGCGTCGAAAGGGACGACTGGCAGACCGCCCAGTTCGCGGCATGAGGAGGGATTCGCCCTTCGCCAGGGCGTTACCGAGGGCTCCCACGAAAGTGTCGCCGGCGCCAGTGGGTGTCCACCACATTCACCGAGGGCGCCGGGATCTGGGTCGTCTCTCCGCTGAGCCAGATCAGGGCGCCTCGACCTCCGAGAGTTACGACGAGGAAAGTCGGCGCCTTTCGTCCGGCCACGGCCTCCCCAAGCAGAGCCGGGTCCTGTGGGACGCGCTGGCCGAAGATGACATCGAACTCGCCTTCGTTAACGACCATCACATCGGACGAGCACCAGGAGTTCCGTGTCGAGCGCCCGGGCCGGCCCGGGGTTGAGCATGAAGATCCCCCTCGACCGCTGCGCAGCTCTGCGAACTACTTCCAGCGGCACTTCGAGCGAGCACTACGGCTGCTTCTGCGACCGCTTCGGCTGCTTCCGTGACGCTGTCGGGACTGAGGGTCGCGCTGGCCTCGCTGACGACGATCGAGTTTTCGGCGGTTGCGGGCGAAGTTCTGTCACAGTTCTGCTGGGATCCAAAACCCACCTCGTCTGCCATCGCGTCGAGCGGGGGCTCCCGAACCGCTAGTTCGGGGGCCCCCGCGTTGTTAGATCTCGAGGTCGAGGATGGCGATGTCGGTGTTTCTGCGGAACTCGAGGATGAACATGGCCACCTCCATGTGGGTGGGGTCGGCCGAGAACACTTCCAGGGCGGCGCGGTCATCGAGCTCGGCGACGAGGCCGAAGTCGAAGTTGCCTTCGATACCTATGTCGATGCCTGCCTTTAGAGAGCGCAGGCCGGGGATGACACCGACGAGTGCTTCAAGTCGATCGATGGCCTCCTGCACGCGCTCGGCCGGTGTGCCTTCGATGACGCGGAATAAAACGATGTGTCGGATCATGATGTCTCCTTTAATGGGCGGTGTAGCCGCCGTCGATGATGATGTCGGTGTCGGTGCCGGTCACGAACCACAGCTCGGCGAGGAAGAGCATGCCGTAGGCGATGTCGATCGGACCGGCGGCGAAGCCCATCAGGATCTTCGCACGCACCGCGTCGGTGGTTTGCTTCGAGAAGGCCTCCATTATGGGGGTGCGGATGAGGCCCGAGTAGACCGTATTCACGCGAACGTCAGCCTGGCAACGTCCAGCGCTATCTCCTTTGTGACCGCGCGCAGAGCATCCTTGATAGACGAATACGCCGCTGAGCCACCGCTTGCACCGCCCACTCGACTGGCTGCAGGCGAGGTGTCAAAGATCGAACCTGTGCCGTTCTTCTTCATCTCGGCATCGCAGCTTCCGAGCAGCATGCCGAGGATGTTGACGCTGAGGGTGCGGATCGTCTCGTCGGCGTCGAGATCCCACACATCCTCACGTGCCTGCCCGGGGAGCGCGGCGTTGTTGATCAGGGTGTCCGCCTTACCGAACACCTCAACGGCCTTTGAAACGACGTCGGCTCAGTCGCTCTCTGTGGCGATGTTGTGCTTGAGCCCGATGACTACCTCGGATCCAATCGCTTCATTGATCTCCGCGACCGTCTCCTCAACAGCGCGTCGTTGACGTCTGTGGCGACGACCTTCGCGCCCTCATGGGGCGAGACCTTAGCCTCAACCTTGCCTTGTCCGCCTGCTGCTCATGTGCAGATTACGGACTGGCTGTCTAGACGTCCCATGATGTTTGCCCTGTTTTGGCAGATGCTAGTTGTGTGCTGCGCGGTTGATCGCGACAGTTTCGTCGAGCGAGGGCATCTTCTCGAAAGAGCCGAAGTACTCGATGAGACGGTCACGCGTGATCGTCGCCTTGTCTTTCTCGGCCGAGGTCAGAGCCTTAGCGAGGTCCTCAAGGCCGAGCTCGGTGCAGTAGGCCGGGGTGCCCGGCTGCTGGCGCCACGAGTCCGCGATCACGCCGGCGTCGAAGGGGTCGAAGCCGGTGTCGTCGACGAGCTGCATGACCGTAGCGCGAGCCTCGGCGGAGTCCGCAGCGACAGGGATTGCAATTCGGCCAGGAGATCCCGCGGGGAGCCCCTTGGTCTGCTGGGTACCGGCGAGTGCTGCATTCCACGCCTTCACAACGGGACGACCGAGCTGTTCCTGGCTCCATTCGCTTTCGACCTGTCCGTTGTCTACTGCCTCAACGGGGCCCATCATGTAGGGGTAGTAGTTCGACGTGTCGACCACGATCGTGTCCTTGGACACGCCGGCCAGGAGATCGGCGAGATCCGGCTGTACCGAGAACGGGATCGCCAGCACGATCGCGTCGCGGTCCGTGACCGCGGCGTCCACCTCGGCGGCACGCGCGCCGGCGGCGAGGACGTCTTCAGCGACGACTTCCGGTCCGCGGGCGTCAGCGACGAGAACGTCGTGTCCTGCTTCGCTGAGACGACGTGCGAGGTTGCCGCCGATAGCTCCAGCGCCGATAACAGTGATCTTCATGGGTGTTTCCTTTTGTTGTTTGGTCCCACACGACAGGTGCGGACTGGATGTACACTTATTCGTGTACAAGAAGCGTAACCCATGTACGCGCAAATGTGTACATCGGGCTTTGTAAAAGTCAGACAGATAGGAACGCCATCATGGCCAGTCGCTTGGCGAATCCCCTTACGATCCCGGCCGAGGAGGATTTCAACCTGTTCGCCGTCATGTTCGCGCTGAACGATCCCACCCGGCGCGCGATCGTCGAGTTCATCGCCGCGGAGCCCGGCACCGGGTGCAGCGGCTCCGACTTCGGCGTGTCGAAATCGGCCCTGACGCGGCACTGGCGCGTCCTCCGCGAGTCCGGAATCATCAAACAGGAAGCACAGGGCAACCGGCACAGGAACTGGATTCGCCGCGAAGAACTCGACCGCCGCTTCCCCGGCCTGATGGAACTCGTCCTGGCCGCGAACGCCGAGGCATCCCCCAACCCGTCGGAACCGGCGACAAATACCGGCCAACAGGTCTGACAACGCCAGAGCCCGAAGTGGGTGGCGGCAAACGTCTCACTGCCCCTCTCGCCGACAGCCCGTCGAGTGGTGCAGCGCGGCAGCTGGAGGTGACTTTTGAGCTGTCTATAACTGGCAGTGACGGCCTGTCCCGGGGCGGGCTTTGTGTCCCTCATAGGCGCATTTTTTGACGGGATCATCTTTGTCCATGAGGAAGCGCATGTGCGGGCCAGCGTGGTTTTGCCACCAGGTGCTTACGTAGAGGGCCCGCTTCAGCCGTAGGTGTTCCCTGCCCTGCAGATGGCTTCCATTTGGATAAGGGCTCCGGCCACCTCATCCACGTCGGAGCACCAGGACCAATAGCCGTCGTCATTTCCTTCGTGACCGGTTCCAGTAGTTGAACGGTGCGGGGGTTTCAGGCCCCTTCGAGCCACCAGCTTCACCGCGTGTCCGGCCGCTGACAGCTTTCGTGCGAGCGTAGCGCCGATATATTTCCCGCGCCGATAATGCTTTCTTCATGTCGATTTCCTTCCGGGTGATGTTTGATTGAAGTCACCGCGTGACGCGCGGATCGACTCCGTATTGGGCCGGAGCGCCCAGATGAGCGCGGAGGGTAGCACCGTCATATTCCCGATGGAACAGCCCGCGATCCTGGAGGATCGGCACCACGCCATCAACGAAGGCGTCAAGTCCGTCCTCGTATATGTCCGGCGACACCCAGAAGCCGTCAACAGCATCTGCCTCGAACCACTCCTGCATGTGGTCAGCGGCGTCGGCGGCCGGTCCGACAATGACGGGGTGGTAATCGATCACACCGTGCGCGAGCACGTCGCGGACCGTCCAGCCTTCACGCGCGATCTTAAGTGCGTGGACCGAGCGCGGGTCGGCCGGTGATGGCCGCGCCTTGGACAACTGCTCCGGCGATAGCGGCTCGTCGAGCCGTGCAGGATCGAGGCGCAGGCCGAGCATCTGTCCGAGATAGGAGGCGCGCTGAGGAAATGTTCGTCCGCTCAACGTGATTCGGCGATCGAGACCTTCCCGCCTATCGCTCGCGATCGTCGTCATCAGGCCGGCAAAGAATTTGATCTCGTCCGGGTTCCGCCCGGCGCGTTCGGCCGCTTCACGAAACGCGACGCGCTGCGCACGCGCATCGTCGATCGTGAAAGCCGCGCCGATGACGCCACTGGCGTAGCGGCCGGCGAGATCAAGGGCGTTCGGGCTGCCTCCAGAGTGGAAGATGACGGGTTGCCCCTGCTCGGAGGGAGGAATGTACAGCGGCCCGCGGGAGGCGACGAATTTACCGCCCATATTGATGGGAGCGACCTGCACGGCGTTCGCGTAGCGGCCCGTCGCCTTATCGTGCACCCATGCAGTCTTTCCCCAGCTGCCCCAAAGGGACTGAACCAGCTGGACCGTCTCATGTGCCCTCCCGTAGCGTTCGGGGCTGGACGGCAGTCGTTTGCCATAATTCGCCGCGACGTCCTCGCCGCTCGATGTGACGGCGTTCCAACCGGTCCGTCCATGACTCAGGACATCCAGCGCCTTGAACTGTCGTGCGAGGTTGAACGGCTCGTTGAAGGTGGTCGAGCCGGTGGCGACGAGGCCAATCCGACTCGTTTCCCGGGCAACAGCTGCCAAGGTAACCATGACGTCGAGATTGAAGTTAGGCGGCTCATTCTCAATGTCGCCGACGTGACTGGGGCCGTCCGGCAGGAACAGGAACTGGAGCTTTCCGCGCTCGGCCGCTTGGGAATGCCGAACCTTCGCGTCGAAACTCGTATAACTCGTGGGGTCGACCGCCGGGGCGCGCCAGGCACCAGGCAGGTTGCCGTACCCGTTGCCCAGATGCATGCCGATAATCATTTGTCTGTTCATAATGTCCTCTTTCTGTGCGCAGATCCGAGCTGTTCGTGCTGTCGACCGCGCGCTATACGGAGATTGCCTCCGTTTCGAATCCGATGTTCAAAGTCAAAAAAAGTTGAGGGCGGTGTGCGCGATGCCTCGCAGCCTTCGCGGTTTCTTGCAAGCTTTGTTGGTCCCGGTGAGGACGACGCTCTGAGACGGGATGTTCGAGGGCGAGCCCTTCGGTATGGAACTGCTTCACGCACACCGGGATGTCGCGGGTGTTGACGATTTTGACGTCGTAGCAGGACTTACTCAGCGGTCTTGCCAGCGTTGTACAAATCGTTCCCGCGCCGAGGAAGCCCGCCTTCATACGTCCTCCTTTCAAACGGAGTCGATGCCTTGGCTCAGTCTCAAAATTGCCACTAGTCTCGGGAAAGAGACCGGATCTCGGTGAAAATCCATTTCCTCCTTCATAGCCATGACGCGATCAACCGCTACTTCGAAGCCATTGACCGAGCCGCCCCATCACAGCACCAGGACGCGCAGGCTACCTAGAGAATTTGATTCAACTCGCTGGCTGATGCATGAGACCACCCCTTGACCTCTCCAGGCGGCGCCCGTTACGGCCGGTCTCCTTTGTTCAGGACCACGAAGAGGTGCACACGGATCAGCGCAGCGTGGTCGCCACCGAAGCTACGCCGTCCATGTTTCCTGCTGCGTCAGTAGCGGGCTCGGAATCTTTGAAGGTCGTCCGCGGCTTGCTGACAAATAGCGTGCCGAGGACAGCGCCGAAGGCCAGAACGCCGGCGACAGTGAAAGCGGCCCGCCCCGCGGAGACGGTTTCAACCAGCTCCAGAGCGCCGGCATGGGATGCGTTTGCTCCAATCGTAAAGGCGGAGATGAGCACTGCTCCGCCGGCGGCGCCGGCGAGCTGCTGGACGGTTGCGAATGCTGCAGTCCCGTGGGGGTAGAGGTCCGTTCGCAGCGAGCTTAGGGCAGCTGTGGTCATGGGAGCCCACATCAGTGCTTGGGTGCCGGTGAGGACGAGATAGACGAGTAGGACTGTCCACAGACTGGTGTTCTCATTGATGGTTGTGAGAAACCATATGGACGCCGCCCACAGAATCGAGCCGGGGATGGCTAGTGGCCTGGGCCCAACGCGGTCGTAGACTTTTCCGCCCAGTGCGGACACGAGAGCGATCATGGCTCCACCAGGAAAGAGGAACAGGCCCAGTTGAAGGGTGCTCAGTCCGAGGACGGCAGTCAGCACGAGAGGCAGCACGAGCACCACGCCGAAGGCGTTCATGGCGACGAACACCATCACCAGCGTTGGGAGGACATAGAACCTGGACTGAAAGATCCGCATGTCTAGGAACGCGTCGCGGTACTTCTGCAGTCGAACCTGGCGGTAAACGAACGCGCCAACACCGGCCAGTCCGACCAGGATTGGAATATACGCCGGCATCGGCGCATGACCGGAGACCGATTCGCCAATGGAGGCCAGCCCGAAGACCAAACCACCGAACCCGACGATGGAGAGCAGCAACGACGGCACATCAAGAGTCACCTGCTCCGGCACAGTGAGATTCTTCAGTTTCGCCGCTCCCAGGGCCACTGTCACCACGGCGATCGGGAGCATGAGAATGAATAGCCAGCGCCAGCTCAGCTGGGACAGCACAAAACCAGCCACGGCTGGGCCGACTGCTGGCGCAACCGCAGGAACCGCCGTCACCAGGGCCATCATTCGGCCGCGACGTACTGCGGGAACAAGGCGCATAGTTGTCGTGATCAGCAGGGGCACGAAAACGGCAGTGCCCACCGCCTGCACGATCCTGCCGGCGAACAGGACACCGAAGCCGGGAGCCAGCGAGGCGATCAGAGTGCCGATTGTGAACAGTGACATCGAGCCCAGAAAGATCGTGCGAAGGTGGAATCGCCGCATCACGAACCCTGTAGCGGGGATGAGCACGGCCAGGGTTAACAGGTAGCCCGTTGTCAGCCATTGACCCGTTGTGGGAGTTATGGACAGATCGACGATCAGGGTGGGCAGCGCCACACCCAGCATCATCTCGTTCAGTAGGACGACGAACGCCGAAACCATCAGCAGCCCGATGATCAGTCCGCTGCCTGGAGCCATGCGGTCACTAGAACGAGCTGGTGTGGAGTTATTCCCCACCTCCACTGGAGGTGAGTCGATGGCGGGCGCGTCCGGGTTAGGCGCTGGCATGAAGATCTCCTATGAGTGAAATGTTGCGGACAGCCGGGATCAGCTGAACGATTGCGCTTGCCCGTTCGGAGCCGACCGGGAGGCGGAAGCGTCGGGCTGACTTTGCGCTGCATGTGCTCAGGCGCACGGGACGAATTCCTGCGGCGCCAGGGCCTGAAGGCCTTGGAGCCTCGACAATTAGCAGGTGGGGTTGGGCAAAGAAAATCTGCAGGGATGGCGAACTCACCTACCCATCGTGCAACCTTCTCACCAATGAGAAGGTCAAACGAAGCGTCCATTTATGAAGACTGATTTCGACCGGCAAGTGCGTCGAGTCTCCGGTTGGGTTCCGATTTGACCTTGACCCCGCTGGAAGGTCTCGACGCAACACTGGCATTCAAACCCAGCGAGGCTGGGCACGAGGCCAAGGTCGCCAATTCGCGTGGCCCGGAGACCGTTACTCCGCTCATGGCAGGAGCCACAGCAGTAACAGGGAGTCGAGATCGCGGATCTTCAGCGTCTTCCTTCGTTCTGCGTTCACTGTCCGGTGTTCGTTTACTGTCGTAACCGTCCGCTTCCCAGACGAGGGTCGAGTCCGTACTGCTGGTGAGCTCCAAGATTGTCGCGCAGAGTGGGGCCTTCGTAGTCCAGATGGTAGAGGCCTCGCTCCTGAAGCAGAGGAACGACCTCGTCGACGAAGGTGTCGATCGCGTCTTCGTAGACGTCGAAGAGGAGCCAGAAGCCGTCGACGGCGTCGGCTTCGAACCACTCCTGCATGTGGTCAGCGGTAACTGATGCGGGACCAACTGATGTCGGGTGGTAGTCGATGACGCCGTGAGCCAGCACGTCCCGGATTGTCCACCCCTCCCGGGCGATCTCCAGCGCTCGCGGAGAGCGGGGATCGAACGGACTGGCGTGAGCTGCCGCCAGTTGGGCGGGGTTCAGCGGCTGGTCCAGCTGATCGACCTTCAGGTCCAGGCCCAGCATGGAACCCAGGTAAGAGACGCGGGCGGGGAAGGTCTGCTCGCCCAGCGCCACCCTGCGGTCCAAGGCTGCCCGCTTGGTGGCGCCGATCGCAGGCATGACCCCAGCGAAGAACTTCACCTCATCGGGGTCCCGGCCGGCCCGACGAGCGGAGTCGCGGATTGCTTCGCGCTGGGCGCGAGCGTCCTCGATAGTGAACACGGCTCCGATGACCCCGCTGGCGTAACGCCCAGCAAGCTCCAGCCCATTCTGCCCGCCGCCAGCGGAGAAAATAACGGGCTGGCCCTGCTCCGAAGGCGGGATGGGCAGAGGGCCGCGTGAGGCGACATACTTTCCTTGCAGATCGACCGGCTGGATCTTGGCCGGATCGGCGAATCGACCGTTCTCAGTGTCTTTGAGCCAGGCGTCTTCCTCCCAGCTGCCCCAGAGTGCCTGCACAATCTGAATGGTCTCGTGAGCGCGCTGGTAACGCTCTGGGCGCGGAGCGATCTGGCGGCCGAAGTTGGCCGCCGATCCAGGGTCGCTGGTGGTCACCGCGTTCCACCCCATTCGGCCGTGACTCATGACGTCCAACGCTTTGAACTGGCGGGCGATGTTGAACGGCTCGTTGAAGGTCGTGGACGCAGTGGCCACTAAACCGATGTGACTCGTACCACGGGCGACGGCTGCCGCGGTCATCAGGGGATCGAGGGTCTGTTGCGGAGCCTCGTGATCCAAGTCCCCGGACTGGGCCAGGAAGTCAGGCAGAAACAGGAACGCGAACTTGCCCCGTTCAGCGGCCTGGGCGTACCGCACCTGCGCGTCGAAGTTGGCGTAATTGGAGGCGTCAACACCCGGCGCCCGCCATGCCGCGCCCTGCATTCCGTACCCGTTGCCCAGTTGCATGGCCAATGTCATCTGTCGTTCGGTCACAATGACTCCTTCTTTGAGTGTGGGGTGGAAAACGCCGCAGTTAGCCAGAGACGCGATTCCTGCAGCAGGGTGGGCGCCACGGTGACGGGCTTTCCTGATGGGTGCTAGTTGTGTGCCGAAGGCGGTAGTTGCGTTCGGTACTGCCCGTGGAAGTAGAGAAGCGGAGCGGGAGCGGGGTTCTCGCTCGCTCCGAGTTCGAGGACTCGTCCGAGGATGATGAGGTGGTTGCCGGCATCGTGCTCGGCCCAGATGCTGCAGTCAAGCCAGGCGAAGACCACGTCAAGGACGGGGTTCCCCACCCTCGACGGAGTCCACTGGACGTTCACCCCTTTGTCCCGTCGAACGGGTTCAAAAGCCCCACAGATTCTGTGGGTTGGGGTTAGTGGGTGGCGAATCCGCCGTCGATGATGAGTTCTTCGCCGGTGACGAACTTGGCTTCGTCGGAGGCAAGGTAGAGGATTCCGTAGGCGATGTCGGAGGCCTCGCCGATGTGGGGCGGCAGGGTCACATTCAGCGGATCGGCTGCTTGTTCCTTGGTGATGCCGTAGTTCTGGATGAGGCTGGTGTAGATCGGGCCCGGGTGCACGGAGTTCACCCGGATGTGGTCTTTGGCAAACCACTGCGCGCCGTGTTTCGTGAGGGAGCGGACGGCGCCCTTGGACGCGGAGTATGCGGCGCCACCGCCGTCGGCAGCCCCGGAGATGATCGCGGCGAGCGACGACACGTTCACGATGGACCCGCGTCCGGCTGCCTGCATGACGGGCAAGACGTTCTTCATTCCCAGCCACGTGCCGGTCGCATTGATTGCCAGGACTTTGTTCCAGTCCTCCAGCTCGGCCTCGAGGATACCCTTCGGGATAGCAATACCGGCATTGTTGACGAGAATATCGATGGTTCCCCACTCGGTGACGACGTCGTTCACAACCCGCTGCCACGACTCCGGTGAGCTGACGTCCAGAGTGCGGGCGACGACGTTTCCACCTGTGGCGGTGACAGCCTCGACCGCACGGTTGAGAGCGCCTTCAGAGACGTCGGTGGCGATGACCGTCGCTCCTTCTGCAGCGAAGATCTCGACGGTGGACAGGCCGATCCCGCTGGCCGCTCCGGTGATGATGGCTACTTTGCCGTTCAGTCTTGACATGGTTGTTGCTCCGTTTCTTGTTCTTTAGGGGTTCTCCGGAGGGGCCACTCAGGTAAGAGCCCAGGCATTAGCTTGACGAGGGTCGCGCCGGATCGCCTGGTCGCTCCGGATCAGGGTGTTGAGTGCGGCATGATGCCGTCGGCCACAAAGGGCGGCGGCGAGGTTGCGGTCTTCTGGGAAGGTTTAATCGGCGGCCGTGACCGCTCGATGATCAGGAGACGATCCTGCAAGTGTCTCGGGCTCCCGGCTGTTGCTCAACACCACCTGGTGGGCCGCCGCGATGCCAAAGCGCGCCACACCACTTCCGATGTTCCCGCTCCCGATCAAGCCAATGGTCGTCATGATCTCTTCTTCTTCGGGCACGTGTCAGTGCCGCTGACGCGGGGCCTTTATTGGCAGATGCTAGTTGTGTGCTGCGCGGTTGATCGCGACAGTTTCGTCGAGCGAGGGCATCTTCTCGAAAGAGCCGAAGTACTCGATGAGACGGTCACGCGTGATCGTCGCCTTGTCTTTCTCGGCCGAGGTCAGAGCCTTAGCGAGGTCCTCAAGGCCGAGCTCGGTGCAGTAGGCCGGGGTGCCCGGCTGCTGGCGCCACGAGTCCGCGATCACGCCGGCGTCGAAGGGGTCGAAGCCGGTGTCGTCGACGAGCTGCATGACCGTAGCGCGAGCCTCGGCGGAGTCCGCAGCGACAGGGATTGCAATTCGGCCAGGAGATCCCGCGGGGAGCCCCTTGGTCTGCTGGGTACCGGCGAGTGCTGCATTCCACGCCTTCACAACGGGACGACCGAGCTGTTCCTGGCTCCATTCGCTTTCGACCTGTCCGTTGTCTACTGCCTCAACGGGGCCCATCATGTAGGGGTAGTAGTTCGACGTGTCGACCACGATCGTGTCCTTGGACACGCCGGCCAGGAGATCGGCGAGATCCGGCTGTACCGAGAACGGGATCGCCAGCACGATCGCGTCGCGGTCCGTGACCGCGGCGTCCACCTCGGCGGCACGCGCGCCGGCGGCGAGGACGTCTTCAGCGACGACTTCCGGTCCGCGGGCGTCAGCGACGAGAACGTCGTGTCCTGCTTCGCTGAGACGACGTGCGAGGTTGCCGCCGATAGCTCCAGCGCCGATAACAGTGATCTTCATGGGTGTTTCCTTTTGTTGTTTGGTCCCACACGACAGGTGCGGACTGGATGTACACTTATTCGTGTACAAGAAGCGTAACCCATGTACGCGCAAATGTGTACATCGGGCTTTGTAAAAGTCAGACAGATAGGAACGCCATCATGGCCAGTCGCTTGGCGAATCCCCTTACGATCCCGGCCGAGGAGGATTTCAACCTGTTCGCCGTCATGTTCGCGCTGAACGATCCCACCCGGCGCGCGATCGTCGAGTTCATCGCCGCGGAGCCCGGCACCGGGTGCAGCGGCTCCGACTTCGGCGTGTCGAAATCGGCCCTGACGCGGCACTGGCGCGTCCTCCGCGAGTCCGGAATCATCAAACAGGAAGCACAGGGCAACCGGCACAGGAACTGGATTCGCCG
The DNA here is from genome assembly GCF_019977355.1 of Arthrobacter sp. NicSoilB8. Lineage (NCBI taxonomy): Bacteria > Bacillati > Actinomycetota > Actinomycetes > Micrococcales > Micrococcaceae > Arthrobacter > Arthrobacter sp. NicSoilB8. Next base: position 1,961,167 of record NZ_AP024655.1, on the reverse strand, counting down.
CGAAGAACTCGACCGCCGCTTCCCCGGCCTGATGAAACTTGTTCTACGCGAGCACGAGGCGACTCTCAGACGAGCCAGCCAGGCAGACCCGGACGTCGTCTGACCACAAGCCCCCGAACAGGGAAAACACGTGCCCGAGCTTGGACTCGAGCTGCATTTCAACCCCTGCAAAAACTGGGCAACCATGGAAACATGCGGCATCCGGTCCAGTCCGGCCCCGGTACGACCCGATCTGGAGGCCAGAGTGTGCACACCCCCTTTTTGCCATCTTCCAAGCAACTCCGAATGACTACCGCTCCCCTACAAGGGGGCGGCAACTCCACGTCCTGCCGGAAGCCTTCCGGACCGTGCGGGCTTACCGCCAGCCAGTCCCGACCCATCATGGTTGCCACACATGTGTCCGCTCGAAATCTTGACCCCTGCTCAATGAAGCATCAGTAGCCCTTTCGCTCCGTGACGAAACGTTCATTACGTGAACTAAATTAGTTGCAACTTCAACTAATTTTAGTTGACACGCACCTCAGTTGCGTCTCCCGGTGAGTCCTGATGCGGCTGGTCTGGGACTGGCTGGCAGGGTTGGTGCTGGACGCCACTTCCTGGCTGTGACTCAACACCCCGTCGGCCCTTTCGTGGGCCTTGGATCCGAATTGTCCGGTCACGGGAATGGCGGCCAGGCCTGCCCGGCCCACCTCGATGGCTTGATCAGAAGACTGCCCAGCCCCTTAGGGACTGTGGGTCATCACAGGAATGCCTCGGAGTGACCTTCACCCGGGCCGGCGTCCGGCCGCACCGCGCGGCCTGAAGCATCTGCCCGTTTGTAAGGAAGGAACCCCGGCCGCGATGACCACTGTCGCATGCTCCCACCCGTTCGTCATCGGCGTGGACACCCACGCCCGCACACATACCTATGCCGTTAGCGCTGCCAGCGGCGAGCATCTGGGCACCCAGGCCTTCCCGAATACGCACGCCGGCAGGAACCGTGCGATCGCCTGGGCCGCACGCCGCACGGGCGGCGACCTCGGTGCCTTGTAGGTCATCGAGGGCACCGGCAGCTACGGGGCCCTGCTCACGGGCACCGTCGGAAGGGCGGGTACCGAGTCGTTGAAGCCCCCAGAGCCTACGCACCCGCCCGCCGGGGCGCCGGAAAATCCGATCCGCTGGACGCGGCCGCGATCGCTGCAGCAGCTCTTCCACTGGACCAGGCTCATCTGCGAATCCCCCGACAGGACGATGGAATCCGTGCCGCCCTGCGCGTCCTGGTCGCCGCCAGAGAGCAGATGACGCTCGAGCGAACCGCTAAGGTCAACGCCCTTACCGCCCTACCGCGGGCCGTCGACCTAGGAATCGACGCCCGCAAGCCCCTCACCGATACCCAGATCACCGAGACATCTCACTGGCGCGCCCGCGACGAAGAGCTGGCCCTGTCGACTGCGCGGGCCGAGGCCGTCCGGCTCGCCAAACGCATCACCACGCTGGACGCCGAGCTTAAGGACAATCACACCCGCACCACGGAGCTCCTGGAGGCCAGCCCCGCCGCTCCGCTTCTGGAAGAAACAGGAATCGGGACCGTGACCGCCGCCGTGGTCTACACGGCCTGGTCGCATCTGGGCAGGGTACGTTCGGAGGCCGCCTTCGCCGCTCTGGCCGGAGCCAATCCCACATGGCCACCGTCGTCAGGATGGCCCGCGACCTCGTCACCCGGGCCTATGACGAACGCGAGAAAGCCGAAGGCAAGAACCCACGAGAGACCCGCCGCATCCTCAAGAGATATCTCGCCCGGCACCTCTACCGCGCCCTGAACGCACTCCACACCCCTAACGACACGGTCCTAGGGCGACTTGACAGATATTGAAGATTCGGATCATCAAATGACAGGGCAAGAAGTCATACCGGGCACAGCGACCAAATCCCCGGCCCTCGGGGACCCGATAAATGTAACGGGTGGAGCCGCATCACGTGCTACTTCGTCGAGAGGCGCCATTAGGCGGGGGATCAGAGCGATATCCTGCAGCGGACGGCGGGTTCTATAACTCCTCGCGGCCGTTAATAATGATTGGTACCGGGTGCACGATCACCCGGTAGCTAGCGAAAGAGGAACCACAATGTCGTGTCTGATCCGCGGAACCGGCATCAGACGGAGTACCTCGGCTACACCCAGATGATGCTCGTCCGGAGCCGGGCGAGTGCGTCACGTCGTCTCCTGGAGAGCGCCGCGTCGCTTTGTCCGCGCATGTCTCGCGCACTAATAGGTCACGTCGCTAGGAAGGTCTTATGTCAAGTATCACCAAAGAACACTCGGACGATCCCACACTGTGGTTTCCCGTTGACGCCTTGACTACGTCAGAAGATGCTGAGTCTCGGTGCAACACCGACGTTATCCAGGATGCGCTGCGGAGCATTCCCGGCGCGACCGTGACTATGGTCCAGATCAATCGGAGAGGCGTCTATCAGCCTCCGCCGGGGCCATTCGGGAGTCTTCCGCCCGAAACCGACCTGCCGGGCTTCTGCGACGTGCGAATAGATCTGGAATCCCTCGGCGGACACGTCGAGAAAATAACGGTGTGGGTTCCGCTTGCCTGGAACGGCAGGTTTCTGGGCACTGCAGGCGGCGGAAATCGAACGGCATTAAACGCTTTGATACCTCCGTATGTGCGTTTGCTGAACTTAGCGAGGGGCTTGCGGAACGGGTTCGCCACCGCATCGACGGATGGAGCCAACCGCGACGACCGCTTCGCCGATTGGGGACTGGACCCCGAAACTCAAGAACTCGACTGGGACCTGATCCGCATATGGGGGCACTTGGCTACGCACGAGATCGCTGTCGTGGGAAAAGCGGTCACGGAGGCCATCCACGGAGCATCCCCTCTCTATTCGTACCTCCAGGGAACGTCGGGTGGCGGCAGGCAAGCCATGTCGCAGGCGCAGCAGTATCCAAAGGACTACGACGGGATTTGGGCCGCTGATCCGGGGATCTACTTCGCTCGGCAACTCATACACACGCTGTGGCCCTCGGTGGTGATGAAAGAGCACGACAACTACCTGCCAGCGATGAAGATGCGCGTCTTCCGCCAGGCCGCCTTGAGGGATCTAGAGCAGGAGTTCGGCGTGGTCAACGACGGAATCGGCATCTTCAACACGTGGGCCTTCGATCCGGCTCGGGTCGTCGGAAGAATGACCGAGGCGGGCCCGATCACCGAGGACGACGCGGTCGTCATGGGCAGAATCTGGGATGGACCACGAGCCGCAGATGGAACACGGCTCTGGTATGGGTACCCGCCCAGCACTGAGTTCTGGGGAGATAAGCCTCTGCCAGCCGGCACGGCCATCACTGCTGAAGTTGACGGACAGCTGACGGCGATGCCGTTTGAGCTTGGAGTCGCTCTCGGCATCTGGTACACCCGCGACCCGAAGTGGGACTGGAGAACCCTCACATTCGAGACGTACGGACATTTCTGCGAGGAAGTCGCGCGCGAGTTCGCAGAATTCGCGGCAGACGACCCGGATCTGTCCGGGCTACGCAATAGCGGCCACAAACTGATCATCTCGCAGAGCGTGAACGATGAGATCATTCCTCCCTCCAATGTACTCGATTATTACCAGCGCGTCCTGGCGACCATGGGAGGTGTGGACAGCACTCGTGAGTTCGCTCGACTATTCGTCTCGACGGGCGACTCCCACTCCAACCACGGGTGCGGCCCCGGCATATCACTGGCTCAGGGGATGGCCGCACTCATGAACTGGGTCGAGAACGGACAGGCCCCAGACGTGATCGAGGGAGCCACGTTTGATTCCCAAGAGAATCGTTTGACGTCGACCCGACCCGTTTTCGCGTATCCCTACACCTCTCGGTGGAACGGCACTGGAGACCCGCGATTTGCACACAACTACGACCGCGTGCTCCTGAGCGATCCACTTCCGAACGCTCTTCCGCAACAGGCATCGACTAATTCCGGCCACCCCCCCCCCCCCCGCGTCAGTGGAATAAGCCGTCCGCAAAACACCTCATCACAAAGGAGTGATATGACACTTTCGGAAGCCGACCTGAGTACCCGTCAGGACGTTCAAGCTGGGCTAGTAGAAGACCCCGGGATCCGCCATAGACGTCGCAACGTCGCCCTGCTGGGCGGGGCGATGGCTTTTGACGGAAGCACATTCGGATTGGTCAGTACTCTCTTCCCAGTCATCCAAGCATCCTTTGGGCTGGCGGCCGGGGCCTTGGGAGTGTTCGCGTCGGCCGGACGGCTGGTCGGAATCGCTTCAGGTCCCCTCGGCGTGCTCCTCGCGCGCAGGTTCGGTCGACGGATGGTTCTGGCAACTGCCGTCGGTTTCTGGGGAGTCTGGGGAGTCCTTGCGGGCTTGTCGCAGGACTTCATCCAGCTCTTACTTTTGTACACAATCTCTGCTGCTGGAATTTCCGTCGGACACGCCCTCATACCGGCCGTCATTTCCGACTCATATGAAGACGATCGTCGCGGCAGAATACTGGGGCTCTTCTACATGTTGATGGGCGTCGCCTCCGCGGTCTTCGCGCCCATCATGGGCCAGCTTTCGAACGTGGAGGACGGCTGGCGATACGGTTTCTTCGGCCTCGGCGCAGCGAACATCATCTTCGGCTTCCTGATCCTCATCTTCTACCGAGATCCCGCGGTCGGCGGCGGCGAACCCGAACTCGCCGACATCCCATCGGACACGCGAGAAGCCAGGATAGTAACGGCGAAGACCACCCACACGCTTCGAACGCTCCTGCGCATACCAACTTTCACCGTCCTCATTCTGACGAGATTTCTGTCCGGCTACTGGGTGTTCGCCGCCTTCTCCGTTCTGGCACTCGTGCAACTCTTCGGATTCGAAACCGCGGCAGCAGCCGGTTTCGTCGCGTTTCTCGGACTGGGCTCCGTCGCGGGGACTCTGGTCTCAGGCGTCTTGGGCGACAGGCTCGACAAGTTTTCATCCGCACATGGCCGACCCGCGCTTTTGCAGGCTCTGACCCTCCTGTACGCCGCGCTCACGTTTGTCCTGCTCCAACTGAACTCGACGGATGTCGCTGCAATCATCGCCATTTTCGCGCTGATGGGTTTCGTGATCGGCTCCGACATTGCTCTCACGAGACCCATCGTGGCCTCGGTCGTCCGGCCAGAAATGCGAGGCGCCGCATTCGCCCTCCTCATCACCGTCGTGGAGTCCTTCGCCGTGGTGCTCCTGTCATTGGCCGCGGGAGTCGTGGTGGACACGGTCGGGCTGTTGCCGGTCATCGTCTGGCTCGTAGGCGCGGCAATGACGGGAAGCGGTCTCCTCATGTCCGTTCTCCATTTCACCTACGCCCGAGATCGCCGCCGCCTTGCCAACGGGTTGCGTGCGGTGCGGGAGAAGCTCACAGAAGAACGGTACTGATAATCGCACCGCCGCGTGATCGAGCCGAGGAATCGGCTCGATCACGCGCGTACCATTGAGATTCATCGCCGTCCTGGAAAGGCTTCGAATGCATGAGATTCACAAACGAGTCGCGTTGGTAGATCCCAGCTCAAGCAAGAGTCTGGGAATAATCCCCTACTTTGATGCACTTGTCGCCGAGGGTGCCAGCGTGGACAGTCTGCTCCATGCGGCTGCGGTCCTTTCCGGGACGATCGCCGGTTACCGCACGGCAGCCGATTTCCGTCGCGTCGACCCGCAGGGAGTGCGGTCCAGCGCCGCGCATTCCTCACTCGACTCCTTTCCGACGTGGCAACTGCGCGACGGATCCGTCGTGTGGGTCGAGGCAAGCCAAGAACTCTCCACTCTTGTCGGGATGGTCCTTGAGCGCCTCGCCATGGCTATCTCGATCACAGTATTCCAACGCCCGCCGGTGGGTCTCGGCCCTATCGAGACCGCACTCAGCTCCAGTACCTCTGAAAACGATCGCCTACTGGCTCTCGAGCGACTCGGACTAACGGGATTTGAATCAGTGCGTGCAGTAGCCGTGCCGTTAGACACCCACTTCCCCAGAAAGATTTCTTCCATACCCATGGTGACCACGCGAGGCATCGCACGCGCCGCGATCGTTCCTGAAAGCTTTAGCGTTCCTTCCGACTTTGGGCGTGCCGGATTGGGCATCCCCACAAAATCCAAAGGACTACCTGAGTCATGGTCGACGGCTCTTACTGCGCTGCAACTGGCATCCGAGGATGAACCCGTTGTCGACGCCATCGGGCTGGGATCGATACTCGCTCTCGCCGAGGCTGCCGCTTCGATGGAGGCTCCACCCGACGTCGCAGCGCTTGCGAAACTCGACGCGGAAGCTCTCAAACTGCTCGACATCCTCGCCGAAACGGCGAGTGTCCGAGGTACGGCAATCAAATTGGGACGGCATCACTCAACCGTTCAAGACCGGATCAACTCGATCGCGGGCAAACTGGGCTATGACCCGCGAACTTCCAAGGGTCGTACACGCTTCACCATCGCTCGATCACTTCTCGCGCTATCGAGACCGATCGGATCTTGATGATGACCGGGGAGACCAGACTCTCAGGACGCTCCCCAGGAAACGCGAAGCCCTTGAGGCAGGCCTCTGGGGGCAGCATGGTTAAAAGACCAGTAGGAAATGCACTCTAGGAGCACGAGGATTGCCCCTGCTGGTGCGGCCAGAACTGGTATTGAGCGGCACCCAGCTAGGAACTTCGCCACGTGCATTCGCGTTGGCGACCAGGTTTGCATGGAGTCGTGACCCCTCTCCCCCGCGATGCATAGGCACCGCATGAGAAAAGTCACAGTCCTAACCAACTCTTAACCTAGAGATGGGTAGCGAATGTCCCTCTACACCCATCCCCCAACTTTCGTCGCTGACGGCGCTCAGGTGGCGTAAACGGTCCGCTTATCGGGACTAAGCTAAGCACTTCATCCCGCACGCCGCTGTCGCCGGTGCATCCCGGGCAGGAGTCCTGCAGCGTCGTGCACGGGGATCGATGCCCGCGCTGACATGGTGGTGGTCTCCGCAGGGTTAGCTGAGCAGGTCGAAGTCTCGGCCCCTGAGTTCCAATCAACTGGATGCAACAGGGGCCCTGCTGAAGGATTGAGAGCGCTGTACATCATGCCGTTCCCCGAATAGATACTTACATGGCCCCCAGTTGTCCGGCCCTTGGGGGGTTCTGAACCACCAAGTCGCCCGGCTGCGAGTGGTTGGTTCGGCTACCAACCCGCCATTGCTCCACGCGTGGCAGCTCTATGCAGGCTTGGCGATAAATCCACTGCACATAACCCGAGCAGTCCGGTCCCAGGCTTTGAAGCTTGCGATGCACGACGAGGCGGACTAACCATTAGCGGAACCATGGAGCCCATGAAGAAGACTGGATGATCAACATGAGTTAGCGCAGCAGTGCCTCGAGCTAACGACTGCTGCGACCATGGCAGAGCGCGCAGCTCTATGTGCCGTCCCACTTCTGCCACGAGCCATCACCGCATCAACCCCTCACACCTCTGGCATCCAAGGCCATCAGCGTGAGCGCTGGCCACGTCTAGTCATGTCGGGAGTCGACCTCGCGCAGATGAACACACGTGACCACCAAAAAATGCGAAGAGTGCACTGCAGACTTCGAGTCTTCCCGCAGGACACAGCGCTTCTGCTCAACGCGCTGCGCCAACAGGCAACGGGACCGTCGACGTCGGGCTCGAAACCGTCCCGCGATAGCGGCAAAGACAGACAAATTAGCCACTGACCTCCAGGCCCAGCTGGAGGCAGTCGGACGACAGCTGGAGTCCAAAACAAGGTCTTGCCAACGGCGCCGGGAAGTACTTCAGTCCAAGCTCCGGTCCCAAGCCTGCGAGATCGATCGACTCGAAGCGGAGAACTCCGAACAGCGAGTAGCCAACAACCTTCTCCAGTCAGAGGTCTCCCGCCTCAAACGCGCACAAAGAACCAACGTCCAAGACCTTGCACACATGTCTGCCTGGCTCGTCTCCCTCGCCCAGGCCAAGGGCGTCGCGCTCGATCAAGCAACACTGGAAATTTTCCGCCGTCGTGGATGGCAACCAACGAGGCGCCAAGCTGGAGCGCCACGACTATGACGATGTCCATCGCACGGCTCTCGGCACAATCCGGCCTACGCTACCTGTTCAAGACGACGATGATGGATGACCTCTCCACTTCTCCCCGGGACGCCACCACCTACTACATGAAGGCCGGCACTCCGGAAGGCCGATGGATTGGCAGCGGACTGCAAGGAATCAACAGAACGGCCGCTGAGCCCATCTCCGAATCTGACGCGCGGGCAGTCTTCGACCTAGCGGTTCATCCCGACACAGGCGGCCCGCTGGGCCGCCCGCACAGCCAGCCCACCGCCGTCGACAAAAAGACCGGCCAACCCACCGTGAGGCACGCCGTCGTGGGCTTTGACCTGACCTTCAGCGTTCCAAAATCGGTGTCCGTCCTGTGGGCACTCAGCCCCCGCAGCACCCAGGACCGCATCCTCCAAACCCACCACGACGCCGTCGAAGAGACCCTTGCGTGGCTCGAAGAGAACGTCATCCACACGCGTGCAGGACGGAACGGCGTCGCCCACCTCGGCACAAGGGGTGCCATCGCCGCTGCTTTCGACCACTGGGAATCACGGACCGGCGACCCTCAGCTCCACACGCACTTGGTGATAGCCAACCGCATCCAGCGCATCACCGATGGAGCTTGGGTCACCCTCGACTCCCGCACCCTGTACAAGGCCGCCGTCGCCGCCAGCGAACACTACAACGGACTCCTATTTGACGCCCTCCATCGGCACCTCGGAAGCGACACAGATATCCGTAACCCTGTCACCAGCACCCAGAATCCCAGCCAGCAGCTCACCGGCATAGACGAAGCACTCGTCCGCGAATTTTCGAACCGGTCACGTCGCATCAATCTGGAAACGGACCGCCTCGTGGCGAAATGGGTCACGGAACACGGTCATCCTCCCACCGCAGTAACGATAATCAAGCTTCGTCAGCAAGCCACTCTGGATACCCGTATCCCAAAGGCCGACCTACCCACACCTCTTCATGAACTCTCGGGGCATTGGCGGGAACGTGCGGTCGCCAAAGGTTTCCACCCGGGCGACGTCCTAGCCGCCACAATTAACCGCTCTTGGGACTCCCCCTTTTCGTTCACGGACTTCACCTCCGATTGGATCGACAGTGTCGCCTCCCTTGCCCGTGAACGTGTCAGTGGCAAACGCTCAACCTGGAACCGCTGGAACCTCCTCGCCGAAGCGGAGAGGGTCTGCGCACAGATCCGTTGCCGCTCCGCTTCCGACCGGAATGCACTAATGGATGCCGTCGCCACAGCCGCCGAACACCAGTCCGTAGCGCTCAACGAGTACCGCTACGCCGCCCCACCAGACGCTGCGCCCGACCTCCACAACAGGCATGGCAGCGTCTTCGACTTCCACGGATCGCGCCTCTACACAGATACCTCAACGCTCGTCTGCGAGGACGCCATCATGGCGGCAAGAAACGACGACGGCGGCCCGGTCGTGCGCGCGGATGTCATCATGGATTCGCTTGACCGGGCCCGACGGCCCGCGAAGCCGGAACTGCACTCCGATCAGCGCGCCGCCGTCGCCACGGTCCTCCTTAGCGGCAACCGCCTCGACGCGATCGTGGGCCCAGCAGGCGCGGGAAAGACAACGACCCTAGGCGCGGTGAAGGCGATATGGGAAGCGGAACACGGCGGCGGTAGCGTGATCGGGCTTGCCCCGGCGGCGGCAAGTGCGGACGTACTGGGCCGCGAACTCGCTATGGCCACAGAAAACGTCGCCAAGTGGCTGCACGAGTCGGAGGGCCATGCGGCAACTTCCAGGGCAGAGCGCTTCTTCGACGTCCAGACCCGTCTGGCAAAGTCTCATGCCGGCGACCGCAGGAGCATGGCATTCGCGCAGGAAGCTGCACGGCTCGCTGCAACCCAGCAGCGATGGTGCTTCCACCCGGACCAGCTCGTCATCATCGACGAAGCTTCCATGGTTTCCACGTTCCAGCTCGCCGCCCTCGTCCAGCAGGCACACGAGGCCCACGCGAAGATCCTCCTGGTGGGTGACCCAGGCCAGCTGGACGCGATCGACGCCGGCGGCGTCCTCGGTTGGCTGGACCGGCAAGAAAAGACCACCCGGCTCAGCAGCATCTGGAGATTCCACGAAAAGTGGGAGGGCGCATCATCCCTCAAGCTCCGGAGGGGAGACTACTCAGCGATCCTGGACTATGAAAAGCATCGACGGATAAGTCACGGCACCTACTTGGACATGGTCGACCAGGCGTACCTGGCGTGGCAGGCCGATATGCGGGCCGGCAAGTCATCCATCCTTATCGCGGCCGACAATGACACCGTCGGCATGCTCAACGAACGCGCCCAAGCCGACCTCGTCGCCAAGGGCGAGGTGGATCCCGAACGGAACGTTCTGCTCAACGATGGCCTACACGCCGGTTCTGGCGACACCATCATCGCCCGCGGAAACGACCGCAGGCTCATCGACAGCAACGGTGACTTCGTCCGGAATGGAACACTGTTCGACGTCGAAAGTGTCTGTAAGCGGGACGGCTCACTTCAAGCGGTTCGGCGGCAAACAGGAGCGAGGATCATACTCCCCCGGACCTACCTCGAGTCGTGCGTTGAGCTGGGCTATGCAACCACCGCACACCGCACCCAGGGCGTCACCGTGGACACCGGTCACACTGTGGTTAGACAGGGCCGCCTCACCCGCGAGCTCCTCTACGTCAGCATGACCCGAGGCCGGTCCGGCAACTTTGCCTACGTCAGCGAAGGTGATGACTCCGAGCACCACGCCATTGATCCCACCCTGCAGCCGTCGTGGCGAAGCATCTTAGGCGAGGTACTCGCTGCGGAAGGTGCTGAGCGGACCGCCCATGAAGTACGCGACGCGGAACGGAAAAAGGCAGACAGCCTCGAGCGCCTCTACGCCGAGTATGACTATTTGGCGCAAATAGCAGCTGCCCAAGGTCTCAAGCAATGCTTGAACAAGCACGACGGCGGCCCATCACTCGAACTCGAACAGTCACCTTCGTGGGGCGCGGCCGTTGCGGCGTGGCGGAAGGCGGCCGCCGTCAGCCTTCAGGGAGCCGAACGTGTGTTGGAGGAGACTCTCCGAAACGCCACAGGTGCGCACGATCCCTCGGCTCTGCTCAGCATGTGTTTGCGCCGGTTCATTAAAGGGGTGCCGACGGCGACGGCGGACCCTTTGGTCGAGGAGCTTACTACCTCTCGTCCTGACTTAGCGGAGATGGTGGATCAGGTCCGCCAACGGATCCGGCAGAGGACCGACGCCGTAAGCATGTCTGCCCTGACAGAGGATCCCGACTGGAAACGCGCGCTGACCGCCTCCCTTGGCAGCGGCGCGTCAGGCCAACTGATTCGTGACGTAGCCCTCTTCAGGGACAGGTGGGGAATCTCGGACTCTCCCCTGCCGCTGGGTCCGACTCCAGCCGAGCACGAGTGGGTTCAGCAGGGGCAACGGGAAAGACTGCAAGTAGCAATGGACGACGCTCGTCAGCGCCCAACGGCAGCTGAGCTAGCGACGGGGGCCGCGAATTTGGCCACTTCCCAGAAGGTCGCCCTTACAAGTGCTGGTTGGCAGCTCTAAGCTGGCGAAGGAGGCGAGACTATGGTCCTGAACCCGACAGCAAAACCCAAAGTTGCGACAGCTGGGCTGGTATCGACCAGCACCGTTGTTCTGATAGCCCTCGTTGTGTTTCTGGTGTCTTTCCCTGCGGCCGAACTCCCTGCCTTATTCAAGGTAATTGTTGCCGGCCTCTTGGTGGCCGCTGCACTGCTGTCAGGTTGGCTTTGGTGGAAACGCGTCAACCACCTCCGTACATGGCTGGCCGAAGCAAGGGAACAATGGAGGTCCTTCGACAATGCCAGACTGGCCAGCGGGACCACGACCGAGATAACGCTCCTCAGCGTTGACGCAATACAACCCACTGGTTCATGGGTAACCATCGAGTGGAACCGCTTCAACCATGTTCAGCCAGCTTGGATTGAAGCGCAGTCGGAACCGATATGGCCTGGATCCGTCCTGCTCATCACTCCAGACCCAGCCCAAGTGAGGCCTAGCGCGCCCTGGCCTGAAGCGTATTTCATTCGAGCCGCGGATTGCCTAGCTTGGGCACCTAGCGAGGGGCGGCCGATTGCGAGCCTTCTGACGTCACCTATCCAGCAAGGCGAAGGCTCAATCCAACATCGCCAGGGGTAGCGACTGGCGGGCTCCACTGAGAACAACGCGAACAAGTGCCGACCAGCCACGCTATCGATTCGAACATATGTTCTATACTTTCCTCGTGATTAAGTCTGGCTCCCCTGACGATGTCGAGCGCATGCTGGCTCGCATGGATGCTGAGGCAAGCCGACCAATAGATGACCCTGCACCTATCCGAGACTTTCCGAAGTTTGGCCGGCCACTGGTGTACGTGGGTGGCATCTATGGCAAGGCTGTGGGGTGGACGCACAAGTACGGTCTCATTGAGTGGCTGGATTCATCCGGAAAGTACCACATGGGGTGGGCACAATCCTCGAGCATCAAACGTGTGCCGCCCGACGACTGGAAGGGCAGTAGCAGGCTCTAGCCGAAGGTAGGTGATTCGGGGGAGAAAGAGGCGGCGGCAATCTACGTCAGCGAAAGCGAGTGCACTGACAGCCCGATCCAGACGCACAGCCCTGAGTGCATGACGTAATGGCCTGGTCTCACAAGAGGACCAGGCCATTACGCGTTGTTTAGGTTTCAAGGCAGTGCCGCCAGGTAACGCCTCGATCGAAAATCCGGCTTTGGCCCACCGACTCAGAGGCTAATCTCGTTCCGCGCCGGCCCGCCTAAAGGGGCCCACTCAACCGGTCCCTTCGTAGCAATGCTGTAGGCAGGTTGGGCCGCTTCAGGAGCCGCCTGCAGACCCGCACCCGCTTCAGCTTCGGGAGCAGTCGCCGCTCGTGGAGAACGCTGGTACGCGGCGGTGCCGAAGCGGAGGTCAGGACCGATGGTTTCAGCCACGATGCGGCGCGCTTCCCGCTTCTCCCCGTCCTTTTCGAAGGCACGGAACTCGAGTTCACCCGAAACGGTGACGGGGTCGCCCTTCCTAAGGGACGTCGAGGCATTCTCGGCGAGCGCCCGGAATGCCGAGACGTTGTGGAATACAGGCTCTCCGTCCTGCCAGGTTCCGTCTGCTCCTTGGATCCGCTGGTTTACAGCCACCCGCAGTTTGGCGTGTGCCACACCCGACTCCCCATACGTGAGTTCGGGATCGGCGACGAGATTGCCGACGATGTTGACCGGAATCTTGGTGCTCATATCTTCTGTCCTTTCCTTCGCAGACGGGGCGGTCCCGTCCAACGCTTTGGGGGTCGGCTATGGGCCCGAGATCTCCAAGCCACGCGACGGCTCACCAGGCTGCTTCAGGCCTGCATAGGTGTCCGGATTACTAACCATCGGAGAGATCTCAGCCGCAGTGACCTTCCCACCGAGTCCCGGAGGATCAGTGACTTCAAGGATTTGCTTGGCGGCCGCCGTGACGCGGCCCAGGACGGACTTCGCGATGTCCACGCGAGAAGCAGGCTGATTCCGGGAGGAGCCGTCGCCGGTCGCTGAATGCTCCGCTGCAATCACAGCGTCAGCCCAGCCTGACAAGTAGCTTGCTGACTGGGGGCCCCGATCAATCCCGTGCGCCTTCAACACCGTGTAGGCAACCGACTCGGCCTCGACTTCAGCCAGCCCGCGGTGGTCCACGCTGCTGCCATAGAGCTTGCCCACATTGTCGTCCGGACCATGCAGTAAGACATGCCCAAGCTCATGCGCCAGCACGGCAATCCGTTCCTCAGGGTTCAGCCACCCACCCACCTGCACCTGGCGCTGACCGAAGTCGGTGAAGCCGCTTGTTAGTCCGTATTGCGCATCCGTGACGTTAATCGAGAAACCATGCGAGCGGGCAACTCCAGCCAATGATGCCCACAGCTGAGGCGCCTCCACCGATGAGTTGCCGGGTCTCGGAACAAACAGCGGGGCGCCCTGAGTCTGGGAAACGTCAAAGACTGCCTGGCCACGCCAACCGGATATGAGGGTCTTTTTCCCCTCATCGACAGCACCGCTGGGCAGCTTACTGCCCACGGGAACGCGCTGACGGGTACCGTCGGGCAACAGCATCTGTTGGACACGGGAGGTCCTGGGTGCAATGACCCATAGGGCATGCTCACCGCGAAGGACAGTGCGGCCGTGTCGTTCCCATTCCTTGTACCCCGCGACGAGCGTCGGCTCGTCCGTTCCCCGCTGTGCCATCTGCATCATGAGCAGGGCAACGTTCCCGCCCGAATAGCGCCACAGGTTGGCGGAAGCATCGAGCAAAACCTGCCAATGAGAGGGTGACTCAACCGCGTTCTCCAGGATTGAGTGCAAACCATCCATGAGGGCGGCAACGCGCTCCTCAGGAGCCATACGGCGAGCGCCTGGTCCGGCCAGTGCGGAACTTTGGTCAGACGGGATGGTGGACGGAACTTCGGATGTAGCGGCCACGACAGCCACCCTTCATGCTTCTTGGGCCGCAGCCTTTGCTGCGCAGACACCCGTTCATGGCTGTGACTGACACGAGCGACATGACTCAGAATTCAGAAACCACTTGATGAGCAGCCTTGCGCCACTCGGTGAAAGCGGCGTCGTCGTTAGCCAGCACGCGAAGTGCAGGCTCCTTGTGCACCTGCAGGCCAACGCATCCTGCGGTCCTGGTGTGCATCCTCAGGCGTTCGACGGCATGCGGGAGCCTTTCGTGGAAGGCGAGCGGACCGAATCCAGGGTCGTCCTCTGTATAGGAGGCAAGCTCCGCGCGCTGAAGCGCATAAAGCTCAGCCACGATCTCGGAGTGACGCCACCAGCAATCCGGAACGACCGACGTCGTCAGTTGATAGGTGGCGACCAGCCATGTCACCCACGTGAAAAGGGACCCCCAGACGTCCTGCGACTGCTCTGGCGTCATTTCCCTCCAGCGTCGGGTCACGTTTTTGGTGCCAGTGGGAATGGGAAACGCAGACCTAAACAACTGTGCGGTTAGCTCGTCGTCCCCAAAGGAAGCCCGGGAGGGCACATCAAACTGATCGGTGTCGTCATGGCTGCGCATCCGGCACCTCCTCATTCTTCTGCTGGCGTTGCCTGTGCCCGTCCGCCAATTCGCGCTCCATCTCCGCTTTCAGGCGGCGCAACTCCCCTGCGTCCTTCCGCTTGTGCCACTCAAGAAGATCCAACAGAATGGGGCGGGTTCGCCGGCCGAGCATAAGGGCCGTTCCAACCGGGAGGCGTCGAATCTCGTCCAGAGCAATGACCGGACTCTCGCGTATCTGCTCACCGTCCTGCCGGCCCTGCGACGACCATGACCGTGTAGTGAGCGTAAGGCTCCGCTCCCCAAGCAACCCGGCAAGTGAGCGAAGGTCCCGTTCGTCGGATCCCCCGCCAAATATCACTTTGATAATGGCCGAGTCCCAGATCGTCGCCGCCTCGTCGATGGACCAGCCTGAACGGGCCTGAGATAGGGATTGCAGAACCACGAGGGTCGAGATGCCAATGCCGCCGCCGTCAGAGAGTGCCACCGGCAGTCCGGGCCATGGAGCCAGGTTGGCGATCTCGTCGAGGATCAAGGAAAGAGGTGGCTCCAGCCGACCGCCCGGTGATACGAACGCCATCTCCCTCGCTGCATTGTCGATGTCATCGATCAGTGCGGACAGGTACGGTCCAGCAGCAGCTGCCCCCGCTCGGGTGCCGATGAGATAAAGAGTGCCCCGGTCCCGTATGAAGGCCTTCGGATCGAACTCTTCGGACTCGTCCTGCGGGTTCAGGGCGGCCAGTACTTTTGGCGATGACAGCGGTGCCACCGCCGCCGAGACCCCAATCCACGAGTTGGACGTGTTTCGCGGGTCGTCTTCCAATATCCCCATCAAGTCCGCCTGCCATCCGAGCGCTGCCCCGGGCCGGCCCAGCACCTCGAGCGCTTCCCTTGCCAATACCGGGCTGGAAGACCAACGTCGAAATGCCGTGACTCCCTCACCGCACAGGGCGGCAGCGTGAAGCAGACACTGAAGGACTATCAGCGAGCGCTTCTGCCAGGCTGCGTTCTCGCCCTTCATCTCAGTGTCCGCTGTGATAACCAACCCACGACGGGTAGCCATGTCGGGGTCCTCGCACCCGCGGACAGGCGACCAGCGAAGCGACGAGGGAATTCCGGACATGCCCTGGGGATCAAAGACCGTCACGGGTCGTCCGCCGGACGCCCGGGCCTTCAACGTGACCACCAGGTTGTCAGCGCGCGTAGAAGTCGTGACCACTGCACCGGGCGCATCGAGAATAGCGTTGATGACCACGTACAGACCCTTACCTGATCTCGGTGCGCCTTGGATCACCAATGACTCCTCGGTGGAGACGTGGACCGTGACGCCGCGGGAGCGGCCCAGCGTCCACGAGAGATCCTGCACGGACGGGTTGACGACTCCTGGGCGGGTGAACCTCCCTCTCTTGCGAACAGCCCTGGCCCCGAAATCGTGAAGAACCTCGGCCCGGCGGGCAACGCCGTCGCGATTGAGGATGTCCTGGCGCAGCCACCCGCCTGATTGCTTCCATCGCCGCCAGGCGACCAATACCCCGACGGCGAGCGCACCACCCAGAAGTATCACCGGAGCTAGAACCCACCAGACGCTGTCCGTGCCAACTTCACAGTCGGGTCGGCGGACAAGTATCCACTCCATCTTGTTGGTGAGAAGTCCGACGGCGGCCGCTGGGTTAAAGGGCGACGGCGGCATGCTGCCGCAGCGCATAGTGCCAACTGCGTGCGCTGCCGTGTGAACCAGTGCACAGACACACACGTAGGCTGCAGCCGCCACAAGGCAAGCGGTGACCAGAGGATTGTCACTCGCAGCCCGCGAACTGCCTCGGGCTCTCACAGCATCCTGTCGTCAGTTGAGAAAACGGCCAGTTCGTCAGTAGTCACCCGGTTGGCAACGATGAAGGAGCGGTTTCCCACCTTCCAGAGCCCGACCCCCTTGGGGAGGTTCTCGACGTGCTCGCATTCGGCCTCGGTGAGGCCGAGCGCCTCCTTGGTCAGACGCATCGCGTCATGTTTCTGCCGGTAAATAATCCTGGTGTCAGCCTCGGTCAGCAGCCCAAGGGCTTTCTGCCGGTGCCCACTGGTGCTGTCCCCGATCTCGTTGAGGTCCGCCACCTTGTGCATAATCAGCAGGTTCGCGATCCCGTAGGTTCTGGCTAGCCGCCACTGCTCGCTCATCTTCGCCAACATGTACGGATCAGCGAGCATCCGCCACCCCTCGTCGTAGACCACCAACCGCTTCCCGCCGTCGGGATTTGTAATGGCAGCTTCCAACCATGTGGCGCCACAGGCCGCAGCCAGCGAAAGGGCCTGCTCCGACGCCCCGATCAGGGCTGACGTATCCATCACCATCATGGGCGCGTCCGCATCGAATGCCACAGTGGACGGCGCATCGAACATACCTTCGAGATCGCCGGATACGGTGCGCCTCAACGAGTGGCTGACCGCGGTTCCTCCCTCGACACCGACCAAGGCAGTCATCTCCTTCGAAGGTCTCAGCAAGTGGTCCAACACCATAGGCAATGTGGGGTTCGAATTCTCGGCCATTGTTTCCATTAGGGCGATGTCCAGGGCCGTGTGCTCCACAGGGCGGAGCGGTGTGCCCTGCCGCATGAGGGAGACCAAGGCCACCAGCAAATAGCGACGGCGTTGCCTCACCACCGCCTGCCATTGAGCCTCCGTGAGAGCGCTCGGTCGGGGCCCGGCGTCGAGAGGATTGACTCTTGCAGGGCGGCCGGGGCCAACGGAGATCACTTTGCCCCCAACAGCCTTGGCAACGGCGACCCACTCACCTTTGGGATCAGACGCGACAGCGGCCTTCCGCCCCAACGTGATTGACCGCGTCACCAGCGACTTGCCGCACATTGACTTGCCGGTGCCCACCGTCCCAATCACCACAATCGACGGGCCGCTGATGATCCCCTTGTCGTAAAGGATCCACGGGTCGTAGGAGAAGGCCCCGGACCCGAACACATCTGTGCCGATGTAAGTCCCCTCGTGTCCCAGCCCCGACTCCGTAAGGAACGGATAAGCGGCGGCAAATGTCATTGTCGAGGCACGGTGCGGCGCGGGACGCAGCCGGTGGGGACCACGCAGGGAGCTTTGTTCTTTGCTCCCCCAGTCACCTGTGAAGCGGAAGCCGTGGAAATCCTGCTGCTTGTCCTCTGCCAATGCGCTCGCCGATGTTGCCCCGTAGGGTGCGGACCGCCGTCGCGCTTTCCGCTCGCCCCGGTTCTTCCCCGACGGGACGTACTCAAGGCTCTTCGCTGTCTGCTTCAACGCAGTCCCCTTCCAAGCGGCAGCCCACCGGCGACAAACGCGGCCCACTGCTGTCCGTATAAAAGCCTCAGTTCAACGAATGCGCCGGCAGCGGCGGATTCAAGTTCCTGGCGGTACCGGGCCAAATCCTCAAGGGAGGTCGCTGTGACAGTAATGTAGGCGGCTGGACGCACGTCACCATGGCCGGCGACGATCTCTTCCTCCCTTTGGAGCACCTCTTCTTCCTCGGCTCTTTGCTCACGAGTCAGTGGCCTGTCGAAGCGGGCGTTGATGCGGCGGCGGGTCTCGTGCGCCTCCTGCGCAGAGCGGATGTCACGCAGGGCTTCAGCCGTGGGCACAGCCCGGATGACTTCGGTGAAAGTGTGGCGGAACTCGCCGACATAGATCAGGGGATGCAGGAAACCCGGGAAGACCTTCTGCCGGGGCCATTCAGCGATCCAGAAAGTCTGGTGGAACCCGGTGTCGGTCCGTAGATACGTCCAGTGTTCCTCCACGGCCATTGGGCGATGCCGGTCGGGGTTAGGCGTTTCCTTGCCTGCCGACTCATCCGACGGCGGGGCTGCCGCCACCGGCACTTTCGCGGACGGCAAGGCCGCAGGATCGAATGCACCACGAATGACGCCCAGCAATCCCGCTTCGCCGGCCCATTCCTCCACCTTTACGCCATGAGTTCCCAGCGACGTTTGCATGGCCTCGACTTCAAGCCGCAACACGCGTTCGAGGCCTGTCAGTCCCCCGCCTGACTCCTTGATCCGCCGTCGAGCCTTGCTGGCGTCCAGGACCACCGCCACGAGAAGCTCATGGCTCATAGTCGCCCCGGCAGCACCCAGCAAGTCCTCGTATGCACGGTGTCCCCAGGTGGGCTTCCCGCCACCAGCTTCGGGCCGCGCGGCGTTGTCTCTGTAGTAATCCCAAAGAGCCGACGACGGATAAGGCACGGTGTAATCCTGGATCGCGATCCGGGCCACGCCCTGACGTTGGGCCATGCCCGCCTGAACGCGTGACCAGGCCTGAACCGCCCACGCCTTGTCATCCGCGTCCAGGAGCGCAAACGACCGCGTACTGCACCGCAGTACGGCGATCGCCTCCTTACCGTGGCGGTCGACGATAAAACATTCACCGCTGGCCGTTGTTCGGATCTCGAGATTGCCTAGACCACCCGGGAGGGCAAGCCGCCCAGCAAGTTGTGGCGTTGCGGGCTTTGCGAGAAAACGGATCTGGCCTGTCGCCGCCCGGTAAAAGAACAATACGATCTGTTTCGCCCATACCGGATAAGGGATGCGTGAGTATTGGAGGAGCCCAAGCAGAATGAGCCCAAGCCACATAGGCCCGGAGACGAACAAGCCTGCCGGCCCACCACTGGCGGATGCCACGATGGCGACTGTTGCTCCCCCGGCGATGATGAGCAACTGGTACCACTTGAGCCCGAGGAAGAACCCCCGGCGCTCATATCTTGGGAACTTGACGGCTTCAAGGACGCGCGAATCTTCAGACATGAGGAGTACCTCCCTTCGGAGGGTCGATTCTTGGTGGCTGGGGTTTTGGAGGTTGGGCTCTTGTAGGGCTGGGCCCGCTCGCGTTTGGCTGCGCTCGCCGTTCAGCCGCGTCCGGTGCCTGCGGAGGAGATGTTGCAGCGGCGCCGTACCGCTCACGGGGATCACCGCGCATAAACCCCGGAGACTCCGACGGGTGCGGGGCTCCTGGAGCGCCACGAGAGGCTCCGGTGCCCAGAGCCAGTCGGCTCCCGTCGCTGCCGACTGAAGACGCCCCGGAACGGACACTGGATGCCAGCACTTGTGTAGGGAAAGCGCTACGGCTTGAGTTAATCGGCCGAGTCATTGCGGACCGACTCACGAGGCTCGCGAGTGTAAGGCGGCCACCTGTCTGCCTGCTGATCTGGCGGGCCGCCACGTTGCTGCTCCTGGACAGGACATGGCCGCCTCCGGCCGTCTGGGCCGCTGCCGCGAGTTCCCCGCCAGCGAAGCTCACCAGGCGCAGGGCCATCAATGGTGCACCGCAGGCTAGGACCATGCCGACTGTCCCAGCTGCCAATCCGGCGAAGGACTTGGACTCGGTAAAGAGCTTCACCGCGACTGCCAAGACAGTGGCGGCCAGCGGCTTAGCGAGGACCAGGGCAATGACGACCTCACACCATCGTCGTGCCCAGGACTTTGTCTTGTCCCACGGAAGCAGCATGAGCGCAACGGGGGCGGCGGCGGCCAGCACGACGAGGGCAAAGGAGCGGAAGATCATCGAACACATCAGGATGAAAGCCAGGATCCAGACGACGCCGACCGCCAACACAGTCACAACGACGGCACCAGGAGCGCCTCCGGTGTTCCCTGGGGCCAGCGAGACGAGGTTCCATTCCCGCCCTGCTCCCTCTGGTGCCCGCTCGAAGCCGAACAGCCTCATGAACACCAGGTAGGGATCGGAGCCAATCGATTCGAGCAGGGCCGCCGAGGCTAAGTCGCTGGCCCGCGTCAGTTGCCGGACAAGATACACAGCCGCACCCACCAGCGGGATGGCAGCAGCTCCGCCGAGCATCGCACGTCCTATCCGTCTCGGCTGCTGGCTAACCAGGCCGGACAGTACCTGCAGGATCATCACGACGACGAGCGGCGTCATCATGACAACCACCCACCAGCTCGTGAGCCCTCGGATGGAGAGCCATTGGGAGTCGTCGATGTCCGACACGGTGAAGGCGCCGGTGATGAAGGCCCAAAGCCAGGACGCCATGTTTTGGAGGATGTTGGCGAAGAGGGCCGTGACTGCGCCCAGGGCGTTGTCGTTGGCCTGTGAGACCAAACCGCAGCCGGGCGGCCACCATCCATTGAGGTCGCACTCAGCGGGCATGAGCTAGAACCCGAGAGGGAAGGCGGTCTGCGACCAGAGGATGTAGCCGTTGATGCCGCCGAGAATTGCAGCAACTGGTCCGGTCCAAAGGAGGATCACGCCCCCGCCGGAGGCAAGGCGTGACGACTGGCTAAGTTTGCCGGCCAGCAGCATTGCGGCACCGATGATGGCCACGATGGCAATGATGATGAAAGCGCCGACGAGGATTCCGCCGCCGATCTGTTTGAGTGATTCCAGGAAGGGAAAGCTCGCGTTCGGGGTGATCCCCGGGTCCACCGCTGCAAAAAACATGGGTGCTCCGTCCGTCGTGTTCCATGGAGTGAGCAGATGAGCTCACGGGTTCATGGAAGTTGAGGGACGAAGCGACATGACTCCACCAGCGATCACCCCTTACAAACGGCAAGAGCACCAGAGGTGCAATGACTCCAGATATCGTTCAAAAGGGGGGTGCGTGCATGATAAGCAGACCCGACCCTTTCACAAGCGATCTGATTGCGCTCGTCGGTGAGCCATGTTGTGGGTCTGATGGAACTCCTGGCACCGCTTGATGTCGACACGCAACCCAGAAGGACACAGTTACCATAAGCCCATGGAACATTCGGAGTCACCTGAGAGGGTCAAGTTCTACGGCCCGCGGGACCTT
The DNA here is from genome assembly GCF_019977355.1 of Arthrobacter sp. NicSoilB8. Taxonomy (NCBI): domain Bacteria; kingdom Bacillati; phylum Actinomycetota; class Actinomycetes; order Micrococcales; family Micrococcaceae; genus Arthrobacter; species Arthrobacter sp. NicSoilB8. The sequence goes on along the minus strand of NZ_AP024655.1, from coordinate 1,939,314 downwards.
GCCAGCGGTTGGTTAGCCGAGCAAGCGGTCAAGCTGATTCAAGAATATTCTCATGACCGCAAGATCCACTCGTTGAACGATGCGCTCGAGCTGCACAACGCCCTCGCCTTCGAATCGCACAGCATCTTTCCGCGCCCCCTTAGCGAACAGGAACGAGAGGATCTGGCGGCGTCAGCGCGAGAGTCACGAAGGCAAATCGCCTCGTTCTTCGCCTGTTTCGACCCATCGGACCTCGATCACCTGCTGGGCGACTTCGAGAACGAATACGGGGATGACCTGATACTGCTTCTCGAGAGGCACGGAGTCGCCGAAAAGGTCGGCGGTCAGGCACTATTCGATGCACTGGTGAAAGCACACATGCCATTGGCGACAATGCTTTCCAACCCCCAGTTCGTGAAGGGACACGACGGACGCCTTCGCGACGCACTCCTTGCCGATGCTCGACACGGTGAGTTACTAGTCAAAATGCGACTGATCAGGGACTCCAATTCCTCATATCACCTCCCCGCGAGCTTCACCGGCGAGGACGTACAACAGCTCTTGAGTGCATACATCGAAAGCGCATCACCGCACCCTAATCACGTTGAAGCGATTGCACATGCGAACGACAATCCCGGCTTCGGGATCACCCCTAAGATCCGGCTTCAAGCGAAGAAGCGCTGCGAAGTGCTCATGGACGAGCTCTTCTCGGACGATAAGAACACGCTGCTGAAAAGGCGCTATGGCATCAGGATCGATCCTGAACAGCACGCGCCCGTGCTCGACCACATCGACCATGCCGAGAGCGGGATGACCCACATCCGCTCATTCGGTGGGCGATATCTCTCCGCCACCCTCGAGCAGGAGTCTGTGCTCGCAAACTTCGCCGCAATGGTGGGTTATCTGGATCGCCAAGGGCTGCTCACTATGCCATCGTTCAAAGCGCAAATCGATACATTCGAAAGGCTCTTCCTCGCGGGAAAGGACTCATACCCCAAAGGGAAAATGTACAAGCACTTGGATGCGCTGACGATGCAAGCAACACATTTCTACGCAGAGTTCCTCCGCCAGAACGGTATCGAGGTCGAGGACGCAGTAGCCTGGTTCTTCCGCGAGCACCTCACCAGCAAGTTCGGCGCGGCCGGCTTCTACTACACAGTTTCCAGCCCGACCAGCTCATTTCTCGAACGGTGCCGTCACATCTCCGCGGAGATGGAGAGTATCGCCAGGCAATTCACCCTCTACTGCGACGAGGGCGAACTGGATCTCGAACTCCTCCGCATGACTTCCGCCCCGAGGCCATGGAGTGAGATCCCCAGCCTCGTCGAACACAAGTACCTGCGCAGCGAGGCAACCAGCGATTGCGAACAGGCGCTTTTTCTCCTGTTCAACGACCAGTCGAGGCTCACCTATGTCAACAAGACGCTTCGAGCCAGGAGCTTCGTCCAACTGGTCACAGAGAATGAGCTGCCCTACGACGCGCTCCATCATTTCCAGAAAGAACCCGTCGACTGGTTAATCTCCCAGGGATTGGTTGCAGTCGACGCCGGCGTCATTGAGTTCCCTCTGCCGACGCTGATTCTCGTCCTCAGCGATATCCACAACCGTGAAGCTGCCCCATTCGGCCACTACGGAACGGACGAATCGGCCGCTGCGCTCGCCCTCGTGGATAAGGGATGGCTGGCATTCAGCTCGACACTCCTGACCTCGGCTGAGGCGAGCTACTTCAACTTCATCCTGAACAAGAGCGAGTTCAGTGATGGCCCGGATCTTCGCAACAGGTACGCGCATGGTACAAACGCCGATCCTGGCGATGTGACAGCGCACAGACAGTCGTACGTGCTGCTCCTCCGAATGCTGGTGTCGCTAGCACTCAAGGTCCGCGACGACTTTCAACTGTCGGTCGCGAACTATTCGTCCGCATCACAGTAATGCGGTCGGCAACACGCCCGTCAGTCTGAAGCCGACCTGTGGGCCGCCGAGTCGGCCCAGGGCAGAGCCACCGGAGGTTCCGAGCTCCTTCCTCCACCGTTTCGTGGTCCTGCAGTTCGTGCTCGCAGCGACGAGGTCCATCTTTGCCGCCTGTAAGGCAGCGCTGGGGCCAGTTGAACCGCGAAGCCGGCTTTCTGAACCCTCCACTGGGTCTGAGGCCACTTTCATTACGGTCGGAAGCGGCTGACATACTGACACTGTGGCAGAAGGAACTGAGACTGGAGATGAGTTGAGTAGAGCTGGGGGCAACCCACCTCAGGGCAAAGGACCCGTCGTCACTTTGCGTTCACTCGCGCCCGCATACGGGGAGACACAACACAGCGGTTATGTGCGGCATCTTGAAAACGCGATAACGGATCCAAAGAACAGGAACATCGCCCTCACTGGCCGCTACGGTGCCGGAAAGTCCAGCGTGCTCGACAAGTTCGAATCCGACCATTTAGACAAAACCCTTCGCATCAGCATCAACACACTCGGTCCGGACGAAGACCAAGAAGACCTGACAAACAGGATCCAGAAGGAACTCGTCAAGCAGCTTGTGTACAGGGCCAAGCCTGGGAAGCTCCGTCGTTCCAGGTTCGCCCGGACTGCGCCGCTGACCCGGTCGCTAGCATTCCTCCAGGCTCTTTGCCTGACTACCATCGTGCTGGCGCTACTCTGGCTCATCGGTTTCCGGCCAGGAGACTCGTGGTTCGGCGGGACCACCGATCCGTCTGTGAAGATGGCCTTGGGCGCCCTGTTCTTCGCTCTCGTAGTGGTCGTCGTCTGGGTCGCGCGGTGGATCATCGGTGATCGGATTGTCTCTCAGGTCACGACAGCAGGCACCACGATCACTCTCGGCGAGAAACCGAGCACCTACTTTGACGGGTTCCTGGACGAGATCGTCGCATTCTTCGACGCCGTCGAACCGGAGTACGTGATCTTCGAAGATCTCGATCGCTTCGACGACCCCCAAATCTTCGACTCCCTCCGAGAGCTCAACACACTCATCAACTCATCAGCACACTGGAAAAGTAGGAGCCAGCCCCTTCGGTTCATCTACGCCATCAAGGACAGCCTCTTCGAGCAGCTAGGCACAGATCCTGAGATCCGGGAAAAGAAGGCGGAGACCTCGGCGAGCGGAAACGTCGGCCCTGCTGAAGCAGCCGTGGCTTCCGTTGATCTGGCTGTTGCTGCCGTAGAACGAGCGAACCGGACCAAGTTCTTCGAGATCGTGATCCCTATGGTTCCGTTTATTTCGCACCGCAATGCACGCGACCACCTGGTCGACTCGTTCAGAAGCCTCGGGCTCGCCGAGGACCTCGTGAAGCGCCCTCTGCTGGACCTGGTCGCGCGCCACACGACCGACATGCGGCTGCTGATCAACATCTGCAACGAGTTCGTCGTGTTCGCGGAGCATCTGCTGTGGGTGGAGAACTGTGCCCCCGGCATGACGGCCGACGATCTGTTCGCGCTGGTGGTCTACAAGAACTTCCATCTAGCGGATTTCGAGGCCATCTCACAGCGCGCGAGCTCATTGGACACGCTTGAGCAGCACCATCGAGAACTTGTCCGGGCTTCGATTGAACTTTTGCAGAAGCAGCGACGAGATGTAATGCACACGGAGGGTCTACGGCGGACGCAGGAGCAGACCGCCCAGCTCTTGGGGAGTCGGCTTTGCGCTATCAAAGACACGCTGCCAAACAACACCGGCTACCCCTACAACACTTTTACAGTCGGCGAAACAAGCTACAGCTCCGACGACCTTCGAAGCGTGCCATTCTGGAAGCAGGTCGCCTACACGGGCTCGATAAGCATTGCTTCCCCGCAGAGGAGCGGCTATGGTCCTCCCCCTGTCCACCTCAACAACGAGCTCCTTTCACCTCTTTTCCCGGAGGCCATCGGCCCGGCTAGGTGGAGAGACCCGAATCCCAGCGAACTGGCAAAACAGGTCGAACGGTGCGACCGCGACATCGCATTTCTCCGCGGCGCGGGCTTCAGCGATTTGGTCAACTATGAGCCCATTCCGAAAGGCGCAACGACCTTCAATGAGCAGGTCGCAAAAGGGCTCAAGTCGGAGCTGGCGCGGGATCTCGTCCGTCGAGGTTTCATCAACCGCAACTACGCCGAGTACTCTGCAACCTTCTACGGCAGTTTCATCGGAGTGGACGTTGCATTCTTCTACAACCACAGTGTCCAGCCGAACCAGATGTACCTCGACTTCGAGTTCACTACTGCGAACGCGATCAGCAACCTGCTCGAGCAGGTGCCCTCTGACTTCACGAGTTCAGTCAGTGCGCTCAACATCCAGGTTGTCAGCTATCTCTTGAGTAAGAACTCGAATGAGGCAAGGAAGGTCGTTGCTTTCATTGTGGCCGACCACAGCCGTGACGTGCAGACGTTCCTTGATGCGTTCTTCAACGCGGTTGATGAGCCGCGCGAACAGCTCGTCGCGTTGCTGGCAGCGCATCCGTGGCCTGGACTGATCGAGTACATCGCAAGCGACAGTGGGATCCCCGACGATAAGACCAGGATGAGCCTGCTTGACGCCGCTCTTCTCAACGGGCTCGAGGCTGAAGCCTACAATCTCGGGGAAGCGTCCGTCACGTTGCTGACGGCCGCGCAGCCACATCTGACGGCCTTCAACGAGACGCAGTCTCCCGAGCGCACAGAGCTCGTCCTCTCCTTCGCTAAGTCGGCCGAGGTTCTCGTCGCCGACCTGAACGATCTGGCCGAGCCACTGCGCGAAAGGATTGTCGCCGAGCAGATGTATGAGCTCACAACGTCGAATCTGCGACTCGCACTCGGCATCCAAAGCGCACCCACTCTCGACGAGGTACGGAAGAAGGACAACGTCTGGCAGTACTGCAGGAAGAACGTGGACGAGTACTTGGCGGCGGCTCGAAGCGACGATCCGGTCGAGTATGTCGTGAGAACGGAAGCTGCCCTCCGAGATATTGTCACCGAGCAACATGAGGACTGGACGGAAGAGCAACTCGGCAAGGTCATCGCGGGAAGCTCCCCTGCCGTGGCGCTCAAAGAAATCACTGCAGTGCCTTCGGAGACGTGGCCGGCAGTTATCGAAGGAGCACGCGTGGTCCCGACAGTCGAGAATATCTGGGCATACGTTCAGGCGAATCAGGTCGATCAGCACCTTGCCCGCTTCCTGGCACCGGACGGAAAGACACCGATCGAACTACATGGGGTCGATGAAACCGAAGCTGACACCAGGACGAGTCTTGCGATTCAGATCCTAAACGCCATCGCACAGCTCCAGGCTGCGACACGAGTCCGGCTCGCCGTTGGCCTGAATCTACCCTCTGCACTCGAGGCAACGGCTTTGGAGCCGGCTGGGGATGATCTTCTTGCGCTGGCCTTGGAAGCCGGTCTGGTCCCAGATGCAGCCGATACGTTCGCGCACTTTGCTCAGGCTGGATGGAAGTCGGTATCGGAGGCCTTCGCCGTATCAAAAAACATGGACACCATCCTGACTCCCGGCCTGGTATCCGGATTCGTCGCCGACCTGCTCGCGAGCAGGCAGGTCCCCCACGGTGTTCGCGATAAAGTCGTGAATGACCTCGCCTTGTACGTGGTCGATGACAATGTCGAAGCACTCCGAGCTGCAGGTGCGTACGCGCGGGAAATGAAAATTTGGCTTCCGCTCGTGGAAGTTCAGCGCATCGCTCGGGTCACGCAGGATCCAGACTTGGTACTGTCTCAGCTGGTACGTGCCCGAGACTTATCTCCGGAGGCCTTGATGGAGATGCTGGCACTTCTTGGCTCCCCGTACAGCACGCTCACGGGTGGACTGGGTGCCGAGTTCACCCTGCCTCCGGGATCGTCCAACAACACACTGTTCGAACGCCTAGCAACAGCCGGGAAGGTCGAGATCGTCAAGGACGGTTGGGGCTCTGGGAAGAAAGTCCGCAATCTCGTCTAGACACGCTCGAGTTTTCGGCCTCCAACTGGCTAATCCACATACGCCAAGACGCCCCTATCTGCGGCATGTGGCTGATGCTGCACTGGACTGATGCTCAGGTACGAAGACATCATTTTGCCCGGCGAGGAACGGGGCCTCGTCATCCAGAAGCACGAGGATGGTCGCTGCTGGTGCGGCAAACTCGGGCATTGGCCAACAGGCTAGGAACTTCGTCACGTGCATTCGCCTTGGGGCCCTATGGACCGACATCGCGAACCCTCTCCCCGTAATTCATACGCACAATCTGAGGGCAGTCGCCTCTGACCAGCTTCTTTCTTCGGCATGAGGCGCGGCAGGGCCGCGAGGCCCATACCAGAGAGTTCACCGGTAACAGTAGGTAGCTGGGTTTCTAACCCGGATCTTCCTTGTTCGCTGAACACGCCTCTGGCCTGGGTGCTGCGTTTGACCATCGAAGCCGACGTGCGCCCTCAGGGCCTCAACAGGTCAAAATAGACCGCGCCAGGATTCCAGCTAACGGGATGTAACAGTGTCCCTACCGCCGGGTTCAAAGCACTCCACATCATGCCATCCCCCGCGTAGATGCCGACGTGGCCCCAGTTGTCGGGTCCCTGTGGATTTTGAACCACCAGGTCTCCTGGTTGGGGATCCTTGGTCCGGACACCAACGCGCCATTGTTCTACGCGCGGCAGCTCAATTCCGGCTTGACGATAGATCCACTGCACATAGCCAGAGCAATCCCAGGCTTTGAAGGCAGTGCCTCCCCACACATATGTTCCGCCCAAACCTTCCTGCGTGAACTTCAGAATGTCCTGCCGTAGCTGACTCAAGTTGCGTGGAGATCCCCCGGGCCGCGGCGCTGGCGAGGATTCTGCACAGGAGGAGGGAGTAATGCCACCCTCAAGCGCAGCAACGATTGCCGTGGCCGCCGACTCCCACCGCGCATACAGTTCAGGAAAAGCAGACACTTGGACGGCTTGGGCGGCCAGACCTTTGTCCATAGCCTGCCACCCGGGGATGTCCAGCAGTCCTCGAGGGCTGCCGCGATTCGGTCCCGCCGGACCGCCGTAGAAGGCACGCGCGTTATAGGAGGCATCCATCAGCTGCTCAACTGTCCCCCAGCCCGCCGCCGGACGCTGCTGGGCTGAACCGATCGAGTCATGGTCACGACCAACGCCGTCATTCGCGAAGTGCAGGGAAGCGGGCACGCTGGGGTTCGCGAGCATGCGCAAACTTGACTCCTGCAGCGCCATCATGACAGCGATGATCTGCCCGGAGCGCGGTATTCCAAGCTGCTTGCCGACCGCAATGTATGTCCGTGCAACGCTCTCCTGCCGGGGCGTCAGCTCGTAGAGCAAGCGCCCAGCGTTCCGAACTTCCAAGCGAGCGCCAGTCACGTTGGACGCAGTGGTCATCTCGGTGCCCGCTGCTGTACAAGCAACTGTGGATTGGGCCGCCATACCAGTTATCGCCGCCACGCCTCCGGCAAATGCCATGGCGCCAACAAGCAAGGCGGCGGTAGCGGCTCCTGACACAACCTTCAGCAACGCCCGGAGCCGCATGAGGCCTGCGACCGCTGCCAGAGCAGCCACTAGTAGACGATTCTCTCTGCGGTCGCGTAAAAGCCAACCATGGCGCAGCTCTCAGCTGGAGCGGTGATGGCGGGAGGACAGTTGACCATCACGGTGACCGGCGCCGCATAGGAATTTCTGCCGTTACTGGACTCGTCCACGACTTGCACCGTCACTGTGCATACGTGAAGGCCCTCCCACGGGGCCGGATACTCCTCGACTTTGGCCAACTCAAGATCACAGCGCAGTGACTCAGCGGTGCCGCTTCGGCGCGCAGACTGATCTGCCAGGGTCGCGAATGAACCCGCCGTGACTCCAGTCCCCTCAAACTCTCGGACCAACACAGATAAAGGATTGGATCCATCAGGCAGCAGCTCCCACCATGACCGGATCCTGGCATATACATCCGAGTACGACGACGAACGGCTGTCCCAGGTGTAAATTCCCTTTGCTACGGCTACAGCGAGCGCCCGGTAATCGCGAGTAGGTGGCAAACCATCACGCGTTGCCACCGCCGGCATGTCCGCCTCACCAGGAACTGCCGAGGGCTCGCGTGGAGCTGAGGAAGTTCCAGAAGGCCCCGCGGTTGCCAACGCGGTTGAGGACGTTTTCGGCGGGACCTGCCCGCTGGGTCTATCGGCAGGCCAAAGTAGGAAGATTCCGCCAATCATGAGCAGAGCCACCAGCCCCGCAGCGGACCACTGCCGACGGCCAGCTCTACGGAACCAACTCATCGCCCAACCCCAATGTCCGACACCCATGACCTACAGAGCCGCTCTATTCACTTCGTGCTGAAGCACGCGCCAAGCCGCTCGGTACAACTGCCGGGCAAAGCCGATGTTTACCGCGATGTACCTCTCGGTGACGCCAAGCTCACTGGCCAGAGCTGCCATCTGCACGGATCTATCCGGCCCTCGCAGTCCTGGACGAACTATCGTCTCTGCGACGCTACGGAGAACGATTGTGGGAAGGCAGTTCGCAGCACACCGGCAGAGATCGTCGACGTCTAGTCCGGGCTCGGGGTGGCAGTTCAAGGCCGTGCTGATTGTTTTGGCGGTGTGCCGAACGACAGTTACGGCGTGCCATCGCCGCCGGTCTTGGGGAGACGGAGGTCCGTAATGCCTTGGCCCAGTGAGACTGGAAACGGCAAGCTTCCAAGTTTCCTCGCTGACGCTGCGCTGAACCATGCCCAGCATGGCTTGCGCCCAGGCCTGATCAACATAGTTTTCAACGCCGTCTGCCGCCGCTCCAACACCTATGACAGCGAGGAGCTCGGGTGAGCTTTCCGTCGTCGTGAAGTCAACCAGCAACGGCAACGTTTGATGGCTAAGCTCGCGCCGGATATGAGCAGCGCAGATCTTGTTGCAAACACCCTGGACCCACGCTTCAAAGGGGATCCCGGGCAGCTCCCGGTAGCGACCCCGCGCAACCCCGTCCCACACGGCAACTCGGATGTCCTGCATGACATCATCCACATCGCAGGACCGCCCGATTCGCGCGAGGCGGGATACGACGTAACGATGCACGCCGTCAACCGCGACCATGATCCGGTCGATCGGAATGACGGGTTCTCCTGGCAGAGGTGCGCTTCGCAATGAGACATCGACATCAGCGACCGTGTCTGAGCCCTTAGTAGATTGATACGCCTTGGCTTCGATTTCCATGGCTTCACCGCTTTGACTGTTCAGATCGAGTAGTTCGCAGAGTCGCGCAAAAAGGCCACCCCAGTTAGTGGATGCAGAGATCCAAACAACGATCAGAAGAAGCTACAGGAATTATTGTCGAAGATAATTAAAGTATCGTCAAGAGTGCTGTTCTTACTTTTTGCGTTACCTTCAGGAAGAATGACCTTATGCCGAGAATTACGCAGCCTCACGACGCCGCCTGGTCGGCCGACGTCGAGGCTGCCGTTGCAACCTTCGGCAACCGAGCGCGAAACGAAATTCTTCGGTTCCTAGCCTCTAGCGGGCCTGCGACGCGCGGGGATATCGTCACCGCTGTCAGCGCGGGCGATCCCAGCGTCGCCAAGCACCTGGCCGCCCTCGAAGAGGCCGGAGTCGTGATCGTCGACGTCGAGCCTGGACGCAGGCACGGACGCTCACCGCGGTATTCCGCGAACCCTGTCCGAATCAAGGAGCTGCTCGACGCTCACATTAAGTACTTGCTGGAACAGTAGCCGCAGAGTCTTGGAAAGATGTGCCAGACGTTTAGTATGCCCGCTCCGGCGTCTCATCCCCATCCGACGGCGGACTGGCCGCAGCCTTCTCCCCTTCCGGCCGGCGGCTGATGTCCTTGTTCAGGTACTCGGTGATCGCCCGAAGTGTCTCCGGCGACACGTCACCAAGGGTGCGGGCCGCGAACGTCTTCACCCTCGCAGCGCGGAGAGATTTCACAAACTCAAGCTGCGAATCAATGCGTTGGGGTAGATCTGCGGCCTCGCTACCCACAAGATAAGCGGGATCCACATTGAAGATTTCGCACAAGGCGCCTAGTAGTGCCGGGTCGCTCACCAGCCTGCCCGTGCCGTCCTTCATGTAGAACCAGCGGGCTCTGGAAAGCTTGATCCCCTTCTCCGCCAGCTTTTCCTGGACTTCGCGGAACGTGACGGGTTGTCCTCGCTCGGCCACGACGACGTCGAGCAGCAGGTTCAAGCGGCGTGCAAGTTCGGCCTGGGGCGAGCTTTCCGTGCCCTTGAGGCCTTCTCCATCTCCGGACACGTTTCACCTCCCAGACCTGAGCTGACTATCGCCAGCGGGGCGCCGATTGTTGCCCAGTATTGCCTTGGCCAACTCGCCACGCAATATGTGGGGCCCGTTCTTCCATCGGTATGTACATGAGCGTATCGTTTGGCTGTAGACCCGTCTACAGCGGGTCAAAGAGATTTCCTCGTCACCTGATTGTGGTCTCCATGGCGAATATCTTGATGAATCGAACGCGAAGCCGCCTCATTCGGTATCTGATCACGCATGGCCCGGCAACCTGTGATGAGGTCGCTGCAGCCCTAAATGTGTCTGTTTCCTCTGTCCGCAAACACCTCACTCTTCTGTGCGAGGCGGGCATGATCAGCCTGGGGTCGGGAACGTACAGGGCACGGCCGGATCGGATCGAGAGACATCTTGCCGACCTTGCGGCCACGTTTCAGTCTGCGGGCAGCGACTTCAGGAACCGCGTAACGGACGACTCCCATTTGTCGGGATCGGCGTTCCACTCAAGTGAATGACCCGGAACTTCGAATCGAACCAATTGAACGAGGTCGGGTCGTAGCTCCGCGAATCGCTCCGAGGCTGTCACTGGCGTCGACTTGTCCTCGATCCCGTGCAGTATGAGCGTGGGGGTATTGAGATCACGCGAGCGGGCCAACCAATCCAGCGTGAGAAGGTCAAGAGGTTGTTCGAGACCCGTGACCCACCGTCCCGCTTTCGCGCCCAACATTTTTAGCCCAACTCTGGCCACAGCTTCCGGCAATCCACTGGCTCTCCCGTTGGAGGTCAAAGTCTCGGCCCAGTCCAGGACGGGAGCCACGAGCACCAGGCCGATGATCCGATCAGAATGAGCTGAGAGATTCGCGGCACGCAGAGCCATGGAACCGCCGAGCGACCATCCGAACAAAACGAGCCTTTTAGCGCCGTGGTCCAGGGCGAACTGGATGGCCGCTTCGAGATCCAACCACTCGTTCTGGCCCAAAGAGTACCGGGAATCGTTCGACGGAGGCGCGTCGCCGTCATTGCGGAATGACACGACCAGCGAAGTAAGGCCGAGGCTGCTGGCAACAGGAACACCACGAAGGGCACCAGCGCGTTTCCCACCCATTCCGTGTGCGTGGATGGCCCATGTCGAAGCCGCCGGACCACCGGTCGTGGGCACGAATTTCCATGCGGGTGCCACGCCGTTATCGACCTTGATCTTCACTTCCTCAAAAGGAAGGCCGAGTTGCTCGGCTTTGGAGAAGGCGTAGCCGCTCCAAATCCCGGCTCTGGCAGCGTGTAGGTCGCCGGCGTCAACGCGCTCAACGAGCCGCGTCACTGTTCCGTCGTTCGTGTCTTCGTCCACGACGGCCCCGATGCAGGCATGGCCCTTGCCATTGCCAAACCAAAAGCTGTATCGGCCGGGCGCTCTCGTCAATGGCGTCGCCGGCAGTTCGATCCTCAGGGATCCGTCCTCTCCTTCGAAAACTTGCGTTATAGAAAGATCCTCCCGGCGCGTAGTCGTCGGCACCACGACTCGGCGCGCAAAGTAAGCAGCGCCGAGGAACGTTATTGCGGCCGCACTTACGGCGCCCATGGTTAGAGGGCCCAGCACTCTAGGACTCTTCATCATTGCTCCTGACATGCTCGTCGATGACATCCCGAAGTCGCGCGAGCGTTTCAGGTGATAAATCCTGCAATTGTCTGGCCGCAAAGTTCCTAACCCGGGCCTCGCGCATCGATTTCAGGAGGCCCAGCTGAGCTTCCACCAGCTCGGGGATCTCTGTTGCGTCATCAAGAAGGTATCTGCGATCCACACCGAAGAATATCGCGAGGTTCTGGAGCAGCTCCTTTTCCATAGCCAAGGAGCTATCCCCGCTTCGCATGTAGGCCCACCTTGACCGTGACAACGGGGTGCCCCGTTCAGCCATGACTTGACTGATTTCCCTGTAAGACAAGGGTCCTGCCCCTCGGATCTCATGCAGATCCAGCAGCAGATTTATCTTGCGGGCGAGCCTCGCCCGCGGCGATTCAGAGGGTTCTTCGGCATCATCTGTCACTAGAATCCTTCGTCCTCCCCCATCGTCCCAGACCTGCTCGACCATCCTGCGGGTCCTGAGTGGATGCCAGGTAGTCCTCTGTTCGGCTCAATGTTTGGAAGTCAGCCTCATCCAGCAACTTAGCAGTGGCCGGATCCATCAGGAGAGCATCCTCAATTTCGACAAGCATCCGATGGAGTCTTCGCGTCTCACGGTCACCCGGCTGGATGGCTGTAGCGGGCACCGCCAGGCGTCCAGCCTTACGGGTCGCAGTCGCTTTTTCCCAGGTGGATGTGAGGTTTTCCAGTAAGCCGGCTTGCGTCCTAAGTTGCGCTCGTCGAACAATCCGACGGGCGACCGGTGGCAGGGCCAGGCCAGCACACAGGAACACCATCGCCCCGACAAAACTCGTGTCGTAAACGGCGGCTAACTGCTCCATCGTCGACTGCTCTCCCAGAAGATGGGCGATGTCCATGCCCAAGACAGCAAACACGACGACGAGAGCCAGGGAGCACCCAATGCCAATGAGAGCGAAGGCGACGCGAAAGTAAGACGTGGCCATCCGCCGTCGGAATCTAAAGCACACGTATCCGGTCACGCCGACGACCACCCCGATGTAGGCAAACTGGATGGCGGAATAGACGGCGGCAGCAGGCTGGTCCCCGTAATCCAACATGAATCTTGTTGAGGACACGGGTGCTTTGATGCGGAGGAATGCAAGGACCAGCCCCGCGGAGACTAGACCCAAAATCAGGAGGCCACGACGGCCCCTGCGAATAGGTGCATCGTTGATCTCGGCAGCCCGGAGGATTGCCTGGGAAAGAAAGTAGATTCCCACGACCATCAGGATGTTTGCGGACAGATCCAGGAAGTTGCGGCCTCCGAGCGCTTGATCACCCTCGATATATATCGGGTCGACATTCAAGGAAAGCGCCGTTGCGATTGCTACGGCGGCAACGAGAATGCTGTGGTCTTTTCTGGTGCGGGCGCCGGGCAGGAGGCACAGTACGAGGCTCCAGATGACCGAGGCAGCGATAGTCTGGATCACCCGAAGACCTGTTCAAAGGATCTTGGCTCCATCGTGCTGTCGCGGATAGCGCCAGCAAGAAGATCTGCGAGAGTCTCAGCCGCGGCCTCCAGGTCGTCAACAAAGCTGCTCCGTGCCAAAGCCCGTGACACCAGCTCTCCGTCAAGATTGGGGAAGAGGCTGCCAGCATAGTCCGAGGAAACGCCCAACTCATCGTGGCGAAGGATCATATGTCCAAGCTCATGCAGGATGAACTGCTGCCTATGGAGTTCTGAGTCCGTAACGGCGTGCAGAATGATTTCCCGAGTATCCGTCGACAGCCAGAGGCCACAGACGGACGTGCCGTTGAGAATCGCTGTGGCTTCGATCTCGATTCGACGCCGGCGTAGGGCTGCCACGATCCCAATGAGCCCAGCCAAAGTTAGACGGCTTGGTACCTGCAGCGCCAGAAACGCTTCCGCTGCAATCTGCTCTGGCCCCGGTCCTTGCGATGTTTGCTGGTTCATACCGCCCCCTCATTGCAGCTGACAGCAAGCGTGACTGCCACTGACGGCAGCCACCGCGGAGCGTCGGGCGCCCCAGCTCCAATTGAACGCCTCGGCTCTGGACATGTCCAGAGCGGATGCCCGGCGCGCGGGATCCGTAGGAGCTGACGGCGCCATTTACGATGCTGTGTGGCCCACAACTAGAGATCGTTCCTGCCCGGTCGAACGAACTGATCCACGGGAGGCCACCGGATCGGAAGCCGACACCAGCTGGTGCCGAGTCTAAGCAGTGAAGATAGGGATATACCGCGGTGCAAATTGTCGATCGATCGCTCTCGCTTCAGCGTTTCGCAGACGAGGTGAATGTCATCACCTACGCGGCAAAGCAGGCCGGGCTATCCGCGCACCTTCCAACGGCTACTGACGACCTCAGCGAAGTCTGATACCAACCGCGTCGCCCCTGCACTCTGCGAGCTGCCACTTAGAGCATCTCGATCTCATCCCCACTGAACCATTCACGACTTATGGCAAAGTTCCGGACTGTTTCAGGAGCCCTCGTGTAGGCGACGATAGCTAAACTCTCCTCGGCACGACTGCACGTAACGTAGAAGAGCCGCCTGGTCCGGTCTATGGAAGTATCGAGGTTCTGGAGCTGGTTCTTTTTGTCAGCGGCGGTTGGAACTTTGGCCCCGAAGAGCTTTTCGTAACTGAACATGAAGCCCCTGGCCTCCTCATCGCCAATAACGACCATCACCCGCGGAAACTCCAAGCCCTTGACACCTTGGTGCGTTGCGAAAGTGGATGACCCGCCTATGTACTCCGAATACTGCACGACCTCTGTATAAGAAGCATCGAGACACTGTTGCCAGGCTGACAGATCTTCATCGACTTCGCTTAGATCGTCGCTGCTCGATTCGTTGGCCGCATGCAGAGCGCGGCTCACATCCTTTCCTACAACGAATAAGTTCGAAACCGCAGTTGCCTCCGCGATCTGAAACAGCGACGGAACCCCGCTGGACCAGAGCGCCATGAGTTGGTCGACGGCGGTCTGGGCAGATGCAACAAGCTCTGCCACATCCACACCTGCCTCCCCGCATTCTTTGATGCGCTCCTTCGAAAGCAGTGGCGAGCGTTCCCGGACAATTCGCGCCACTTCGAAGCGATCACCACGTAGCACGGCGTTCCTCAGGGGGACCACTTCGCGTGTGAAAAGTTGCAGGCCACTCAGGGACCCGTCGAGCAGAGCAGTGCGTTCCCTCTCGAGTCGATAGAGCGCCAGGAACAGTTGTTCAAACCCGAGACGTTTTGCTGCCATGTGATGCTCAAGGATTAGCTTCTTCACTCCGGCCGTCGGCCGCCGCTCCCCGGCTGCAATGGGGGCGGAGCTGGACCATGCGGAGTCACCCGTCAAGGCTTCCATCCGCCGGGCCACGCCGTCCTCAATATCACCCACCTCTGTGGATGAGCTATCCACGATAAAAAGCCGCACCGTGCCCACGCGGCTATCATCGCGAGCGAATTGCAGATGGGTATCAACGTCGGTCCGGATCCGGTTTACGAGTTCAACAACACGTTGGCTACTACGGTGGTTCATCCTCTTCGCCGGCTTGGCCCAAGCCGCGGGGATCACATCCTCCAGATTCTCCATGCCGTCGTTGTAGATCCGCTGCATAGTGTCCCCGAAAAGCCCCAAGCCGAACTTCTCCGAATGAGCACGTTCCACCGATAACAACGCCTCAAGAAAGACCTTATTAGTGTCCTGGCTTTCATCAATGAAGATAAACGGATGCCGACCAACGACGATGGCCTGCAAGACAGGCTTGTGCGACAGGAAATCTGCAGCCATGGCGATGACTTCGGTGTGGTTAAGCGCCCCTCGACCGCGACTATCCCCTGAGGGGCTGTATACGAATCGATCGACTGCATCCAGCGATGCAAGTCGGCCCTCGCCTCTCGCGATCTTGTATAGTCGGTCCGTCTCTGCCTTCGTCCCGGCCCTACTAGACTTGGAATGAAGTACGGTTAGGTCCCTCGTGATGTCCGCGCGAAGCCACTCGCGAATATCTACCTGAAACTCGCCGATCAGTCGCCACGCGTATGAATGAATTGTGGCGACTTCGACAGTTGGGTCGAACTCCAGCCGACGTTTGATCTCGTCGGCGGCCGCATTCGTATAGGTAATGACAGCTATCGATTGCCCGCGAATCCCGAGTGCTCGCTTCGACTCCACGAGCAGGCGCTCCACCGCATTCACCAAGGACCGAGTCTTGCCCGAGCCTGCTCCCGCGTACAAGAAGAATGATCGCGGGCTCTCCAAACTCAGGCACTCGGCTATCGATGCGTCGACCAAGTTGTCCGTTTCAGGACCGGCAACGAGGCGCTCAGCCATCAACATGATCTTCCGCAGAAGGGACAACTATTTCCCCTACAGCCTGCGCCTGCTTTCGAAGCCTCGCTTCGAGCCAGTAAAGGCCAGCACTGATATACCCAGGCACCTGGATGTCCTTGAAGCCGATGTCACTAATGATGTCCAGGGCGAACTCAGCTTTTTTCCCAGACTTCAGACTGGTAAACAGCGCTTCAGCGACGGCATCAGGGTTCTGGCCTTCGCTGAGGGCGACTCTGAACTTCTTCGTCAGGCCGACACCGGGTAGCTCCGAAAAGAACTGGACGTTTTCGAACGCCAAGGAATCTTCGAACGTAGAGGGCAACGCCTCCTCCGAGGGGGCGTCACTGGGAATCGCCACCTTTACAGGTGTCTGGTACGCGAATCGCACCGCGAAAAGTTCGTCACCTTCGATGCTCTTCATGTCATCTGCGGCATCTAGAAGGTCATCGATCGCTTTTCCAACTGGCGCCCAGTCCTTGAGCGTTGGGTTGCCCGTCTCTTGGCCCTGACCACGCTTGACCGGAACGCCCTTGCCCTCCTTCAGTGCATCGATGTCGGTTACGACGAGCGTTGGTATCTGGAGGGCCTCAATAAGAGGTTTCAGCCGGTGCGCGTGACTGCCGCCGATCTCCAGAATAGTGATGTAGGCGCTGTTAAGGAATGCGTGAGAATTCCGAATAAAATTTGGAAGTAACATCCGCTCCGCGGGTCCCTCGACGAGAATCACGGCATCGGCGAAAAATAGATCAGCATGGTGGGCACGTAGGTACCGCGTCACGAAGTGTTCGGTCTTATCCTCTGCTCCGAACACGTCCTTGAGACTGATGACAGCCGAAGTTGGAACGCTTGATTGGCTTCCTGCAGGGAGTCGGCGAAAGTATCGAAGACTTGAAAATGGCAGTTCATGCGACACGTGACTGGAGTGCGTGCTTACCACCAGCTGCGTCGTTAATTGGGTCTTCTCTTTCAAGTCCGGATGATTACGAAGGACGTCGAAGGCCTTCTTCGCAAAGACTTGTTGAACCTGCACGTGCAGGTGAGCCTCGGGCTCCTCGATGAGAACAAGGTGCAGGGGCTCGATGTGTACGTCCGTTCGAGTGCGCCCAGCCTTTCCGACGCGCATCCACGCATCTCTGAAGCTCATCAGCCTAAAAACCATCGAGATTAGGTTTTGGTATCCGAGTCCGTTGTGGCTTTCTGGCAGGTGGAGTTGAGGACCCGGTTCACTATCTACGCCGGCAACGTCAACAAGAAACGAGACGGCGGAATCGTGGTTGAGACTATCGGTGGCGCTGAGCTTGCTGGCAATCCGAATCCGTGGATCGCTGACGCCGGGATAGCCCAGCCCCTCCATTTCTGTTATCGCCTGCTTGAATGCCTCGGCCAGGCGTTTGTCGAACTCTCTTTGGGCAATCGAAATCGTGTCCAAGGCGTGGATGTCACTCACGTCCGGATGTTCGGACGGGCTGAGGTGCCGAACGTAGTAATCGCTGAGCTGCCTTGAGAGCTTCGCTCCCTCCGCAGTTGCCGACTTCGCGTGACTGGAACTTGGCGAACTGACTTCTCCGAGGCCACGCTGCGCATTGATCTCGTCGATACGGATGAGATGTCGGAGAGGATCACCAATGAGCGGTGCGGCGTTGTGAGGAAGGAGCTGTGGCGCCGCGAGGTCCCGCGTTGCTGGTTCCAACCTAGACGGATCCAGAACGTAGTGGCGGAGAACAAAATTCTGTCCTCCACCCCTCGACAGGTAGTCAAGAAGGCTTTCGGGCCACAAGGTAAAACTTGTCGTAGTCGCTCCAGCGTTCTCCACTAGCCCGGTGTTGCCCTCGCTAGCACCGTCGAGACCTGATCCCTGGCTCGCCGCATTGAGCAACTCCCTGCTACGTTCCCAAGCAGCGCGGAAGTCCCCGTACAAGGCTTCGACGTCTGTCGGTTCAAGCGCAATCCGGACGCCGAGCAGGCCGCCAGACCAATCGAGAGTCGGAAGTAACGCGCTGACTTGGTGAATTTCGTGGTTCTCAACCCTCAACCAAACGTCCAACGATGGGAGAACTGTTCGCCAAACGTCCGCACTGGCTTCCAGCGGGCCTGACCCTTTCGCCAGCCATTCCTCCCCAATGGCATTGATCTCTGACCATTTGGACAGTGTGATGTCCGTAGCTCGGAATGCCCCAGCACCGTCAACGAGGAAGTGGCGGAGAGCGACCAGCGCCGTTGTCTTTCCGCTGTTGTTTGCCCCGACCAAGAGTGTGCTGTTCTCGGCGAAGTCGATGCGGACAGCAGCAAGTTTACGGAAATTCTGGATTTCCACACATTCAATCCGCATGCACTCCGCCTGCCATCGGGAGAGCGGCCAGCTCAGCAAAAACAGCGATGCGGTGCTTTGTCAGGCGGTATTTCCTGTCGATGGGGTGAGTTGCCATCGGCCTCTCCGATCATGGCGGCGAGAACGCATGAGCACCTCGCCGGATTGTGGACACTCAGAACCATCCAAGACTTCCCTATGCGGCCGTCGCAGGACGCAAACGACACGGGTTCTATATCCGACGCCCACGTCGTTATTGTCCTAGCAAATTTGGGAAGCGCTGGATTTGCTCTCATGGTCGCCGTGACAGGTCAGCTCCAGCCAACCCGCGCCTACGTCTCCGTGGTCACGCTGAGCCCTTCGAGTCGTCACATGAGGCAAGATACTTCTCATGGGGTCCACACCTTTCGAAGACGTCCTTGACCGCTTGTACTTCAAGGCTATCGACCAGAATGACAAGGGAACCAGCTTCGAACGCCTGATCAGACGCCACCTGCAGCTTGAACCCAAGTACGCGGACCAGTTCTCCGACTTGTGGATGTGGAACGAGTGGCCCGGCCGGAACGGCAAGGTCGACACCGGCGTCGCCCTGGTTGCGCGAGACCGGCCCAGACGGGAAACGTCACCCATACTCAGTTCGCCGTAGCCAGTCTGACTTTCGAGCGGGTACCAATGAGCCGATCCTTTGCGGCCGGCCGACTGACGGAAACGGAAGGACCACTGCTACCGGGAAGGATCTCACTCAACTTCGCGATTTCCAGTATGTGCTCGGAAGTGAAAATGATCTTGCCCTTGCCCCAGCACGCGTGGGGGAATCGTCCGCTGGTAGCGCCGTCGCGCAGCCACGACTCTGTGCAGCGCATCAGCGCGGCAGCTTCAGCCGGCTCAAAAAATTCGATCTCCACGGGAACTCCAAAGGAAGGCGTTGCTTTCCACCTTCATGGCCTCGTGGAGACTAGCCGACATGACCGCAAGCGCGAGTCAGGCAAACGGCTCCCGAGGCACACATCCGCACCCTGTTACGCCGAGCAGCGTAGCCATCACCGCAGAAAGGCTGTCACAGAGCGCTCAGTAGCGTCAGCACCGGCTTGCAGCGCCTCGGGCATCAAGTGCCCGTAGACCTGCTCGGTAGTCCGCGTAGAGGCGTGCCCCAGCCGGCGCGAGATGGTGAACAAGGGCACGCCGTCCTGGATCAGCCAGGATGCGTGAGTGTGGCGAAGGTCATGGATCCGTGGGTTTTTGGTAAGGCCGATAGCCTGGGCCGTGTGAACGGCAGGAACCCAGTAGTGGTGCCAGTAGAGCTTGTGAATGATTCGCCCGCCCTTGGGAGTAGTGAACACAAGTTCTTTCCCCGGCCGGCTCGCCACCAGCGGGATCAGCAGCTCCACGAGCGCCGGGTTGAGCCCAATTGTGCGCTTACCGGCACCGGTCTTCGTTGCACCAACGTAAAACTTCGACTTACCGTCTCGCTTCCAAGCCTTGTTGATCCGCGCGGTCGGAGGCTTGGACAGGAGGTCCACGTCCGCCACAGTCAGCGCGGTGGCCTCTCCAAAGCGAGTGCCGGTCATTACTAGGAAATTCGTGAAGGCCTTGTAGCGCTCACCCATCCCCTCCATGATGAGGCTGAACTCAGCATGGGTGAGGAACATAGCCTCGTCCTCAGCCTTTTCAATGGGCGGCAGCTGCACGCCCCGGCAAGGGTTCCGCGGAATGTAGCCCAGCATCTCTGCGGTGTTCATTGCGGCGGAAATGAGGCCATGAACGTTATGGACTGTCTTCGGCGCAAGCCCCTTTGCCATCATCGATTTCACCCAATGCGCGAGCAGACGGTAGTCGAGCTTGTCCGCCGGAACATGGCCGATGACGTTCCGGATATGCAGGTCCAACATGGTTTGGTACGTCTTGATGGTTCCACTCGATGGCCGAACCAACAGATCAATGTGCTCTTGGATGACGTCAGCGATGGTGGGTGTGCGTTTGGCGTTGGAGAGGATGGCGTACTGCGCAATCTCGAAGGATTGCCCGTTGGCGTCCAGAAGCCTCTTCAGGGTTTCAGCTTCGACGAGAGTGGCGACCGTCAGACCCTGCTGCTCGCGGCTCTTCGGGTCCCGCCACAACACCATGTAGGACGCTGTTCCGTCCTTTTTGATGCGTTTTCGAATGCTGGCCACACAAAAAACGGTACGCCGCTGTCAACACTTTGGGCTGTTTTGTCAACACCCAAAGATAAAACAGGCCTCTGACCTGCGGAAACACTGTGCCCGAGGTGGGACTCGAACCCACACACCTTTCGATACCGCATTTTGAGTGCGGCGCGTCTGCCAATTCCGCCACTCGGGCGCGGAGTACACCAGTGTAACAATCGCTCAGCCACAGTGCTGTGAGCAACGCGATCGCTTCCAGTGCGCGAAATTACTCTACATGCAGATAGGCTGAATTCCAGAATCGCGCCAGTGACGCCGCATCGAACCAAACCGGTCCAAGTACATCGGCGGACGAAACCTATGATGGTGGAGTTCCCGCCGTACCTTTCCAAGGAGTTCCCGTGTCAGAACAGACGGAGTCATCCCCCACTTCCCAGCCGGCGCGCCGCGTTATTGTCGCCGAGGATGAGACTCTCATTCGCCTGGACATCATCGAGATCCTGCGCGGCGAAGGCTACGACGTCGTCGGCGAGGCGGACAACGGCGAAAAGGCCGTCCAGCTCGCCGAGGAGCTCAAACCAGACCTGGTCCTGATGGATGTCAAGATGCCCGTCATGGACGGCATCTCGGCGGCAGAGAAGATCGTCAAGGCCCGGATCGCCCCCGTGGTCCTGCTGACGGCGTTCAGCCAGAAGGAACTCGTGGAGCGCGCCCGCGACGCCGGCGCCATGGCGTACGTGGTCAAGCCGTTCACCCCGGCGGATCTCATCCCGGCGCTGGAGATCGCGCTGTCCCGCCACGAGGAGATCAAGGCCCTCGAGAGCGAGGTCACCGACCTGCAGGAGCAGTTCGCCACCCGCAAGCTTGTGGAGCGCGCCAAGAGCCTCCTGACCACCAAGATGGGCCTGACGGAGCCGGAAGCGTTCCGCTGGATCCAGAAGACCTCGATGGACCGCCGCCTCAGCATGCGCGAGGTCGCCGAAACCATCATCAATCAGGTCAACTAGGGTCCAGCAAGGCTGATCAGCAGGCCAGATAGCGTCCGCCAAGTCAGCCGGCGCCGGCCGCCCGCCACAGCAGCACAGCACCACAGCAAAAAGGGAGGATCCCCGCCAATAGGCGGGGATCCTCCCTTTTGTGTTCAAGCGCTCAAGCGCTCAGAACTAAGCCTGGGCCCGGTTCTTCTTCTTCTTTTCCGGCCAGGGGCCGAGCTTGTCCTTGGTCACGGTGGCTCCGCCGTGGCTGCCGGCGTCGGCGAGGTCGCCCACCTTGTGGACCTTCAGCAGGTTCGTGGAACCGGCCTTTCCGGGAGGCGAACCGGCGGCGATAACCACCAGGTCCCCGTCCTCCACCAGGTCCAGTTCCAGCAGGCTGCGGTCAACCTGGGCGGTCATCTCGTCGGTGTGGCCCACCATCGGGACCAGGACCGGCTGGATGCCCCAGGTCAGCGCGAGCTGGTTCCAGACGTGCTCCACCGGGGTGAAGGCGAAGACCGGCCGGATCGGGCGCAGCCGCGAGAGGCGGCGGGCCGAGTCGCCGGACTGGGTGAAGGTACAGATGTACTTCGCTTCCAGCTGGTCGGCGATCTCGACGGCGGCACGGGTGATGGCGCCGCCGCGGGTCTTGGGCTTGGTGCCCAGCGGGGGGACGCGCTCGAGGCCGTGGACCTCGGTGGATTCGATGATCCGGGCCATGACCTTGACGGTCTCGATCGGGTACTTGCCCACGCTGGTCTCGCCGGAGAGCATGACTGCGTCGGCGCCGTCGAGCACCGCGTTGGCGCAGTCGGAGGCCTCGGCGCGGGTGGGGCGCGGGTTGTCGATCATGGATTCCAGGACCTGGGTGGCCACGATGACCGGCTTGGCCCAGCGGCGGGCCAGTTCAACGGCGCGCTTCTGGACGATCGGCACTTCCTCCAGCGGGAGCTCCACACCGAGGTCGCCACGGGCCACCATGATGGCGTCGAAGGCGTCGATGATCTCGGGAAGCTGCTCCACGGCCTGCGGCTTTTCGATCTTGGCGATGACCGGCACGCGGCGGCCTTCCTCGTCCATGATCTCGTGTACGCGGACGATGTCCGATGCGTCGCGGACGAAGGACAGGGCAACCATGTCGACGCCGCGGCGCATGGCCCAACGCAGATCGTCCTCGTCCTTTTCGCTCAGCGCGGGCACGTTGACGGCCACGCCGGGCAGGTTGATGCCCTTGTTGTTCGAGACCCAGCCGCCGACGATCACCTGGGCGACCACCTTGACGGCGTCGACGTCGATGGCGCGCAGGGCGACCTTGCCGTCGTCGATCAGCAGGGCGTCGCCGGGCTGGACGTCTTCGGTGAGGCTCTTGAGCGTGGTAGAGCAGATCTCTTTGGTGCCCGGGACGTCCTCGGTGGTGATCGTGAACGTGTCACCGACCTCCAGGAGGTGCGGACCGTCGACGAAGCGGCCGAGGCGGATCTTCGGGCCCTGCAGGTCGGCCATGATGGCCACGGCCTTGCCGAGCTGTCCCGCTGCCTTGCGGACGTTCTCGTAGGTGTTGTCGTGCACGGAGTAGTCGCCGTGACTCATGTTCATGCGTGCCACGTCGACGCCGGCTTCCAGCACGGCAAGCGTGTTGTCAAAGCTTGCGATTGCCGGTCCGAACGTGGCCACGATTTTAGCGCGTCTCATATACCTACCCTAGTGGTCTGTTGCATGGATGAAGTTGAAGCGAGTGTGAATCCCGGGTGGCCGGAAGGACTGACGGACTACAGGACGGCCATCGCACGGTCGGTCGGCGCCACGGGCGCCGGCAGGATGGTGCTGCCCATCAGGAACTTGTCCACCGCGGCGGCGCAGGCGCGCCCCTCGGCGATGGCCCAGACGATGAGCGACTGTCCTCGGCCGGCGTCGCCGGCGACAAAGATGCCTTCGGTGTTGGTCATGTAGTACCCGTCGCGGGCCACGTTGCCGCGGCCGTCGAAGTCGGCGCTGACCTGCTCGGTGATCCCGGCCGGCTCGGCGCCGGTGAAGCCGAGGGACAGGAAGACGAGGTCCGCGGGGATGATCCGCTCGGTGCCGGCCTTCGGGAGGCGCTTGCCGTCCACGAATTCGGTCTCCGCGACCTTGACGCCGGTGAGTTTGCCGTTTTCGCCGACGAACTCCACGGTGGAGGCGAGGTAGGTGCGTTCGCCGCCTTCCTCGTGCGCGCTGGCAACTTCGAACAGCGTGGGGAACGTCGGCCACGGCTGGTGGCCGGCACGCTCCACCGGCGGCTGCTTGCCGATGGCCAGGGTGGTCACGGACGCGGCCTGGTGCCGGTGCGCGGTGCCGAGGCAGTCCGCACCGGTGTCGCCGCCGCCGAGGATCACCACGTGCTTGCCCGCGGCGTTGATCTGGTTCTTCACGGTCTCCCCCGCCACCACGCGGTTGGCCGGCACGAGGTAGTCCATGGCGAAGTGGACGCCCTCGAGCTCGCGGCCCGGGATCGGCAGGTCACGCGGGACGGTGGCGCCGGTGGCGATCACGACGGCGTCGTAGCGGCGGCGCAGCTGCTCCCACGTGACATCGGTGCCGACGGCCACGCCGGTGCGGAACCGGGTGCCCTCGGCCTTCATCTGCTCGAGCCGGCGGTCCACCTGCTCTTTTTCCATCTTGAAGTCGGGGATGCCGTAGCGCAGGAGCCCGCCGATCTTGTCGTCGCGCTCGTAGACCGCCACAGTGTGACCCACCCGGGTCAGCTGCTGGGCGACGGCGAGCCCGGCGGGGCCGGAACCGACGACGGCGACCGTCTTGCCGGTCAGGCGGGCCGGCGGCAGCGGGTTGACCCAGCCGTTCTCGAAGGCCTGGTCCACGATCGACACCTCGACCTGCTTGATGGTCACCGCGGGCTGGTTGATGCCCAGCACGCAGGAGGCCTCGCAGGGGGCCGGGCACAGCCGGCCCGTGAACTCGGGGAAGTTGTTGGTGGCGTGCAGCCGCTCCATCGCTTCCTCGCCCTTGTCCCGCCAGATGAGGTCGTTCCATTCCGGGATCAGGTTGCCCAGCGGGCAGCCCTGGTGGCAGAACGGGACGCCGCAGTCCATGCAGCGGCCGGCCTGGGCCTTCAGGACACCCTTTTCCTGGGCCTCGTAGACCTCTTTCCAGTCCATGATGCGGACCGGAACGGGGCGCCGCGGCTGGGTTTCACGCTGACGTACTTTCAGAAATCCGCGTGGATCAGCCACCGGTCACCTCCAGGATTCGAGACCAAACTTCTTCGCCGTCGGGGTCCAGGCCCTCTTCGATGGCGTCAAGACGGGTTTGCAGGACGGCCGCGTAGTCGCGCGGCAGCACCTTGGTTATGCGGGCTGCGGTGTCATCGAAGTTCTCGAGGAGCCGGGCCGCGTTGAGCGATTCGGTTTCCTCGACGTGCTTGACGAGCAGCCCGTGGACGATGTCGCGGTCCTCGGCGTCGAGCTCACGCAGCTGCAGCTCGCCGGATTCGAGGGCCTGCTTGTTGACGCGTTCGGTCTGCAGGTCCAGCACGTAGGCCGTACCGCCGGACATGCCGGCGCCGAAGTTGCGGCCGGTGCGGCCGATGATGAGCGTCTGGCCGCCGGTCATGTATTCACAGCCGTGGTCGCCGATGCCCTCGACCACCGCGGTGGCGCCCGAGTTGCGGACCAGGAAGCGTTCGCCCACCTGGCCGCGCAGGAACATCTCGCCGCTGGTGGCGCCGTAGCCGATCACGTTGCCCGCGATCACGTTGCGCTCGGCCGGGAACACGTTGGTGCGGTCGGGCCGGACGATGATGCGCCCGCCGGAGAGACCCTTGCCGACGTAGTCGTTGGAGTCGCCGAACATGCGCAGCGTGATGCCGGCCGGCAGGAACGCGCCAAGTGACTGCCCGGCGGTCCCGTTGAGCGTGATGTCAATGGTGTCCGTGGCCAGCACGTCGGTGCTGAAGGTCTTCGTGACCACGTGGCCGAGCATGGTGCCCACGGAGCGGTCCGTGTTGATGACGTTCACCGAGATCTTCACCGGCGTGCGGTCGCTGAGGGCTTCCGCCGCCATGGCGATCAGGCGCTGGTCGAAGTGCTTGTCCAGCTCGTGGTTCTGGCCGGTGAGGTTGCGCAGCGGGGCGTCGTCGTCGAACTCGAGGCCGTGGAGGATCGGATCCAGGTCCAGCCCCTCGGCCTTCCAGTGGCTGATCGCCTCACGGGAGTCGAGCATTTCGGCGTGGCCGATCGCCTCCTCGATGCTGCGGAAACCGAGCTCGGCGAGGATTTCGCGGACCTCTTCGGCGAGGAATTCGAAGAAGTTCACCACGAATTCGGGCTTGCCGCTGAACCGGGAGCGCAGCTCGGGGTTCTGGGTCGCGACGCCCACCGGGCAGGTGTCCAGATGGCAGACGCGCATCATGATGCAGCCGGAGACCACCAGCGGGGCGGTGGCGAAACCGAACTCCTCGCCGCCGAGCAGCGCGGCGATCACGACGTCGCGGCCGGTCTTGAGCTGACCGTCCACCTGCACCACCACGCGGTCGCGCAGGCCGTTGAGCATGAGCGTCTGCTGCGTCTCGGCGAGGCCGAGTTCCCACGGGACACCGGCGTGCTTGAGCGAGTTCAGCGGCGAGGCGCCGGTACCGCCGTCGTGCCCGGAAACCAGGACGACGTCGGCCTTCGCCTTGGTGACGCCGGCGGCCACGGTGCCGATCCCGACCTCGGAGACGAGCTTGACGTGCACGCGGGCCGAGGGATTGGCACGCTTGGCGTCGTAGATCAGCTGCGCGAGGTCTTCGATCGAGTAGATGTCGTGGTGCGGGGGCGGCGAAATGAGTCCGACGCCGGGGGTCGAGTGCCGCGTCCGGGCCACCCAGGGGTAGACCTTCTGCGCCATCAGCTGGCCGCCCTCGCCGGGCTTGGCGCCCTGCGCCATCTTGATCTGAATGTCGTCGGCGTTGGACAGGTAGAGGCTCGTGACGCCGAAGCGGCCGGAGGCGATCTGCTTGACCGCGGAACGGCGGGTGGGATCGAGCAGGCGGTCCACGTCCTCGCCGCCTTCACCGGTGTTGGACTTGCCGCCCAGCCGGTTCATGGCGATCGCGAGGGTCTCGTGGGCTTCCTGCGAGATGGAGCCGTAGCTCATGGCGCCGGTGGAGAACCGCTTGACGATGCTGGAGACGGGCTCCACTTCCTCGAGCGGCACGGCGGGGCGCAGGCCGGCCTTGAACTTCAGGAGCCCGCGCAGGGTCATGAGGTTCTCGGACTGGTCGTCAACACCGCGGGTGTAGGCCTTGAAGATGTCGTAGCGGCGTTCACGCGTGGCGTGCTGCAGCCGGAAGACGGTCTCCGGGTTGAACAGGTGCGGTTCGCCGTCGCGGCGCCACTGGTATTCGCCGCCGCCGAGCAGGGGCTGGTGCGGCAGTTCAATGCCGTTCTCGGGGTAGGCCATGCGGTGCCGTGCCAGGACTTCGGCGGCGATGACGTCGAGGCCGACGCCGCCGAGCTGGGAATGCGTGCCGGAGAAGTACTCGTCCACGAGGTCCTGGCCGAGGCCGAGCGCTTCGAAGGTCTGGGCACCCGTGTAGGAGGCCACCGTGGAGATGCCCATTTTGGACATGATCTTCAGGACGCCCTTGCCGAGGCCCTTGATCAGGTTGTAGACGCCGTCCTGCGGGGTGACCCCGACGACGTCGCCGGAGGCAATGAGCTGTTCCACGGATTCCATGGCCAGGTACGGGTTCACGGCGGAGGCGCCGTAGCCGATGAGCACGGCGACGTGGTGGGTCTCGCGGACGTCGCCGGCCTCGACCACGAGCGCGGTCTTGGTGCGGTTGGCGCTGCGCAGCAGGTGGTGGTGCACGGCGCTGACGAGCAGCAGGGACGGGATCGGCGCCCACTGGGCGTTCGAGTCACGGTCCGAGAGCACCACGTACTGGACGCCGCGGTTGATGGCGCCGGAGACCTGCTCGCAGATTTCGGTGAGCCGGGCTCGGAGGGCGTGCTCGCCGCCTTCGGGGCGGTACAGTCCGCGGACCTTCATGGCGACCTTGTCGCCGTCGGCGCTTTCGATGTTCGCGATCTTGGCGAGCTGGTCGTTGTTGATCACGGGGAACGGCAGCGAGACCTGCGGCTGCCGGACCTGCTTGGTGTCCAGCAGGTTGCCGTTCGGGCCGATCGCGCACGTCAGGGACGTGACGAGCTCTTCACGGATGGCGTCCAGCGGCGGGTTCGTGACCTGTGCGAAGGACTGCACGAAGTAGTCGAAAAGGAGCCGCGGGCGCTTGGACAGCACGGCCACGGGGGTGTCGGAGCCCATGGCGCCGAGCGGTTCGGCGCCGGTGCGGGCCATCGGGCCGAGCAGGATCTTCAGTTCCTCGGTGGTGTAGCCGAAGGTCCGCTGGCGGATGTTGACCGAGGCGGCGGTGTGGACCACGTGCTCGCGCTCGGGGAGGTCCTTGAGGTCGATCAGGTTGTCCTTGAGCCATTCCGCCCACGGGTTCGCTGCGGCGACCTCGGCCTTGACCTCGGCGTCGTCGATGATCCGGCCGGCGCCGGTGTCCACGAGGAACATCTTGCCGGGCGAGACGCGGCCCTTCTTGACCACCTTGGAGGGTTCGACGTCGATCACGCCGACTTCGGAGGCGAAGACGATGAGCCCGTCCTCCGTGATCCAGTACCGGCCCGGGCGCAGCCCGTTGCGGTCCAGCGTGGCACCGACGAGGTTGCCGTCCGTGAAGGACACGGCCGCGGGGCCGTCCCAGGGCTCCATGAGCATGGAGTGGTACTCGTAGAAGGCGCGGCGCGCCGGATCCATGGTGGCGTGGTTTTCCCACGCCTCCGGGATCATCATCATGATCGAGTGGGTGATGGGCCGGCCGGAGAGCCAGAGCAGCTCCGCAACTTCGTCAAACGAGGCGGAGTCCGAGGCGCCGGGGGTGCAGATCGGGAACAGTTCTTCGGGTGAGTCGCCCAGCAGCGGGCTGGAAAGCTGCGACTGCCGTGCCCGCATCCAGTTGCGGTTGCCCTTGACGGTGTTGATTTCGCCGTTGTGCGCGATGGTGCGGAACGGCTGGGCCAGGGGCCAGGACGGGAACGTGTTCGTGGAGAAGCGCGAGTGGACGATCGCGAGCTTGGTCTTGAAGCGCTTGTCCGAAAGGTCCGGGTAGAACGGCTCGAGCTGGGCCGTGGTGAGCATGCCCTTGTAGACGATGGTCCGGGAGGACAGCGACGGGAAGTACACGCCGAACTTGTTCTGGGCGCGCTTGCGGATCCGCCAGGCACGGGAGTCGAGCTCGTTGCGCTCGAGGGTCTCACCGGTGCTGGAGGCGAAGAAGGGCTGCGCGAAGTACGGCATGCAGGCCCGGGCCATGGCCCCGACCAGGTCCGCCACGACCGGGACCTCACGCCAGCCAAGGACCGTCAGGCCCTCGTCCGCGGCAAGTCCTTCGATGCCGAGCCGGGCGGCGTCGGCTTCGCGCTGCTCGGCCGGCAGGAACGCGGTGCCCACGACGTACTGGCCGGGGGCGGGAAGTTCGAAGTCGGTGACTGCGCGGAAGAATTCGTCCGGAACCTGCATGAGGAGGCCGGCGCCGTCGCCGGTACCTTCATCCGCGCCGACGGCGCCGCGGTGCTCGAGGTTGCGCAGTGCGGTCAGGGCCGCGTCGACGATGTCATAGCCCGGCTCGCCGCGGAGCGTGGCGATGATGGCCAGGCCGCAGGCGTCCTTCTCGTTCTCCGGGTTGTAGAGTCCGGCCGCGGCCGGAATCGACGCGAAGCGTGCGAAGGGTGACGTGGCGGCCGTCGGCTGGTCCGGATCGGACCAGCTGGGGCTGTGAAGAGTTTGGGTCATTGGAGACGTCCTTCCTCCTGATCGTGCGTATGGGAGGGACAACATTGGCCCCACTCAGCCAGCCGGTGTGACGGGCGCAACAGAGTGTTTTTCTAACTGGAATTGTAGGCCAGCCCGGCCTCCTGTACTAACAGTTACGCAGGTGCTGGCCCGGGCTTGCTTGGACAGCGCCTATCTGCTGTCCGCAACAATCCCTCTTGCCACGACGCTGTGGGGTCGGGCCCTGCGAGCGGTAGCTCCGCAACCCGAGTTGCCGGGGCCGAGCTACTTGGTGCCCTCAGCCTCCGACGCGGTTCCAGTTGCCTGGCGGCCGGATACTCCGGCTGCCGGAGCTCCTGTGGCGGACGTGGTGCCGCCGGTGGAGTCCTTGCTCGCATCCGCGCCTGCGCCCGCGGGTGCGGATGCCGATGCCGATGCGGGAACTGGCCCGCTTTGGTTATTCCGGAGATTACCACGGGATTCACTATCTGAGACAGCCGAGTCCGCATGGCGGATGGTCGTGGTGTCCGCGGGGACCGCGCCGGCGTCGTCGGTGGCGGCGCTATCGGCGCCGGTGGTTCCCTCGGCGTCGGCGGATTTTCCGACGGCGGCACTGTCGACGGCGGCACTGCCGGCGGCACTGTCGACGGCGGAACCGGCGGCGTCGTCGGTGGCGGTGACCGCCTCGGCGCCCGTCTTGTCCCCTGCCGGTTCACGGCCCGGGAGGAACACGGTGTCCGGCCCGGAGGGCTTGCGCAGTCCGAGCAGGATGAAGGCGATCAGGGCACCCGCCAGGACAAAGAGGCTGGTCCAGACGTTGAGCCGGGTGGTGATCCCGAAGAGGCTGATCTGCTCGGCGTCGTCGATCCGCATGGCTTCGATCCAGACCCGGCCCAGCGTGTAGTAGACGGCGTAGAGGCAGAAAAGGCGGCCGCGGCGGAAATTGAACTTCCGGTCCAGGGCCAGCAGGATCACGACGCCCGCGAGGTTCCACAGGGACTCGTAGAGGAACGTCGGATGGAAGAGCGTGTCGGCGGGCATGCCGGCGGGGAAATTCGGGCTGGTGGGGTCGATCTGCAGGCCCCACGGAAGCGTGGTGGGCCCGCCGAAGAGCTCCTGGTTGAAGTAGTTGCCCCAGCGGCCGATCGCCTGGGCCAGCAGCAGCCCGGGAGCGGCCGCGTCCATGAAGGCGCTCAGCTTCACCCCGGCCCGCCGGCAGCCGATCCAGGCGCCCACGGCGCCGAGCACGACGGCGCCCCAGATGCCCAGCCCGCCGCGCTGGATCTGGGGAATCAGGGAGAGGTCGCCGGTGCCGTCGAAGCCGGGGCCGAAGTAGGCATCCGGGGAGGAGACCACGTGGTAGAGCCGGCCGCCGATGATGCCGAACGGGATGGCCCAGATGGCGATGTCCCACACGCTGCCCTCGGGCGCACCGCGGCGCGCCCAGCGGACCGACGTGAGCCAGAGGCCGGCAACGATCCCGGCGAGGATGCACAGGGCGTAGGCATGGATGCGCAGTGACCCCCACGGCAGCGGGATGTCGAATCCGGACCAGCTGGGGCTCGGAATGCTCGCGGGAATCATCGCCGCCGCGTGGAGGAGTGACTGCATGGCTTACGCTTCTTCCTTGCTAAGGCCGGTGCTGAGGTCTTTCGTCAAGGAGGCTACCGCATCCACGCCGCCGTCACGGATGGCCGCGACGAGGGCGGTGCCGACAATCACGCCGTCGGCGTATTCGGCGATCTCGCGGACGTGGTCCGCGTTGGAGACACCGAGGCCCACGCAGACGCGTTCGGCGCCCGCGGCGTGCGCGGCGGCGACGACATCCTTGGCCGCGGAACTGACCGAGCTGCGGGCGCCGGTGACACCCATGATGGAGACGGCGTACACGAATCCGCGGCTCGCCTCGACGGTCCGCTTCATGCGTTCCGGAGAGGACGAGGGGGCCACGAGGAACACCCGGTCCAGTCCGTAGCGGTCCGAGGCGGCCATCCATTCGTCGGCTTCATCGGGAATGAGGTCGGGCGTGATCAGCCCGGCTCCCCCGGCCTCGGCCAGGCGGCGGGAGAACTCGTCCACGCCCATCCGGACCACGGGGTTCCAGTAGGTCATGACCAGGACGGCGGCGTCGGTCCTGCTCGTGATGCCGCGGACGACGTCGAAGACCTCCCGGACGTGAAAGCCCTTCGCGAGGGCCTCGGTGGTGGCCGCCTGGATGACCTGGCCGTCCATGACCGGGTCGGAGTACGGGATGCCGATTTCGATGAGGTCGGCGCCGTTCTCGGCAAGGGCGATGCCGGCGGCAATGGTGTCCTCGACGCTCGGGTAGCCGGCAGGCAGGTAGCCGATCAGGGCTGCGCGGCCCTGGGCCCGGGCGCGGTCGATGGCCGCGGCCGACTTGCTGGTGTGCTGGCCGTCGGTGGGGCGGGCGGCGGCCTGGCTGCCGCCGTTCTCGGTGGTGCTCACAGCTGTTCCCCCTCTTTGGCGATGGTGGCTTCGGGCGAATCCTTGTCCAGCAGGTCGAACCATTCCGCGGCGGTGGCCACGTCCTTGTCGCCGCGGCCGGAGAGGTTCACGATCACGATCTTGTCTGCTACCTTGCCGGCGGCCCCGCCAGCGGCGGCGACTTCAGCTGCAAGCCGCTGCCCCACCTTGATGGCTCCGGCGAGGGCGTGGGCGGACTCGATGGCGGGGATGATGCCCTCGGTGCGGCACAGGAGCCGGAAGGCTTCCATGGCCTCGCTGTCCGTGATGGGCTCGTAGCTGACCCGGCCGATGTCGGCGAGGTAGGAGTGCTCGGGGCCGACACCGGGGTAGTCCAGGCCCGCGGAGATCGAGTGTGACTCGATGGTCTGGCCGTCGTCGTCCTGCATGAGGTAGGAGCGCGCGCCGTGCAGCACGCCGGGCTTCCCGAGGGTGATGGTGGCCGCGTGGCGTCCTGTTTCGACGCCCTCGCCGCCGGCCTCGAAGCCGTAGATCTTGACCGAAGGGTCATCGAGGAAGCCGTGGAAGATGCCGATGGCGTTGGAGCCGCCGCCGATGCAGGCACAGACGGCATCCGGAAGCCGGCCCGTCTGCTCCAGGATCTGGGCCCGGGCTTCCTCGCCGATCACCTCGTGGAAATAGCGGACCATGGCCGGGAACGGGTGGGCGCCGGCGGCGGTGCCCAGCAGGTAGTGGGTGTTTCCCACGTTGGCAACCCAGTCGCGCAGGGCCTCGTTGATGGCGTCCTTGAGCGTCTGGGATCCGTTGGTTACCGGGATGACGGTGGCGCCGAGGAGTTCCATCCGGGCCACGTTGAGGGACTGCCGGCGGCAGTCCTCGGCGCCCATGTAGACCACGCATTCCAGGCCGAGGAGGGCTGCCGCCGTGGCGCTGGCGACGCCGTGCTGGCCGGCGCCGGTTTCGGCGATGACGCGGGTCTTGCCCATCCGCTTGGCGAGGAGCGCCTGGCCCAGGACGTTGTTGATCTTGTGCGAGCCGGTGTGGTTGAGGTCTTCGCGCTTGAGGAAGATCCGCACACCCCCGGCGTGCTCGGCGAAGCGCTTGGCCTCGGTCAGCAGCGAGGGCCGGCCCGAGTAGTTCTTGTTCAGGTCGGCGATCTGCGCGGTGAACTCGGGATCGGCCTTGGCCTTCTCGAAGGTGTCCTCGAGCTCGTCCAGGGCCGCGATGAGCGACTCCGGCATCCACCGGCCGCCGTAGTTCCCGAAGTAGGGACCCGGGGCGTGCCGCAGGGACGGTTCGCCCTGCGTCAGATGCTCCTGGGGGCGCTCGCCCTGCAGGAACGCGTCCACGGCACTTTCATCAGAGCCGGCTGCTGGCGCATCGACCATCAGTCTCACCATCCTGTTCCACTGCTAGCTTTGGGGATCTGCAGACGAGATCCGCTCATTGGCCGGGCAACTGCGGGCCCGGTACCGCTCGCGGTCCGGGCGCAGGCGCCAGGACCGGCCGGCTTCAGGCGCGTGCGGCGATTGCCGTTGCGCCGGCGGCCATGAATTCGGCGATCCGCTCGCGGGGCGTCGAGTCACTGACCAGCGCCTCGCCGACCAGGACCGCATTGGCGCCGCGGGACGCGTAGTGCCTGACGTCCTCGACATCGCGCACTCCGGACTCGGCGACCACGAGGGACCCGGCGGGAATGCCGCCGGCCAGTTCCGCGAAAACGGAACGGTCGACGTCGAGCGTCTTGAGGTTGCGCACGTTGACGCCGATGATCCGGGCTTCGGCGGCCACGGCCCGTTCGATTTCCTCGGCGGTATGGGTCTCCACGAGCACGTTCATGCCGAGCTCGCGGCTGAGCGCCGTGAACTCGCGCAGCTGGGCATCCGACAGCGAGGCCACGATCAGCAGGATCAGGTCGGCTCCGTGGGCCCGGGCTTCCCAGATCTGGTATTCGTCGATCATGAAGTCCTTGCGCAGCAGCGGAATCTCCACGGCGGCCCGGACTGCGTCGAGGTCGGCCAGCGAACCGCCGAAGCGGCGCTGCTCGGTCAGGACGCTGATCACGGAAGCCCCGCCGTCGGCGTACTGCGCGGCGAGGGACGCGGGATCGGCGATGTCCGCGAGCCGGCCCTTGGAGGGGCTCCGGCGTTTGACCTCGGCGATCACCTTGAGCTGGTCCCGCGGGCTGGAGTTCCCGCCCAGGGCGGCCCAGGCGTCACGGGCGGGCGCCGCCGCGGCGGCGCGCTCTTTCAGTTCCGCGAGCGTGACGAGGCGCTGGCGCGCCTCCATATCCTCCCTGACACCGGCATTGATGTCGTCGAGAACGCTCACGCTCAGTGGCCGGAGTTCTTCAGCTTGCTGCCGCCGACGCCGTAGCCGGCCTTGCGCATGGCCCAGCCGGCCAGCAGGCCGATCACCATGACCGCCGCGCCCGCAATGAAGATGGGGGTGTTGGCGATCACGAAGGCGATGGACGCAATGAGGGCGCCGATCAGCATCACGATCACGCAGGTCCACGCGGCCGGGCTGTTGCCGTGACCCGGCGCTTCGCTGTGATCGACGTCGTCGTAGACGCCCTTCGGCGCAGCGGACGTGGATGCGGAAACAGTGGCTTTGCTCATTGAAATCTCCTCAGGATAAATACTGCTTACATTCTGCCATTTTTTGACGGCGTTATTGGCCGCGTTGCGGGCCGCGCTGTTGGGCGCCCTGCCGGCCGCGTTGCTGGCCGCGCTGCCGGCCGTGCCCGGCGGCATCGGCTCAGGTGGGGTCGTCGCCCCGGGACAACCGGTCCCAACTGTCAATCTCGTCAGTGGGGGCGGCGGCAGCACCACCAGCTGCAGTCCCCCCGGCTGTGGGAACGGCGGCTGCCGCGTCGTATTTGGTGCGGCTCTTCCAGTAGCGGCCGGCCGGCACGATCGCGAGGGCGCAGATCCCCAACAGGGAACCGGCGACGACGGCGAGGACGGGGAACACTGTCACGTCCACCTGAACGTTGCTTCCGCTGATTCCGGTGGCGGCTGCGATCGATCCCTGCGCCGCGGACAGCGGGTCCGCCAGCACGACGGCTGCCGCGGCGACGATCCCGGCCGCCGCGAGGAGAATGATCGCCGTGATGACCCACCGGGCCACGCGGCCGGCGATGGAGGCGGCGAGGCCGCCGGCGAGGGCAACGAGGGCCAGCGCCGTCACGGTGGTCGCGGCCTTGCTGCCCTGCACCTGTAGGCCGTCCTGGCTGGCCACGGCCGCGCCCAGCTGTGTGGGATCGAGGTGCACCGTGAGCCAGGTCTGGGTGGTGGTCCCGAACACAGCCAGTGCCAGGGCGGCGATTACCACGACCAGGGTGGACTTGCGGGCCCAGCCGGGGACGGCGGGCCGCGTGGTGGTCTTGACGGTGGCTTCGGGCTCCCCCATCAGGAATCCGCCTTGGCGTCGGGCACCGAATCGGCGGTGACCGGTCCGGCGTCGGGCACCGAATCGGCGGTGACCGGTCCGGCGTCGGGCACCGAATCGGCGGTGATGTTGTGCAGCGAACTGGCGGTGTGCACGGCGCGGAGCGGGGCGGCGGCCTTGTTGACCGTTTCCTGGGCCTCGGTGGGGTTGACCGAATCGGCCACGATCCCGCCGCCGGCCTGGACGTAGGCGCGCCCTTCCCGGAGCAGGGCGGAACGGATCGCGATCGCCATGTCCATGTCCCCGGCGAAGTCCAAGTACCCCACCACGCCGCCGTAGATGCCGCGGCGGTGCGGTTCCAGCTCGTCCAGGAGGCGCAGGGCCCGCGGCTTCGGCGCACCGGAGAGCGTGCCGGCCGGGAACGTGGCCTTGAGGACGTCGTAGGCTTTGGCGTCCGGGGCCAGCTTGCCGACCACCGTGGACACGAGGTGCATGATGTGGCTGAAGCGTTCGACTTCCATGAACTGGGTGACGTCGACAGTTCCGGCGACGCAGACCTTGGAGAGGTCGTTGCGGGACAGGTCGACCAGCATCAGGTGCTCGGCGCGTTCTTTCTCGTCGGCGAGCAGTTCCTCGGCCAGGGCTTTGTCGGCCTCGACTGTCTTGCCGCGCGGCCGTGAGCCTGCGATGGGGTGGGTGATGACCTCCTCGCCGGTGACGGTGACGAGGGCTTCCGGCGAGGAACCGACGATCGTGTACTCCCGGCCCGCGGCGTCCTCGAAGCTGAAGAGGTACATGTACGGGCTGGGGTTGGTGTTCCGCAGGACGCGGTAAACGTCGAGGGGGTCGGCGCCGCACTCCATTTCGAAGCGGCGGGAGATCACCACCTGGAAGACCTCGCCGTCCACGATCGCCTCCTTGCCGCGGTCCAGCGCGGCCAGGTAGGCGGACTCGTCCCAGCGTTCCTGCACGCTCGACGCGAAATCCAGGGCCGCGGTTTCGAGAACGGAGACAGGCTGCTCCACGGGGCGGCTGATCTTTTCCAGCAGGGCTTTCACGCGGGCGACGGCGTCATGCCAGGCGTCGTCGACGCGTTCGGTGCTGTTGTCGAAGTTGATGGCGTTGGCGATCAACAGGACGGTGCCGTCCATGTTGTCGTGGACCGCCATGTCCGTGACGAGGTTGAGGGCCATTTCCGGCAGCTCGAGGTCGTCCTCCGGCGGGCTGGTCAGCTTCTCCCAGTGCCGGACGGTTTCCCAGCCCAGGAACCCGACCAGGCCGGAGGTGAACGGCGGGAGGCCGTCGAAGCGGTCGGTGCGGAGCGCGGCGACGGTGTCGCGGATGGCGTCCACGGGGTTGCCATCCAGCGGAACACCGACCGGGGGCTCGCCCAGCCAGAAGGCGTTGCCGTCCTTGGTGGTCAGGGTGGCCCGGGAGCGGGAGCCGATGAAGGAGTAGCGGGACCAGGCGCCGCCGACCGCCGCCGATTCCATCAGGAAGGTTCCGGGCTGGCCGTTGGCGAGCTTGCGGTAGAGCCCGATCGGGGTTTCGGCGTCAGCCAGCACCTTGAGCCGGACGGGGATGACGCGGCTGTGGCCCGCGAGTTCACGGAACTCTTCGAGGCTGGGGCTGATGATTCCAAGGTCCTGCATGGCTGTGCTTTCCGCCTGTTCTTTCGGGGGACCCGTCGGCGGATCCGGTCGTGGGATCCTGCCTGCGGTCCGGTTCGTGAAGCTCTGGGAGTTCCGGAGTGCCCTGCCGGGTTCCGTGGCCTGTGTCCTTTTGCGCGGGGCGCTTAGCCTCCGTGGCCGACGACGGCGTCGAGCTCGCGGCCATCGAAGCAGGTCCGGGTTCCGGTGTGGCAGGCGGCGCCAACCTGGTCCACCCGGACCAGCAGGGCATCGCCGTCGCAGTCCATGGCGAGTGATTTGACCCACTGCACATGCCCTGATGTGTCTCCCTTGCGCCAGTACTCCTGGCGGGACCGCGAATAGAACGTCACGCGTCCGCTCGTCATCGTGCGGTGCAGTGCCTCGTCGTCCATCCAGCCCAGCATCAGCACCTCGTGGGTGTCGAACTGCTGGATGATCGCGGCCACCAGGCCGGCGCTGTCCCGTTTGAGGGCCTCGGCCAGTCCGTCCGGAAGGGGCGAGGCGGTCCCGCCGCCGGCAGGCACGGGGGCGCCGGGCACAGGAGCGCCAAACGCAGTGGCGCCGGGCACGGCGTTGGCGGAGGTGGGGGCGGGTGCGGGCTGCTCAGACATCAGACCAAGTCTAGTGCCTCCGGGCAGGCGGACGGCCTGCGGGTCCACGGAGTGCTTAACACTGGCGCGCCATTCGGCACGGCCCCGCCGCTCCCCGCAGGATGTCGCGGCCAGGCACCACTGCGGCGGCGATTCCTGTGCCCACGTGCGGCCGTCTCGTGCTAGTTTCACAAGTGATGCATTTCGTCGAACCGTCCCGAGAAGTCCTGGCCGAAACCCTACTGGCGGCCGGCCCTGATGCCGGCACGCTCTGCACGGGTTGGCTCACCCGCGATCTTGCCGCGCACCTTTACCTTCGCGAGCGAAAAGTCGCCGTCGGACTGGGCCTGCTGTTCAAACGCCTCTCCAAGGCCTCGGACCAGGCGACGGCCGAACTGGCCGCCACGCTGAAAACCGCCGAGGACTACGCCAACCTGGTCAACGCGTTCCGGGCCGGGCCCCCGGCGCTGTCCCCGCTGCGGATCAAGGCCCTGGACGAGAGCTCCAACCTCATCGAGTACTTCGTGCACACGGAAGACGTCCGCCGTGCCGTGGACCGCTGGGCTCCGCGGGCCCTGGACCAGGCCTACTCCGACGCCCTGTGGGACGAGCTCGTCAAGCGGGCGGCCATCCTCTACCGCGGCGTGGACCTGGGCATTGTGCTGGTGAGCCCCTCCGGGCCGCGGCATGTGGCCAAGCGCGCCCCCGTCTCGGTGGCCATCGTCGGCGAACCCGGCGAACTCCTCATGCACGCCCACGGCCGCACCCGCCACGCCCTCGTGACCTTCGAAGGCCAGCCGGACGCCGTCGCGCTCCTGCAGTCCGCCGAGGTAGGCCTCTAAGCCGCCGCCCCCAGACACAGCAACGCGGGGTCACTTACCGCCCATAATCCCCTCCGGGACGGGCGCTAAGTGACCCCGCGTTGGTTTAGGCGGGGGTGCCGTTAGCGGACTTCGAAGCCTGCCTGCCGGATCGCGGCCTTGACCTGGGCGATCATGTCGAGGGGTCCGAAGTGGAACACCGAAGCGGCGAGGACGGCGTCGGCGCCTGCTGCCACGGCCGGCGGGAAGTGTTCGGGCTTGCCGGCGCCGCCGGAGGCGATGAGCGGGACCTTGACGGCGGCCCGGGCGAGACGGATCAGTTCGACGTCGAAGCCGTCCTTGGTGCCGTCGGCGTCGATCGAGTTGAGCAGGATTTCCCCCACCCCGCGGTCCGCCGCCTCCCTGGCCCAGGCGATGGCGTCGATCCCGGTCCCCTGGCGTCCGCCGTGGGTGGTGACCTCGAAGCCGGATGCGGTGGGCTGCGATCCCGGGCGGGTGCGCCGGGCGTCGAGGGAAAGCACCAGGACCTGGGACCCGAAGTGCCGGGTGATCTCGTCGATCACGTCCGGCCGGGCCACGGCCGCGGTGTTGATGGCGGCCTTGTCGGCGCCGCAGCGCAGGAGCTTGTCCACCTCGGCCACGCCGCGGACGCCGCCGCCGACCGTGAGCGGGATGAAGACTTCCTCGGCGGTGCGGCGGACGACGTCGAACGTGGTCTCGCGGTTGCCGGACGACGCGGTGACGTCGAGGAAGGTCAGCTCGTCGGCGCCGCTGTTGTCGTAGCGGTGCGCCAGTTCCACCGGGTCCCCGGCGTCGCGGAGCCCTTCAAAGTTGATGCCCTTGACCACGCGGCCGGCATCGACGTCCAGGCACGGAATGACGCGCACGGCAACAGTCATGACTTCTCCTGAAATTTGCTGGAGGGACTCGGGCGGGCGCTCAGATGCGGCAGGCGTGGATGCTGCTGACCAGGATGGCGCGGGCGCCGAGGTCGTAGAGCTCGTCCATGATGCGGTTGGTTTCCCGCTTGGGCACCATGGAGCGCACCGCCACCCAGTCCGAATCACGCAGCGGCGAGACGGTGGGTGATTCCAGGCCCGGGGTGAGTCCGGCGGCCTGTTCTACGAGCTCCTTGCGGATGTCGTAGTCCATCATCACGTACTGCCGGGCCACCAGGACGCCCTGGAGCCGGCGGATCAGGACCTCGGTGGCCGGGTTCTGCTCGCCCTTGCGGCCGATCAGCACGGACTCGGAGTTCAGGATCGGCTCGCCGAAGATCTCCATGCCGGCCGCCTTGAGCGTGGTGCCGGTCTCGACGACGTCGGCAATCGCGTCCGCGACGCCGAGGCGCACGGAGGATTCGACGGCGCCATCGAGGCGCACCACCTTGGCCTTGATGCCGCGCTGGGCCAGGTA
Organism: Arthrobacter sp. NicSoilB8; assembly: GCF_019977355.1. Lineage (NCBI taxonomy): Bacteria > Bacillati > Actinomycetota > Actinomycetes > Micrococcales > Micrococcaceae > Arthrobacter > Arthrobacter sp. NicSoilB8. Next base: position 1,899,674 of record NZ_AP024655.1, on the reverse strand, counting down.
GCCGCGCAGCAGCCCGTCGTAGCTCGTGGCGAGGCGCTTGCCCTCGAGCTGTTCGATGGAGGTGAAATCGCCCACCGGACCGGCGAAGCGGAAGGTGGAAGCGGCAAAGCCCAGCGGAAGCAGCTCCTCGGCCTCGACCTCGGCGTCGAGCAGCAGGTCGCGGCCGGTGATGCCGACGTCGAGCGTTCCCTGGCCGACATACACGGCAATGTCGCGCGGGCGAAGGAAGAAGAACTCAATGTCGTTGTCCGGGTCCACCATGACGAGTTCGCGGGTGTCGCGGCGCTGGCGGTAGCCCGCCTCGGCAAGCATGGCCGAGGCGGCTTCGGAAAGGGATCCCTTGTTCGGGACGGCAACTCTAAGCATTGGAAAAGTCTCTCTTGGGTTTGGAAGGATCTGTGGGGGCACATCGGCCACGCAGTGCACGGGATCCGCCGGATGGGTCCTGGCGGTTTCCGGTGCGGGCGCGGCTAGAGATGCTTGTAGACGTCTTCCAGGGTGAGTCCTTTGGCGAGCATGAGAACCTGCAGGTGGTAAAGCAGCTGCGAAATTTCCTCAGCGGCGGCTTCATCGGATTCATACTCGGCAGCCATCCAGACCTCGGCGGCTTCCTCCACGACCTTCTTGCCGATGCCGTGGACTCCGGAATCCAGTTCGGCGACGGTGCGGGAGCCCTCCGGGCGGATGGCTGCCTTTTCACTCAGTTCTGCGAACAGCGACTCGAAATTCTTCACGCCCCCAAGCCTACTTGCTCCCGGCGCGGGAACCCCTGCCGGGCCGTTGCATGACGGCGGCGATGTGAGGCACTCCACAAAAACACGGCCGGCACGGACGGCCAGGCGCCGCCCGTGCCGGCCGGTTCTGCTGTGGTGCCGGGTGCTGTGGTGTCGGGCTGCAGTGGTGGCTCAGCCGGTGGGGCTCAGCCGAACTGCTTGAGGGTCACGGCCGTGGCCAGGGCAGCCGTGACGGCCTCGTGTCCCTTGTCCTCAGTGGAACCCGGGAGGCCGGCCCGGTCGATCCCCTGCTGTTCGGTATCGCAGGTCAGCACGCCGAAGCCCACGGGGACGCCGGTGCGAACGCTGACCTCCGTCAGGCCAAGGGTGGCCGCCTCGCAGACATATTCGAAGTGCGGCGTGCCGCCCCGGATAACGACGCCGAGCGCCACGACGGCGTCGAAGTGCGGTGCCAGCCGGGCCGCAGCGACGGGAAGTTCAAAGGTGCCCGGTACGCGCAGGACAGTCGGCTCACTGATGCCGGCGTCCTTCGCGGCGCGCAGGGCACCGTCGAGGAGCCCGTCCATGATCTGGGTATGCCAGCTCGCGGCCACGATGGCCAGCTTGAGCTGGGAGGTTTCCTCCGGCTTGAAGGTGCTGAGGTCGATCTGGGGGGCGCCGTGGCCGCTCATGGGTTTATTCCTTGCTGTTGGGTCTGGTGTTCGGTCTGGTGTTGGGTCTGCACTTTGGGGCGCCGGCCGCCGGGCCGCCCGCTCAGTCCTGGTCGCGCTCGTATCCGGTCACGCCCGCGGCCGGCGCGGGTTCAACGTCAAGGACCAGGCGGTGGTCCATCCGTTCCTTCTTCGTCTGCAGGTAGCGGATGTTCTGCTCCCTGGAGGGAACTTCCGTGGGGACCATCTCCACCACCGTGACGCCGGCCTGGGCGAGCCGGTCCTGCTTGTCCGGGTTGTTGCTCAGGAGCCGGATCTCGTGCAGCCCCATCTCCGCGAGGATCTGGGCCGCGGCCTTGTAGCAGCGCGCGTCGACGGGCAGCCCGAGCTGCTCGTTGGCCTCCACGGTGTCAAAACCGGCTTCCTGCAGCGCGTAGGCCTTCATCTTGTTCGCCAGGCCGATCCCCCGGCCCTCCTGGCCGCGCAGGTACAGCAGTGTCCCGCCGAACTCGTTGATCATTTCGAGGGCATAGGCCAGCTGCTCGCCGCAGTCGCAGCGATAGGAGCCAAACACGTCGCCGGTGAGGCACTCCGAATGCAGGCGGACCAGCGGTGCCGTCCCGTCGACCGGGGGCAGCGGGGAGCTGACCGCCAGGTGTTCGGCGCCGGTGGCCAGATCGGTCCAGGCCTGCGCCACGAAGTCGCCAAACGCGGTGGGCAACTGGACGATGGGACCAGCGCTGACCGGATGCGGCTGCCGCGCCATGGGCATCTCTTCTCGGGTCTTTGAAGTCGTCACTATTTCTCCTCCGTCAGACGGGATCCGCTGCACTGCTGCCATACTGCCCCGCATCGAGGTAGGCCACCAGATCCGCAATCGAAATCAGGGGGCAGCCGTGCTCAAGGGCGAAGCCGCGCAGTCCGTCCAGCCGCATCATTTCTCCGTTGTCGTACACAAGCTCTGCAATCACTCCCACGGGTTCCAGGCCGGCCAGCCGGCACAGGTCCACGGCCGCCTCGGTGTGGCCGGGACGTTCCCGCACTCCCCCCTTAACGGCGCGGAGCGGAAAAACATGCCCGGGACGGGTCAGTGAATTCGGCTGGCTTTGCGGGTCGGCCAGGATCCGGGCCGTCAGGGCACGGTCTGTGGCAGAGATTCCGGTGCTGACGCCGACGGCGGCATCGCAGGACACCGTGTAGGCGGTGCCCTTGGCGTCCTCGTTGACGGCCACCATCGGCGGCAGTGCAAGGGCGTCGGCCCGGTCGGCGTCGAGCGGCACGCAGATCACGCCGGAACTGTAGCGCACCGTCCAGCCCATCAACTCCGGGGTCGCGTGCTCGGCGGCGAAGATGATGTCGCCTTCGTTTTCGCGGTCCTCGTTGTCCACCACCAGGACGGGGCGCCCGGCTGCCATCGCGCGGACGGCGTCCTCGATCGGATCGAGGCCTGTGCGGCCGGGGCCTGAAACCGCGCCGCGGAGCTGCTCGGCCAGGTCATGCCCGGCCTGGTCCTTGACGCGGCTCATTTCGCGGCCCCGTCCGTGAGTGCGGTTTCTGCCCCGGGCGCTGCGGACGCCCGGTGCGCTGCCGACGATCCGCCGGCAAAGGACAGCAGCCGCTCCGTGTACTTCGCCAGCACGTCGACTTCGAGGTTGACGCGGCCTCCGAGGGGCTTGCCTCCCAGTCCGGTCTCGGCCAGCGTGGTGGGGATCAGCCCGACTTCGAACCAGGGCGCCGGATCGTTGGCCGGGCTCACGGCAGTGACGGTGAGGGAGACGCCGTCGACGGCGATGGACCCCTTCTCCGCGATGTACCGGGCCAGTCCGGCCGGCACGCCGAAACGGAGCCTGTCCCAGTTGCCGAGGCCCTCGCGCTCCACGAGCTGGCCGACGCCGTCGACATGGCCCTGGACAACGTGACCGTCCAGGCGTCCGCCGGCGGGCACGCAGCGTTCCAGGTTCACGGGATCGCCCGCGGTGAGTTCTCCGATGGTGCTGCGCACAAGGGTCTCGCCCATGACGTCGACGCTGAAGTCCTTGCCGTCGATCTGCGTGGCGGTGAGGCAGACGCCGTTGACCGCGATGGATCCGCCCAGGGCGAGGCCGTCCGTGGTGCCGGGCGCGTGGAGCCGAACGGTGGCACTGATGTCGCCGTTGCGCTCAACGGACAGCACCTTTCCCTGCTCGGCGATAATTCCGGTAAACATCAGTTGCCTCCTGCGGCGGTGTCCGCGCCAGTGCGGTGCGGGGTTGGATCGGATGAAGTTGAGGGGTCGGCCGGGTCGGCGGCCGGGTTTGCCGGGCTGGCGGGGCGGAGGTGCAGCCGGAGATCGCGGCCAAGGGTCTGGACGGCGCCCCCGGAGGCCGGGTCCCATTCCCACTGCTGGGCCTCGGCCAGGGTGGTGATGCCCAGGTCCTCCAGGGCGGCCGTGCCGGAGCCCAGCAGTGTCGGCGCCAGGTAGACAATGAGTTCATCGACCAGGCCGGCTGCAAGGAATGCGCTCAGGATCCGGGAGCCGCCTTCGACCATGAGGTGCCGGACGCCGAACTCGAACAGCTGGTCCAGCGCCTCGCGCGGATCGCGCGTGGCCAGGTGCAGGACGTTGCCGTCCGCACCATGGATGGCGGCGTCCTCGGGAATGCCCCGGTATCCCATGACGGCACGCAGGGGCTGTTTGCCGGCCGTTTCGCCGTCGGCGTTCCGGGCGGTCAGCCGTGGATTGTCGACGAGCACCGTCTGGGTGCCCACCAGGATCGCGTCAATCCGACCCCGCAGGGCGTGGTTGTCGGCGAGGGACTCCGGGCTGGAAATCCACTGGCTGGTTCCGTCGCTGGCCGCGATGCGGCTGTCGAGGGTCTGCGCGATGTGCAGGGTAACGAAGGGCCGTTTGGCGGCGACGGCGTCGAACCAGCGCCGGTTCATCTCCAGTGCGGCGTCGGCCGCCAGCCCGGACCGGACGCGGACGCCCGCGGCGCGGAGCGTCACGGCTCCGCCGGCGGCCGGATCGTGGGGGTCATCGATCGCGTAGATGACGTCTGAGATGCCGGCCTCGATGATCGCCTGGGCGCAGGGGCCGGTGCGGCCGCAGTGGTTGCAGGGTTCCAGGGTCACCACGATCGTGGTGCCGCGGAGGTCCAGGCCGGCAGCCTTCGCCTGGGTGATGGCGTCGGCTTCGGCGTGGGCGGTCCCGGCGCCGCGGTGGTACCCGGTCACCACGGGCTTGCCGTCGCTTCCGATGACCACGGCGCCGACGAGCGGGTTGGCGCCCCGGGGGCCCTGCACGGCGGCAGCGAGGGCAGCCTGCATTGCGGCAGTCTCAGCAGCGCTGAAGGAGGCTCCGGCGTCGGACCCGCCGAAAGCTGCCGTCGCCGCGAGGTGTGTCCCGCTCATGCCCCGACCGCCAGAGCGAAGATGCCGACCGGCCGGGCCCGGCGGCGAACGCCGCCAGGGGCGCTGAGCAGCCCAAAGTTGTTGCCAAGCCCTTCGCGAAGCATCAGTACAGATCCCGCTACCGGGACCTGTGCTTCGAAGAGCCATCGCAGAGAGTTCATGTGTGTCGTTCCTTCCCTCAAGAACCGCGATGGCTCCGGGGGTATACGACAGCACAATTATGCGGCGCCTGCTGGGCGCCGCAGTAACAGCTGTACGTGCTTCTCTCATCCAGACTTTAACTGTCGGTACCGGAATTTCACCGATTCAACCGTTTGCCGGCATCCCTCCCGAAGGTGGGCGCTGGCGCGCGGGTCGCGGACTATCACCGCCGGTTCGGACTTACACCGACCCCGGAGCACGTATGTGTGTTGTTATTCTGACACAACCCGGGCCGGTCTTCGGCTATTCCCGGCTGCGCATATTACGGGCCGAGTAATCTTTGCGACACGGCTCCCTGCCGGACAGCGGGCTGTCAGCCGTCTCGCAGCTGTGGAGTCAGCCGCGTCCTCCGCGGCGTTGTCAGCGGCGGCGGCCGGCTTCCCGGAGCTTCTCGATCGCGTCCGCGGGGTCCGCCGCGCCGTACACCGCCGATCCCGCCACAAAGACGTCCGCGCCGGCTTCGGCGGCGCGGAAGATAGTGTCCTGGGTGATGCCGCCGTCGACCTGCAGGGCAACTTTGAGGCCCGACCCGTCGATCGCCGCCCGGGCGCGCCGGATCTTCGGCAGCGTCAGGTCCAGGAACTCCTGGCCGCCGAAGCCCGGCTCCACGGTCATGATCAGCAGCATGTCGAGTTCGCCGAGCATGTCCAGGAACGGTTCGACGCCGGTCCCCGGCCGGAGCGCGAGCCCAGCCTTGGCCCCGCGGGCCCGGAGCTCGCGCGCGAGCTTGATGGGAGCGATCGAGGCCTCGGCGTGGAACGTCACGGACGCCACCCCGGCGTCGGCATACGCCGGGGCCCAGCGGTCGGCGTGCTCGATCATCAGGTGTGCATCCAGCGGGACCGGGCTGATTTCCTGCAGGCGCTGCACCACCGGCAGGCCCAGCGACAGGTTGGGCACGAAGTGGTTGTCCATGACATCGACGTGCACGGCATCCGCGTTGCTGATCCGGCTCAGTTCCGCCTCCAGGTTGGCGAAGTCGGCGGAAAGGATGCTCGGGTTGATGCAGCACTTGGTCATGCGGGGTTCCTTCTCGTTCTGATGAAGTGTGGTTCTGATGAAGTGTGGTTCTGATGAAGCGTTCTGATGAAGCTCGTGGGGCCGAAATGTCCGCCGGCAGGACGTGTCCGGCTGGCGGCCTCTGCCGACGCGTCCGGCCGGGGTGTCCCGCGGACGCAGCCTGCGGAGGGGCTAGTGGCTAGTATCGCCCGGTGTTCAGGCTTTTTTGTGGATGAGGGCCAGGAACATGGCGTCCGTGTGGTGCACATGCGGCCACAGCTGGGCGGTGAGCTCGTGCCCGGCCCCGAGGTGGCCGGTGAGGCTGACGCTGTCCAGCACGGCGCCGGCGTCGAGGAGTTCCAGGTCCTCCCGCTTGCGCAAGGCGTCACTGACGACGGCGGTCGTCTCCGCCGGGTGCGGGGAGCACGTCACGTAGGCCACCACGCCGCCGGGTTTGACGGCGTCGAGTGCGGAGTTGAGCAGCTGGCGCTGCAGCGGCCCCAGATCCACAAGGTCCTTCGGCGTGCGCCGCCAGCGCGATTCCGGCCGGCGGCGCAGGGCGCCTAGTCCGGTGCACGGGACGTCGACGAGGACACGGTCGAAGGACTCCGGCTGCTCGGTGCCGAGGTCGCGGCCGTCTCCGGTCCTGACCTCCCACGCGTCCCGCGGGACCGCGGACAAGGCTTGGCGGACCAGTTTGGCACGGTGCGGGGCGAATTCGTTGGCCAGCAGGTGGGCGCCCTGCTGCCTGGCGAGAGCACCGAGCAGGGCGGCCTTGCCGCCCGGGCCGGCGCACAGATCCAGCCAGCGCTCCCCCGCATTCCCGGTGCCCGTACCCGCTTCCCTGACACCGCCGTCGACGTCGTGGTCCCCGGTGAGGTTCCCGCCGGGCGTCCCGCCGGGGTTCCCGCGGGGCTTCCCGCCGAGGTCGACGGCGGCCATGGCGCGGGCCACGAGCTGTGAGCCGACGTCCTGGACCCGGGTGCTGCCGTCGCGTACCGAGGCGAGCCGGCCGAGGTCCCCGCCGCTGGAGAGCGCGGAACCCTCGACGAGTTCACCCGGGGTGGCTCCGCCGTCGAGGGCCTCGTCAAGGCTGCCGATGCCGGGCAGCGCCACGAGGTTCACCACGGGCGCGGCGTTGTCCGCCTCCAGGAGCTCATCGATCTCGGCCACCGGGCGGCCGTGGGCCACCAGCGACTGGCGCAGTGCACGGACGATCCATTCCGGGTGGGCGTAGCGGATGGACGCGATGGTGGTGGCATCGGTCTCGGAGCTCAGCAGCAGTTCCAACCACTCGTCGAGGGTATGGGCAGAAACCTTGCGCAGCACTGCATTGATCAGTGCTGACGGGCCGGCGCCGATTACCGCGCGGGCCAGCCCCACGGTCTGGTCCAGGGCGGCGTGGGCGGGCACCCGCATGGCGAGCAGCTGGTGCGCGCCGATCCGCAAGGCGTCCAGGATCGCCGGGTCCAACTGGTCCAGCGGCCGGTCGACGCAGCGGGCCAGGATGGCGTCATACGTGCCTTGGCCGCGGAGGGCGCCGTAGCTGAGTTCGGTGGCGAACCCGGCGTCGCGCTTGTCCAGCCCGTGGTGCCGGATCCGGGCAGGCAGCACGAGGTTCGCGTAGGCGTCCTCGGCTGCCACGGCACGGAGCACTTCAAACGCCACAAGCCGGGCGGGATCGGCCCGGCGGGTCCGCTGGGAGGGGGCGCTCTCGCTGAAGCCGCGCTGCGGTCCGCGGTTGCGCTCCCGGCCCTGGGCGTCGCGCCGGCTGCCGCCGCGTGCGCCCTGGCCGCCCGGTCCCGGGTTCTGAGACCGGCTCTGGCCGCCCGGCTGGGAGCCGGCCTGTCCGTTGTTGTGCCCGCGGGGCTGGTGGCCCCTGCCTCGGCCGCTGCCGCTGGTCCCGGACTCGCTCATTCGAATACCACGCTTTCAAGTGTTCCCTGTCCGCGCGCCCAATCAGCGGCGGCCATCATTTTCTTGCCCGCAGGCTGGACCCGGGTCAATTCCACCGGGTGCGAGCCCGTGCCCACCAGGACGCGTTTGCCGTCCATGGCCAGCTGCCCGGGCTTGAGCGCGGCGGATTCCGGGGCCGCAAGTACCGGCTCCAGTTTGATCCGCTGGCCGTCCAGCATGGTCCAGGCGCCCGGCTCGGGCGTGACGCCGCGGGCCCTGCGGCCGATCGCCAGTGCGGGCTGCCGCCAGTCGAGCCGGCCGTCTTCGAGGCTGAGTTTGGGTGCCAGGCTGACCTCGCCCTGCTGCGGCAGCGCTACGGCCTTCCCTGCGTCGATGGCGGACAGCGTCTGCGCCAGCAGGACCGCGCCGCTGTGCGACAGCCGGTCCAGCAACGCGCCGGCGGTGTCGCCGTCGTGCACGGTTTCGGTGAGTGTTCCGAAGACGGGACCGGTGTCCAGCCCTTCTTCAAGCCGGAAGGTGACGGCGCCGGTGACGTCATCGCCGGCGATCACGGCACGCTGGACGGGGGCGGCGCCGCGCCAGGCCGGCAGCAGGGAGAAGTGCAGGTTCACCCAGCCGTGGCGGGGAACATCGAGCGCCGCACGGGGAATGAGGCCGCCGTAGGCCACGATCGCGGCGACGTCGGGTGCGGCGGCGGCAATGCGGGCGGTGACCCCCGCATCCACTTTGGCGGCGTGGATGATCTCGATGCCAAGCTCGGCGGCCCGGGCCGCCACGGGCGACGGCGTCAGGACCCTTTTGCGCCCCAGCGGGGCATCCGGGCGGGTCAGGACGGCGACGACGTCGAACCCGGCGTTGATCAGCGCGTCCAGGGACGGCACGGCGACGGCCGGGGTCCCCGCGAAAAGAACCCTCACGGAGTGATTCCGAAGCCGGACCCGCCAAAGCTTGTCCCGACCGTCTTCGCGCGCTTCGTGGTTGTCTGTTCCGTGATGGCGTCGTAGTTGGCGTTGCGGATGGCGCGCAGGGCGGCCTTGCGGTCATCGCCCTCGAGCCTGTCGGTGTAGAGGATGCCGTCCAGGTGGTCGGTCTCGTGCTGGAAGCAGCGGGCCAGCATGCCTTCGCCCTCCACCGTGACGGGGTTGCCGTGGAGGTCGACGCCGGTCACCCGGGTATGGCGGTACCGGCGGACGGGGAAACCGAGGCCCGGGATGGACAGGCAGCCTTCGATCTGGTCGGTCTGGAAGTCCTCGCTGTTTTCCAGCACGGGATTGATGATGTGGCCCTCCACGCCGCCGATCCGATAGGTGAAGACGCGCTGGCTGACGCCGACCTGGGGTGCGGCCAGGCCTGCGCCTTCGACATCCTCCATGGTTTCGGTCATGTCGGCGACGAGCTTTGCCAGGTCAGGCCCGAATTCCGTCACGGGATCTGCGACTGTGCGCAACACAGGATCGCCGATGATGCGGATATTCAAAATGGCCATGTGCAGTCTGTCCTCACGGTGGGCGGCTAGGGATCCAATCCAGTTTAGTTGCAGTCGGGGGCGGATAGCCGTCGGGCCAACCAGGCCTGCTGCTGCCAGCGCTGCGGCCGTCGCTGGCGCCCCCGGCTATCGGGATCAAGGCCCGTACGTGCGCGGCCCGGGCAGTGCCGGCTCAGCGCCTGACGGGAGGAGCGAGCGGGAGCAGGGCTGCTCCCGCGGTGGCCGTGTCGGCGGACATCTCCCACACGCGGCGCAGCGCACAGAATTTCCACCAGTGGTGTTTCAGGACCTCGGGGTTGGCCCGCTGCGGCCGGACTTCCGTCTCGCCCACCGCCACGGCCAGGAGGATCGGGGAGTCGCCGTGCTGCCAGGCCTCCCATTCCCCGGCCTCGGGATCCACGAGGCTTTCCTCGGCCTTCATGCCGGCCACGAGCTGCATCACGACCTTGTCATCGAGGGGCTTGACGGTGCCGTCGCGACTGGTGCCTTTGGTCTTGTAGTCGATGAGACAGGTCCTGCCGTTGATCTTCGCCACGAGGTCCAAGGTGCCGGCATAGCCGACCGTCTTGTTCCACACCGTGATCTCCGGGGCAATGGGTTCCACCTGGAAGAGCTCCCACCATTCATCGAAGCGTGCCGCGAAGGCTTCTTCACCGTTGGCGGCGAGGGCCTCCCGGGTTTCCTTCATCTGGTGCGGCCTGCCGAGCGCGCGCAGCGCAACCTGCTCGCAGTAGTTGTGGACGCGGTCGCCGCGCTTGGCCGCGTCGTCGCGGTATGACTCCGCCGCCTTGGCCGCGCGGCTGACCGCTTGGCGCAGTTTGGCCGGGCTCCCTAGGATGCCGGGGAGCGCGGGGTCCTGGGCCAGGCTGTTGGCGCCCATGTAACCGAACCAGCCGTCCAGGCCGTGAGGCTGCTGGCCGATCACCGTGGTGATGGAGGGGACGGAGAATTGCGCCGATGTGGAGCGTGCGTACATGCGGCCGTAATCCGTGGCGTGGGCGAGGAGTGGAGCGGTCATATGAAGACTCTTTCACGGGGGTCAGACAACGGTGAAAAGCAAAATGGCCCGTTCCGCTGAGTCAGCGGGACGGGCCATTTCGTTGGTGGGCGATACTGGGTTCGAACCAGTGACCTCTTCGGTGTGAACGAAGCGCGCTACCACTGCGCCAATCGCCCCAACGACATTGAATGCTAGCCCACCCGGACGGATTTTAGAAATCGGCCACGCCACACTTGCCTGCCGTCATGCTTTCCCGTCACGCCGGGTTTCCCGTTACGCCCCTCCCCCGGTCGCAGAGTTCCGCACCCTCCTTCCCCACGCCCGTCGTGCGCAACCACCAATCACCCGACGGATCCGCGGCTTCAAACTGGAGCTAATTACAGCGCTGTAATTAGGAAAATCCCCTAGAAATCAAGGAAGTAGGGGCATAGATGCGGGGACGAAGGGTCTCGATTTGTAGATTCCCAGAACCTCCTATAGAGTTCTTACTCGTTGGAACGCGAGGAAATGCCGAATGCGGCACGGAAATCCACTCCAATATTGCGGACGTAGCTCAGCTGGTAGAGCACCACCTTGCCAAGGTGGATGTCGCGAGTTCGAATCTCGTCGTCCGCTCGCAGGACACTGTCACGGCAATGGTTCTTCGGAATCCTGCTTACACGGTGGGTTGGCCGAGAGGCGAGGCAGCGGCCTGCAAAGCCGTATACACGGGTTCGAATCCCGTACCCACCTCGGTGAAAACCATGGTGTCCGGTTTCGGCCGGATGAAATGGGCGATTGGCGCAGCGGTAGCGCGCTTCCCTGACACGGAAGAGGTCACTGGTTCGATCCCAGTATCGCCCACCAAAGCAAGGAAACTTGCTTGATGCAGTACCACCGGCCAGGCCGGCATGGACTTCATATTGCGGACGTAGCTCAGCTGGTAGAGCACCACCTTGCCAAGGTGGATGTCGCGAGTTCGAATCTCGTCGTCCGCTCTCTTGTGTAGTAGATTCACACAAATCCACTCCGGATTCTTCCGGTTGCGGGCGATTGGCGCAGCGGTAGCGCGCTTCCCTGACACGGAAGAGGTCACTGGTTCGATCCCAGTATCGCCCACCATCAAGCAGCTCCCCCGGGGCTGCTTTTTTCATGCCCTCCCCGTGTCAGTACGCCGGGACCGGGCCACAAGACTCTTGACAGCATCGCCCCGGGAATGGGGCCGCTCTTGGCACGACCCGTACCGGCGGTTACTATCGAAGCCGGAGGAGCGATCTGGCTCCGCGACCGAAGGGAGGTGCCCGTGGGTTTACTTGACGATCTGAAGGGCAAGGCTCAGCAAGTCATTGGTGGCAACGAACAGGCCATCAAGGACGGCATCGAGAAGGCCGGCGATTTCGTCGACTCGAAGACCGGCGGCAAGTATGCCGACCAGGTTGATGCAGCGCAGAAGGGTGCTTCCGACTTCGTGGATCAAGCAGACGACAGGCCGGCAACGGCTCCTGTCGCCGAGCAGCCCGTCGCGGATGTTCCCCCTGTAGCCGGGACACCCCGGCAGCAGGGCCTCTGACCCAGGTACGTCAGCGAGGTGTCGGTCCCGCCGAGAGGCGGCGCCGGCACCTTCGGCGTTTAACGGCGCCGAACCACCAACGCGGGGTCACTCCCGGCCCATCCGACGGCTCGGGATGGGCCGGGAGTGACCCCGCGTTGCTTGGTGGGGACGATGCGGCGGGCGGCGGCGTCCGGCTTAGGACGGCTCGTGGTTCTGGCCTTCGCGGGCCAGAGCGGTAAGCCGGGAGACGGCACGGAAGTACTTCTTCATGTACCCGCCGGTCATCATTTCCTCGGTGAAGAGCTGGTCGAACGGCACACCGCTGGCCAGGATGGGCACGTCTTTGTCGTACAGCCGGTCCGCCAGCACCACAAACCGCAGTGCCACCGCCTGCTCGGTGATCGTGTGCACGTTCTTCCAGACAACGCCTTCGATGCCGTCCAGCAACTGACGGTAGCGGCTGGGGTGCACACCGGCCAGGTGGTTGATCAGGGTGCTGAACTCATCGCGCGCCACGGTCTTGCCGTCGAATTCGGCCTGCATGTGGTGCGTCAGGTCGTCATTGCGCAGCGGCGCGGGCGCCGCCGGGAGGCCGCGGTGCCGGAAGTCCTCGCCGTCGATCCGTACGACGTCGAACTGGTCCGCCAGCACCTGGATTTCGCGGGCGAAGTCGACGGCGGCAAAGCGCCCGTCGCCCAGCGACCCCGGCAGCGTGTTTGAGGTCGCCGCGAGCTTCACGCCGGCGTCGGCGAGTTCGCGCATGAGCCGGGACATCAGCACGGTGTCGCCCGGATCGTCGAGTTCGAATTCATCAATGCACACGAGCCTGTAGTGGCTCAGCGCTTCAACGGTCTTGCGGAAGGACAGGGCACCGACGAGGTTGGTGTATTCGACGAACGTGCCGAAGGCCTTGGGCCCGGGGGCGGCATGCCACAGCGAGGCCAGCAGGTGGGTCTTGCCGACGCCGAATCCGCCGTCAAGGTAGATGCCAGCCCGGGAGGTGTCCTTCTTGCCGAAGAGCCGCTTGAACAGGCCGTCGCCGTCGCGCGCGCCGACGCCCGCCGCGAAATGCTCGAGCGAGCGGACCGCGTGCGCCTGGCTGGGCTGGGCGGGATCGGGCCGGTAGCTGGAAAACGAGACCTCACCGAACCGCGGCGACGGATAGAACCCGTTAAGGAGTTCGTCCACGGAAACTGCCGGCGTACGGGCGGCGAGTTGTTCGATATGTACCAAGGTGGTCCGTTCTGCTGGTCACTTGTCCCCAGCAAGAATACCGGCAAAGCACGCCCGCCCCGCGTGCGCCGGCGCGAACCGGCGGACGGCGTGAGCAAGGCCACATTTCCCCGTGTGAACCCGGTGGGACAATCCCGCCGGCCCGTGACTAGTGTTGTTACAGGCCCGGCGCCGCGAACGCTTTCCGCGCCAGGCCTCCTGACCGTTTCAGTGAAAGGCCATCACCATGTCCTACCCCGTTGAGCAGAACGAGAAGTTCGCCGCCTACGCCCACCCCGAGCGCCTGGTCTCCACCGAATGGCTCGCCGCGGCGATTGAGGCCGGCGGGCTCCACGGCGGCAAGCTCGTCGTGGTGGAGTCGGACGAGGACGTGCTGCTTTACGAAACCGGCCACATCCCCGGCGCCGTCAAGATCGACTGGCACACGGACCTCAACGACGAGGTCACGCGCGACTACGTGGACGGCGAAGCCTTCGCCGCCCTGGCCGCGGCCAAGGGAATTTCCCGGGACAGCACCGTGGTCATTTACGGCGACAAGTCCAACTGGTGGGCTGCGTACGCACTGTGGGTGTTCACGCTGTTCGGCCACGAGGACGTCCGGCTCCTGGACGGCGGCCGCGACAAGTGGATCGCCGAGGGCCGCCCGCTGACCACCGCAACCACGGTCCCCGCTCCGGGAACGTACCCGGTGGTGGAACGCAACGATGCTCCGATCCGCGCCTTCAAGGAGGACGTCCTAGCCCACTTCGGCAAGCCGCTGATCGACGTCCGCTCGACCGAGGAGTACACCGGCCAGCGGACCCACATGCCGGCCTACCCGGAAGAAGGCGCCCTGCGCGGCGGGCACATCCCCACCGCGGCGTCCATCCCCTGGGCCCGCGCGGCCGCCGAGGACGGCACCTACCGCGACCGCGGCGAACTCGAGGCGCTGTACCTTGGCGAGGCCGGACTCAAGGAAGGCGACGACGTCGTGGCCTACTGCCGCATCGGCGAGCGGTCCAGCCACACCTGGTTTGCCCTGAAATACCTGCTGGGCTTCGACACCGTCCGGAACTACGACGGCTCCTGGACCGAGTGGGGCAACGCCGTGCGCGTCCCCATCGCCAAAGGCACCGAACGCGGCACGATCCCGGCCGGCCGCTAAGGTCCCCGCTTCAACGGACGGGGCCGCCCAGGACAGGGACAGAGCCTGTCGGGACGAGGACACAGCCGGATTCGACAAGGACGGAACCGGAGGCGACCGGGACACAATTGCCGCCCGTGCGTAAGCTGGGAGTGATGAATACTTCTGCCCTCCCCGCCGCACTGGCGGACATTGTTGACGATTTCCAGGCCCTGACCGAACCGGAACGGCTGCAGCTGCTCCTCGAGTTCTCGCAGGGCCTTCCGGAACTCCCGGAGCGGCTCCGGGACCACCCGGAACTGCTGGAGCAAGTAGTGGAGTGCCAGACGCCGCTCTTCCTCACCATCGAGACGGAACCGGCCGACGGCGGCGCACCGGAGCGTGTCCGGCTCTACTTCAAGGCACCCAAGGAAGCCCCGACCACCCGCGGCTTCGCCGGGGTGCTCCATGAAGGACTCGACGGCCTCAGCGCCGCGGAAATCCTGGCGGTCCCGGACGACATGCCCGAGCAGCTGGGCCTCACCCGGGCCATCACTCCGCTGCGCATGCGCGGCATGACGGCCATGCTGGGCCGGATCAAGCGGAAAGTCGCCGCGTCCGCGCCCCGGCAGCAGCCGGCACAGTCCTGAGCTCCGGCGCCAGGACAGTCAGCCGACATGGCCCGCAAACTCCCGTCGCAGGGAACTCCGGCCACCGCAGCACTCGCGGCCGCCGGGGTTCCCTTTGTCGCCCACCCTTACGCCCATGACCCCGCGGTGGCCAGTTATGGCCTCGAAGCGGCGGAAATGCTGGGCATCGACCCGGCCCGGGTCTTCAAGACCCTGATGGTCGACGTCGACGGGCGGCTCGCCGTCGGCGTCGTTCCCGTGAGCGGAAACCTGGACCTCAAAGCTATGGCGGCTGCCCTGGGCGGCAAGAAGGCCGCGATGGCCGACCCGGCCGCGGCGCAACGACGGACGGGCTACGTGCTCGGCGGCATCTCACCGCTCGGCCAGCGCCAGTCCTCCCCCACGGTGGTGGATGACAGCGCCCTGGCGCTGGAGACCATCCTCGTTTCGGGCGGACGGCGCGGGCTGGACATCGAGCTCGATCCGGCCGAGCTCATCCGGCTGACGGCCGCCCGCACCGCCAGGATCGGGACCCGGCAGGACTGACGCCCTCGAGACTGCAGATCACGGCAGTGCCGGCGCGCCGCACTGCCGCGAACTGTCAGTTCGGCGCGGGGTCCAGGGGCGCCGGCTCCTGGTCCCCGGGATTGGCGCGGGGCGCCAGCTGCAGCCGGAGCCAGGCACCCACCTGCCGCTCCCACCGCTCCGGGTCCACATTCCATTCCTTCGTGTGCCGGGCGGTGTCGAAAGGCTCGAACGTGACCATCTCCGGGTTCTTCTCGGCCAGCTCGGCGGAAGGCTCGAAGGGGACGTATTCGTCGTCCACGCTGTGCACAATGAGGGTCGGCGTGCGCAGCTCCACGGCCCGTGAAACCCAGTCCATCGCCTTGAGGTCCACGGGGGCGGCCAGTCCGGTCAGCCGCCGGCCCGCGGGGTGGCTGAGCATAAGTTGTCCGTAGCGGCCCACGGCCGACGGGATCCGGTTCAGCTCCGCATGGTGCGCCAGCACGTTGACCCAGTTGATCACCGGGGCGTCCAGGACCATCGCCCGGATCACCTGGCGATGCCGCGAGAGGTCGGCCGTCTGGAGGCAGATCGCGCCGCCCATCGACCAGCCGAACAGGACCACCTCGCGGGCGCCCTGCTGCAGGGCGTACTCAATGGCGGCCTCGACGTCGCGCCATTCCGTGGAGCCCAGGCCGTACCGCCCGTCGGTGGCGGACGGAGCCAGGCCGTCGTTGCGGTACGAGATCAGCAGACTGGACATGCCCAGTTCCCGGGCAGTCCGGACGGCCCGCAGGCCTTCCTGCCGTGAGGCGCCGCGGCCGTGCACCATGATCGCCCAGACGTCCGGCACCGTCTCTTCGGACGCCGGGACGGACCGGACCAGCCAGGCCGGCGCGGTCCCGCCGTCGACGTCGATCAGCACGTCTTCCGCCGGCAGCCCGAGCGCGGCGGGATCGGGATAGGCCGCCCCGCTCCACCAGCCGCGCCGGGCGGTGGCGAGGTCCCCGCTGTAGACGGACTCCACCTCCCGCAGGACAGTGCGTTCGGCCGGCGAGTAGGAGAGGATCCGGCCGATCCGGGCATGGCCCCGGCCGCCGTCGAAGAAGAACCCGTACACCCCGTCCACCGTGGCCTCCGGGGTCGCGGCGAGGATGACCTGCACCGCCCGCCCGTCGCGGATCACGGCCAGGATTTCCTGGTCCGCGTCGCGGAACTTGGCCGGGGTGATGACGCGGCGGGCGAAATAGAGCGCGAGGGCCGATGACCCGGCGGCGAGAACACCCGCGGCCGCGCTGCCTCCGATGATGCCGCCAAGGGCCCACTTGGCGCTGCCGGAGGGACCGGCCTCGGGGGACGCGGCGGGGACGGCCGCGACGGCGGTTGCCGCGCCGCGGGCGGCGGCGCGGGCGGCGGCGCGGTTGAGGTCCGGTCGGAGGCGCAAGGAGGAAGCCATGGCACCATTCTGACTGAACTGCGCCCCATCCCCGGCATTCCTGCTGCCCGGGGACCCCGGCCGCGCCGGCCGGGACACGCCGTGTTGCCCGCCGGGACACAACCATGCGGGTCACCACGAGCGCGACTAGGCTGGGGTCATGAGTGATCCAATCGTCATTTTGACAGAAGAGCCCCTCGGTGCGGATGACCGCGTCAACATTGAAACCCTGATTGCCGGCGGCGATGCCCCCCTGCTGGTCCTGGTGCCGGCCAATACCGAGCGGCACTTGGTGGTGGATTTCCTGGAAAACCTCTCCATGCTCGAAATCGCCAAGGCCTTCCGTGAACTGACGGCACACTCCGACCCCGCCGGGGAGCGGGCTGAAGCCGCCGACACGCTGGCCGCTTCGCTGGCCGCGTTGGCCGGGCTGGGCGGCGGCGTCTCGGGCGAAATCGTCGAGGGCAAGGCCGTGGACGGCCTGGTCGCCAAGGTCAAGGAACTCAGTGCCGGACAGGCTGTGGTGATCACGCGCCCGCATGCTGTCGCGGACACGTTCCACACCGACTGGGCTACCAAGGCCCAGGACAAGCTGGGCCTGCCCGTCCTGCATCTGTACGCCGGTTCGGGATTTATCGGGGACTCCTGAGCGTTATTCAGGCTATGAGCATCTTCAACAACAGGTCCAAATCCATGCCCGTAGCCGCGCCCTCGACGGAGCCTGCCGCCGAAACCGCCGCGCCCGTTGAAAAGACGCCCGTTGAAAAGACGGATGCCCAGTGGCGCCAGGAACTGACCCCGGAAGAGTACCGGGTGCTGCGCCAGGCCGGCACCGAGCGGCCGTACACCGGCGAATACTGGGACACCCACACCCGGGGCGTCTACAAGTGCCGGGCCTGCGGCACAGAACTCTTCACCAGCAACGAAAAGTTCGACTCGCACTGCGGCTGGCCGTCCTTCTGGGCGCCGCTCGCCGAGGGCACCGTCCGCTACATCCATGACCGCACCATGGGCATGGACCGGGTGGAAGTCCGCTGCGCCACGTGCGACTCCCACCTGGGGCACGTGTTCGACGGCGAGGGCTACGGCACGCCCACGGATCAGCGGTATTGCATCAATTCAGTGTCGCTGAAGCTCGTTGCCGCGGACGACGCCGGACAGTAGCCGGCCTGCAGGGTCCCCCTGCGGCTTCCCCGCTGCCGTACCGGCAGGATCCGCCGCCACCCGGCGGATCCGCCCGGCGCCCTCGGATGACCCGCAGCCCTCCCGCTCCTTCGGCTGGATGAGCCTTTCAGAATCACTTGCCACAGACTTTCTTATGCTCGAGGCTATTTTGCATTAGAGCTTCTGATTGCTTGCTACGCTCGATTTAGATCCAGCGATCTGCTCCACAGCAAACAGAAAGGCGACGTCGACGATGACCACGACCGCTCTCACCGCCCCCGCCCAGATCACGGCCAGCAACCAGGAATGGCTGCGCCTCAAGGCCGCCGCCACGGCCATTCAGGCCCTTCAGGTCAAGGACGGATCCGTGCCGGATGCCGAGGCCCACGCCGCCGCGGCCGAGTACGTAGAAACCATCACCACAGCGGTCAAGGCGCTGGCCCCGTCCTTCCCGCATGATGCCCGCTACCTCGAACTCCTCGTCACCGACTTTGGCCGCTGGGCCGACGGCGGCTTTGGCGTCCCGGACTTCCTGGATTCCCTGCAGGCCTTCCAGCCGCAGCAGCACCGGATCAACGGACTGCAGCACCTCGTGGTCTTCCCGATGTACACCCAGAACGGCAGCAGCAACCGCTTCGTCGAGGCCGTTCTGATCGAGGTCATCTGGCCCGAGTTCGTCGGCGGCCTGGAAGCGGGCGAATACTCCAACAAGCTCTTCGTCCCGATCCGCTTCCTGGACTTCACCCCGGGCTACGACACCAACTCCGCCGTCCTCTTCCCGGAGACCGTCGCCGTCCGCGAAACCCCGACGTTCACGTGGGGTGCGATCTTCGCCGACCGCGAGGCCGCCCGCTTTCGCCGCGTCCTGCGCGCCGCCGCCGAGATCACCTCGCTGCAGCTGCCGGACGATGCCTCCGCTCTGCTGGAGGACCAGGAGCTGACGCAGGAAACGTTCGTCATGTGGGACCTCATCCACGACCGCACCCACATGCGCGGCGACCTGCCGTTCGATCCCTTCATGATCAAGCAGCGCATGCCGTACTTCCTGTACTCACTCGAGGAACTGCGCTGCGACCTCACCGCCTTCCGCGAGTCGGTGAAGATCGAGAAGGACGAGGACGCCGACCCGGAGGCGCGCCGGCACGCCAAGCTTGTCCAGTACGCCGTGATCTTCGACCGCATCTTCCGCTTCGCGATCACCGGCACCCGCGTCCGCAACTATGACGGCCTCGGCGGTCAGCTGCTCTTCGCGTGGATGCACCAGCACCACGTCCTGCACTGGACCGACAGCAAGCTCAGCATCGACTGGGACGAGGCAGCCGACGTCGTAGTTGAACTCGGTGCCCGGATCGAGGAACTGTACTGGCGCTCGATCGACCGCCCCAAGATGGCCCACTGGCTCGCCGCCTACGAGCTGATCTCCGGCACGGTCACGCCCAACCCGGCCTCCGTCTGGGCCAAGGGCCCGCAGGCCCTTCCCCTGGCCGGCCCGCCGCGCGGCCTCACGGACCAGGTCCTCGACGACGAGTTCCCCCTCTCCATGTTCTACGAGGCCCTGGAGAAGAAGATGCGCCCGGTCATCGAGTCCACCGCCGGCATCACGGGTTCCTCGGACACCGGGTCTGAGTCCGGCAGCGGCACCCAAGCCCTGAACGCCGAATGAGTGCCAGAGGCACTTTGAACGTGCTGGTCACGGGGGGCAGCGGGCCGTCGGGAATCGCGACGGCCCGCGCCCTGCGCGACGCCGGCCACAGGGTCTTCACGGTCGGCTCGGAAGCCGCCCGCATCGAGGCGGCCGCCGCCGAAGCCGGCAGCGGCGTCACGCCGCTCGTCTGCGACCTCACCAGCCTGGGCGGCGTCCGCGCCTTGCGGGAGACGGTGACCGGGATGGCGGGAACCGTCGACGGCGTCATCCACCTCGTGGGCGGCTGGCGCGGCGCGAAAGGCATCACGGACCAGAGCGACGACGACTGGGACTTCCTGGAACGCAACGCGGTCACCACGCTGCGGAACGTCACCCGCGTCTTCTTCGATGACCTCGCCGCCTCGGACACCGGACGCTTTGCCATGGTGTCCTCCACGGCCGTGAGCGCCCCGACGGCCGGAGGCGCCAGCTACGCCGCGGCCAAGGCCGCAGCGGAAGCCTGGACACTGGCGGTGGCCGACGGCTTCCGGCGGGCCCGCGCGGCGACCGCCGGTCCCGGCCCGACCGATGACGGCACCGCTGAGAAAACAGCACAGAAAACCGCGCAGAATGCCGGCCCGACAGAAGCGGAAGCGGAGCTGCACAGCGCCGCGGTCATCTTCGTGGTGAAGGCCCTCGTCGACCCTGCCATGCGGGCCAAGGCCCCCGAGCGCACGTTCCCGGGCTTCACGGATGTGGCCGACCTGGCGGCGGCCGCCGTCGGGCTCTTCAGCACTCCCGCCGGCGAGCTGAACGGCCGGCGGCTGCCGCTCGGCCGCTGACCTGCCTCCAGACCCGCCTCCCGAACCCGGCGCCCCGGTACTGATCCCCTGCACTGATCCCCCGGGCTGAGCCCCGGCCGACTGAGCCCCGGACTTAGCCCCGGCGCCCAGACCTCTTAGACTGAAAGCGTGAGCAAAGCGATGACCAGCACAGTTGAAACTGCCCCTGCCAGCACTGCGGTGCGGCTCCATGATCCGTCCGTCCGGGGCTTCGCCTCGGACAACTATTCCGGCGTGCACCCGGAGGTCCTCGCGGCCCTGGCTGCTGCCAACGAGGGCCACCAGGTCTCCTACGGCGAGGACGAATACACCGCCCGCCTGCAGCAGCTCATGGAAGAGCATTTCGGTGAGGGGATCGAGTGCTTCCCGGTGTTTAACGGCACCGGCGCCAACGTCCTTTCCCTGCAGTCGCTGCTCCCGCGCTGGGGCGCGGTGATCTGCGCCTCCACCGCCCACATCAACATGGACGAAAACGGCGCACCGGAGCGGATCGGCGGCATCAAGCTGCTGCAGGTCCCCACCGGCGACGGCAAGCTCACGCCTGCGCTGATCGACCAGGAGGCCTGGGGCTGGGGTGACGAGCACCGGGCCCAGCCGCTGGCCGTCTCCATCACCCAGACCACCGAGCTTGGCACGTGCTACACCCCGGAGGAAGTCAAGGCCATCGCGGAGCATGTCCATTCCAAGGGCATGAAACTGCACATGGACGGTGCCCGGCTGGCCAACGCCGCCGCGCACCTGGGCGTTCCGCTGCGGGCCTTCACCCGCGATGCCGGCGTGGACATCCTCTCCTTCGGCGGGACGAAGAACGGCCTGCTGTTCGGCGAAGTTGTGATCGCCCTGAACCCGGAAGCGGCCCACGGCCTGGTCTACCTGCGCAAGATGAACATGCAGCTGGCATCCAAAATGCGGTTCATGTCGGCCCAGTTCATTGCCCTGCTCGAGGGTGACCTGTGGCTGCGCTCGGCCTCACACGCCAACGCCATGGCCGCGCGGCTGCGCGCCGGCGTCGAGGCGATCCCCGGCGTCGAGCTGAGCCAGAAGACCGAGTCCAACGGTGTCTTCGCCATCCTGCCTGCCGGGGTCGCGGACCGGCTGCGCGCGTCCTTCCGCTTCTACGACTGGAACGAGGCGGCCCGTGAGGTTCGCTGGATGTGCTCCTTTGACACCACTGAGGACGACGTTGATTCGTTTATCGCGGCCATCAAGCGCGAGCTCGCTGCCGCCTGAGCCGTGCACGGCTTCTCCTGCCCGGCGGCGAGCCTGCCGGGCAGGGGCCGGGCCGTTGCATAACCTTCCAAGGTGAGCTCCCTCGATCAGGTTCCGGCAGATTTCCTCTTCGCCTTGGGGACCCTTCGACAGGCACGGTGCCGCAGCGAACTGCACCTTGACGAAATTCCGGCCCCGTCACGGCTGGCGCCGTTCGCGGTTGCCCTGGGGGCCGAAGTAATCGGCCCGGGCGGTGCCCCCGCCGGCGGCGCGGTCCACGGCCCCGCGGCCGCGGCCCTGGCGCGTGCGTCCGGGAGCGACGACGTCGAACTGGCCACCGGCCGCTTCATCCTGCTCCACGACCCCGACGGCTCCGCCGTGTGGGAAGGGGAGTTCAGGATCGTCACCTACATCCGCGCCCAGCTGGAACCCGAAATGGGCAACGACGAACTCCTGGGATCGGTCGCGTGGACCTGGCTGGTCGAGGCGCTCGACAATCACCAGGCGCCCTACCGCTCCGCCGGCGGCACCGCCACCAGGGTGCTCTCCGAGAGCTTCGGAACGCTGTCGGACCGGCCGGATTCGATCGACATAGAGCTCAGGGCCTCCTGGACCCCCGCCACCCCGGACATCACCTCGCACCTGGAGGCGTGGTCGGATATGGTCTGCACTTTTGCCGGACTGCCGCCGCTGCCCGAGGGCGTCACGCCCCTGCCCCGGCGCCCCCGCGGACACGCATGAGGCGCATTTTCAGCGGCGGTCACGGCCTTATACGCCATGTTGTCGGTAAACTGTAGAGATCATGACCCCTCAAAATCCGGAAATCAGCACGGCCGGCGCCGTTCACAATACGACAGAAGCCGCTGACACCACAGCCCACATCACCGTGGAAGGCTTCGACAGCCTGGTCCCTGAAGTGATCGACCTCGACGCCCCCCGCGACGGCGTGCCGCTGGTCATCGAAACCCAGTCCGGACTCGAACGCTGCGCCGCAGCCCTCGCGGCCGGACACGGCCCCGCGGGCGTGGACGCCGAGCGGGCCTCCGGCTTCCGCTACGGCCAGCGCGCCTTCCTGGTCCAGATCCGGCGCGAAGGCTCCGGAACCTGGCTGATCGATCCGGAGCCCTTCGGGGATCTCAGCATCATCAATGACGCGCTGCGCGGTGTCGAATGGATCCTGCACGCCGCCAGCCAGGACCTGCCCTGCCTGTCCGAACTCGGCATGTGGCCGGACAAGCTCTTCGACACCGAGCTCGCCGCGCGCCTGGCCGGACTGCCCCGGGTGGGGCTCGCCGCCGTCATCGAACAGCTCCTGGGCTTCGGCCTGGCGAAGGAGCACTCCGCCGCCGACTGGTCCACCCGCCCCCTGCCGGAGCCTTGGCTGCGGTATGCGGCGCTCGACGTCGAGGTCCTCACCGAACTGCGCGAGGAACTGATCGAACTCCTCGTCGCGGACGGCAAACTGGAATACGCCGAACAGGAATTCGCCGCCATCCTCGAGGCCGGGCAGGCACCGCCGCGCGTCGACCCGTGGCGCAAGACGTCCGGGCTGCACCAGATCCGGGACCGCCGCCAGCTGGCCGCGGTGCGGGAACTCTGGCTGGAACGTGATTCCCTGGCGCAGAAGCGCGACGTCGCCCCCGGCCGGCTGATCCCCGACTCCGCCCTCGTCGCCGCGGCCAAGGCCATGCCCTCCACGGTCCCCCAGCTCCTGGGCACCAAAGGGTTCCACGGCCGCGCCGCCCAGCGCGAAGCGCCCCGCTGGCTGCGCTGCATCAGCACAGCCCGGGCACTGGATGAGCTTCCCCCGCTGCACCTGCCCACGAACGCTCCCCCTCCCCCGCGCGTCTGGGCGGACCGGGATCCGGAGGCGGCCGCCAGGCTTGCCACGGCCCGGCCGAAGCTCCAGGCCAGGGCCGAGGAACTGAACCTGCCGGTGGAAAACCTGCTGACCCCGGACTACCTCCGCCGGGTCGCGTGGCGTCCGCCGGCCGAGCTCAGCGAGGAAGGCGTGGCCGAGGAACTGGCCAACCTCGGGGCGCGCCAGTGGCAGATCGAAATCACGGCTCCGCTGATCACCGAGGCCTTCCTCCACCCCGAGCCGCTGCCCGCGAAGGAGCCAAGGGTTCCCGCGGAGGCGCCGTCCGGCGCGGCCGGATAGCCCGCGCTGCAGGCGCCACTCCCCTCCTCCTTGCCAGCTATGTTACTGGCGAGTAACATGATGCATGATGTCGCCCGGAAACCTCCCGCCTGTGGCAAGTCCCGCACCAGGCCTTGCCGCTAGCGCGGGTCCGGCACCCATGTCTCGATGAGGAGCAACACGTGAGCCAAGACCGCAACAGCGGAACAGACAGCAACGCAAGCGCCAGCAGCGCGGGCCCCCGCACCGCGGGTCCCCGCGCCGTGCGCGAGGTCGTCTTTGTGGACGGCGTGCGCACGCCCTTCGGCCGCGCGGGCGAGAAGGGCATCTACGCCGGAACCCGCGCCGACGACCTCGTGGTCAAGTGCATCCGCGAGCTGATGCGCCGCAACCCTTCGCTTCCGGCCGAACGGATCGACGAGGTCGCGATCGCCGCCACCACCCAGACCGGCGACCAGGGCCTGACCATCGGCCGCACCGCCGCCCTGCTGGCCGGACTCCCCCGGACCGTCCCCGGCTTCGCGATCGACCGCATGTGCGCCGGCGCCATGACCGCCGTAACCACGACGGCCAGCGGCATCGGCTTCGGCGCGTACGACGTCGTCATCGCCGGCGGCGTGGAGCACATGGGCAATCACCCGATGGGCGCCGGTTCGGACCCCAACCCGCGCTTCATGTCCGAGCGTCTCGTGGACCCGGCAGCGCTGAACATGGGCAACACGGCCGAGAACCTGCACGACCGCTTCCCGGCCATCACCAAGGAACGCACCGACGCCTATGCCGTCGCCTCACAGGACAAACTCGCCGCGGCCTACGCCAGGGACCAGATCCAGCCCGACCTCGTCCCCGTCGCCACCATGAAGCCGGGCCAGGGCTGGACCGTCAACACGGTGGACGAGCCGCCGCGCCCCGGCACCACTGTTGAGGACCTGGCCGGCCTGCGGACCCCGTTCCGTGCCCACGGCCGGGTCACCGCGGGCAACGCCGCCGGACTCAACGACGGCGCCACCGCGGCCCTGCTCGCGTCCGCCGACGCCGCCGAAGAGCTTGGCCTGCCGGTCCGGATGCGCCTGGTGGCCTACGCCTTCGCCGGCGTCGAACCCGAGGTCATGGGCATCGGCCCGGTCCCGGCCACCGAGAAGGCGCTGAAGAACGCCGGGCTCGGCATCGAAGACATCGGGCTCTTCGAGATCAACGAGGCGTTCGCCGTCCAGGTCCTGAGCTTCCTGGACCACTTCGGGATCGCCGACGACGACCCCCGCGTCAACCGCTACGGCGGCGCGATCGCCGTCGGCCACCCGCTCGCCTCCTCCGGGGTCCGGCTGATGAACCAGCTGGCCCGGCAGTTCGAAGAAGACCCCACGGTCCGTTACGGCATGACCACGATGTGCATCGGCCTGGGCATGGGGGCCACCGTCATCTGGGAAAACCCGCACCACGCCGCCTACGGCACCGCCGCTGACACCCGCGCCGGCGGCAGCGCCGATTCCGCCAGCACCGCATCCGCCGCTACCGAGACTGGAGCCACAGCATGAGCGCCGCCGACTTCCGCAAACTTGCCGAACTCTTCCCGAACGAGACGGTCACCCATTCCTACGTCCAGGACCTTGAGCTGCCGGCCGTTGACGGCAAAAGCCCCGGCACCTTCGCCCTGATCACCCTGGATAACGGCCTGGACCACTCCAAGCCCACCACCCTCGGGCCCAACACGCTGGTGGAACTTGGGACGGTTCTGGAGGGGCTGAAGGAGCGCGCCGCCCGTGGCGAGATCGCCGGCGTCGGCGTCACCGGCAAGCCGTACTTCCTCGTCGCCGGCGCGGACCTCTCCACGGTCAAGTCGGTCAGCGGCCGCGAGCAGGGACTCTGGATGGCGCAGCTGGGCCACGAGGTCTACGCCACCCTGGCCAACCTGGGCGTGCCGAGCTTCGCGTTCATCAACGGGCTGGCCCTCGGCGGCGGCCTGGAGATCGCACTGCAGTCCACCTACCGGACCGTCTCCACGGGCGCCGGCGCGCTGGCCCTGCCCGAGGCGTTCATCGGGCTGATCCCGGGGTGGGGCGGCGTGTACATCCTGCCGCGGCTCATCGGACCGGAGAACGCCGTCAAGGTGATGATCGAGAACCCGCTGAGCAACAACCGAACGCTCACGGGGCCGCAGGCCTATGAGCTCGGCGTGGCGGACGCCATGTTCGAGCCGGCGGACTTCGTCGAGCAGTCCGTCGCATGGGCCGCGAAGGTCATCGCCGGCGCCGTGTCGCCCATGCGTGCCAACGCCGTCGACCCGTCCGACCCCGGCATTGCGGCCCGCTGGGCGGACGCCGTCGCCAGGGGCCGGGCGTTCGTCGAAGCCAAGACCTCCAACGCCTCCCCCGCCCCCGCCAAGGTCCTCGAGGTCATGGAGGCCAACCGCACACTCACGCAGGCCCAGTCCGCCGAGCTGGAATGCGACACCCTCGCGGACCTCATGCAGACGGCCGAATTCCGCTCGACCGTCTACGCGTTCCTGGACCTCGTGCAGAAGCGCTCCAAGCGTCCGGCGGGCGCCCCGGACCGCAAGCTCGCCCGTCCGGTGACGAAGATCGGCGTCGTGGGTGCGGGCCTGATGGCGAGCCAGCTCGCCCTGCTCTTCGCCCGCCAGCTCAAGGTGCCGGTGGTTATGACGGACATCGACCAGGCGCGGGTGGACAAGGGCGTCGGCTACGTCCACGCCGAGGTGGACAAGCTCCTGGCCAGGAAGCGGATCAGCCCCGACGCCGCGAACCGCACCAAGGCTCTGGTGAGCGGTTCCGTGTCCAAGGGAGCCTTCGCTGACGCCGACTTCGTGATCGAGGCCGTCTTCGAGGAACTCAACGTCAAGAAGCAGGTCTTCAAGGAGGTCGAGGCGATCGTGTCGGCCGAGTGCGTTCTCGCAACCAACACCTCGTCCCTGTCCGTCACGGCGATGGCAGCGGACCTTGAGCACCCCGAGCGGCTCGTCGGCTTCCACTTCTTCAACCCCGTGGCCGTGATGCCCCTGCTGGAAATTGTCCGTGCACCGAAGACCGACAACGCCGTGCTGGCGACCGCCTTCGAACTCGCGAAGGGCCTGAAGAAGTCGGCCGTGCTCGTCAAGGATGCCGCGGCGTTCGTGGTCAACCGCATTCTGCTGCGCCTCATGGGCGAAGTGACCGCCGCCTTCGACGAGGGCACGCCCGCCGACGTCGCAGACAACGCGCTGCGGCCGATGGGCCTGCCCATGACTCCGTTTGTGCTCGGCGCCATGGTGGGGCTGCCGGTGGCCCAGCACGTCCAGGAATCGCTGCACGCGGCCTTCGGGGACCGCTTCAGAATCTCGGAGAACCTGCAGGCGCTGATCGACAACGGCGTGAAGTCCATCTGGGCCCCTGAAAATGGAACGGCGGGGAACGGCACACCCGCGCCGGGTCCGGACGGCAAGCCCTTCATCCCGGCCGGGACTCTCGCGCTCATGTCCTTCGGCACCTCGCCGTCCACCGCGGAGGAAGTCCTGCGCCGCACGCAGGATGCCCTGGCGGAGGAAATCGGCCTCATGCTCGAGGAGGGCGTGGTGGCCGGTCCGGAGGACATCGACCTCTGCATGATCCTCGGCGCGGGCTGGCCGATGTTCCTGGGCGGCATTACCCCGTACCTGGACCGGGTGGGAGCCTCGGAGCGGGTCAACGGCAAGAAGTTCCTGGCACCGGGGGTGGCCTCCGCGCCGGCCTAAGCCGGGCCCCTGCCTGACCCGCCCACTGCCTGACCCGCCCACAGCCTGACCCGGTTTCCAGGGCCACGCCAAAGCGCCGCCGTCCGCACCCTACCGGTGCGGACGGCGGCGCCGTGTCACCGCCTCAAGTGCCGGCCGGACCAACCACCGCGCTGCGGCGGAAGTAGCGCCCTGCAGAGGGCAGCCAGACCAGTACTGCTGCGACCAGGCCTCCGATGAGCGGCAGCCCCTGGGAAAAGACCGTCAGGAAGATCGCCGACTGCACGCCGCCCGCAGCCGCCGGATTCTCCGGATACGCCGGATTCTCCGGATTCGCCGAAGACACTGACGCAAAGCCGGCGAGCGTGGCCAACACTGCGAGGGCGAGTCCCGCCAGCGGGATGACGGTCACGACGGGCCGGACGAATCGCTTTCCCCGCCCGACTGCCCTGGCGCAAGCGAGGTCTGCAGCCGCCACTGCGGCAAGAGTCAGCCACAGGACCAGCGCCGGAGTCGTGTTTCCGCCCGAACCCATACTTCCCGCAAGGAGGACCAGACCCATGACTGCCTGCAGCCCGGCAACAGCGCCGGCAACAACCAGGATCCAGACCGATGCCACCACCGCTCGTGGCACCCGGCCGGGTGTGGGCTCCGAACCGGCTGGTGTATCCAATGTGTGCGCACCGCCGCTGCCAAAATACGCGTTGGCAGGCGGCAGCCACATGAGCGCTGTGGCGAGGACCGCAGCGGCAACGGCCGCGCCGGCGGGAGAGAGCAGCGCCTCCCGCCACGGCACCTCGCCGGCAGACAGACCGCCGGCAAAGTACGGGAAATAGAGGAATGCCGGAAGTATCACCACATACGCCGACAGGACAATGCGCGCCGGTTTCCGGCCCCTTCTCAGGAGCACGGCGAACACAATCCCCGTCACCGATATGGCCCCGCCGGTGACGTAGAGCGCCAGAGCCGGCAGGTACGTCGCCGGCGGCACCATCCCGCCGAAAGCCAGGACCATGAGCAGCCCCATGAGGGACTGGACGGCGCCGGCTGCCCCGAGCAGCAGCCAGATCACTGACGAAATCGTCACAACGGCCGGAACGTCGGTGATCGCGGCGGTGTCTGCATTAGTGGCCATGGCTCCATGCTCGGGTACCCGGCGCGTAGCCCGGTAGGGTCACAAGCCTCCCGTGCCTGTCAGGCTTCCCGCAGGCTCCCGCCGTCGAGTTCGAGAATGCGGTGCGCGGTGGCCCGGGCGTAGGCGAGGTCGTGGGTGACCATGACGACGGCCGTGCCCCGCGACGCCGCGGCGGCCACGTTTCCGACGAGCCGCTCAAGCCCGTGCCGGTCCAGGCCGACAGTCGGCTCGTCCAGGGCCAGCACGACTGGTTCCCGGGCCAGGACCGTGGCCAGGGCGAGCAGGCGCTGCCGGGAGGCGGACAGCTCGGCCGGGTGGACGGCCTCGGCAGCCGCGGAAAGCCCGACGGCGGCCAGCGCCGCCCGGGCCCTGCCCTCGGCTTCGGCTTTCCCGCAGAGGTGCCGGAGTCCGAACGCCGCTTCCCGCAGGACGGTCCGTTCGAACAGCTGGTCCCTGGGCTGCTGGAAGAGCAGGCCCACCGAGGCCGCGACAGTTCCGACCGGCACCCCGGCAATGCTCCGCCCGCAGACCCGCACGTCCCCTGCCGAAGGCCGGAGAAGACCATTGAAGTGACGCAGGAGCGTCGACTTGCCCGCGCCGTTGGGGCCCGTTACGGCGACAATCTCGCCGGGGTGTACGGCGAGGTCCACATCCCGCAGGACTTGGGCCTGGGCCCGGACCTGGGCCGGTGAAGGGGTTCCCCGCCGGCTCCGCGAATCCTTGCCGTAGCCGAAGCCGACCCCGCGCAGTTCGAGGGCGGCCTTCCCGGGTGCTGCCGCACCTGGACCGGGCGCGGCGACAAGTCCACCGTATATCGGGCCGGCCCCAGGGGCGGCTGCGGGGCCACGAATACCGGCGCCGGGAACGCCGCCAGTGCCGAGAACGCCGGGCACCAGCACGCCGGAGCGCTCCAGCTCGGCCGAGCGGGCCAGCTGCGCGGGCGTTCCCGCGGCGGTGACCGTGCCGCCGTCGAGCACGGTCCAGTGCGTGGCCTCGCCGGCGAGGCGGTCCGCGGCCTGACTCAGCACGACGACGCCGGTCCCGGCGGCGCAGAGGCTGCCGACCAGGGCCTCAATCTGCGCTGCACCGGCCGCGTCCAGCGATGCCAGCGGCTCGTCGAGGATGAGGACCCCCGGTTCTGCGATGACGGCGCAGCCCACGGCGAGCCTGCGCAGCTCTCCGCCGGAGAGCGTGGCCGGGTCCCGGCCCAGCAGCCCGGCCAAGCCGGTCCGTGCGGCGGTGCGCTCCACAGCGCGGAGCATGTCCACCCGTGGCGTCGCCCGGTTTTCCAGGCCGAAGGCCAGCTCCTCGGCCACGGTGGCCCGGACCGTGGAGAGCATTGCGGCCGCGTCCTGCGGGACGAAGGCCACGCGGCGGGACCATTCGGCGGGGTTGATCCGGGGGTCCTCGGGCACGCCGCGGAAATCCAGCCGGGTGCCGTCGAGCTCCAGGCTGCCGCGGAACTGTCCCGCGTGGCCGGCCCGGAGCCAGCCGGCCAGCAGTCGTCCGAGCGTGGATTTTCCGCTTCCGGAGCCGCCCAGGACGGCGGTCAGGGAGCCGGGCGTGACTGACAGCGCCGCATCGTGCAGGGCCGGGCGGCTCTCGCCGTGGAACGTGAACGCGTCGATCCGGACCCGCAGCGCCGTCCTGGTGGCCGCCGTCACGACCCCGCTCCGGCCGGCCAGGAAACGACGAGCCGCGCCACGACGGCTGCCGCCGTGAGCACCAGCGCGGCTGCCCGGAAGCGCCGCTGGGCGGCCGGGTCGGCGACCTCGCGGTAGCTGGTGCGGGGACCCGGGCTGCCGAAGCCGCGGGCGTCGAGCGCCTGGGCGCGGCTGCCGGCGTCGTCCATCAGGGCCAGCACCAGGGGCACCATCTGCAGCCGGAGGGTGCCAAGGCGGGACAGCAGGCCGCCGCGCACCACCATCCCGCGCGTTTCCTGGGCCTGCCGGATCCGGTCCAGGCTGCCGGCGACGGCAGGCAGGAGGGTGAGGGTGGAGGCCAGGATGAAGCCGAACTGCGGCGGGATCCGCCGGGCGGAGAGCGCGGAGAGGAGGTCGGGAACGCTCACGGTGAAAGAGAAGAGCAGGAACACCAGGACGCACGCGGTGGTCCGCGTCCCGAGCTCCAGCGCGAACCCCAGGCCCTCGGCCGTGACCCGGGCCGGCCCCCACTGGGCCAGCACGGTATGGCCCTCGGGGAAGAAGAGACCGTGCAGCACCAGGAGGGAAAGGCAGAGGGGAACAAGGATCACCGCCGCGGCGGGCAGGACCCGGCCGGCAACTCCGCCGCGCACTGCAAGGGCCGCCGCGGCGAGGGCCACGGCGACAGACAGCGGCCAGCTCGACGCCGCCGTCGTGACGACGGCGGTGCAAACCGCGGCAGTCAGCGCGGTGAAGGGGTGAAGGCGGAGGGTCACAGGGTCACAGGGTCACAGGGTCACAGGGTCACAGGGTCACAGCATCACGACCGCCGGCGTCAGGCATCCGGCGCTGACGGCGCCTTGCCGGCGAGCACCCGGAAGCGCCGCACGAACGGGAACTGGAAGGTGGTGCGGCGGGGCAAGGCGTAGGCCAGCAGCGCCGCGATCGTGAAGACGATGGCCTTGTCCATGGGGTCGGAGATCAGTGCCTGCTTGGTGATGGCGGCGAGGAGTGTATCGCCCATGGCGCGGAAGGCGCTGACGATTGCCCCGGTGCCGAGGCCGGAGGTGCCGCCGAAGACGAATGCGGCGATCGGGGCGGAGACGACGCCGGCGAGGATGCCGGTGACGAAGCCGGCAATCGGGGCGAGGTAGAAGCGGCGGAACAGGCCGCCGCGGGCAGCCATGCCTGCGAGGAAGCCGATGAGGGCCGCCCCGGCGGCGAAGGGCAGGACGGTGGGGTTGAAGAAGGACCAGACGATGCTGCTCAGGGCGCCCGTGGCGGCACCGGCGGCGGGCCCGGCGAGCACGGCGATCAGGACGGTGCCGATCGCGTCGATGTAGAAGGGCAGGCCGGTGCTGCCCATGAGCTGTCCGAGGACCACGTTAAGGACCAGTGCCACCGGGATGAGGACGAGGGTGGAGGTGGGGAGGACGGGCAGGACGGCGACAATCAGGAGGACCGCGCCGAGCAGGAATCCGCCGAGGGCCACGAGAGCCGAGAAGCTGGCCGGGCCGTTGGCAATGTCCGCGGGCTGGGTGAGCACCAGGAAGACGTAGGTGGCGGCGATGGCCGCGGCGCCCGCGATTTCGAGCAGGCGGCGACTGCGGCCGGCCGCCTGTCCAGGGGCCGGGACGGTGAGGGCGGGCTGTGACATGGGGTGTTCCTTCGGCTGGGTGCGACAACATCCGCCTCATGTCACCTCGGCGCAGCTACCATCCTAGCGAGCGGCTACCCGTCTGGCGATCTGCCGACCCGCCCGGGGAATATCCCCGGGCCGGCACGGCCACCGCCTCCGCCACCGCGTCCGCCACCGCCTCCGCCACCGTCTGGGCCACGGTCTCGGCCTCAGGCCGCCCCGGCGTTAGGTCGGGGACGGTGCCCCACTGCGCGGGCGAGGGCTCCGACCGAGGACACCAGCTCGTCGAAGCAGTGCCCGGGGTTGTTGTCGGAGACGATCCTGGCGTTCGGCGGCAGTCCCCACAGTCCCCGGAAGTCTGCCACTGTGGTGCCGATGAGCAGCGGCGAGTCCGTTTCGACGTCGACGGCGGCCGTGCGCGTTGCGAACGGCGTGCGCCCCGCGGCAACACAGGCCGCGAAGGCGTCGTGCACGTGGGCCACAAAGCCCTGGTCGTAGAGCCGGTGGAATTCCATGTAGAAGCGCAGGGCATCGGACAGGCAGGCGATGAGGGGGTTGCCGGACCGGCTGCGCCGGCCTTCGGGCTGCTCCGGGAGGACGAGTTCCGGCTCCGGCGCGCCCGCGGCCTCGCCGAGGCGGCGCAGGTGCTCCGGCCGCATCTCGATCCGCTCGGTGGTCTCCAGGGCGCAGACGATCGGCAGCTTGTCCTCGGGCAGACCGCGGTAGGCGGCAAACACTTCCTTGGCGGCGTGCGGGTCCACGGAGGTGTTCCATTCGGCCGTGGGCGTCGTGTTGCCCTGGTAGTAGAAGCTGCCACCCATGATGACGAGCCCCTTGAGCAGCCGCGGCAGTTCCGGCTCGCGGCGCAGGGCCAGGGCAAAGTTGGTCAGCGGACCCGTAATCAGCCCGGTGATCTCCCCCGGGTGCGCCCGCACCTCCTCCACCCAGACGTCGACGGCGTGCCGGGCCGAGATCTGCTGCGCCGGCGCCGGCAGCTCCGCGTAGCCGATCCCCTGCGGGCCGTGCGTCTCTTCGGTGGTGACCAGCGGGATCTCCAGCGGGACCTCGGCGCCGATGGCCACCTCGATACCCGCGCGGCCGCACAGCTCCAGCAGGGCCAGGTTGTTCACCGCCACCTGCCGGGCCCCGACGTTCCCCGCGGTGCACGTGATGGCCTGGATGCGGACCTCGGGCCGGGACAGCAGGTAGACCAGGGCCAGGGCGTCGTCGATCCCGGTGTCGACGTCCATCAGAATCGTGTGTGTCGCGGGGCTGTCCGCGGCCGGATCGTTCAGAACAGGGCCACCTTGGGGGTGCGCGGGAAGAGTTCGTCGAGCTCGGCGAGGTCCGCGGGGCTGGGCTTCCAGGCCACGGCCGCCGCGTTCTGGCGGACCTGCTCCGGCGTGGTGGCGCCGGCGATGACGCTGCTGATGGACGGCTGGGCAGCCAGCCAGGAGAACGCGACCTGGACCTCGTTGAGGCCGCGGGCGGCGGCGAACTCGCCGAAGGCGGCCAGCTGCTCCCGGTCGGCGTCGTGGACGAGGTTGGTGCGGGTGTGGCTGAGCCGGGACCCCTCGGGGGCGGCGCCCTTGGAGTATTTGCCGGTGAGCAGGCCGTTGGCAAGCGGGAAGTACGGCAGGACGCCCAGGCCGTAGGCCTCGGCGGCGGGGGTGACCTCGAGTTCGGCGCGGCGGTCCAGCAGGTTGTAGTGGTTCTGGCTGGAGATGAACCGGGCTCCCCCGCGGGCTCGGGCCACGAACTCGGCCTCGGCGATCTGCCAGCCGGCCCGGTTGGAATGGCCGATGTAGCGGACCTTGCCGCTGCTGACGAGGTCCTCAAGGGCCGCGAGCGTCTCATCGATGGGGGTGAGTGGGTCCGGGGTGTGGAACTGGTAGAGGTCGATCCAGTCCGTGCCGAGCCGGCGCAGCGAGGCCTCGGCCGCCTTGATGATGTAGCGGCGCGATCCGCGGGCGCCGAAGTCCTCGCCGTTGGCGCCGCGCATGTCCATGCCGAACTTCGTGCCGATCACGGCGTCGTCCCGGCGGCCGCCCAGGGCCCGGCCCAGCATGGACTCGCTCAGGCCGGGCTCCCGGCCGTAGGTATCGGCGACGTCAAAGAAGGTAATCCCGGCATCCAGGGCCGCGTGCACGACGGCGTCGGTGCCCTCCTGCGATTCGGTCACGGTCCCGGACCGGCCCAGGTTGTTGCAGCCCAGTCCCACGACCGAGACGGATAGTCCGGAATTTCCCACACGGCGGTATTCAGTCATGGATTTAGCCTATATCGAGCGGGCGGGTGCCCCCGTCCAGGGATGCATGGGGCCCAAGCCAGGGCAGGCGCCGCTACCCTGCGGGCAGCTCGAGCCCGTGCTCGTCCATGGCGTCCTGGAGTTGGGCGACGGTGCGCGGGCAGATGCCCGGCATCCCGGCAAGCCGGCGCCGGCCAAGCTGCACGAGGTGTTCGAGGGTTTCCACCCCCGCGTGCGCGAGGGACTTGCGCGCGGGCGCCGCCAGTCCTGCGGGGAGCGGAGTGCTGCCTGGTCGAGAGGATTTTCGCGTCACTGCGTTGCCTTCCAGTCGGATGCCCCCAAACTGATGTGAGCCGTGCCCGGCTCCTTTCCGGTGTTGCCTAGAGCGTGAAGCTGTTGGCCGGTTTCGGTGAATGCTTGAGCTTAAAAGTCTCCTCGCCAAACGGCGCGGCGCCAATGCTCAGCTTGGTAAAGTCCAGGTCCTCGCCCCGGATGCAGACCTTGATGGCGGAGACCGTTTTGTTCACGTCCGGGGTCAGGCAGAAGATATTGAGCCTGGCATCGGAAAACTCGCTGCGGTCCACGATTCCCAGGCCCCGCCAGGCAAGATGGCTGATCAGGGCGTCTTTGGCCTTTTCCTCGAGGTACTTATCACGGCTGGTCCCCTCCTTGGTCTTGAGCGCATACTGGGCCACCACCCAGAACTGCTCGTCCTCGGGGATTTCGGCGTAGCCGTCCTCGGCACACTGCACCGCGAAGGCGTCCATCAGGCGCTCGGCGGCCTCGGCGTCCTGGACGTCTGTCTCGTCCGTTTTGCTCTGGTGCCCGACAACCCCGTGGTTCATCACGAACTGGCTGTAGTCCTCGTCAAACCAGGCTTCCCTGAACTCCAGGGTGCCCTCTTCGTCACGCTTGTAAACCCGGATAATTCCACTCATATGCCAGTTCCTTCCTGGGCCGTACTGCGCCTCCTTAGGTGGCGCCGCACGGGGTAGTGCTCAACAGACGTGCTGGCTACAGCAGCGGCAGACTGCCGGTGCTGGGGTGTTCCTGGCCGGGCAGGGGCCGCGCAAACGGCACCTTCGTGCCCAGTACCTGCGCGACGACGTCGTGCGTGATCTGCTGGGCGGTCAGCCCGACGCGTTCGAGCACCTGGCTGCGGGTGCCGTGGTCGAGGAACTCCACGGGCAGGCCGACCTCGTTGAGGGCGGTGTCCACCCCGGCGGCCCGCATTTCCTGGCGGATTCGGGAGCCGACGCCGCCGGCCCGCACGCCATCCTCGATGCAGATGACGAGGCGGTGGTGGGAGGCCAGGGCGATGATGGACTTCCGGACCGGGAGCAGCCAGCGGGGATCGACCACGGTGGAGCTGATGCCTTGGGCTCCGAGACGGTTGGCGACGTCCAGCGCGAGTTCGGACATGGCGCCCACGCTCACGATCAGGACGTCGTTCTCGCTTGAGCCGGCGGGGCGGCGGGCCAGCACGTCCACGCCGTCGCTCAGGCGTTCGAGCGCCTCAACCTCGGCGCCGACGCTGCCCTTGGAGTAGCGGATCACGCTGGGGGCGTCTTCGATGGCCACGGCCTCGCGCAGTTCCTCCCGCAGCCGGGTGGCGTCGCGCGGTGCCGCGAGGTGCAGCCCGGGGACGATCTGGACCATGGCCATGTCCCACATGCCGTGGTGGCTCGCGCCGTCGGGTCCGGTGACGCCGGCCCGGTCCAGGACGATCGTGACGCCGGCCTTGTGCAGGGCCACGTCCATCAGCAGCTGGTCGAAGGCCCGGTTCAGGAAGGTCGCGTAGACCGCGACCACCGGGTGCAGTCCGCCGAACGCCATGCCGGCGGCCGAGGTGAGGGCGTGCTGTTCGGCGATGCCGACGTCGAACACGCGCTCCGGGTGCCGGGCGGCGAACTTGTGCAGCCCCACCGGAATCAGCATGGCCCCGGTGATGCCGACGATGTCCTTGCGCTCGTCGGCGATGTCGGCGATTTCATCGGCGAAGACGGCGGTCCACGATTTGGCGCCGCCGACCTCGGCGGGTGCGCCGGTCTCCGGATCGATGATTCCCACTGCGTGGAACTGGTCCGCTTCATGGGCGCGGGCGGGCGCGTAGCCGTGGCCCTTTTCCGTCATGGCGTGAACGATGACGGGGCCGGCATAGTTCTTGGCCGTGGCGAGGGCGTTTTCCATGGCCTGGAGGTTGTGGCCGTCCACGGGACCGATGTACTTCATGCCGAGGTCCTCGAACATGCCTTGCGGGGCCCACCAGTCCTTGATGCCCTTCTTCATGGCGTGCAGGCTCTTGTAGGTGAACTGGCCCGCGGGGCCGCCGTTCTGGAGTTTGCGCTTCCACCATTCGAGCATGCCTTCGTAGGCGGGGGCGGCGCGCAGGGAATCGATGGTGGGGCGCAGGGACGCCAGGTGGTCGGCGAAGCCGCCGACGGTCGGGGCGTAGGAGCGGCCGTTGTCGTTGACCACAATGACAACGCGGCGCTTCTTGTCCGCCGCGATGTTGTTGATGGCCTCCCAGGCCATGCCGCCGGTCAGTGCGCCGTCGCCGACCACCGCGACGACGAAGCGGTCGCCGTCGCCGGTCAGCTGCCGGGCGCGGGAGATGCCGTCGGCCCAGGACAGCGAGGAGGACGCGTGCGAGCTTTCGACGATGTCGTGCTCGGATTCCCCGCGGTCGGGGTAGCCGGACAGGCCGCCCTGCTGGCGGAGCGTGCTGAAGTCATGGCGTCCGGTGAGGAGCTTGTGCACGTAGGACTGGTGCCCGGTGTCGAAGACGATGCTGTCGCGGGGGGAATCGAAGATCCGGTGCACCGCGATGGTGAGCTCGACGACGCCGAGGTTCGGGCCCAGGTGTCCTCCCGTTTGGGAGACGTTGCCGATCAGGAAATCCCTGACTTCGGCTGCCAGCTGATCCAGCTGCGCCTCGGACAACTTACTCAGGTCCTGCGGATTCCGGATGGTGTCCAAGATTCCCAACGGCCCCTCCTTCGGGTGGTAGACATGCCTTTTAACTCTAACGCCTCCGGCAGGGCCGCCGCGCCGGAACGGGAAAGCCCCGGTCCGTCACTGACGGGCCGGGGCTTTCTCGTGGGACTGCTTAGTCTCCGCTAGTTCGCGGAGACGATCTCCGCGAACCCGCGGTAAACCCGGCGATAAAGCGTTGCCGGCTTCACCTCGGGTCCCTACGCGGAGATCTGACGCAGGACGTACTGCAGGATGCCGCCGTTGCGGTAGTAGTCCGCCTCGCCGGGGGTATCGATGCGCAGGACCGCGTCGAAGGACGTGACGGAACCGTCTTCGGCAGTGGCCGTGACCTTGAGGGTCTTCGGCGTGGTGCCTTCGTTCAGGGCGGTGACGCCCTCAACAGCGAACGTTTCCGTGCCGGTCAGGCCCAGGCTGGCGGCGTTCTGGCCGGCCGGGTACTGCAGCGGCAGGACGCCCATGCCGATCAGGTTGGAGCGGTGGATGCGCTCGTAGCTCTCGGCGACAACGGCCTTGACGCCCAGCAGCGCCGTGCCCTTGGCGGCCCAGTCACGGGACGAACCGGAACCGTACTCCTTGCCCGCCAGGACAACCAGCGGGGTGCCGGCGGCCTGGTAGTTCTGGGCGGCGTCGTAGACGTAGGCCTGCGGGCCGTCCGCCTGGGTGAAGTCGCGGGTGAAGCCGCCCTCCACGCCGTCCAGGAGCTGGTTCTTGATGCGGATGTTCGCGAACGTGCCGCGGATCATGACCTCGTGGTTGCCGCGGCGTGAGCCGTAGGAGTTGAAGTCCTTGCGCTCCACACCGTTGGCCAGCAGGTACTGCCCGGCGGGGGTGTCCGACTTGAAGGAACCGGCCGGGGAGATGTGGTCGGTGGTGACGGAGTCACCGAGCTTGAGCAGCACGCGTGCACCGGTGATGTCCTGGACCGGTTCCGGTGTGGCCTTCATGCCCTCGAAGTACGGGGGCTTCCGGACATACGTGGACTTCTCATCCCAGGCGAAGGTGTCGCCGGCCGGGGTGTCGAGCGCCTTCCAGCGGTCGTCGCCGTCGAATACGCCCTCGTAGCCGCGGGCAAACATTTCCTTGTCGATCGAGGAATCGATGACCTGCTGGACCTCGACCGGGTTCGGCCAGATGTCCTTCAGGAAGACGTCGTTGCCGGCCTCGTCCTGGCCCAGGGCGTCGTTGTCGAAGTCGAAGTCCATGGAACCGGCCAGGGCGTAGGCGATGACCAGCGGCGGGGAGGCCAGGTAGTTCATCTTGACGTCCGGGTTGATCCGGCCTTCGAAGTTACGGTTGCCGGAGAGCACCGCGGTGACGGAGAGGTCGTTGGCCTGGATAGCCTCGGAGATCTCGGCGTCGAGCGGACCGGAGTTGCCGATGCAGGTTGCGCAGCCGTAGCCCACGATGTAGAAGCCGAGCTTCTCCAGGTACGGGGTCAGGCCCGACTTGTTGTAGTAGTCGGTGACCACCTTGGAGCCGGGAGCCACGGAGGTCTTGACCCACGGCTTGGAGGTCAGGCCCTTATCGACGGCGTTGCGGGCCAGCAGCGCGGCGGCCAGCATCACGGACGGGTTGGACGTGTTGGTGCAGGACGTGATCGAGGCGATCGAGACTGCACCGTGGTCCAGTTCGAACTCGCGGCCGTCTGCGGTGGTGACGCTGACCTTGTTGGACGGGCGTCCGTTGGACTTCGGGCCGTGGGAGTGCGGGGCCTGGTCCGTGAGGTGGCTTGCCGAGCCCGTGAAGGACGGCGAGTCCGAAGCCGGGAAGCTCTCGTCGATCGCTTCGTCGACGCTGCCGCCGACCAGGTCTTCCTTCACGTAGTTGCGCAGGTCCTCGCGGAACTGGGCCTTGGACTCGGTGAGGATGATGCGGTCCTGCGGGCGCTTCGGGCCGGAGATCGACGGAACAACCGTGGACAGGTCCAGCTCGAGGTACTCGGAGAACTTGATCTCGCGGGAGGGATCGTGCCAGAGGCCCTGTTCCTTCGCGTAGGACTCCACGAGGGCCACGTTCTCGTCGGACCGGCCGGTGAGGCGCAGGTAGTCGAGGGTGACGTCGTCGATCGGGAACATCGCGGCGGTGGAGCCGAACTCGGGGCTCATGTTGCCGATGGTGGCGCGGTTGGCGAGCGGCACAGCCGCGACGCCTTCGCCGTAGAACTCCACGAACTTGCCGACCACGCCGTGCTGGCGCAGCTGTTCGGTGATGGTGAGGACGACGTCGGTGGCGGTGGCGCCGGCCGGGATGGAGCCGGTGAGCTTGAAGCCGACGACGCGCGGGATGAGCATGGAGACGGGCTGGCCGAGCATGGCAGCCTCGG
The DNA here is from genome assembly GCF_019977355.1 of Arthrobacter sp. NicSoilB8. Classification (NCBI taxonomy): domain Bacteria; kingdom Bacillati; phylum Actinomycetota; class Actinomycetes; order Micrococcales; family Micrococcaceae; genus Arthrobacter; species Arthrobacter sp. NicSoilB8. The sequence continues at coordinate 1,860,196 of NZ_AP024655.1, read as the reverse complement.
CCTCAATGCCGCCAACGCCCCAGCCCAGCACGCCCAGGCCGTTGACCATGGTGGTGTGCGAGTCGGTGCCCACGCAGGTGTCCGGGTACGCACGCAGCGCCCCGTCAACTTCGCGGGTCATGACCGTGCGGGCCAAGTACTCGATGTTGACCTGGTGCACGATGCCGGTGCCCGGGGGGACAACCTTGAAGTCATCAAATGCGGTCTGGCCCCAGCGCAGGAACTGGTAACGCTCGCCGTTGCGCTGGTATTCGATCTCCATGTTGCGCTCCAGTGCGCCGGAGTTGCCGAAGGCATCGATCTGCACGGAGTGGTCGATCACCATTTCCGCCGGCGCCAGCGGGTTGACCCGCTTGGGGTCTCCGCCGAGTTCCTTGACGGCCTCGCGCATGGTGGCAAGGTCCACAACGCAGGGCACGCCAGTGAAGTCCTGCATGATCACGCGCGCCGGCGTGAACTGGATTTCAGTGTCGGGCTCCGCGCTGGGGTCCCAGCCGGCCAGTGCTCGGACGTGGTCGGCCGTGATGTTGGCGCCGTCCTCGGTCCTCAACAGGTTTTCAAGCAATACCTTGAGGCTGAACGGAAGGTTTTCTGCACCTTCAACGGAGTTCAACCGGAAAATTTCGTATTCGGTACCGGCTACATTAAGTTTGCCTTTTGAACCGAAGCTGTCCACAATGCTCATCGCAGGACTCCTCTCGCAACAGTTTCATCTTTGTCGCGCCGCAGACCCCTTGCTAGTTAGGCGGGCCTAACTAGTACCGGGCCTCGCCGGGGCAAGGATCCGTGGGGATTGCATGAGGTCAGCCGTGATTACGGAGCGCGACGTCGGACTACTCCGACCATCCTAGTGGGATCAGCGCCCGCGAGTCAGTAGCGCCACAGTCTCCATGTGGTGGGTGTGCGGATACAGGTCGAAGGCCCGCAGCCCCGAGAGTTCCCAGCCGCCCTGCCGGAAGTAGCCGAGGTCGCGGGCGAACGACGCCGGATCGCAGGAGACGTAGGCGATGGCCCGGGGTCCGGCGTCCATGAGCTGCTTGACCACGGCTTTGCCGGCGCCGGCGCGCGGCGGGTCCAGGATGAGGGCGTCGAAGTTGCGCGGTTTCTGCCGGAGCACCCGTTCGACGCGGCCCTGGACGATCTCGACCTGGGTGGCGTCGTGCAGGTTCTTGCGCGCATCACGGCTGGTCCCCGGTGCGCCCTCGACCGACAGCACGGATCCTGTCACGCCCACGGCGTCGGCCAGTGGCGCAGTGAACAGCCCGGCACCGGCGTAGAGGTCCGCCACCACGGAGCCCGGCGCGAGGTAGCCGCCGTCGTGCAGGAAGCCGGTGACGGCGCCGACGAGCGTCTCCGGGGCGTCCCGGTGGATCTGCCAGAAACCGTCGCCGGTCACCCGGTAGTCGTGGCCCGCCGCGGACTCCTGGACATACGTGCGGCCGCGCAGCTGCAGCACCTCGCCGGTGGCGGGGTCCAGGCTGGCCACCGAGACGTCGTCGGGCAGCTGGGACAGGATGCCGCCGAGCCGCTTGGACCGGGTTCCGGGGGCGGGTACCAGCAGCACGAGCGGCCGGGAGCCGTTCGCGGGGGCGGCGACCTCGACGCGGTCGATGCCCTGAAGGTCGATTTCCCAGAGCCGGAGCGCGTTGATGCCGTCAACGGCCAGCGGCATTTCGCGCACGGGCAGGATGGCATCGGAACGGTGGGCATGCATGCCGAGCTTGCCGGCCGGGGTCACGGCAAAGCCTGCACGGGTCCGCCAGCCGAGGCCGGGGACGGTCCCGCGTTCCGCGCCGCCTCCGGCAGCCACGCCGACTGGTTCGACCGTGGTCTGCCCTGCGGGCGGGAGTTCGACGCCGGCCAGCCGCTTGAGCTGTTCGGCCAGGACGTCGGCCTTGAGGCTGCGCTGGCGTTCCAGCGAGATGTGGCCGAGTTCGGCGCCGCCGACGGGCGGATGCCGGTGCGCCCAGGAGCGCGCGGAATCGGCGAGGTCCCAGAAATGCGGCACCCGGTCCGGTGAGGGCTCGAGGACCTCCACGACGTCGGCGCGCCAGAATTTGGCGGTGGGGCCGTCGTCGGTCAGCCGGACGCGGACTTTCTCGCCGGGGATGCCGTGGCGGACGAAGACGACGCGGCCCTCATGCCGGGCGACGCAGTGCCCGCCGTGGGCGACGGGTCCGACGTCGACGACGAGGTCGTTGTGGGTATGCGTCCGGGTGTCGGGGGTCATTGGATATCCTGCAGTTTCTTTGCTTCTTCGGACGACTTGAGCTGCCACGGCACGCTGGCCACCATGACGCCGGGCTCGAAGTGAAGCCGGGTCTTGATGCGCAGCGCGGTCTGGTTGTGGACCAGCTGCTCCCACCACTTGCCCACGACGTACTCCGGGATGTAGACGACGATCAGGTCGCGCGGTGAATCCCGGCGCATGTTCTTGATGTACTCCATGATCGGAGTCACCGTTTCGCGGAACGGGCTGGCGAGCACGGTCAGCGGCACCGGAATTTCGAGTTTCTCCCAGTCCGCGACGGTCGCCTCGGTCTCTTCCGGGCTGATGTCCACGGTGATGGCGTCCAGCCGCGACGGGCGTGAGGCGCGGGCGTAGGCGAGCGCGCGCAGGACCGGTTTGCGGACGTGCGAGACGAGAAGCACCGCGTGGACCCGGGTGGGCAGGGCGCGCGGTGAGGAGTCCTCGTCCACGGCGAGTTCCTTGGCCACGTTGTCATAGTGCGCCCGGATGCTCCACATGATCAGGAACAGCACGAACATGGCCAGCAGCGCGATCCAGGCGCCCTGGGTGAACTTGGTGATCAGGACGATCACGAGCACCAGTGCGGTCATGCAGAAGCCCACGGTGTTGATGGTCCGGGACTTGATGATGCGCAGCCGCACGGATGATTCCTTGGACAGTTTCAGTTCCCGGCCCCAGTGCCGGATCATGCCCAGCTGGCTCATGGTGAAGGAGATGAAGACGCCCACGATGTAGAGCTGGATGAGCTTTGTGACGTCCGCGTTAAAGGCGATGATCAGGACGAGGGCGCCGGCCGCCAGGGCCAGGACGCCGTTGCTGAAGGCCAGCCGGTCGCCGCGGGTGCGCAGCTGCCGCGGCAGGTAGCCGTCCTGCGCGAGGATCGAGCCGAGCACCGGGAAGCCGTTGAATGCCGTGTTGGAGGCGAACACCAGGATGACGCCGGTGGCGGCCACCACGATGTAGAACGGGATGGATCCCTCGCCGAAGACCGTCTGCGCGATCTGGCTGATGGCAGGGTTCTGGATATAGCCCTCTTCCAACGGCTTGCCGTTCAGGAGGAACTCCGTTGCCGGATCCAGCACGATGTGCACCTTGGTGGCGTTGGCCAGGTAGATGATGCCGGCGAGCATGGCGGAGGCGATCACCCCGAGCAGCAGCAGCGTGGTCGCCGCGTTTTGGCTCTTGGGCTTCTGGAAGTTGGGCACGCCGTTGCTGATCGCCTCGACGCCGGTCAGGGCCGCGGCGCCCGAGGAGAAAGCCCGCAGCAGCAGGAACGCGCCGGCCAGCCCGACGAGTCCCTCGTCGAAGCCCGGCTCCGGCACGATCGTGAAGGCTGCCGAGGGCGCCTGCCCCAGCTGGCCGGTCACGGCCTGGAAGACCCCGACGGCGGTCATGCCGAGGATGGATGCCATGAAGATGTAGGTCGGCACGGCGAACACGCTGCCGGCCTCGCGGATGCCGCGCAGGTTCACGAGCGCCAGGATCACGACGCCGATCGTGGCAATCGCGGCCTGTTGCCCATGCAGGGAGGGCACTGCGGTGGTCAGGTAGGTCGCGGCGGACGACATGGACACGGCCACGGTCAGCACGTAGTCAACCAGCAGCGCGGAGGCTACGGTGAGGCCCGCATACTTGCCCAGGTTCACGTTGGCGATCTCGTAGTCGCCGCCGCCGGAGGGGTAGGCGTGGACGTTTTGGCGGTAGGAGGCCACGACGGTCAGGAGCACCACCATGACGGCGAGGCCCACCAAGGGCGAGATGGCCACCGCACTCACGCCGGCCAGGGCCAGGGTCAGGAGGATTTCATCCGGCGCATAGGCCACGGAGGACAGCGCGTCCGAGGCGAAAATGGGAAGCGCGATCCGCTTCGGCAAGAGGGTGTGGGCCAGACGGTCGTTCCGGAAGGGCTTGCCTACCAGCACCCGCTTCACGGCATTGAAAATTGTCAGCACCACACAAAACTAGTCTGATTCGGACGCGATGTCATGACGGTGAAGATTGCGTGCGCACACCCGCCGCACGCCGCCTCGTGGCCGTGGCCTTCCGGCGCCCCGCGGCCGGTAGAGTTTTACGCAGTATCAGACGCAGAACCAAGAGGAGGCCCATGTGGCGCACTTCGTGATCATGGGTTGTGGCCGTGTCGGCTCTACCCTGGCACACACGCTCGAGGACGCCGGCCATTCGGTGGCCATCATCGACCAGGATGACCGCGCCTTCCGGCGGCTCCGCACGGGATTCTCCGGACGAAAGGTCACGGGGGTCGGCTTTGACCGCGAGACGCTGAAGCGGGCCGGCGTGGAGGAGGCCTATGCCTTCGCGGCCGTCTCCAGTGGCGACAACTCCAACATCCTCGCCACCCGGGTTGCGCGCGAGACCTTCCACGTTCCCCATGTTGTCGCCAGGATCTACGATCCGGGCCGCGCCGAAATCTACCAGCGCCTCGGTATTCCCACGGTCGCCGCCGTCCGCTGGAGCGCCGACCAGGTGCTGCGCCGCATCCTGCCCGAGCAGCACATCGCCGGCGACTACCGGGAGCCCTCGGGCCGCCTGGTTCTCGCCGAAGTGGACCTTAACCCGGACTGGATCGGGCACCCGATCTCCTCGATCGAGAAGGCGGCCGGCGTCCGGATCGCGTATCTGACCCGGTTCGGCGAGGGCGTGCTGCCCTCTGCCGGCACGTCCTACCAGGACGGCGACACCGTCCACGCCATGCTGAACGTGGACCGGAGCTCCGAGATCGGCCATATTCTCGCCAAGTCCCCCGCCAAGGAGTCCTAAGTGAAAGTCGTCATCGTCGGTGCCGGAAGCGTCGGTTCCTCGATTGCCCGCGAACTGCTGGCCCACAAACACGAAATCCTGCTGATCGACGAGAAGCCGGAGGTGATCGGCCGGAGCGGCCTGCGCGGCGCGCACTGGCTGGTCGGTGATGCCTGCGAACTGAGCACCCTGCAGGACGCCAAACTCGAGGACGCCGACGTCGTGGTCTCCGCCACGGGTGATGACAAGGTCAACCTGGTGGTCTCGCTGCTGGCCAAGACGGAGTTCGGCGTCGGGCGCACCGTCGGCCGGGTCAACAACCCCAAGAACGACTGGATGTTCGACGACTCCTGGGGCGTCGACGTCGCGGTCAACACCCCGCAGCTCATGACCGCGCTGGTGGAGGAGGCGGTGGAGATCGGCGACCTCGTCCGGCTGCTGACGCTGCAGACCGGGGTGTCCTCGCTGGTGGAGTTCACAGTCCCGCACGATTCCCATGTGATCGGACTGACCGTGGGCGATGTCCAGTGGCCCGAGGACTCCACCCTCGTGGCGATCCTGCGGGACCAGGCGCCCATCACGCCCAGCCGCGACGACGTGATCGACGGCGGCGATGAGCTGTTCTTTGTGACCACGATCGCGGCGGAGGACGAGCTCCGCTCCCTGCTGGCCCCGGAATCCCCGCTCGAGGATCAGCACCCGGTGACCTCCGACCAGCACGGCCACGCCACCCAGCCGGGCACGGACGACGGTTTCGACGGCTGACCCGTCGGCCCGTTCTGTCCCTCAATCAGTAATGGCCGTTCCCAGGTCTGGGAACGGCCATTACTGACAGGGCATCGGGTTAGTTGGGCTTTTCGGCCCCGGTCTCTTTCTCCGTCTCAGCCTCGGCTGGCACCCGGACCGGGCGGGTCAGCAGCCAGGCAATCCAGACGCCGAGGATGTAGAGCGGGGCGCCCATGAGGAGCCGGGTGGTGCCGAGGGCGGCGAGGCCCTGCTCCCCCATGAAGTAGAGCGGCACCTGCACCACGAGCCGCAGGACCAGCACGGCAACGATCACCCACGTGCCGATTGAGTAGGCCTTGACCCGCTTCGGGTCCTTGCGCCATTCCAGGCCCTCGTTGCGGATGAAGCCGAACAGCAGGCCGGCGATCGGCCAGCGCACGGCCACCGAGATGGCCATCGCCACGATGTAGCCGAGGTTGGTGAAGAACCCCAGAACGTAGAAGTTCTCTGCCTTGCCGGTCGAGGTGGCCAGCCACGCGGAGAGTCCGACGCCGATGAAGCCCGCCAGTGCCTGGGTCAGCGGCTTGCGCTGGACCAGCCTGGCCACGGTGAAGGCGGCGGCCACGGCCAGGGCAGCCACGACAGCCAGCGTCAGGTTCTCCCTGTCAATGGTGAAGGCAATGAGGAAGACGAGTCCCGGCAGGATGCTCTCCGCGATGCCCTGGATGCCGCCGGCGCTCTTGAGCACGTCGATGTTGCCGTTGCTCGACCGGTGCAGTCCGGCTTTTGTGGCATAGTCCTCGGCGAGCTGGGCGACAGTCGGCTGGGCAGTTACGGGCTTGACAGTTACGGGCTGGGACACAGTGGGCCGCGACGCGACGGGCTGCGAAGCGTCCCGGCCGCCGGTAGAAGACTCCCCCGGCTGCAGCCCGCCGGCTTCCTGGCCAGCCCGATCCGCTGGTGCCCAGTCCCGTCGTGCGGAGTTGTCCGGTGCAGAGTCGTGTGGTGCAGAGTCGTGTGGTGCAGAGTCGTCCGGTGCAGAGTCGTCCGGTGCAGAGTCCAGGCGTGCCCGCTCGGGGTGTTCGGGCAAGGTCATTGCTCCTCCTGGCGGGAGAGTATTTCGTACCGGGGATTGAAGATCGTGGGCAGTCCGTCGCGCATGGTGACCATGCCCTCGAGCCGGAGTTCGGTCCCGGCGTCGACACCCGGGATCCGGCGCCGCCCCAGCCAGACCACACGCAGCCGTTCCTTGGGGCCGGCGGGCCGCTGGCGCTGCGCTCCGGGACGCACGCGCTCAATGGAGACGGCCGCGGCGGGCAGGCTGCCGGCCGTCCCGGCCGCCGGGCTGTTCTTGGCACCGGATGCCAGGAACCGGGGTACCGGGGCAGGCTCGTCGTGGTCGATCAGGATAGCGATAAAGGATGCCACCTGGTTGGCCGGCACGTAGGTGACCGACTCGATGAAGCCGTGGCACAAAACCCGCCCGCGGTCCGGCAGTTCCCGGATCGACACAGCGGGGGTGGCTTTGCGGCCGGGGGCATCAGCCAATCTGGGTTATCTCCGGTCCGCGTTCGGGCTGTTCGAGGTCGGGTGCAGACTGCGGGGCCGGGGCGGCTGCGGTGTCCTTGGGCAGGCGGAGCTGCAGCAAGTCGCGCGGAGGCATGGGGTTCTCACCGCGGACGACGACGATCTGCCGGAACAGCCCTTCGAGCCCGGCAGCGGCGTCGCGGTCCAGCGCAGCCTCGCCGCCGAACACGCCGCGGAGGAACCAGCGCGGGCCATCGACGCCGATGAAGCGGGCCACGCGGTATCCCTGGCTGCCGTCGGCGGCGCCTGCGGGAAGCTTGGCCACGAGCTCGGTGCCGAAGCTGCCCTCGATCTCCTCGACCTGGCCACCCTGGCTGCCGACCGACTGGCCGATCTGCTCACGGATTTCATCCCACAGACCCTCTGAACGGGGTGCGGCGAAGGCCTGGAGCTGCAGGCTCGACCCCTCCAGGTCCATGGTGACGGCGACGACGCGCTGGCTCGCCTCTTCGACCTCAAGGCGGAGTTGGAGTCCCTCGCGGGGGGCGATCAGGAGTGCACCGAGGTCCACGTATCCGTCCTGGGCCTCGATTTCAGAGACGTCAAAGGGACCCGTTGCGGCCCGGCCGGCGGTCTTGGCTGCGTTCCCGGCCGGCATGCCGTCAACAGTCGCGGTGCCGTCAGCAACAGCTTCCTGGGCCGCAGCGTCTTGGGCCGTCTCCGGTCCTGTCAGCTGTTCCTGCTTGGCTTTCCTGCCGCGCCCAAAAACCATGGCGTTGTCTCCTTCAGTTGTGATCCTGTGCCGCCGCAGGACGCCGTCCGGGCGTCTGCCCGCGTTGCCGCCGCGGCCCGGGGGCCGCCAGCTCAATTTTCCCTGCACCGCTTATCTTGCTGCAGTGCTTTGTGCGGCACTGCAAAATCCCGAATGACTCTCGTGGCCAGCCTGAAACCTGTCCGGCTTGGAACTTGTCCAGCTTGGAACCTGTCCAGCCTGAAACCCTTACCGGGGCCGGCTGCTCAGGCCGGCCCGCCGAAACCGCCGGTGGAGCCGAAGCCGCCTCCGCCTCGCACCGAGCCGTCCAGGTCCTCAACGGGAAGGAATCTTGCATACTCCACGCGCTGAATGACCATTTGTGCAATTCTATCGCCGCGGCGCAGCTCGATCGCCGTGTCCCGGTCGGTATTGAGCAGCGTCACCGCGATTTCTCCGCGGTAGCCGGCGTCCACGGTGCCGGGGGCGTTCACAACCGTCAATCCGTGCTTCGTGGCGAGGCCGGAGCGGGGGTGGATCAGCGCAACGAAGCCGTCCGGGAGCGCAATCGAAACCCCTGTAGGTACCAGGCGGCGCTCCCCCGGGGCCAGCACGACGTCTTCGCGGGCGCGAAGGTCGGCGCCCGCGTCGCCCGGGTGCGCGTACGACGGCGGCTCGAGCCCGTCGTCGAGCATCTTCAGCTGAACCGTCAAGGTGGGTGTTCCGTACTCTGCGTCGCCGGCCGGCTGTGCGGCGCCGGCGACGGCGGTGTTTTCTTCAGTCACAGTCCCTCACTCTAATGCCCGCGGGGAACATCGTCCTAGCCGCCCTTGCTCGCTCCTCCAGCCAGCCCGCGCACGCCCCAGGCGGGGTCGGCGCGGGTTGGCGCCGAGATGAAATAGCCCGCGAAAGGTGGAAAGCTGGACTCATGCCCGAATCCAGCGCAGCTGCGCCTGCCCCCAAGAGCGCCCCGAGCGACTCCACTGTTCTTTACACCGAGAAGCTCTGGCCGAACTTCTGGATCTGGTTGGTGTCGGCAGGGCTTTCCAGCGCCGGAATTCTCATGCTCGCGCCCATCAGCATCTGGGCCGGGATTACCGCGGCAATTGTGCTCTTCGTCATCATCTCCGTGCTGCTGGTTCTGTCCACGCCGTCCATCATCGTCACGAAGTCGACCCTCAAGGTGGGCCGGGCCACGATCGAGCGCGGCTACCTGGGACAGGCATCAGCCTTCCGCGGCAAGGAAGCGACGGCCGAACGGGGAACCCGGCTCAATGGGCTGGCGTTCCTGTGTATCCGCGGCTGGGTGGACCCGGTGGTCCGGATCGAAATCGAGGACCCCTCGGATCGCACCCCTTACTGGCTCACATCAACCCGCCACCCGGAGCAGTTGATCGCCGCACTGAAGTCCTGACTGCCGCTGTCTATCCCTCGCAGTCCTTGCAGTACTTGAGGCCGTCCTTTTCGCGGGCAATCTGCGAACGGTGGCGGACTAAGAAGCAGGAGGCACAGGTGAATTCGTCTGCCTGGGCGGGCAGGACCCGGACCAGCAGTTCCTCCCCGGACAGATCAGCGCCGGGAAGTTCGTAGCCTTCGGCAAGGTCGGACTCGTCTTCATCCACCACGGCGGAAGGCTTCTCCGTACGCCGCGACTTCAAAGCCTCGATCGAATCCTCGCTGAGGTCTTCCTCGGTCTTGCGCGGCGCATCGTAATCAGTCGCCATTATTTGTTGCTCACACTCCGCATTCGCTCGATTGGTTCGCCGTTCCAGGGGCCCTGCCGGGCTGGTAACCCTGGGCACTTGGAGCGGTTCACCGATGTCAACGCCGGACATGCGGTTTTTGTGCCCGGTGTCGGTCATTTTTGCTTAAGCGCCCGCCGAACGCCAGAGCCCGCCGGTCCCTTGCTCCGCTTATCTTCCGCAGACCGGCCAGAACCGGCGGAAAGTCGCGGAAAATCACGGCGCGCCTGCCGTCCTAACCCGAAATGAGTCCCGCTGGTGGCAGAGTTTCGATTGTTAGTAATGCCAGGGTGGAGGATTTGTATGCAGGATCTACGGCTTGTAGGCGTCCACGACGACGGAGAGCATCTCCTGTTGAGTGGCACCGGCGGCGCGATGTTCCAGCTGCCGATCGATGAAGCACTGAGGGTGGCTGCCAGCAGGACGGCCGCGAAGGCCGCCGCCAGCGCGGCCGCGCCACCTATTGCCATGTCTCCGCGCGATATCCAGACCAGGATCCGCAACGGAGCCACGGCCACCGAAGTGGCGGAGCTGTCCGGTATTCCACTGGACAAGGTCCGGCGCTACGAAGGGCCCGTCCTCGCCGAACGGGAGTACATCGCCCAGCAGGCCCGCAAGGTGGAAGTGGCCTCCCCCGTCCCGGGCCACGACGTCTACCGGTCAGTGTTCGGTGAAAACCCTGCGTCCCTCAGCGACATGGTCGAGCACCGCCTGAGGGCTTACGGCGTCGAACCCTCAACACTGGAGTGGGACTCCTGGCGCCGCCCAGACGGCAGTTGGAACGTTGTGGCCCGCTTCGAGCCCAAGCCCGGCGGCCCGGCCGGGATCGGCGAGGAGCCGCCGGCCATGTGGACCTTCCATCCTGCCCGGAAATCGCTGCAAAACGCCAACCGCTGGGCCCAGCAGCTCAGCGAACTTGAGCCGCTCGAAGGCCCCGTCCCGACGCGACGGCTCACCGCCGTCTCCGACCGGCCTTTTGACTTTGAAACCGACGCCGAGGCCGCGGCCCGCACGGCGACCGGCCAGCACAGCATCATCCACCAGATGCTGCTGCAACAGGACCGGATCCACCAGGAGCAGGACGCCGACGGGCTCCTGGACATGCTGCGTTCCCGCCGCGGCCACCGGATCGGTGTGGACGAGGACGCAGACGACGCTCTTGCCATGCTTCTGAGCGCAGGAGTCCCGGCGGCCCACCCCCGGCCCGCCGAGGTGACCGAAGCGCCCGAGGATTCCGAGGTTGTGGAGGCGACGGAACCGGAGTCGGCGGCTGAATCTGTTGATACCCACACCGACGCCGGCGCGCCCGGTGGCGCGGTGGACGCCGACGACGCCGACCCCGGGCAGCCGGCCGTTCCGGCCGCGGAGGCGGCCTCCCCGACGGAAAGCGACGCCTTCACGCGTCGGCGCGACGGCAGGCCGTCCATGCTGTCCCGGCTGACGCTGGCACCGCGGCTCCCCGAGGAGGACGACGTCCTGAAGCTGCACGACGGCGTCAGCACCGAGACGCGGGAAGTCACCATCGCGGCCTCGCAACTGCGCCCGGCCGGCAAATCGCCGACCGCAAGCCCGGGCCTGGACGAGCTGATCGGCGGCGGCAGCTCCCGCCGGCAGCACCGCGAGTCCCAGGGCCCGGCCCGGAACGACGCCAGCTCCGAGCAGCCGGAGCGCCAGCCGGCCAAGCCCAAGAGATCGAGTGTCCCGAGCTGGGACGAAATTGTGTTCGGGACCCGCAACGACCAGTAAGCGGCCGGCAACACGCCAGTACACCGCAGCGAGGCTGGCCGGCCGCGGGTCCGGCTCCCCCGCGATTCCCGCTTAAGCCCGCGGTCAGCCGCGGGGCGCTTTCTTGCCGTCCGCCTTGAAACACAGCAGGGGAACTTCACGCTCGGCCTTCGTCAGGGACCCGTGCTGGCCCACAACCTCCAGGGCCGTGGGCCGCACCCGGCGCGTGTCGTAGAGGGCCAGCGAGTCACGGGCCGCGATCATGACATCGCCGATCCGCCGCGTGACCTCGGCCCGGACGTCGCCGAACAGCCCGCCGGCGATCGCTTCCTCACGGGTGAATGCCCAAATTCTGTCTCCGAAGCGGGACCGCCAGTCTGCCAGCAGACGGGTGCGGGCGGCGTCGTCGGTTCCATCCTCAAGGTACAGGTGGACCATCCGCGGCTCGCCGGCCGTATGCCGCACGCCCGCAAGCAGGGCCGGCTCCGCGGAATAGTCAATCCGCTGCGACTCGGGCACATCCACCATGCCGTGGTCCGCCGTCAGCAAGATGGTGGTGCCGGGCGGCAGGGTGGCGTTGAGCCTCCGCACGGTGGCATCGAGTTCTTCGAGCTGGTGTTCCCATTGGGGTGACTGGGAGCCGTAGCGGTGCCCGGCCTTGTCGAGCTCGTTGACGTAGAAGTACATCAGCGAGGACCCGGCGCCGGCCATGGCCTCGGCGGCCGCGCCGGTCCGGGCGTGGGAGGTGGTTCCGGTGATGAACCGCCCGCCGCGGAGCGCGGCCTGGGTCATGGCCGAGGTGCTGAACTGCGGCAGGCTGACGGTGGTGACGTCGACGTGGTCGGCGGCCCGTTCAAAAACGGTGGGGAACGGCTGCCACGTTTGCGGGTCCACGCCGGCGTCCCAGTTGCCGAGCATGTTCACTACCCGGTCCTGGTCCGGGTCCAGGACGTCATAGCCCACCATGCCATGCTGGCCGGCCGACAGCCCGGTGCCAAAACTCGCAAGCGAAGCAGCGGTGGTGGACGGGAAGGCCGAGTCCAGGGACACGGGAACATTGCCCTGGCCGGCCTGCAGGACCGACCGGAGAAACGGAGTGTGGGCGGTCTTCTGCTTCAACAGG